>JAFRZB010000025.1 GCA_017442785.1 Bacillota bacterium
CGAGTCTCGGATGGGTCACCAATTTGATACCATTTTCGGAGAGGTGTCCGAGCGGTTTATGGAGCTGGTCTTGAAAACCAGTGACTCCGAAAGGGGCCGTGGGTTCGAATCCCACCCTCTCCGCCACACCATTATACGAGGGCATTTGGGGAAGTACTCAAGTGGCTGAAGAGGACGGTTTGCTAAACCGTTAGAGGTCGTAAGGCCTGCGAGGGTTCGAATCCCTCCTTTCCCGCCATATATTTTAGGGGTATAGCTCAGTTGGTAGAGC
Organism: Bacillota bacterium; assembly: GCA_017442785.1. GTDB lineage: Bacteria > Bacillota > Clostridia > Peptostreptococcales > Anaerovoracaceae > RUG13409. The sequence continues at coordinate 272 of JAFRZB010000025.1, forward strand.
AGCGGTCTCCAAAACCGCGTGCCGAGGGTTCAAGTCCTTCTGCCCCTGCCACAGAAAAACAGACGCCTTAGGCGTCTGTTTTGTTGTGCAGCAAGGATGCGTCCTTCTGCCCCTGCCACGAAAGTCGCGCCATTTGACGCGTCTTTTTGCGTAATTGATCGATATAGGTGTCCCGAACGGTATTTGTTTGATCGATTGGGACACGTATCGACCTGTTTTTTTGCAAAAAATGCGTCTCATCGAGCCTTGAACCAATTAATTGAGACACAAAATGGACCCTTTTTTCACAATTATTGTGTCTCATAGGTTATACTATTTGGTTAGTGGGACACATTCTATGCGGCTGATCGTACGGCGTGGGGCATTTCATCTGATATTTGTGACTTGGACTCATCTATGGTATAATCTATCAGCGTTATGAAAATGATCTTCAAACTGTGAGTTGGCATGGCATCTGCAAGAAAAACTGAAAAACAGAATATAGCTTTCATGGAACTGTACAAGTCCGTTGACGTCAGCATAAAGGATAGGTTCGGTACTGCCGACGGGGTCTCGGAGTACATACGAAGGCTTGAGCAATTGCCGCAGAGCGCGAAGGCCGGGAGCCGCCTTGCAGGCATCTGGCAGGATCACAGGATGCTCAAGCATCTGCGCTGGGCAAGAAACATGCTGGCGCACGAGGCTTCATACAGCGATGAGATCCTGAAGGACGGCGACATGGAATGGCTGGAGGACTTCGTCAGGAAGCTCAGGCAGTCTAAGGATCCTCTCAGCCTGCTCAAAAGACCGGATTCCGGCAGTAGAAAAAAGCCCGGGAAGCTGTCGCTCCTGGGCCGGATAAGGCGATTGCTGGGGAAAGGATGATAAAATGTCTGAAAAAAACCTTATTCTTGAGATAAAGATAGATCTCTTCGAGGACCGCATAACAGGGTTTGAAGGAAAGAACGGGACGGTTAAGATGATACCGTTCGGAGGCAGTGTGTCCGGTAAGATCTTCAGCGGCATAGTAGAGCCCTGCGGTGTGGACACACAGGTGATGAATCTTTCGCAGGTGCGCCACATGTCCGCAAGGTACATGCTCACCGGAAAGGACTATACCGGCACGGCCTGCCGCATATACGTGGAGAACAACGGCTGGTTCACGGACGGCGCCATGCCCGCGCCCTTTAAGACCGTGCCCACATTCATCACGGATTCAGAGGCCCTGGCGGACTATCTCGGGGGCAGCCATTTTACCGGAGAGGGCTCCCGCGGAGAGGACGGACTGGTAATAAGATTCTACGATAAAAATCCTGTTGACAAAAGTTATGTGATACTGTAGAATATCGAATGTTCGGTTGGTAATGGCATGACGCATGTGCCCCTTGCCATAAAGTGTCGGGGTGTAGCGCAGCTTGGTAGCGCATCTGCTTTGGGAGCAGAGGGCCGCACGTTCGAATCGTGTCACCCCGACCAACAGAATACCTTTAGTGGGGGCCCTTAGCTCAGTTGGTCAGAGCGTCCGGCTCATAACCGGCAGGTCCCGGGTTCAAGTCCCTGAGGGCCCACCATTTGCCCAGTTAGCTCAGTCGGTAGAGCAGTAGACTGAAAATTTACGTGTCCTTGGTTCAATTCCGAGACTGGGCACCAAAAAGTCCGATGCATCGCATCGGACTTTTGATTTTCAGAAACAAAAGACAGATAGCCATCTGCCCGGCGTAGTGATAAAATATACACAAAAGGGACTTTCGCAGGAAAGGAGAATGCCATGCTTAAATACCCGTATCTGTTTTCCCCGGTAAAGGTGGGGAACGTGCTGTTCAGAAACAGGATATTCGAGACTCCGATGAGCGGTTTTTTCATCCGCAGCGACCATACTGCAGGTGAGAATGCCGCAGAATTCTATGCAAGAAGAGCAAGAGGCGGCGCTGCATGCGTATGCGTCGGGGAATGCCATGTGGACATCCCCAGAGGAACAAGGGGCGGCGTCCATATGGACATGTTCGACCAGGCTACCCTCATAGACCTTGCAAACATGGCGGATATGATCAGGAGGCACGGAGCGGCAGCTTCAGTAGAGCTGGTCCATTACGGGCGCTATGCCACTTCGGGGCTGGGTCCGTCGGACGGCATTGCGAGCGGAAGGCAGATAAGAGCATATACCCCGCAGGAGATAGAAGAGATACTTGACGCCTTTGCCAGAGCTGCGCTCAACGCCAAGTCCAAGGGCTTCGACATGGTCACGATACACGGCGCCCACGGCTGGCTGCCGCAGCAGTTCTTCAGCGAATACACCAACACACGCACGGATGAATGGGGCGGCAGCGCTGCTAAACGCGCCAGATTTGCAGTAGAGATCTGCGACAGGATACACGCTCTTTGCGGCCGCAATTTCCCTGTCGAGTTCAGGATCAGCGGCACCGAGCTCAGCCAGGGCTACGGAATGGAGGGCGGCATCGAATATGCCAAGGCTCTGGACGGGCACGCGGACATAATTCACGTATCTGCAGGCGTTCACGGAGATCTGTCCAATGACGAGTGGCTTCTCGGATCTCCCGGGATCTTCGATGAGGACGGTCCTCTGCTGAAATATGCCGCTGCCATAAAAAAGGAGATGAAGCACTCGCTGGTGGGCACCGTAGGCGGGGTGGCCGATCCGGCGCTTATGGAAGAATATATAGCCTCCGGCAAGGTGGACATCATCAACTGCGGCAGGGCTCTGATGTGCGATCCCGACCTTCCGAACAAGGCAAGAGAGGGAAGAGACGAGGATATCCGCATGTGCATGAGATGCATGGGATGCTGGTCCAACCTCATGACGATGAATAAGATAGTCTGTGCCATCAATCCAGAGACAGGGCGGGAGGCGGAATTCTCCGGTCCCATGGAGGCGAAGATAAAGAAGAACGTGGCGGTGGTTGGAGGAGGTATAGCCGGCATCCAGGCCGCGCTGACGGCTGCACAGTGCGGCCACAGCGTAACGCTGTACGAGAAGAACGCTTTCCTCGGCGGCAACATACACTGCGAGGAGAACGTGCCCTTCAAGAAGCGCTTCAGAAGGTATCTGGATCTTCAGATACGAAGTCTGGAGAAGGCAGGTGTTAAAGTGCTTCTCGGAACGGAAGCCGATCCGGAGCTTTTCAAAGAGACGAAGCCGGATGTTATCCTTGCCTGTGTCGGTACCAGGCCTCTGATACCCCCGATCCCCGGCATAGACGGCAGGAACGTGGTAACAGGCCAGTACGCCTTTGGGCATCCGGACAAGCTCGGAAGGAAGGCGGCCATAATAGGCGGCGGCCTGGTAGGCTGCGAGCTGTCCATCTATCTGGGCATGCTGGGCATTAAGACCGAAGTGATAGAGATGGGCGGCAAGATCAACGCCGCAGGGATGATGTTCCAGGGCAAGATAGTAAGCCGCGAGCTGAGGGCCAGGAACATGGAAGTGAGATTCAATTCCGTCGCAAAGAAGATAACAGAAGAAGGACTGTACTACGAAAGCGGCGGAGAGGAGAAGTTCATAGAGGCGGATACCGTCATCGTTGCGGCCGGACAAAGACCGCTGACGGACGCGGCTCTTGCGTTCGCGGACTGCGCGCCGCAGTTCCACATGATAGGGGACTGCGCCGGCGGAGGCAACATAATGACAGCCGTAAAGAACGCATATACCATAGCAAGAGATCTGTAGGACCGGGCTTTAAGTCCGGAGAGATAAATCATGGAACAGAAAAAAGAACATCTTGTTTTTATTTCTTATTCAACAAAGGATACGCCTGTAGCGCAGCTGATCTGCCATAGGCTGGAGGAGGCCGGGATACGCTGCTGGATAGCTCCGCGCGACATAAATGAGGTGAGCTGGCCGGAAGCCATCATGGACACCCTTGCCAGAGCGGACATATTCCTTATTATCGTCGGCGAGCACTCCATACAGTCGCCGCAGTGCAGGAACGAGCTCAACGAAGCGACAAATACCTGTTCTTACATAATCCCGTTCAAGCTGGACAGCGCGGAGCTCTCCAAGTTCATGAGGTATCATCTCGGTCCGTTCCACTGGCTGGATGCTTCTACACCGCCTCTTGAGGCCAGGGTCTCCGAGCTAATACAGAGGATAAGGAACATAGACAGCGATGAAGCCCCGAGGAACAGCCGCAGGTATGAATTAAAAGAGCGCATGGTCTGGCCTAGGCCGGTCTTCCTCGGAAGAGATGCTGAGCTTGCGGAGATAGCAAAGAGGCTTCCGGAGGAAAAGGTCCTGTTCCTTCAGGGAATGGGCGGAATGGGCAAGTCCGAGATAGCCAAGTCCTACGCCAAGGAGCATCGCGGCAGCTACGATACCGTGGTATTTTTGGGTTACGAGGGAAGCATCCTGGACCTTATCACGAGCGATGCCGTAATGATAGAGAACCTTCCGCCGCAGGATGCGGAGAGCGAGAGCCAGGAGCAGTATTTCCGCAGGAAGATGGATGTACTGAGGAAGATAACGTCCGAGAGGACGCTCTTCATCCTGGATAATTATGATGTTGATGAGGATCCGTATTTTGAAGAGCTCGCCAATCTGCCTTGCCATCTTTTGGTTACTACAAGGAACGATCACTGGGAACACAGTACCCTTAAGATAGGTCCTATCGCGGACTTCGACGAGGTCCGCAGGCTTTTTGCCTCTGCGTACGGCAAGCCGATAAAACCGGAAGATCAGCCTGTAGTAGACGAGATGATACGTCTGGTGGGCTGCCATACCATAACCGTAGAACTTATCGCGAGGCAGATGCGCGTCAGCTTCCGCAGGCCCAAGGAGATGCTGGAGCTCCTTAAGAAGAGCGGTGTGAATACCAGGCTCAGGGAGGACGTGCGCAGGGACGGCGCGGCAGGCTCCGGATCCGCATTCGATAACATCTCCAGACTGTTCGAGCTCTCCGGCCTTTCCCCCGAGTGCGAAAAGCTTCTCCTGTACATGACGATGGTGCCTTATACGGGTATAGACATCAGGCTTTTCGGCGACATCTGCGGCCTGGATTCCTTCGACGCGGTCAACGAGCTGAAGGCCCACAGCTGGCTGTTTTTTGATGAAGACACCGACATACTCAGCATGCATCCTGTAGTGGCGGACGTGGTAAGGGAGAAGCTGCATCCCACGGTGGAGTCCTGCAGGGAGTACATAGCGGGGCTCTGGAGGGAAGTAGGCACGCTCTGGTTCTGCGACAAGGAAGAGCGGACACGTCTGTGGCCTTATTACGCCTGCATACTTAATCATTATTTCGATCCGATCCCGGAGCTTTGGGAGGAGTTCAGCTATCTTGAGACCAACGCGTGGATATGCGGTCATTACCGGCTGTCCATAGAGACAGGACACAGGTTCCTGGATTATACCAGGAAGACCTTCCCGGATGATCTCAGGAAGATAGGCATAGCGGCTACCAACCTCGGAGGATGCTACCACAACAGCGGGGACGACTTCAGCGCCGCGCCGTATTACGAGGAGGGCCTTGAATGTCAGAAAAAGGCCATACGGGAAGACTCTCCCGCGGAGGACTGGTTCCAGCTGGCTAACGCATATCAGAAGGTCGGGCGCTGTGCGTACCTGTCCGGACAGTTCGAAAAGTCCGGGAAGTGCTTTGAGGAGTCCATACGCATCTGCCTTGAGAAGGACAGGAAGCGCGGATACATGGGGAACGCTCTCCTTGAGACGGGCGAGATGTATCAGGCCATGGGAGATTACGAGAAGGGCCTGGAATACGCGGAGAAGAGCCTGGCGTTCTATACTGAGATGACAGGCGGGGACAACGCCAACAGCGGCTGCTCGCTCAGGGACATAGGGAAATGCCGCATGTTCCTCGGGGACTACGAAGGTGCAAAAGAAGCTCTCGAACGTGCCGTGGAGCTTGACACTCGTTTCAACGGAACAGGCAACCGTCAGACCTTCAGGTCCAAGGAGGCTCTGGGAGACCTTGCTGCGGCGCAGGGCCGAAGGGATGAGGCTTTGGCGATATACGAGGAGATAGAGGTGGAGATGGCGCGCTGCTTCGGCGAAAAAAATCCGGATCTGCTTGCGATCCGGAAAAAGATAAGCGATATTACAGAAGCTTAAGGTCTATTCCTCTGCGAGCTTTATCGTCTCTATCACGACGTTCTTTACCGGCACGTCCTGCATGTAGAAGCCTCTGGTGCCTGTGCGGGTAGCTGCAATGTCGTCAAGGACATCGAAGCCGTCGGTGAGCTTTCCGAAGGCCGCGTACTGCCTGTCGAGGTGAGGGGCGTCCCTGTGCATTACGAAGAACTGCGAGGACGCGGAATCAGGCACGTTTGTCCTTGCCATGGAGAGGACGCCTCTTGTGTGCTTAAGGTCGTTCTTTACTCCGTTTGCTTCGAACTCACCCTTTATGGAGTCCGCGTGCTTCTGGCGGAAGTCCTCGGTAAAGCCGCCGCCCTGGATCATGAATCCGGGTATGACTCTGTGGAAGATGAGCCCGTCGAAGAACTTTTCTTCTATGAGCTTGAGGAAGTTGGCCACGGTGATGGGCGCCGTTTCCGGGTAGAGCTCGGCCTTCATGGTGCCGTAGTCCTTTACTATAATCTCGATCTTAGGATTATCCATTATTTATCTCCTTATGGTTTTGTCCGGCCCTGCGGCCGGCTTTTAGATTATATCAAAACGCGCAGGTGTTTTCAAACCTTGCAGCCCTGGAAGCTGCAGCGGCGTTTGAACTCCTGCTGGATGGCGTTAAGAACGGCGTGCTTGTTGCGGGTCCAGTCCGGGGCTATCAGCTTGTCCTGCGGAGCGTCGCCCGTAAGTCGGTGGATCGTTACGCTTTGCGGAAGTATCTCCAGGATGTCGCACACGCAGGAGACGTACTCTTCCATGGTAAGCAGAGGGAAGGGCGCGCGCCGGTATTCTTCTCCCATGGCGGTGCCTTCCATAAGGTGCAGCATGTGTATCTTGATCCCGAAGGGCGAAAGGCTCCTTACGTATTCCGCGGTACTTAGGAACTGCGCTTTATCTTCGCCAGGAAGGCCCAAAATAAGGTGTATAACGCATTTTATCCCGAGAGAGGATAAATGATACGCCGCATCCGTGAATTCGGCCGTTTTTGAGCATCTGTGGAACTTTTCGGCGGTATCGTCGCTTGCGGTCTGAAGCCCAAGCTCCACCCACAGGAAGGTCTTTTCGTTGTATTCCTCAAGCAGGTCCAGTACCTCCGGCCCCAGACAGTCCGGGCGCGTCGCTATCGCAAGGCCGACAACGTTTCCATGAGCCAGCGCTTCGTCCCAAATGGCCCTCAGGCGCTCCGGGGAGGCGTAGGTATTAGTGTGGCTTTGGAAATAGGCGATGTATTTAAGGTCGGGGTCTTCCTTATCCGCAGCCGCCGCGGAAAGCGAAGACTCGCTGCGGTTCCATTTCCGGGAGACTGAAGCAAGCTGCTGTTCGATAGTCCCGGCAAAGTCTCCGGAACCGCTGTCCGAGCAGAACGTGCAGCCCCCTAAGCCTTTAGTCCCGTCCCTGTTGGGGCAGGTGAAACCGCCGTCCAGGGCGAGCTTTACCACCCTGCAGCCGAAGCGCTCCTTAAGATATGCGGATATTGAGTTGTAGTGCAGACCGTTGAACATGCATATATTATACTTCACAAACGGGCAGGGGAGTAGTAAAATCTTAACGTGATGGAAAACGATAAAATTAACATAATACAATATTATGCAGACGAGGAGTTCGCTGTGACAGGCCCGTGCACAGGCTGCGGCAAATGCCTCTATGTATGTCCCGCGGACTGCATAAGGTCCGACGGCGTCCCGTATTCCATAGATCCTAACCTGTGCAGGCAGTGCGGAAACTGCGTGGAGATATGTCCCGTTGGAGCAATACACAGGATATAGCATTTTTTTTAACATTTTCAACCATTTTTACGCAAAATATGGTAACATATATAACGTATTCCAATTGATGAAAGGAGAGTTGTCATGACTTATTCCATGAAAATAGCCGGCCTTAAGAGGGAGCTTCCGATCTGCAGGATCACGGATGACCTCTACATAGCGGCCTTCATATGCTTCGGAGACGCGGAGATAACCGTAGCCTGCGCAAGAGAGCTCTTAATGCTCGTCCCTAAGGACAGCTACGACTACATGCTCACCGCGGAGGCCAAGAGCATCCCTCTCATCCACGAGATGGCGCGACAGTCCAAGGCAAAGAAGTATTTCATAGCCCGCAAGGGCCCCAAGAACTACATGCCGGATCCCATCCACGTGGAGGATAAGTCTATAACCACCAACGGCGTGCAGAAGCTATACCTCGGAAGAGATGACGCGGAGCTCATAAAGGGCAAGAGGATACTACTTATGGATGACGTCATCTCCACAGGCGGTTCTCTTGCAGCCATGGAACACCTTGTAGAGATGGCCGGAGGCACGGTCGCGGGCAGGATAGCGGTCCTTGCCGAGGGCGACGCCGCAAACAGGCCGGACATAAAGTATCTTGAGCCTCTCCCGCTGTTCAACGCGGACGGAAGCGTCAAGGAATGATAACGGTTTTTATTGCAATCATCATATAAGTTCAAAGGAGAAGCAAAAAGATCATGGAAAAGTTCTTCAAGCTGAAAGAAAACAAGACCACGGTCAGGACAGAGATCATCGCTGGTCTTACGACCTTCATGACCATGGCCTACATCGTGGCTCTGAACCCCAACCTTCTTACAGGGTTCGGGGCCGAGGGCCAGGATCTCTGGAACGGAGTCTTCCTTGCCACCTGCATCGCTTCGGCGATAGGTACTCTCTGCATGGCATTCCTTGCAAACAAGCCGTTCGCCATGGCGCCCGGCATGGGACTGAACTCGTTCTTCGCCGTAGTAGTGGCCAATTTCGCCGCCATTACCGGAATGACCTACCTGCAGTCCTTCCAGTCGGCCCTGGTGCTGATACTCTTGGAAGGCGTCATCTTCCTCGTCCTCTCTATCTTCAACGTCAGAGAGAAGATCGTTGAGGCTATTCCTCTGGGAGTACGCCTGGGCATCGGACCTGCGATCGGCCTCATGCTCATGAACATAGGCTTCGGCTCCAACGCCGGCGTCTACTCCGAGACAGGCGGACCGTTCTACGCAATGAGAGACTTCTTCGGCGCGCTCACTTCCGGTTCTGCCAAGACCGCCATGGGCTCCGGCTACCAGACCATGGTCCTCACCGTAGTGACCATGTTCGTAGGCGTATTCGTGATAGTAGCTCTGTCCCACAAGAAGGTGAAGGGCGCCGTGCTTATCGGAATGATAATCGCCTCCGTAGTCAACTGGGCTGGCCAGGCCATATTCCTGGGCACCAACCCGTTCGCAGGCCTTGCCAAAGCGTCCTTCCTGCCGCCGTTTGCCGACATGGCAAAGACGACGCTGTTTAAGCTCGACTTCTCGGGCTTCGCTCAGATCGGCTGGTTCACGGTAATAACGATTGTTATAACGTTCTGCATCATAGACATGTTCGATACCATCGGAACTCTGGTAGGAACAGCTGACCGCGCTGGAATGCTGGACAAGGAAGGCAACATGCCTCAGATGAAGGAAGCTCTGCTCTCCGACGCCATAGGCACCGTAGCAGGCTCCCTCACCGGTACCTCCACGGTAACCACCTTCATCGAGTCCGCTTCCGGAGTTGAGGCAGGCGGCCGCACCGGACTTACCGCTGTCACCACGGCGATAATGTTCCTGCTCTGCATGTTCATTGCTCCCATAGCCGCGATCATCCCGCCGGCAGCCACATCCTCCGCTCTCATCTACGTAGGAATACTGATGCTGGCGAATCTCAAGAAGATAGACTTCAGCGACATCTCCCAGATGCTCCCCGTAGCGGTAATGCTCCTTGCGATGCCCATCTCCGGCTCCATCGGACACGGCATAGGCCTGGCTCTCATCTGCTACACTGTCATCAAGCTCTGCACCGGCAAGGCAAAGGAGATCTCCGTACTCACGTACATACTCTCCGTCATCTTCCTCGTGAAGTTCTTCCTGCCGCTGTAATAAGCGCCGACTGCCAACGGAGCGGGCCATCCCGCTCCGTTTTTTTTATGCTTAAAACATATAAACGGCAGATCTCAAACAGGAATAATGACAGGTCTATAACTCCTTATTATGAAGTCTCGTGAGCACGGCAGTGCTTTTGAGGGCTTCCGCATTCGGTATCGTCACTGCCGGATCTGAGCATATGCCGACGCGTAAGCCGGGACGGTCCGGCTTAGCGCAAGAAGGCAAGGATCGACTGTAGATCCGCAGCTGATCTTGCGCGCGCGCCAAAGGCAGATGCGAAGATCCGTCTGCAGTGACACCGCCGAGGACCCATGCCCGAAAAAAGCATTGCCGTGCTCACGGAATATCAGAATAATTGAATTGCAGACCTGTCAATGTTTTTGCTTGACACCCTGTCTTTTTGTGTTATAATATCTTGCGTTATGCAGACAGATTCATTTGAGATCAGCGTTTTATACGATTTCTACGGCCCGCTCCTTTCCGAAAAGCAGCAGCGCTTTACCGAGTTGTACCACAACGAGAACTGCTCGCTCACGGAGATAGCGGAAGCCGAGGGCATAAGCAAGCAGGCTGTGTCCGAGGGGCTGAAGAGGGCGGAGAAGGCGCTTATCAGATACGAGGAGAAGCTCGGTCTCGTAGCAAGGTGGAAGAAAGAAAATGGCATTTGAATCCTTAAGCGATAAACTGAACATAGCGTTCAAGAAGCTCCGCGGCAAGGGCGTCGTCTCGGAGGCAGACATAAACGAAGCCATGAAGGAAGTGCGCTTTGCGCTTCTTGAGGCGGACGTCAACTACAAGGTAGTCAAGGACTTCGTTGCTGCCGTAAAGGAGAAGGCCCTGGGAGAGGACGTGCTCAAGAGCCTCACACCTGCTCAGCAGGTCGTAAAGATAGTAAACGAAGAGCTTACTCAGCTCCTCGGCGGAAGCAGCACCAAGCTCACCTACAGCCCGAGCGGTTTTACTACCATAATGCTGGTAGGTCTTCAGGGAACAGGTAAGACTACCACGGCCGCAAAGCTGGCTGCCTACCTCATGAAGGAAGGAAAGAAGCCCATGCTTGCAGCCTGCGATATCTACAGGCCTGCTGCCATAGACCAGCTGGAGATAGTAGGCGCCCAGGTGGGAGTCCCCGTTTATACTGACAGGAACAACCGCAACGCAGCCGCGATAGCGGTGGCCGCCAAGAAGGAAGCGGAGCGCAAGGGCCTTAACATACTCATCGTCGATACCGCCGGACGTCTGCACATAGACGAGGCTCTGATGGACGAGCTGAAGAGCATCAGGAAAGAGGTAAAGCCTCACGAGATACTCCTGGTGGTGGATGCAATGACAGGTCAGGACGCCGTGAACGTAGCCCAGACCTTCCACGAACAGCTCGGCATAGACGGCATAGTGATGACCAAGCTGGACGGCGATACCAGAGGCGGCGCGGCTCTGTCCGTAAAGGAAGTCACGGGAAGACCCATCAAGTTCATGGGTACGGGCGAAAAGCTCGACGCGCTTGAGGTCTTCTATCCGGACAGGATGGCCGGAAGGATCCTGGGCATGGGAGACGTGCTCACCCTGATAGAAAAGGCCCAGGAATCGGCGGATCTGGAGAAGGCCGCGGAACTTGAGAAGCGCCTTGCAAAGAACCAGTTCACGCTGGACGACTTCATGGATCAGATCTCCCAGATTAGGAACATGGGCGGACTGGGCAAGGTCCTGGACATGATACCCGGAGGAGGCAAGGTCTCGGACGACCAGCTGGATGCAGGCGAGAGGGAGTTTAAGCGTATGGAGGCCATAATGCAGTCCATGACTAAGGCCGAGAGGAAGGATCCGTCTCTTCTCAATGCCAGCAGAAGAAAGCGCATAGCCGCAGGCGCCGGAACTACCGTCACCCAGGTGAACCAGCTCATCAAAAAGTACGAGGAGTCCAAGAAGATGCTGAAGCAGTTCAACAGGGGCAAGTTCGGAAAGTACGGCGGATTCGGAAAGAGATTCGGAAGATAGAACAGTTAAAAACGGGGCAGGGAATGCCCCGATGAGAATAGTCAAAGATCACAGGAGGAAAAAATGGTTAAGATCAGACTTAAGAGGATGGGAGCTCACAAGAAGCCCTTTTACAGAGTAGTAGTGGCAGACGCCAGAGTTACCAGGGACGGCAAGTGCATAGCTGAGATCGGCACCTACGATCCGCTCACAGACCCCGCCACCATCAAGATAGACGCTGAGGAAGCAAAGAAGTGGCTCGCTAACGGAGCTCAGCCCACAGATACTGCAAGAGCACTTCTGAAGAAGGCCGGCATCATCGAGTAGTGATACCGGAGGACAAGATGCTTAGTTTAGTTGAGACCATTGCGAAGGCGCTGGTCACCAAGCCGGATCAGGTAGCAGTTGCCGAGGCCGGTGAGAAGGACGGCGCAGTCGTGATAGAGCTTAGGGTGGCGCCGGAAGACGTAGGCAAGGTGATAGGCCGTCAGGGCCGCATAGCCAAGGCTCTGCGCACCGTCGTTAAGGCCGCGTCCCAGAAGCAGGACAAGAAAGTAGTAGTGGAGATCATCTCTTGATGGAAAGAATAAAACTGGGGCAGGTGACTGCCCCTGTAGGCATCAAGGGAGAAATACGCGTTTACCCGTATCTGGAGCAGGCGCGTTTTTCTGATATTAAGGAGATCTGCGTGGAAGGCGGAGATTCCGTAAGGGTCGAGAAGTGCCGTCAGGACAAGAACCTGGTGGTGCTCAAGCTTTCCTGCGCGCAGAGCAGGAACGACGCGGAGAGCCTCAGGGGAAAGCTGCTCTACCTTCCCGAAGGTGTTGAACCGGATCTCGGAGAAGACACGTACCTTGTGGACAGGCTCATAGGTCTGAATGTGATCGGCGAGGACGGCAAAGCCGTCGGGACCGTAAGAGACGTCATCACCAGGCCGGCCCAGGATCTCTACGAGATAGAAAAGGCTGACGGGGGAAGCTTCCTGCTGCCCGCCGTAAAGGAGTTCGTCCTTGACGTGGACATGGAAAACGGCAGGATGACTGTAAGGCTTCCCGAAGGGATAACGGACCTATGAAGATAACAGTGCTTACGCAGTTTCCCGAGATGTTCGGCCCGGTGCTGGATTCCAGCATACTCGGAAGGGCAAAGGAAAAGGGACTGCTTAAGACCGAGCTTGTTAACATAAGAGATTATTCGGTCGACAAACACCGCAAGACGGATGACGCTCCCTTCGGAGGCGGCTACGGCATGGTAATGACGCCGCAGCCGGCTTTCGACGCCCTTAAAGGCTGTGGAGCCGAAGGAAAGCGCATCCTCTACATGTCTCCTAGGGGCAGGATGCTGGATAAGGATCTGGCTTGTGAACTGTCGAAGGAGGAAGAGCTGTTCATACTCTGCGGGCACTACGAGGGCGTAGACCAGCGCATAATTGACGCCTGGAGCATGGAGGAGGTCTCCATAGGGGACTACATCCTTACCGGCGGAGAGCTGGCGTCCATGGTCCTGATAGACTGTGTGGCAAGGCTCATACCGGGCTGTCTTTCGGACGAGGATGCCGCTGTATCCGAGTCCATATACAGCGGGCTCCTGGAGTACGACCAATACACGAAGCCTCGGGAATTCCGGGGGCTCAATGTCCCCGACGTGCTCTGGGGAGGTAACCACAGGCTCATACATCTGTGGCAGTACGAGAACGCGCTGAGGCTTACTAAAAAGCGGCGGCCGGACCTTTTCGAAGAATACGTAAGGTCCGAAAAGAGCCTCACAAAAGACGAAAAAAAAATACTAGATACTGTGTTTTCTGAATACTAGATGTTGAACATCTGGTATTTTTTTGTTAAAATGTGCAGTATGGAAGAGAAGAAAAAGAGACGGCTGTTAATATTGTCGATAATAATATTCGTGCTTGTGCTTGCCGCAATGTACGTTTATCTCTACATTCTTCCGGATATAAGGGATTCCAGGAACGAGAACGCAGTTGTAACATACGCAAGGGTGGAGGATCAGCAGAAGGCCGAGTGCGTAGTAATACGTGACGAGACCGTCGTAACATCCGGAGGAGCCGGCAGCGTAAGCTACTTCGTGGAGGAAGGCGTCAAGACCAGAAAGTACAGCAAGGTCGCGGACGTTTATTCCGGCGGGCAGAGGGACGGGATCATGGCCCCGGTGACAGGCTTCGTAAGCTATTACCTGGACGGCCTGGAGGATGTACTCGATCCCGAAAGGTTCGAGGAGCTCGTTCCGACCGAGGTCGCCGAGATGGAAAAGAAGGATCCCGAGTCATCAAAGCCCGACAGCGTGGACGGTGACAAACCCATCTTCAAGATGGTCGGAAGCGATGTCTGGTATGTCGCCGCGGTGATTCCGACAGCGGAGAAGATAGAATACACTCACGGACAGAGCGTCGAGGTGGAGTTCCCGGACGGATTCCGGGCAGCAGGCACCGTAGAGATGTCCAAAGAGGACGATAAGTACTGCCTGGTGATCATCTCGATAAAGAGATATTATGAAAAGTTTTCTCAGATCAGATGGTTCGGCGGAACAGTGGTAAGCTCAGTGGCAGAAGGGCTGCTGGTCCCGGTGGATTCAATAGGCACCAACGGCGAGAACAACGGAGTATACGTGCTGGAAGTTGACGGAAACTATGTCTTCAGGGCAGTGGAGATAATAAAGCATATGCCGGACGGCATACTGATCCAGGACGGAGGGGCGGTGTCCCTTTACGATGAGGTCCTTAAGGATGCAAGCAGATATCAGGAATAACATACAGGCCGTAAGGGAGCGGATGGAGGCTGCAGCTGCCCGCTGCGGAAGGAAGGCTTCGGACATAACTCTGATAGCCGTCAGCAAGCTCCACAGCGCGGAAGAGGTAGATGCCGCAGCCGCTGCCGGAATTACGGACGTAGGAGAGAACAAGGTCCAGGAGATAATATCCAAGCAGCCGCAGGTAAGGTCCGCGCTTACGTGGCACCTTATAGGGCATCTCCAGACCAACAAGGTAAAGAGCGTCATAGACAAGGTGAGCGTCATACATTCAGTGGACAGCTTCCACCTTGCTCAGGAGATAGACAGGCGCGCGCAGCAGGCAGGACTGGTAAAGGACATACTCCTGCAGGTGAACGCGGCGCACGAGGAGACCAAGTTCGGCCTCTCCGCGGAGGAGACCCTTCCTCTGGCCGAAAGTATAGCGGAGGAACTTAAGAACGTCAGGATACGCGGGCTCATGCAGATAGCGCCGTACGCCGAGGACCCGGAGGATGTAAGGAAATACTTC
Organism: Bacillota bacterium; assembly: GCA_017442785.1. Taxonomy (GTDB): domain Bacteria; phylum Bacillota; class Clostridia; order Peptostreptococcales; family Anaerovoracaceae; genus RUG13409. Next base: position 15,491 of record JAFRZB010000025.1, read on the forward strand.
CGCCAGGTCCGGGAGCTTTTCGAAAAGCTCAGGGACGGCGGCTTTGCGGAGGCGGACATGCTCTCCATGGGAATGAGCCACGATTTTGAGACAGCTATCGAAGAAGGCGCTACCCACATAAGGGTGGGAACGGCCATATTCGGTGAAAGAGATTACAGCAAAAGGTAAGAGGTGAAGAAATGGGTTTAATGGACAAGATCAAGGACATCGTCGGTATCGAGCTCGAAGATGAAAACGAAGAAGAAGTCGTAGAAGAAAAGAAGGAAAGACCTTCCAGAGAGGCAAGGGAAGTTAAGGACGTAAGGGACGTCAGGGAAGAGAGAAAGGCAGCTGCGGAGAGAAAGCCCGCAGCTCCGCGCATGGAGACTGTAGCCCGCACCGAGGTCACAAGGCAGACCATGGGCGGCAACAAGTATACCAGCCAGTTCAAGATGGTAGTTATAGAGCCAAACGGCTTTGAAGAGTGCCCCAAGCTCGTCGACAGCCTTAAGGCAAAGAAGCCCGTCATAATAAACCTCGAAAACCTTGAGACAGATATAGCCAGAAAGATCTTCGACTTCCTCTCCGGCGCCACCTACGCGCTCAACGGAAACGTCCAGAAGGTCACCAACAACATCTTCGTGTTCGCTCCCGAGAACGTAGACGTTACCTACAAGGACAGCACCAAGCAGGTAGCGGCTCCGGACAGCTCCAAGAGCATGTGGAGATAGTCCGGCAGAGGACCGTAAGTTATGCTTATCGGCATCATAAGGCTTGCCCTCTATTACTTTTACAGGCTGCTCGACCTTGCCATACTGGTATGGTGCATCATGTCCTGGATAGTAAGGCCGGGGGACAGGCTGTATGGTTTTTATTATAAGCTCGGTTCTTATCTGGAACCGCTGTTTCTTCCGGTGCGCAAGATACTTTACAGGCTGAGGCTCAACCTGCCCATAGATCTTTCGCCCTGGATAACCATGATACTTTTAGGATTCATCTACAGGCTACTGATGGTTGTCATCCGGTAGACAGGAGGAAAAATGATCACACCTCAGGAGATACAGGAAAAAGTATTCGACAAGGCAGTAAGAGGCTACAACGCTGAACAGGTAGACCAGTTTCTGGACGATCTTACCGCAAGCGTAGACGAGCTCATCGCTGAGAGGGACCAGTTCAAGGCAGACCTTGAAGCCGCAAACGCCAAGCTCGACGAGTACAAGGCACAGGAGAGCGCCGTCATAAGGACTCTCGAATCCGCCAAGTCGCTTATGAACGACATCTCCGCCAGCGCCGAAAAGCGCGCGGAGATAATCATGAAGAACGCTCAGCTGGACGCTGATCAGCTCGTAAGGGCCGCTCAGGACAGCGTGTCCCGCCTTAAGGACGAGGAGCACGAGCTTTCTCAGAGGGTAAGCTCCATAAGGAGCAGGCTGAAGACCATACTTCAGACCGAGCTGGACCGTTTCGACAACATGGACCAGGATATCTTCGGCGACTCTTCTGCAGATAAGGACGCAACGCAGTTCGTTAAGAAGTTCTGATGCTTCCTTTCTGTATAACAGCAGTTCTCATAATAGCGGCTGATCTCATCACCAAGTACATCGTAGCGTCCGGTATGGAGCTTTATTCGAGCATACCCGTCATACCGGGCGTTTTTGACATTACCTACATAATCAACGACGGAGCCGCGTGGGGGATACTCGGCGGAAAGCAGTTCCTCCTCTCGGCGTTTACCGTCATAGTAATAGCGGCGCTTATCATCTACGCCGTCAAAAAACGCGCCTTGATGCCGAAGCTTGAGCTTTATTCTCTTGCAATGATAGTCGGCGGAGGCACAGGCAACCTCATAGGAAGGGTGTTCGACGGATATGTGGTGGATTTCATAAACGTAAAGGCCATATCCTTCCTGAACATTTTCAACATAGCGGATATCGGCATTACTGTCGGATGCATTCTTCTGATAATAGCGCTTCTGATATCCCCGCAGAGGAAGAAGGACGATGCAGGAGAGCAGCAGCTATAGCTTCATAATAGACGAGGAGCACGGAGGCGAGAGAGCCGATAAGGTGCTCTCACTTCTTATGGAGGACTGCTCCAGGAGCTTCATTCAGAAGATCATCGAGGGCGGAGGCCTCGTGGTGGACGGAGCGCCCTTCATGTCAAAGAGGAAGCCCCTCAGGGCCGGCCAGAAGGTGGAGCTTACCGTTCCTGCGGCATCACCCTGCAAGGCGCAGCCGGAGGACATTCCATTGGACATAGTCTACGAGGACGACGATCTTCTCGTGGTGAACAAGCCCAAGGGGATGGTAGTGCACCCCGCGGCGGGAAATCTCTCGGGGACTCTTGTGAACGCGCTGCTTGCGCACTGCTCGCTGTCCTCCATCAACGGAGTGGAGCGTCCCGGCATAGTGCACAGGATAGACAAGGATACATCTGGCCTTCTTGTGGTAGCTAAGACGGACGCCGCGCACAGAGGGCTTACGGAGCAGTTCGCGGCGCACAGCATTACAAGGCTCTACAGGGGAGTTTGCTTCGGGCCTCTTAAGGAGGACGAGATCACCATAGACGCGCCCATCGGCAGAGACCCCAAAAACAGGCTCAGAAACGCCGTCGTAAGCGACGGGAAAAGAGCGGTAACGCATATAAGGACGCTTAAGCGTTTTGAAAAATTTACCGAGTTCGAGGCCAGGCTGGAGACAGGCAGGACACACCAGATAAGGGTCCACATGGCTCACATATTCAGGCCTCTTCTCGGAGACGAGCTCTACGGGCCCGCAAGGCAGCCCTTTAAGGTAAAGGGACAGATGCTGCACGCGGGCACTCTCGGTTTCATCCATCCGGTGCAGGGCGTATACATGGAGTTCCATAAGGAGCCGCCGGAGGAATACCTTACTGTGCTTAATAAATTATAATATACAAGGAGATCAGCAATGAGGAAAGAAAGAAGAGATGCGGTGCGCATCCAGAAGGTCGACGGTCTGCACACGATACTGCCTTACGTCATGCCCAGCAGGGCCGCAGCGGAGGTATCCATGCAGGATGTCTTTGATATTACAGACCTCAACGCTTACATGGCAAGGCGCAACGAAGAAGAAGGCATCAACCTTAAGCTCTTCCATGCCATATGCACTGCCGTTGCCAAAACAGTCTACTGGAGACCCAAGCTCAACATCTTCATCTCCGGAAACCGCTTCTGGCAGAGGAAGGACATAGTGCTGGCCTTCGTTGTAAAGAGGACCTTTGAGGACACCTCCGAGGAATCTCTGATGTTCCTTACCGTAAAGCCCGAGATGACTCTGGATTCAATATCAAAGAAGATACTCGGAGAGGTCCACGAGCTCAGGGAGAACTCCGGAAAGAACGACATCGGAGACATGATAGAGATCTTCGCAAAGATACCTCACTGGCTCCTGACCATAATCTTCAAGATACTCGGAAGGCTGGAGTTCCACGGAAGGATGCCCAAGGCTTTTGCTGACGGGGATACCAACTACGCGTCCGTGCTGCTCTCCAACCTGGGCAGCATCAAGTGCGGTTCCGTGTATCACCATCTGAACGACTACGGGACGAACTCCATAGTAGGAACCATAGGTACGGCGCACAAGGCTCTCGTATACGGGGATGACGGCGCTGAGCATGTACGCGATGTGGTAGACATGCAGATGACTCTTGATGAGAGGATCGCTGACGGCTTCTACTTCGCAAGATCTCTCAAGCTCATAAGCTACCTTCTTGAGCATCCGGAAGAGCTGGAAAAGCCCATAGGCGAGGAGCTCTCCCCGGAAGCCGTACAGGCAGTAGGCGGCAAGCTGTGACATAGGGGACGGTTCTCTGTGTCATTTTCCGGCGGGATGGATATAAGGATCTTTTCTGACAAAGGAATATGCGCCGGCCTTACGCAGGCTCCGGACCTTTCCGACGTCCGGAGGAAGGAGATGGCAGAAGAGGCCGAAAGGACGGGCGGGTACCTCATCCGTCCCTGTCTTACTCACGGAGTAAGAGTGCTCCCGATAACGCGCGGCTTCCTTGAAGGAAAAACTTCGTACATAGAGATAGAGGACTGCGACGGCGCGGTGACGGACCTGGAGAACGTCACTCTCACCAGCACCCACGGAGACTGCATACCCATCTATGCGGCGGACAGCGCAAGGGGCGTCATAGGCCTTGCACATGCCGGGTGGAGGGGCACGGCCGACGGCATAGCCGCGGTCCTGGTCCTTACCATGATCCAAGTCTACGGTTGCAGCCCCCAGGATATCTCGGTGTATATAGGGCCGGGGATAGGGCGCTGCCATTTCGAGGTCTCCCGTGACGTTGCGGAGGAGTTCATAGAGAAGCTCCCCTGGTGCGAGGATTACATAGACGAAGGCGCAAAGCCCGGGAAATACATGATAGATCTTAAGGGCATAAACGCGGAGCTGGTAAAGATGTTCGGCGTTTCGGACATAGAGATCAGTCCGGTATGCACCGTGGAAGATGAGAACTGTTATTCCTACAGAAGAGACGGCACACAAAAAAGAATGCTCGCCTACATAAAAAAATGAGACCTGCCCCTCTTGTTTTACGTCTGTTAAGACAGAGGGGTTTTATAATACAGGAGGTCTTTATGAAAAAACTGATATGCATACTGCTTTCCGCGGTGATGATCCTGGGACTTGCCGGCTGCGGAGCGGGAGGTACCAACAGCGGGAACGCTGCGGATCCGAAGCCTTCCGGAGGATACCAGCTGTCATCTCTTAAGCTGCCTGCAACGGTCTCTTATCCGAACGAGGAAAGCTTTTTTAAGAACGGAAACTATGATTCCGAGGCAGCTCAGAAAGCCTGGAAAAAATGGAACAGTCAGAGCGAAGCCAAGAAACTGCTTGCAGCCTCTTATGACGGGAAGCTGGATCATTATCTTTCACTGTCCGCTGAATACCTTAAGGGAATGGACGGAAAGAACGTCCTGTGCTCTCCGATCAATATCTATTTCGCTCTTGCCATGCTTGCGGAATGCTGCGGAGGCAATTCCAGGACGGAGATATTAAACGTGCTAGGCGCTGCGGACATAGAGGAGCTGAGGACGGTTACAAAGGCTCTGTGGGAGCAGACCTATTACGCGGCGGACAGCTATACGGCTGAGCTGGCTTCGTCTCTTTGGATGAACAACGACATCAATGGGATCACCCCGGATTTTGATAAGGATACTCTTGCCGCCCTGGCAATGTATTACTATGCCACGGCATACAGCGGCAAAGCGACAGACAAGGGCTTTTCCGCGGAGTTCAAGGACTGGCTGAACGAACATACCGGAGGACTTCTTAAAGAGCATGTGGAGTCTCTGGAAGATTTTACGGAGGATCTGGTAGTAGCGATTGCTTCTACGGTCTATTTCAAAGGCGCATGGATGGAAGAGTTCAATAAGGCTGACACATCGGATGATGTGTTCCATGCAGTGTCCGGGGACAGAAACGTGCAGTTTATGCACAAGAACGAATCATACAGGGTGCTTCGTGCCGATGATCTTACAGCTGTTTTCATTCCGTTCGCTGCAGTTGGAGGAATGTGGATCATCCTTCCGGACGAAGGTATCACCCCGGAGCAGCTTAATGCAGATAGGAAGATCATCAACATCATTAAGGATGCAGATCTAAAGGATGGCAGTGCTGAGAACGTAAACCTGAGTCTGCCCAAATTCGACGTTGACGCCAAGCTGGATCTCGTGGAGATCCTGGACAGAATGGGGATCCAAAGCGTATTCCACGAAGGTGCAGACCTCAGCGGGATAATCAAAAATGTATCTGCTCATGTGACCGATGCGACACATGCAGCCAGAGTTAAAATAGACGAGGAGGGCTGTGAGGCCGCCGCGTTTACTGTTATCATAGCAAAAGCTGATGGAATGGGACCACTTCCGATAGAGTTCAAGGTCGACAGGCCCTTCGCATTCGCGATAACCGGTTCCGACGGCCTGCCGCTGTTTACCGGAATAGTAAACGAGCCATGACTATAAAAGGCCCGCTGCGGGAAAGCGGCGGGCCGGTCTTTTTTATTCCAGGTTCTGGACCTGTTCGCGGATCTTTTCGATCTCGGCTTTCAGGATCAGGACCTTGTCTGTTATGGTGATGTCGTTGGCTTTGGAACCTATGGTATTCGACTCTCGGTTCATCTCCTGTACCAGGAAATCCAGTTTCTTGCCGGCAGGCTCCTTGCCTTTGAGTATGGTCCTCAGCTGCGCGCAATGGCTCTTCAGCCTTACGATCTCTTCGGTGATGTTTGCCTTGTCGGCAAATACGGCGGCCTCGAGCATTATCCGGTCTTCCGGGATCTCGACAGTCCCTTCAAGGAGCTCGCTTATGCGCTCCCTTATCTTCTTAGCGTATTCGGCCTGAAGCTGCGGGGCGCGGGTCTCTACCTCAGATACGGTGTCTTCTATGAGCTTGCCGCGGAATAGTATGTCTTCGGCGAGCTTTGCACCTTCAACGGCGCGCATGGAGTCGTAGCGCTCAAGTGCCGCATCCAGGGCGGAGAGCAGGGCCTTGTATATCTCGTCCTCATCTTCTGCCTGAGGGACCACCTTCAGCACTTCCGGCATGGAGGATATGAGCTTAAGGTCTACCTCGCCTGAAAGCCCCGGTATCTCCTTTTTGAGGGTCATGAGGCTGTCGTAGTAATTCTTTGCGGCATCTGTATTGAGCCTTATCTTCTGATCGTCCATGGTCAGCTCGTCGCAGAGGAAGGATACCTCTATCTTTCCGCGCTGTACGCTCTCCTTTACGAGAGCTTTTATCTTTTCCTCGGCAAACTGATAGCGCCTCGGAAGCTTTACGGTGATCTCGCAGAACCTGTGGTTTACGGACTTTATCTCGCAGATGACGCTGCGCTTTTCATCGATATATTCTCCGCGGCCGAAGCCTGTCATTGATCTTATCATGGAATTATCCTTTCTTTAGTGCTATTATTTATGTATTATAACATAAAAACATGCGGATAATAACAGGAAATGGCATACGACGGATTTATGGCGGCAGCGGTGCTGTCGGAGATAAAGGGAAGCCTTGAAGGCGCAAAAATAGAAAAGATAACCCAGCCCGAGGCGGATCAGATAGTAATGCAGCTGAGGACCGAAAAGGGGAGGAAGAAGCTGCTTCTCGACGTCTCTCCCCAGGGCGCCAGGGTGCAGTTTACGGAGCTCGATTTTGAGAACCCCCAGAGCGCGCCTAATTTCTGCATGCTGTTAAGGAAGCACATACAGGGCGGCAGGATCCGCAGGGCAGGCCAGCACGGGCGCGAGAGGATAACCGAGCTGGACATAGACACCATAAACGAGATGGGCTATTCCGCCGAAAAGCGCCTTATAGTAGAGACCATGGGAAAGCACAGCAACATAGTGCTTCTGGACGCTCAGACCGGCAAGGTGATAGACAGCATCAAGAGGATATCCATAGACATAAACAGGGTAAGGCAGATACTGCCCGGAATCATATACGAATATCCTCCGGTCTCGAATCTTTCGAACGATAAGGGCTACGGTCCGACGACAACGGCTGCCATAGAGAGCGGTGCCGTGGTCCCGGAGATACCGGAAGTATCGGTTGACGGAATAAAAACTTATGTATATATCTCCGAAGATAAAGGCCCTAAGGACTTCCATATCTTCAGGATGCCGCAGTACGAGGGATCATATAAGGAACTCGAGTTCGGCTCCGCCTGCAGCGCCATGGATTTCTTTTACAGCCACAGGCTCGCTACCAACAGGCAGATCCAGAAGAGCCAGGACCTCTCAAGGCACATAAACGCGCTCATAGACAAGGCCCTGCTTAAGAAGCAGCGTCTTCTGGAAGAGATAAAGAAGGCCGACGAGGCCGATATATACAGGCTCAAGGGTGAGCTTCTGACTGCGAACCTTTCCCTTGCTGCCCCCGGGGCAAAGTCCGTAAAGGTGGTCAGCTACTATGACGGTTCCGAGCTGGTGATAGAACTTGACGAGAAGCTCTCTGCCGCAAAGAACGCCCAGGCATATTATAAAAAGTACGCCAAGCTGAAGTCCTCCAAAAAGGAAAAGGAGGCGCAGCTTTCCGAGTGCGAGGCGGACATAGACTATCTTATGTCCGTGCAGGCCCTTGCGGAGAGCAGCAGGACTGCGGAGGAACTGGACTCTCTCAGGGAGGAGCTTGCTTCCCAGGGCTTCGTAAGGAAACGCCAGGAGCAGAAGAAGCGCAAGGCTTCCAGGCCTTCCCCAAGGAGATACAGGCTTCCTTCCGGGCTGGAAGTCCTTGTAGGGCGAAACAACACCGAGAACGACTACATTACCTTCAGGCTTGCGCAGAAGACCGACTGGTGGTTCCACACCAAGGACATCCACGGATCGCACGCGCTTCTGGTGTGCGGAGGTGTGGATCCCTCTCCCGAAGACATGTACGGCGCGGCGGCGATAGCCGCATGGTTCTCCAAGGGCAGGAACTCCCAGAACGTTCCGGTGGATTATGCCCCTGCAAGGTTCGTAAAGAAGCCCTCCGGGGCAAAGCCGGGGAAGGTGATCTTTACGAATAACGGGACTGTCTGGATAGATCCGAAGGATCCGGACCTGTAGAACGGCACACATCTATGGCAAAAACAGCATACGTTTCAAACAGCATCCTTGCGCCTTCCGCGCGTGGATGCTATTTTATTTGTGCGCGCAAGATCTGAAAAACAATAATAATCGGTTCGTCACCAATGCCCGGCCGGGTCTTAAGATGACGATTTTTTTGTGCATGGTAATATATTGAAATAGTCGCTCTGATTTCATATAATATTTTTATAAAACAATTAATTAACATGCGGTTTATTGAATTCATTATAAGGAGGAATTTATGCAGACAGTAAAGAAATTCTATTACGACGTAGTTATCTGCGGCGGCGGTCCGTCGGGCTGCGCAGCTGCCATCGCTGCCGGAAGATCCGGCAAGCGCGCCATCCTGCTTGAGCTCAGAGAATCCCTGGGCGGTCTGTGCACCAACGGTTACATAACAGGCCTTGCGGGCGTTGTCGAGGGCATAGGAAAGGAGTGGCTCGAAAGGCTCGACGCCGAGGGCCATGCTGTCATGAAGCCGCATCTCCCCACTGCAGAGCCCGAGTACGGCAAGCAGATGCTTGAGGAGATGGTGCTCCAGTCCGGTACCCGCATCCTCTACGGAACCCACGTAGTGGACTGCATCAAGGAGGACAACAAGATCAAGAGCGTCATCGCGTACACCAAGAGCGGAAAGATAGAGGTAGAAGGAAAGGTCTTCATAGACGCCACCGGAGATGCAGATCTTGCTCTTGCAGCCGATGTTCCTCTTGAATCCGGAAACGCGGAGTTCTGCGGTCTTAACCAGTCCGTTACCATGGGCTTCAGGCTGGCATATGTCAACCTCAAGGAATACAACGAGGCCAACGCGGCCTGGAGGAAGCACCCCGACTTCGACCCCAACGACCCCAAGAAGAGGAGCCTCATCGTCTATAAGGAGCATATCGCGTATCAGGAAGGCCGCCTGCACGAGATCCTTTCCCCGGGCAACATCGTATATCCGATGCCGTCCCAGGATCAGACCTGCATGGATGTTACACTGGACGCCACCCATACCTTCGACTGCCACAATACGGACGTTGAAGACCTCACCAGGCAGATCGTGGATCAGCACAGGAAGGTGATCTGGTTCCACAACTTCCTGAAGAACGACGTTCCGGGATTCGAGAATTCCGTGCTTGAGGCTTACGCTCCCATGAACGGAGTAAGAGACAGCCGCCACATAATAGGCGAGTATCTCTTCAAGGATACCGATCTCGGCGCCGCTATGAAGTTCGAGGACGGCATCTATCAGCATACCGAGTTCTACGATACCCACGTTCCCACGCCGGGCTTCCACACGGCTCACAGGCACATCCACGCCAACGAGCCCGTAGAGAACGCCATCTGCCGTCCCACCCAGGACGCCGAGGACTACATGTACACGCCGCTGGTAAGGCCGCTTGCATGGGAGGTCCGCACGGATCCCAGGAAGTACTGCGAGATCCCGTTCAGATCCCTCATCGCCAAGGGCGTAGACAACCTGATGGCGACCGGACGCTGCATGTCCGCCGAGTATCACGCTATCGGTTCCATAAGAGTAATAGGGCCGTCCATGGGCATGGGCCAGGCCGCTGGCTACGGCGCGAGCCTGTTCATAGACCAGAAGCTCAACGCTGTAAGAGATCTTGACGGAAGGCTCGTACGCCAGATGATGATAGACAACGGCGTAGACCTTAACAATCCTCCGGGAGGCTACTGGAAGACCATACGCGAATTCGAAGGCGAGGTAGTGGTATCCGCCGGCGACATGTGCGAGATCAGGAACTCCAAGGGACAGACTCCTCCGAGATAGTTTTTGTTGACACAGGCCGATACTTGGGGTATATTATGTTGTCGAAAAAAAAGAGGTAGAGAGGTCGAGATGAGACAGGGAAGACTCTTCGTCATATCAGGCCCTTCGGGGGCAGGCAAGGGGACCATTTGCAGCGAGCTGCTTAAGGACGGCAGTTTGGCACTCAGCGTTTCCATGACAACGAGGGCTCCGCGCGGTAAGGAAGTGGAGGGCGTAAACTATTACTTCGTATCCCGCGAGGAGTTCCAAAAGACGATAGACGAGGGCGGTCTTCTGGAATGGGCCGAGATCTACGGAAACCGTTACGGTACGCCGAAGGCTCCGGTCCTGGAAAAGCTGAACGCGGGGAAAGACGTGATACTTGAGATAGAGATGCAGGGGGCTCTGCAGGTGAAGGCCAACTACCCCAAGAGCATCCTGATATTCGTCCTTCCGCCGTCGCTGTCCGAGCTCAGGAAGAGGCTCATCGCAAGAGGAACCGAGACTGCCGCGCAGATAGACATGCGCACCAGGACGACTATCGATGAGATCAAGAAGATCAAGGACTACAGCTATTTCATCGTCAACGACGACCTTCAGACCGCTGTAAACGACGCCAGGACGATAATCAACGCCGAGCATCTGCGCGTTGAGGATCAGGCTGAGGCGATCATAGAAAAATACGAAAGAGAGGGTATCTGATATGCTTCTTTATCCGTCAATAGACATGCTCAAGACTAAGGTCGACAGTAAGTACACGCTCGCCATCATGGCAGCCAAGAGGGCAAGGGACATCATCGACGGAAAGCCGATGCTGGCCATCTCCGAGGTGGAGAAGCCCATAAGCGTTGCCACGCTGGAGATAGCTGAGGACTTCATCAGCTACAAGAGGGACGGGGAATGAACAGACCGAGCCTCGGAAAGACCATAGCCAAGATCGCGGCAGGCGCGATAATAATCATTGTTGGTCTTGACGACATATCGGACCTCAGCTACTTCCTCACATGTGTCGTGATAGGCGCCGCGTTCATAGCCTGGGGACTGATACCTTATCTTCAGGCCGTAAGGGCGGAAAAGCAGGAACAGACCGAGCGCATACTCAGAGCTCCCTTCCCAAAGCCCGATCAGCCGGCTGAAGACGAGGCCGAGAGGCTTGCAAAAAAGTACTATAATAAATAGCAAATAGTGCTTGCATTCCAACAGTTATTCGTGTAATATAAATCCGTTGCGCCCAAGCGCAGCGGATTTTATTATGCACACTCAGGGCTTTATGGCATTACGGTGCCTCACACGGAGGTTTAAATGCTTAATGCCGGAGTGGTAGTTTAACCGGGAGGTAAAGCAAATGTCAGTTATTTCCATGAAACAGCTTCTGGAGGCCGGCGTACACTTCGGTCACCAGACAAGAAGATGGAACCCCAAGATGGCTCCGTACATCTTCACCGAGAGGACCGGTATCTATATCATCGACCTCTCCAAGACAGTCCACAAGATCGACGAGGCTTACGATTTCGTAAAGTCCGTCGCCGCTGAGGGCAAGAACGTTCTGTTCGTAGGTACAAAGAAGCAGGCTCAGGCTGCCGTAAAGGAAGAGGCAGAGCGCTGCGGAATGTTCTACATCAACGAGAGATGGCTGGGCGGAATGCTCACCAACTACAAGACCATCTCCTCCAGGATCAAGAGACTTGCCGAGATCAACAAGATGGAAGAGGACGGCACCTTCGATGCTCTTACAAAGAAGGAAGTCGTTAAGCTCAACAAGGAAGCGGAAAAGCTCGAGAAGTATCTCGGCGGCATCAAGAACATGCACGGCATGCCGGGAGCTATCTTCGTAGTAGACCCCAAGAAGGAAAAGATCGCCGTATCCGAAGCAAGGATCCTCGGAATTCCTATCGTAGGAATGTGCGACACCAACTGCGATCCAGATGACGTAGACTATGTCATCCCGTCCAACGACGACGCTATCAGAAGCGTAAAGCTCATTGCCGGAAAGATGGCCGACGCCGTTATCGAGGGCAAGCAGGGCGAGTCCATGGCAGAGACCGAGGCTGAGGCACCGGCAGAGGCTGCCGAAGAGACCGAAGCCCCCTCAGCTGAAGAGGAAGCCGAGGCAAAGGCCGAGGAAGACAACGAGTAATACAGCAAAGGAGAGAAGAAATGGCAGAAATTACAGCTGCTCTTGTTAAAGAGCTCCGCGAAATGACAGGTGCCGGAATGATGGACTGCAAGAAGGCTCTTGTGGCCACCGAAGGCAGTATCGAAAAGGCCGTGGATTATCTCAGAGAGAACGGTCTTGCAAAGGCAGCCAAGAAGTCCGGAAGGATAGCTGCCGAAGGTCTCGTAAGGTTCGCCTTCAACGAGGACAACACCAAGGCATGCATCATAGAAGTCAACTCCGAGTCCGACTTCGTTTCCAAGAGCCCCGAGTTCATCGAGTTCGTAGAGAAGCTCGCGAAGATCGGCCTTGAGAACGAGATCAAATGCGAGAACTGCCTGCTTTCCAAGCAGTACGGAGATGAGGGTACCGTACAGGAAGTCCTCACCGCCAAGATCGCAAAGATAGGCGAGAACATGAAGATCCGCCGCGTTGAGAAGCTCCAGGAGCCCGGCGTCAAGTACATCGGATACTCCCACATGGGCGGAAAGATTGGCGTTATCATCGGACTTAAGACCGAAGCCACCGCTGAGGAAGTTACCGCCTGCGGAAAGGACGTTGCCATGCAGGTCTGCTCCATGACACCGAAGTTCGTAAGCGAGGCCGAGATCGATCCCGAATACCTTGCTCACGAGAAGGAAGTGCTCATCGCTCAGACCAAGAATGAGTCTCCGGACAAGCCGGACAACATCATCGAGAAGATGATCGCTGGACGTCTTAAGAAGAGCCTTAAGGAAGTCTGCCTGCTGGATCAGGAATTCGTAAAGATGAAGGGCACCAGCGTAAAGCAGTACGTAGACAGCGTTGCCAAGCAGATAGGCAAGCCTATCGAAGTGGTCAAGATGATCCGCTTCGAGGTAGGCGAGGGTCTCCAGAAGAGAGAAGAGAACTTTGCCGAAGAAGTTGCCAAGCAGATGCAGGGCTAAAAAGAAGATCAAAAGACCGGGGCATGCGCCCCGGTCTTTTTTCGTCAAATGTCTGGCAATCTCCCTCCGTTTGTTGTATAATAAACACAGTATGTAATATGTGTTTTGGAGGCAAATGATGAAACATATTTTTACAGTCGAATGCACTGCTGATAAGCCCATAGTGGTGGGGCAGGACAGGATCAACGGACGCAGGCAGCTTATAATCTGCCCCACGGGAACGGTCACCGGAAAGGATCTTGACGGAAACGTTCTTGAGGGCGAGCTGATGGGCGGAACCGTGGATTCTCAGATAATCAGGCCAAACGGACGCTGCGATCTTTCCGCGCGCTATGCCGTTAAGCTCAAGGACGGAAGGTCCTTCTACATCCAGAACGACGGAATGAGGACTGTACCGCCGGAGTACGCGGAGAAGGTGTTCAACGGTGAGTTCGTGGATCCGTCTCTGTACTACTTCGTCACCACCCCTAAGATAGAGGTGTATGATGATTCTCTGAGATGGCTTGAGAATCATGTTTTCTTCTGCCTGGCTGAAAGAATGCCAAGCACTGTCAAGATCAAGTATTATTTTATCGATAAGGAGGACTAAAATGGAAGAAGTACTCGAATTCTTAAAGAAGTATCATGTGTTCTATCTGGCTACCGTTGACGGAGACCAGCCGCGCGTAAGGCCTTTCGGAGCCATTGCTGTAGTAAACGGCAAGCTCTACACCCAGACCGGCAAGGTAAAGGATGTAGCAAAGCAGCTCAAGGCCAACCCGAAGTCCGAGATCTGCTGTTTCGGAGACGGAAAGTGGCTCAGGATAAAGGCTGACCTTATCTGGGACGACAGCTACGAGACTCTGCACGCTCTGCTTGAGGCTAATCCGGGCCTTCGCAAGATGTACGACGAGAAGGACGGCAACTGCCTCGGCCTCAGGTTCGAGAACGCCGTAGCCACCTTCAGCTCCTTCACCGAGCCGCCCAGAACGATAACCTTCTAAAAGGAAAACTTGAAGCCCCCTTCGGTGAAAGGGGGCTTTTTTCATGCCTTGTACTTGTTGTTTTCTATGGCTTCTATGACCTTTTCCCGAAGGCTTGCCGGCGCCAGGACCTCAACGCTCTGCATCTGCTGCAGAGCCCAGTAGAGTATGCCCTCCGGTGGCGCCTTGAAGACCGCCTCGAATGTGGAACCATCGTCTGACGGAATTATAGTTATGTCAATTCCGAATCGTTCCAGACAGTATCTCAGTGCCTTCCTGTCGCAGCGCAGGCGTATAAGCTCCGGATCCCCGGCATGCGCGTAGACCACCTTGTTTATGGAATCCAGCCCGGCGTCCCGTTTGGATACGGAGATGGTCTCGTCCAGTATGCGTATGTCGCGCATCATGTCTATCCTGTAGAAGCTCGGTCTGTCCTTGCCGTCCAGTATCATCACCAGGTAGTAGTGCTCGGATTCCACCATCATCGCGTAGGGATTCGCAACGTACGGCTCCGGCCTTCTGGGCGTCAGCTTCTTATCGTAGCCGTAGTCCATGTAGGTAAAGGACACCTTTTTTCTTTCGCTGATGGCTTTTTCCAAAAGCTCTATGTTAAGGAAGACCTGGCTGTTGGTGGACTTTTTGTCTGTCCTTATTATGCTGGAGCCAATCCAGGCCCTGCGCTCGTGCACGGACAGCATATTCTTCAGTTTTTCCACCAGCTCGATGGTCTGCTTCTGAGAGATGTATTCGAAGGCTGTTACCGCGTCCGTAAGAAGGCGTATGTCCGCCTTGTCCAGGTCTCTTACCATCAGGTAGTAGCCCTTGCCGTTCTCCTCGAAGGCGGAGATCTCATAGCCGAGGTCTGTTAGAGCGCTTACGGCGCCGTATATGGTCCTTCTGTCAGGACTAATGCCGTATACGGCCTTTAGCTTTTCCTGTATGTCCTTTGCCGTCATTATGTGGTCCTCGTCGGAATACTCCTCCAGGATCTTCAGCACGCAAAGGGCGTTCATCTTGTCTGTAGCCATAGCTTTCCCTCCATTTAGCTGATTAAATAATACCATCCTGCAAATATTTGTACAAGCCTCAGTCGCAATTGAATAAGAGGGCCCGCGGTAGTATAATTATCTAAACGGAGGAAGAACATGCAGGAAAGCGTAATACCACAGAAATACAAGGTCCTCAGCGGAAGCGCGCTTAAGACCATAGCCCTTGTCAGTATGATAATAGATCATGTTGCTTTTGTGCTTTCCGGCAAATTCTCAAAAACTCTGTTCATCATAGGCGCAAAGAGCTATTCCGCCTACAGCATCATGCGCTGGATAGGAAGGCTTGCTTTCCCTATCTACTGTTTCCTGCTGGTGGAGGGCTTCCTGCACACTAAGGACAGGAAGAAGTACGCTCTGAGGCTGTTCATTTTTGCGCTCATCTCCGAGATCCCGTTTAATCTTGCCAACAGGATGAAATTGACCTATTCGGGGCAGAACGTGTTCTTTACGCTCTGTCTGGGCTGCCTGGGGATGATGTGCGTTGAGTATTTCAGGAGCGACAGGCCAAAGATGCTGTTTTCGCTTATAGCTCTTCTGGCGGTATCGCTGCTGCTTAAGGCGGACTACGGGATAACGGGATTTTGCTTTATAATGATGATGTACGCTCTGCGGGAACAGAAGATACTTCAGGCGGTGGTGGGCTGCGGATTCCTGTCTTCCACCTGGATAGCGGGGCTGGCCTTCATCCCGATAAACCTGTACAACGGCGAGCGGGGCTTCATAAAGGGCAGGGCGCTGCAGTACTGCTACTATGCAATATATCCCGTGCATTTACTTATACTTTACCTGATCAAGCGGTCAATGATGTAGGAGATCAAGACATGGAAAAGATCTACGATGTGATAATAATCGGAGCAGGCCCCGCGGGGCTCTCCGCTGCCATATACGCCGGAAGGTCCAGGCTCAGCACGCTCATTATCGAGGGCAATGCCGAGGGCGGACAGATAGTCACCACCTCCGAGATAGCAAATTACCCCGGAGCGGAGGAGAACGAGTCCGGTCCCAGCCTCATAGCAAGGATGGTGGCCCAGGCCGAGGGCTTTGGGGCGGAGTTCCTGAGGGCGAGCGTCACCGACGTCATCCTCGACTGCGATCCTAAGATCATAAGCTGCGGGTCTGCGGAATATTACGCGCGCTCCGTGATAATCGCGTCCGGCGCTCAGCCCGCAAGGATAGGCTGCCCGGGCGAGGCCGAGCTTACAGGCGCCGGAGTGTCCTACTGCGCCACCTGCGACGGTCCTTTCTTCGACGGCCTTCCCGTGTACGTCGTCGGAGGCGGGGACGCGGCAGTGGAGGAGGCTATCTACCTTGCCAGGTTCGCCTCAAAGGTGTACATAATCCACAGAAGAGATACCCTCAGGGCCGCAAAGTCCATACAGGACAAGGCATTTGCGGAGCCGAAGATAGAGTTCCTCTGGAACACCACAGTAGAGGAGATAAAGGGAGAGGACTTCATGGAGTCCATGACCCTGCTGAATGTAAAGGACGGCACGCGCACGGAGGTGTCGGGGCAGTTCGGGCTCTTCGTTTTCGTGGGCTTTAAGCCTAACTCCGCGCTGTTCGAAGGTCTTCTGGAGACGGAAAGGGGCTACATTAAGACGGACAGCGAGATGCGCACGTCTCTTCCGGGAGTGTTCGCCGCGGGAGACATACGCGTAAAGAGCCTCCGCCAGGTCGTGACGGCCGTCTCCGACGGAGCCGTAGCAGCGGTTTCTGCCGAAAAATATCTTGACGAACAGGCCGGTTGACAGATCCGGCGGACGGAGTATAATAGTCTGCAGATAAATAACACAGGGGTGCCGAAAGGCTGAGATCATACCCTTTGACCTGATCCGGATAATGCCGGCGTAGGAAGTTTTCAAAGCACCCGTGTTTGGGTGCTGTTATTTTTTGTAAAAGGAGGAATTAAAAAAATGAAAGGTAAAACAAGGATGCTGGCCGAGGCCGGAGTAAGCATAGCGCTGGCGATAGCTCTGAGCTATTTCAAGATACCCATAGGGCTCAATTTCGGAGGCTTCGGAGGCTCCATAGATCTGGTGATGATACCGCTGGTGATATTCGCTCTTAAGTGGGGCGCGGGCTGGGGCGTGCTGGCAGGCTTCGTATTCGGCACCATTAAGTATTTCCTGGGAGGAAGCGCCATAGACATAGTATCCATAATCTTTGACTATTCCGTGGCATATGCAGCGGTAGGCCTTGCGGGGCTCTTCGGCAAAAAGCCCGAAAAGACCGCAGGCATAGGAGCGTTCGCCGGCTGCTTCTTCAGGTTTCTGATCCATTACGTCAGCGGCTTTACCGTATACGCCAGATGGATGCCTGAGGAGTTCATGGGCATGACCATGACTAGCCCGTTCATATACTCTCTGCTCTACAACGGCACCTACATGCTGCCCAACACCGTGCTCTGCGTGCTTGTCGTGGCTCTGCTTGCAAAGCCGCTCGGCAAGTTTTTCAGGGCAAAATAATTGCTAACATATCCTCTCTGTGTTAAAATACTCTATTAGAAAGAGTAAAAGCATATTGGGAGACAGATATGGAAGCTAAATATAAAAGAGTGCTCCTTAAGGTGAGCGGAGAGGCCATAGCCAAGAACGGCACCGGAATAGACCCCGACGGGCTTGCCAAGGTGGCGGAGGAGGTAAGACAGCTCCGAGCCATGGGAGTGGAGGTAGGCATAGTCGTAGGAGGCGGAAACTTCTGGAGAGGAAGGACCTCCGAGGGCATGGACCGCTGCACCGCAGACCAGATAGGCATGCTTGCCACATGCATGAACGGCCTTGCCTTAAAGGACGCGTTCAGACAGGCAGGGATCCCCGCCGAGCTGATGGCAGCCTTTGAGGTCACCCAGATGTGCAGGCCCTTTAACACCGAGGAGGCAAGGAAGCTCCTCTCGGAGGGCACGGTGGTGATCTTCACCGGAGGAACCGGGCATCCGTTCTTCAGCACGGATACCGGAGCGGCGCTCAGGGCGATAGAGATACAGGCGGACGTTATACTTCTGGCAAAGAACGTGGACGCGGTCTACGACAGCGATCCGGCTAAGAACCCGAACGCCAGGAAGTATTCCAGCATCACTCATACCGAGGTCCTGGAAAAGGATCTTAAGGTAATGGATTCGACAGCAGCGTCTCTGTGCAGGGACAACGGGATGAAGATACACGTATTCGGACTCAAGGAGCCTAACGCCATCATCAGAGCCTGCAGCGGAGAAGAGATAGGTACGATAGTTTATTAGGAGGTGGTCTTTATGGCAAGTGCATATGAAGTATATCAGGAAAAAATGACAAAGACCTTAAGCGTGCTTAAGGAAGAGCTCAATACCGTAAGGGCCGGCAGGGCCAATGCGGCGCTTCTGGACCAGGTGACCGTGGATTACTACGGAGTGCCCACACCGCTTAAGAACCTGGCTAACATCCAGGTCCCGGATCCCAGGAGCCTCACCATAATCCCGTTCGATCCCAAGAGCCTTAAGAACATCGAGAAGGCCATTCAGATCTCCAACCTGGGCATCAATCCCACCAACGACGGAAAGAACATCAGGCTGGTTATCCCGCCCCTTACCGAGGAGCGCAGAAAAGAGCTCACGAAGGTCATAAAGAAGATGGGCGAGGAGGCCAAGGTGGCGGTAAGGAACTGCCGAAGGGACGCCAACGAGCAGATCAAGAAGGCCGAGAAGAACGGCGAGCTTACCGAGGACGACGTCAAGAGCGATCTCGACGACATCCAGAAGGCTACCGACAAGTGCATGAAGGACGTTGACGAGATAGTCGCCAACAAGGAAAAAGAGCTCATGGAGCTTTGATTTGGAGTATAACCTGGATATGACAAGAATACCGCGGCATGTTGCCATCATAATGGATGGCAACGGCCGCTGGGCAAAGGAGCGCGGACAGATAAGGCTGCAGGGGCACCTTGCGGGCATGGAAGCGCTGTGCGGGATAGTCAGGCATTCCAGCGACATCGGCGTGGAATACCTGACTGTTTATGCGTTTTCGACAGAAAACTGGAAGCGCCCGGCGGACGAGGTGTCCGGGATATTCAAGCTGCTGATAAAATTCGTAAAAAGAGAGCTGGACGAGCTCAACAGGAACAACGTCCGCATAGACATACTGGGAGACTGGAGCATCATACCCGAGGACTCCGCCGACAGCATAAGGCTTGCTCTTGCCACTACGGAAAAGAACGACGGCCTTAAGCTCAACATTGCCTTAAACTACGGCGGCAGGGCGGAGATAACAAGGGCAGTCAACATGCTCATAGATTCCGGAAAGAAGAACGTTACCGAGGAGGACATAAGCGCCTGCCTCTATACGGCCGGAATGCCGGATCCGGATGTCATAATAAGGACGAGCGGCGAGAGCAGGCTCTCGAACTTCCTGATCTGGCAGTCCGCTTATTCGGAGATAGTGCTTACGCCTGTATACTGGCCGGACTTTACGCCCTCGGAATACGAGAGGTGCCTGGCAGAGTATCAGAGCAGAGACAGGCGCTTCGGAGGTCATAAGTGAAGACAAGGATAATATCGTCCATAGTTATTATAGCTCCGATGCTGGTATTCGTCCTCCTGGGCGGCATACCTCTTCTTGTATTCTGCCTGGCTCTGTCAGCCATAGGAATGTGGGAGTTCTACAAGGGCTACGAGAATGCCGGCGTCAAGGCCGGCAAGGTCTGGGCCTTCGCGCTTCTTGCCGCGCTGTACGTCATCATCGGCGTAGGCGAGTTTACCGATCTTGCGCCGTCCACGTATACGCATCTGATCCAGATGTGGGTCTTCGGAACTGTGTTCCTGGGGCTCATAATGACTCTAATCCGCAAGGATCACAACATCCTCGACGGACCGGTCACCAGCCTCGGGCTTCTCTACATAGGCTATTTCTTTGCTCATCTTGTATTGATAAGCGGGATAAAAAGATATCACCTGCTGGTGTGGATCGTCTTCATCGCTGCGTTCGGTCAGGATACCTTTGCGTATTTTACCGGATATTTCTTCGGAAAGCATAAGATGGCTCCCAACATAAGTCCGAAGAAGACCGTAGAAGGCGCTGTCGGAGGGGTGCTCGGCGCTACCATACTCAGCGGCCTTTTCGGGATTCTTGTATACATCGACCGCGGCGAGTTCTTCGTCCACTGCATGGTCATGGGATTCTTCGGCGCGTTCTTCGGGATGGCCGGAGACCTTATAGCCTCCGCGTTCAAGCGCAAGATGGGCATCAAGGACTACGGCAACCTTATCCCGGGCCACGGAGGAATACTTGACAGGTTCGACAGCGTCATCCTCGTAGCTCCGTTCGTGTACTACTACATCCTCATATTCATAAGACCATGAAAAAGATAGCAGTTTTAGGTTCCACCGGCTCCATAGGCACTCAGGCGCTGGATGTTGCCGAAAGGTACCCGGATGAATTTAGCATTGCCGCTCTCAGCTGCGGTCACAACATAGCACTTTTAAGAGAGCAGATAAGGAAGTTCTCACCGGCAGCGGTCTGCGTTGTGGAGGAGAAGGACGCCGCGGAGCTTGCAGCGGAGTTTCCCGGAACGGAGTTCATGCACGGGGAAGAAGGGCTGTGCTCCCTTGCCGCGGGCTGCGGAGCGGAGATGGTCTTGAACGGACTTCTCGGCATGATGGGCATCCGTCCCACGCTTGCCGCCATAGAAGCGGGCAGGGATATCGCCTTTGCCAACAAGGAGACCCTCGTTGCCGGAGGCAGCCTGATAATGGACGCCGTAAAGAGAAAAGGCGTGCGGTTCCTCCCTGTGGACAGCGAGCATTCCGCCGTTTTTCAGGCTCTTTCCGCCGCGGGTGGCAATAAGATACGGAAGATAATACTTACGGCCTCAGGAGGGCCTTTCAGGGGCTTTGACGGCCATCAGCTGGCCGGTGTCACCAAGGCCATGGCGCTCAAGCACCCTAACTGGTCCATGGGCGCCAAGATAACGATAGATTCCGCCACGATGATGAACAAGGGCCTTGAGATAATAGAGGCTTCCTGGCTGTTCGACATGCCTGCGGATAAGATAGAAGTGGTTGTCCATCCGGAGAGTGCCGTACATTCCGCCATAGAGTTCGAGGACGGTACAATAATAGCGCAGATAGGCGCCGCGGACATGAGGATACCCATCGCGTACGCTCTGTCGTATCCGGGAAGGCTTCCGGAGGCAGGCAGAAAGTTCAGCTTTACCGATCTTGGAAGGATGACCTTCGAAAAGCCGGATCCGAAGGTCTTCAGGTGCCTGGGGCTTGCGTACGAGGCGATAGAAAAGGGCGGAAGCTATCCCGTTGTGCTGAACAGCGCCAACGAGGAGGCCGTTGCGGCCTTCCTTAAGGACAGGATAAGCTTCGTTCAGATAGCGGACTGCGTGGAGGCGGCGCTGGACGTGCATTCTCCGCGCGCCATAGGCTCCGTGGACGATATACTCGACATTGAAAAAGAGGCGAGAGCCTATGTTCTCCGCCATATCGATATATTAACATAATACACATTATGAAAATATTAGGAATAGTATTCACTTTGATATGTTTCTGCCTGCTGATACTAGGTCACGAGTTCGGCCACTTTTCCGTGGGAAAGCTGCTGGGCTTTAAGATAAACGAGTTCTCGGTGGGCATGGGTCCCAAGCTCTGGGGCACAAAGAAGGGCGAGACAGATTATTCTCTGCGCGCCGTACCTATAGGAGGTTACTGCGCCTTCGAGGGCGAGGAGGACGGCTCTGAGGATCCGCGCGCCTTCAACAGGCAGAAGCCCTGGAAGAAGATACTGGTACTTATAGCCGGGTCCTTCAACAACATAGTCATAGGCATCATCATCTTTACTGTCATCTTCACCGTCATGGGATCCTACTCCCCGGTGCTGGATGAGGTATTCGACGGAAAGCCCGCTCAGCAGGCCGGGATACTTGCCGGTGACAGGATAGTTGCGGTGGATGGTAAGGAATACAGCGAATGGTCCGAGATAACCGCCGCAATCTCCTCCTCAGAAAGCGACACCGTTCAGATAGGAGTGCTCAGGGACGGAAAGCGCCTTGATTTCTCCGTGCCTACCTATATCAGCGAGACCGGCACCAAGGCCATAGGCATAAAGTGCTCCGTGGTCCACAGCGTAGGAGGCGCCGTTAAGTCTGCCTTCGGCGAATGCGGAACAATGGTGCGGTCCTTAAGAGACTTCTTCGGAAGGCTGTTCAGAGGGCAGGCCAGCTCGGACGACGTGGGCAGCATAATACAGATAGTAGCTGTCTCCGGCGAATACGCTGAGATGTACGGCCTGAGGACAGTCATATACCTTATTGCGCTTGTCAGCGTCAATCTGGGCTTCATGAACCTTCTTCCGATACCCGCACTCGACGGCGGAAGGCTGCTGTTCGTAATTATCCGCTGGATAACCCGCGGCAAGCTGTCGGAGAAGGTGGAGAACGTTATAAACGGAGTGTTCATGGTGCTTCTGATAGCGCTCATGATATTCCTTATGGGCAAGGATATAATAGGTCTTATCAAATGAGTGAAAAGACTGTCTACTGCGGAAAAGTACCCATAGGCGGCGGGGCTCCTGTATCGATACAGTCCATGACCAACACCGATACCAGGGACGCTGACGCCACCCTCGGGCAGATAATAAGGCTTGCGGACGCGGGCGCCGACATAGTGCGCTGCACAGTTCCGGACATGGAGGCCGCTGCTGCTTTCGGTAAGGTAAGGAAGCAGTCCCCGGTGCCTCTGGTTGCCGACATACACTTCGACTACAGGCTTGCCATTGCTGCCATAGAGAACGGCGCGGACAAGGTAAGGATAAACCCCGGAAACATAGGATCAAGGGATCGTGTAAAGGCTGTCCTGGACTGCGCAAAGGCTGCAGGGATCCCGATAAGGATAGGAGTAAACTCAGGTTCCCTTGAAAAGGAACTGATAGACAAATACGGCGGAGTATGCGCCGAGGCCATATGCGAGAGCGCTCTTAAGGCGGTCTCCTACGCTCAGGATCTGGGCTTTGAGGACATAGTGGTGTCACTTAAGTGCTCGGACGTACCGATGAACCACAAAGCTCATAAACTCTTTACCGAAAAGTGCGGCCTCCCTCTGCACATAGGGCTTACGGAGGCAGGCTTCGGCGAGGAGGGAAAGATAAAGTCCGTAGCGGCGCTTTCGGCGCTCCTGCTGGACGGCATAGGAGATACCATGAGGGTGTCCCTTACCGGGGATCCTGTGCAGGAGGTACTGCTTGCAAGGGAGATCCTTAAGGCCTGCGGCATAAGGAGATACGGGATAGACTTCGTGTCCTGCCCGACCTGCGGACGCACCGAGGTGGACCTTGAGAGCATAGCCCGCAGGGTAAAGGAAAGGCTGCTGCCCGTCTCCGAAAAGCTGGAAAAGGAAAAGAAGTTCATGCGCGTGTCCGTGATGGGCTGCGTGGTGAACGGTCCCGGGGAGGCCAGAGGCTCAGATTACGGAATAGCCTGCGGCAAAGGAGAGGGAGCCGTCTTCAGAAGAGGACAGGTAATAAAGAAGCTTCCGGAGGAGGCCCTGGTAGAGGGCCTTGCGGAGGCAGTGGAAAGAGATCTAAAGTAATGGCAAGGGAAAAAGTTTCGAGAACCGAGATATTCGAAAAGATGCCTGTCTACAAGGCCATCCTTTCGCTTGCCATACCCAACATAGTCAATCAGCTGGCAAACGTGTTCTACAACCTTGCGGACACGTTCTACATAGGAAGGCTCAACAACAGCTCTATGGTGGCTGCTCTAACGGTAACCACCTCCGTCATGATATTCATAACCGCGCTCTCCAACCTTTTCTGCGTGGGAAGCTGCGCGGTGATAGCCTCGGCCCTGGGCTCTAAGGACGAGAAGAAGGCCAGGGACATAGCCACCATGGCACCCATGATGGCCTTCGCCGCTGGGCTTGTCGTAACGATAATAGTGCTGTGCTTCAGGCGTCAGATAGCGCTGTATTCGGGAGCCTCTGAGACCAGCCTGGGATACACCATGCAGTATCAGTTCTGGGTGCTTGGGCTCAATGCCATCCCGTTCCTCTGCGCCACTACCATAGGTGCGGGGCTGCGCGGAAGAGGCTGGTCCAAGTACGAGATGTACGGGATAACCTTCGGAAACATAGTCAACATAGTCCTGGACCCGATATTCATCTTCGTGTTCGACCTGGGTGTTACCGGTGCCGCAGCCGCCACGTTCATAGCCAACGTCTGCTCCTTTGCGTTCTTCATAGTGATAGCCTCCAGGATGCAGAGGAAGGAACACCTCTACACGCATCTTAAGGAGTTCAGATTCAACGGAAAGTACGCCCTTGCGGTGATCACTACGGGCTTCCCGGCCTGCCTGCACTCCATGCTGGCCAGCGTCTCCAACACCATACACCTGAACATCATAAAGAAGTATTCCGACGCCGCTGTAGCGTCCCTGGGGATAGTAAGGAAGATAGAGCACACCTTCGGACAGGTGATAATAGGACTGGTGCAGGGAATAATCCCGCTGATAGCCTACAACTATGCCGCAAAGAACTACAACAGGCTGCAGGAGGTAAGGAAGAAGGCTCTCGTCCTTACCATGCTCTGGGCCTGCTTCTCGGTTGCGCTGCTTCTGCCGCTTGCAAGGCAGTTCATGCTGCTCTTCATAAAGGACGAGGCCACGGTGGTGTTCGGAACGCCTCTCGTAAGGATCTACGCCTTCCTGCCGTTTACCATGGGCTACAACAACAATACGAGGACGCTGCTGCAGGCTCTGGGCAGAAAGAAAGTCTCTTCCACCTTCTCGCTTATAAGGCAGGTGCTCCTGTACGTGCCGCTGATGTTCCTTCTTGACAGGCTCTTCGGCTTCTACGGGACGGCCTTTACGCCCCTGGTAGCCGACGCCATAACCGACGTCATCGGCTTCTTCTGGGTAAGGAAGATGATGAGGGAGATAAAGGCGGAGTGCGAGGCTCCTCTTCAGCAGGGCTGATTGTTATCAGGCACCAAAAAATAGTACTTGAACTGCAGATTATTACCTGATATAATAACTGCGTTCGTTATAGCAGAGTGAGGCAAAGGCCTCACTCTTCTTCTTTGGTAAGGCATATGGCAAAGAAAAAGATAGGTGACTACATATCCGAATGGATGGCTGAGTTCGGGCCGGAGAACGGCTACGAGCTCTCGCGCTGCGAGTTCGTAAAGGAGGCCGGCACGTGGTACCTGAGGGTCTACGTTGACAGGCTCACGGAGGACGGCTACGGCTGGATGACGTCCGACGACTGCGAGATAGTAAGCAGATACCTTTCGGACAGGCTGGACGAGGCGGACCCGATATCCCAGAACTACTATCTGGAGGTCAGCAGCCCCGGGCTGGACAGGCCGCTCATAAGCGATAAGGACTTCGCGAGGTTTGCGGGAAGCCGCGTGGAGATAAAGCTCTACGAGGCCATGAACGGCAAAAAGCACCTGGAGGGAGAGCTCATAGGCCTTAAGGACGGCATCGTCACCATCAAAGACGATAATAACAATGAATTATCTCTGCCCAGGGAAAAGGCAGCTAAGATAAATCTCGCGGTAGTATTTTAGGAGGATACTCAAATGAATCTGGAATTTCTGGAAGCGTTAGACGATCTGGAAAGAGAAAAGCACATGTCCAAGGATATGCTGATAAGCGCCATCGAGAGCGCTCTCGTATCCGCATATAAGAAGAATTACGGGACTTCCCAGAATGTCCGCGTGGACATAGACAGGGAGACCGGCGACATAAACGTCTTCGTAAGAAGAGACATAGTTGAGGATGTCGAAGATCCGTTCTGCCAGGTATCCCTTGAGGAGGCTCAGGAGATAGACCCGGACTATGAGATAGGCGACGTCATCGAATACATGGTCACCCCGAGGGATTTCGGGCGCATTGCCGCTCAGATAGCCAAGCAGGTGGTCATCCAGAGGATACGCGAGACCGAAAGAGGAATGATCTACGACGACTACATCACCCGTCAGACCGAGGTAGTCACCGGCATAGTCCAGAGGATCTCCAACGGCACTGTGTTCGTAAACATGGGCCGCGCCGAAGGAATACTATCCACCAACGAGCAGATCCCCGGCGAGAGATACAGAGTGGGAGAGAGGCTCAAGGTCTATGTGATGGACGTTAAGCGCACCTCCAAGGGACCCCAGGTATTCCTCTCCAGGACCCACCCCGGGCTCGTAAGAAGGCTCTTTGAGCTTGAAGTTCCCGAGATCCAGGAGGGCATCGTTGAGATAAAGGGCGCCGCCAGAGAGGCCGGCTCCAGGAGCAAGATTGCCGTCTGCACCTACGACGAGAACGTGGATCCGGTAGGATCCTGCGTAGGCCCCAGAGGACAGAGAGTCCAGGCCGTCGTAGACGAGCTCAACGGCGAGAAGATAGACATCATCAACTGGTCCGAGGACCCCGGCAAGATGATCTCCGCCGCGCTTTCCCCGGCTAACGTCGAGATGGTTCTGATAAAGGAATCCCAGGAGGAGAAGTCCGCACTGGTGGTAGTTCCGGATTATCAGCTGTCCCTTGCGATAGGCAAGGAAGGCCAGAACGTAAGGCTTGCGGCAAGGCTCTGCGGATGGAAGATAGACATCAAGAGCCACAGCAAGTGGGAAGAGATGGAAAAGGCTGCCGCTGCCGAGCTTGAGGCGGAAAAGGAAGCCGCGGAGACAGAAGAGCCTGCAGAGGCCGCTGAGAAGAAGACCGTTACCGCTTCTGCCGTAAAGCGCATGAAGAAGGCCGAGCTCGTGGAATTCGCCGCGGAGAACGGCATTGAGCTTGACCCCAAGGCTACCAACGCGGACATGGCTGAGGCTATAATCTCGGCTCTGGAACTGTAAATGAAAGAATACAAGCCTGAAAGGATGTGCATAGCCTGCCGGAGGCGTTTTCCCCAGGACAGGCTCATAAGGATCGTAAAGACCGCGGAAGGTCTCGTTCCGTACGAAAAGGGCGTCTCCGGAAGGAGCTGCTACCTCTGCGGAAGCGATGAGTGCATGTCAGCTGCATTTAAGAAGAACCTTTTTGCCAGGAGCTTCAGAACTGAAGTTCCAAGGGCGCAGCTTCAGGAGCTTGCAGAGAAACTTAACATGAATGTCTAAACACAACGGGAGGTGTTTATATGTCAGATGAAACAAAGATCGTAAGATCCGAAACTAAAAAGGATCAGTCCAAGACCGGGACCTCAAAGGTCCAGATAAGGCAGGTGGACGCTGCCATCATAGAGGCTCAGAAGGAGAGGCTGAGGCAGCAGGCCGCCAGGAAGGCGGAAGCCATGCAGAAGAAGCAGCAGGGCGCTGCAAAGAAGGACGCCCCTGTTTCCCAGCCCGCTAAGGGCACACCGCTTCCGAAGTCCGCGGTACCTGCCGGAAGGCCCATGCCGAAAGGCGCCGTGCCCACAGGAAAGCCAATGCCAAAGGGAACTGCCCTTGGAAAGCCAATGCCCAAGAGCGCCGTTCCTCAGAAGAAATCAGTAGTTCCTCAGCCTGATAAGGCGGAGGCTGCTTCGGATGCAGTAAAAGCGGAGGCTCCCGTAACTCCCGCTGCTCCCGAGACAGTCAAACCCGCAGTAAAGGCAGAGGAGCCTGTTGTCAAGGCAGAAGTTAAGCCGGAGGCTCCGGCAGAAGAGATAAAGGTCCCCGCGGCAGAGCCCGAAAAGAAGCCTGCAGCAGAGCCCGAGAAGAAGGAAGAGCCGGTAAAGGCCGAGCCTGAAAAGAAAGCATCCGAACCGGAGAAGACTGCTGCACAAGCACCCGAAAAGAAGGAAGAGCCCGCGGCAGAGCCGGTGAAGGAAGAGCCAGCCGCCGCATCCGTTAAGGAAAAGCCCGCAAAGGCAGAGGATGCGGAAAAGAAGCCTGCCGAAAAGCCCGCTGAGGAAAAGAAGCCCCAGCCCAAGGCCGAGCCCGAGGCAAAGCCCGCCGCTCCCGAGAAGGAGCGCGTGGACTATGTTCCCAACATCGGCGTCAAGATAATCAGAAGAGCCGCCGATGAGCCCAAGGAGGAGCGCCCGCAGAAGCCCAGACAGGGCAAGGGCCCCAGGAACGACAGAAACGACAGGGAAAAGGGCGATAAGGACCAGAAGCGCACTCCCAAGGAATTCGTAAGGAAGGGCGCGTCCGGCAAGGACGGCCAGGGCGAGGCGTCCGCTCCGCGCAGAAAGCCCGGTCAGAAGACCGACGCCCGCGGAGAAAGAGTAGTAGCCTACACCGCACCCGCAGGCGGCTCCGACAAGCGCGGCAGAAAGAGCAAGGATAAGGACAGGGAGAAGGACGACCGCGGCAGATCCAGGTTCGCAAACGAGGAGATGCCGTCCGATCTCTCCAGGAACATAAAGAAAAAGCACAGCAAATACAAGGAGACCAAGGTGGAAGAGGTGGAAGTCCTCTCCGCCGAGGTAGAAGAAGCCATAGCCACCGGCGGTGTTGTCATCAACGTGCCTATCACCCTCGCGGGCTTCTGCGAGCAGGTGGAGTGCACACCGTCCCAGGCAATAATGGCCCTCATGAAGATGGGCATCATGGCAAACGTCAACCAGAACCTGGACGAGGAGACCGCGGTGCTTCTTGGAATGGAGCTGGGCATAAACGTTGCCGTAAAGAAGGTGGAAGAGACCGAGGAAGAGGAGGGCATAGACCTCCACGAGGATACCGCCTCCGAACTTAAGCCTAGACCGCCTATCGTAACCGTAATGGGCCACGTAGACCACGGTAAGACATCCATACTGGACGCTATCAGAAAGACCAACGTCACCGCGGGCGAGGCCGGCGGAATTACTCAGCACATAGGCGCGTCCGAGGTAATGTGCAACGGCCAGAGGATAGTATTCCTGGATACCCCGGGCCACGAGGCCTTCACGGCCATGCGTGCAAGAGGAGCTCACGTTACGGATATAGCCGTTCTGGTGGTAGCAGCGGACGACTCCGTAATGCCTCAGACCATAGAATCCATAAGCCATGCCAAGGCTGCCGGAGTACCGATAATAGTTGCCATGAACAAGATGGATAAGCCCGCCGCAAACCCGGACAAGGTAAAGAAGGACCTTGCGGACCAGGGGCTTCTGGTAGAGGACTGGGGCGGAGACGTCATCTGCGTTCCCTGCTCCGCTAAGACCGGCATGGGCATACAGCAGCTGCTGGAGATGATACTCCTGCAGGCCGAGGTCCTGGAGCTTAAGGCCAACCCGGACAGACCGGCAATGGGTACCGTCATCGAAGCAAGGCTTGACAAGGCCAAGGGCCCTGTAGCGACGCTGCTGGTAATGAACGGAACGCTGCAGGCCGGCGCTGCTCTCGTGGCAGGAACCGCCAGCGGAAGAGTCCGTGTAATGGCCAACGACAAGGGCGACTCCATAAGGGAGGCAGGCCCTGCAACAGCCGTGGAGATCACCGGACTTACCGACGTACCGGAGGCCGGAGACGAGTTCTACATGGTAAAGGACGACAAGACCGCCAGGGAAATAGCCTCCAAGAGGATAGAAAAGCTCAGATCCGAGGTGCTTGCAAAGAGCTCCGCAATGAGCCTGGAAAAGCTCTTCGGACAGCTCCAGGAGGGCGAGGTAAAGGATCTGAACCTCATAATAAAGGCAGACGTGCAGGGATCCGTAGGAGCTCTGGAGCAGTCGCTCGAAAAGCTTCATAACGAGAACGTACGCGTAAAGATAATCCACTCCGGAGTAGGTACCATAACCGAGGGCGACGTAATGCTCGCCGGAACGTCCAACGCTGTTATCATAGGTTTCAACGTGCGTCCCAGCTCTGCAGTGTCCGCTCAGGCAGACCAGGAGGGCGTGGAGATACGCACATACCGCGTCATCTACGAGGTGATCGACGATATCGAAGCGGCCATGAAGGGCATGCTCAACCCGGTGTTCAAGGAAGTAGTTCTCGGCAAGATAGAGGTAAGGGATACCTTCAAGGTTCCCAACGTCGGTACAATCGCAGGCGGATACGTGCTCGAAGGCAAGGTCATCAGGGGCGCCAAGCTCCGCCTTGTAAGGGACGGCATAGTCATCCACGAGGGCGAGATCAGCTCCCTGAGAAGATTCAAGGACGACGTAAAGGAAGTCGCTACCGGCTACGAGTGCGGTATCGGCATCGAGAAGTATAACGACATCAAGGAAGGCGACATAATCGAAGCCTACAGGATGGAAGAGGTAAAGAGAGACTGATGGGCAGGAGCCACAGACCCGAAAGGCTCGGGGAAGAGATACGCAAGACAGTAAGCGAGATGCTGGTAAGGGGAGACCTTAAGGACCCCCGCTTTACGGGCATGATAGGCATAAGCGGAGTAGACGTCACAAGGGACGGAAGCTACGCCACGCTGTACATAACCTGTCTTGCATACTCCGGAAAGAGCCTTTCGGAGGAAGAGAAAAAGAACATACTGTCTGCTTTCGAGAGCAGCCAGGGATACATAAGATCCGCGATAGGAAAGGCCGTAAAGGTGAGATACGTGCCGGCGCTGATATTCAAGTTCGACGAATCCTTCGAATACGGCGCCAAGATGGACAGGATACTGGACGATCTGAAGATTAAAGATGAACAAGTGGACTGACATTGTAAAACTCATAAAGAAGTCGGACGACATAGTCATACTGACTCACACAAACATGGACGGAGACGCCATCGGATCGGCCTCCGCACTATGTCATGCCTTAAGGCACATGGGCAAGAGGAGCGTCATACTTCTTGAGGACGATATCCCCGGGTATCTCAGGTTTATGCACGACCACGACTCAAAGGAGGGCGGGCTGCCTTTCTTCGTAAAGGAAATGCCTTATGAGCCGCACCTTGCCGTTGCTGTGGACTGCGGAGACGCCGGGCGCATAGAGAAGCGTTTCGATGTATTCAGCTCCTGCGCGGACAGGATATGCGTGGACCACCACATACAGACGGAGCACTTCGCAGACTATTCCGTTGTGGAGCCTGACGCTTCGGCGACCGGGATACTCATATACCAGCTGATAAACGAGCTGGGCGTTCCTATCGACAAGGAGATAGCCGAGGACCTGTACGTTGCCATAATGACGGACACCGGCTGCTTCAGGTATTCCAACACCACGGCTGAATGCCACCTGGTAACGGCGGAGCTTTACAAGGCCGGCATAGAGTTCGACAAGCTCGGAACTCTCATCTACGACACTCTGCCTCTCTCGCAGATAAAGCTTGAGGCCATGATAATCGTCTGGATGGAGCTCTTCGAGGGCGGAAAGGCCGTAATATCCTACATAACCCAGGACAAGCTGAAGGAGATAGGCGCCACCTACGACATGACCAGCAGCTGCATAGACGTCCTCAGGAAGATAGATACCGTCGAGGTCTGCGCCTTCCTTAAGGAGCACGAGGACGGAAGCATAAAGCTCTCCATGAGGGCCAAGAGCTATGCAGACGTAAACCGGGTAGCAAGGGCGCTGGGCGGAGGCGGACACGTAAGAGCCGCAGGCGCCACCTTCAATGTTCCCATGGAGGAGGCAATAAGGCTCACCAGGGAGAAGATCTCCGAGGAGCTGTCCCGCTGCTGATGGACGGAATACTGGTAATAAACAAGCCCGCCGGATACACCTCGCACGACTGCATAGCGGTCCTCCGGGGCATAACAGGCATCAGAAAGTTAGGACACACCGGAACGCTCGACCCGAACGCCACCGGTGTTCTTCCTGTATGCATGGGAAAGGCCACCAAACTGATAGAGTACATGGACGCAGGCTTTAAGAGCTACAGGGCAGGCATAAGGTTCGGAACGGAGACCGATACCCAGGACATCTGGGGAAAGGAGCTGGAAAGGACCTGCGGCGAGGCGCTTCCGGCAAGCTTTGAAGAAGTGGCAGAGGCCCTCGGCGCCTTCCTCGGAGAGCAGCTCCAGACGCCCCCTGCGTACAGCGCCGTATTCGTTAACGGAAGGCGTGCCTACGACATAGCAAGGAGCGGCGGAACGCCCGAGCTTGAGGCCAGGAAGATAACGGTAAGCAGCATAGATCTCCTGTCCTATGACACGAAAAAGGGTGAGGGGGTCTTCGACATCAGCTGCTCCAGAGGGACTTACGTAAGGACCATATGCAGCGATCTCGGCAAAAAGCTCGGCTGCGGAGCGTGTCTTTGCTCTCTTGTCAGGACCTCGGCCTGCGGATTTACGCTTTCCGAGGCTCTGGACCTTGAGGAAGCAAGGAAGATGCCAAGGGAGGAAGTCCTTGCACGCGTGCTTCCGATAGGGCGCGCTGCGTCCGAGATGCAGAGGCTGGAGCTTAAGGAGGAGCTCGCGAAGGCTTACATGAACGGCATGACGGTAAAGACGGATTCAAAAGGATATATACAGGGAGAGCCTGTAGCTGTTTTCATAAACGGAGAGCTTTCGGGCATCTCAAGATTTGAAAGGGACTCGCTGAGGCCCATAAAGATATTCTCATGATAACCATAACCACACTTCAGGAAGCAAAGGAATACCTCGGAGACTGCGCCGCGGCGCTCGGAAACTTCGACGGCGTGCACAAAGGACATCAGGCCCTGATATCAAGATGCGTTGAGATCGCAAGGGAAAAGGGTCTTGAGGCCGTTGTCTTTACGTTCCTGAACCATCCCGCAAACGAGGTGGCCGGAAGGAACATCATAAAGAATATCATGACCCTCAAGGAGAAGGCCGAGGCCATAGAAGCCCTGGGGGTGGACGCGCTGGTATCCATACCTTTCGTGGACAGCGTAAGGACCAGCAGCCCGGAGGCTTTCGCAAGGGATATACTCGCAGGGCAGCTCCACGCAAGGCACGCGGTGTGCGGCTTTAACTACAGCTTCGGCTTTAAGGGCGCCGGAAGACCGGAGGACCTTAAGGCCTACGGAGAGAAGTACGGCTTCGACGTTACGGTAATAGACGAGTTCGACATAGACAGTCACGCCGTCTCCAGCACTCTCATCAGGCGCAGACTGGCAGAGGGAAACGTCGCGGACTACGAAAGGCTCACCGGCCGCAGATACGCCATACAGGGCAAGGTGATAGTAGGGCAGAAGCTCGGAAGGAAGATGGGCTTTCCCACAGTGAATCTTGCGCTCAACGCAGACATGGCGCTGCCTCTCAATGGTGTTTACATAACAGAAATCTATGTAAATAACGAGAAATACCATTCAGTTACCAACATAGGAAACAAGCCGAGCGTAGGACACTTTACCAAGAACGCAGAGACCCACATATTCGGCTTCAGCGGGGATCTTTACGGAAAGGACGTGAGGGTGGAGTTCATGGACATGCTCCGTCCCGAGATTAAATTCGCTTCCATAGAGGATCTTTCCGCTCAGATAGAAAAGGACTGCCTGGCCGCAAAAAAGGCCCACGGAATAGAATAGTCCTTCATAATAAAGTGCTTTACAACGCATCCGCGTTGTGTTAGTATTAGTCGTCAATTAAAGATACCTTCTCCTTCGGCGGTCGAAACTCCAACGCCGTCCGCAGCTGAAGGTGAATGCAGTAAAGGAGTATTTTTTTATGCTTACAACAGAAAAGAAGACAGAGATCATCAAGGAATACGCGACCTGTGAGAACGACACCGGTTCCCCGGAGGTCCAGGTAGCCATCCTCACCTACAGGATCAACGATCTCAACGAGCACCTCAAGGCTCACCCGAACGACAACCACTCCAGAAGAGGACTTCTGAAGATGGTAGGTCACAGAAGAAACCTTCTGGCTTATCTCAGAGAAAAGGACATCGAGCGCTACAGGACACTGATCGCACGCCTCGGACTCAGAAAGTAAGGTAAGACATGAGATTCACAGATTACAGGACTTTCAGAACAGCCCTCGGCGGAAGGCTCCTGCAGCTTGAGATAGGCAAGGTCTGCGAGCAGACCAACGGCCAGGTATGGGTAAGGTACGGCGACACAGTCGTTAACGTCACCGCCTGCATGGCCAAGACAGCCAATCCGGATGCAGACTTTTTCCCGCTCTCCTGCGACTACGAGGAGAAGATGTACGCTGCCGGAAAGATCCCCGGCGGATTCATCAAAAGGGAAGGCCGTCCCGCGGAGAAGGCCATTCTCAAGTGCCGTCTTATGGACAGGCCCTTAAGGCCGCTCTTCCCGAAGGGATTCTTCAACGCGGTAGAGGTCCAGGCAGTAGTCATGAGCGTCGATCTGGACTGCGCTCCGGAGATCTGCGCCATGATAGGCTCCTCCGTAGCTCTCGCCATCTCCGACATCCCCTGGGACGGCCCGACAGGCTCCGTTCAGGTAGGAAGAGTAGACGGACAGTTCGTCATCAACCCGACTCTTGAGCAGAGAGAGGTCTCGGATCTCTCCATGTACGTTGCCGGTACCGAGGAAGCCATCATGATGGTGGAGGCCGGCGCTCAGGAGGTCCCCGAGGACGTATGTCTGGACGCGATAATGTTCGCGCACGAGGAGATCAAGAAGCTCTGCAGATTCATCAAGGAGATAGTTGCAGAGATAGGCAAGGAAAAGATCGTCCCAGAGATCAGAAAGCCCTCCGAGGAGATAGACCAGGCTGTACGCGAGTACGCAGTTCCCAAGATGCGCCAGGCCATCCTTACAAAGGACAAGCAGGAGCGTCTCGACAACATGGACGCCGTTGAGCAGGAGACCAAGGAGCACTTCGCGGAGATCTATCCCGAAGGCGAAAAGGACATCGACGGAGTGCTCTACAACATCGTAAAGGAGCAGGTGCGCTCCATGATCCTTGATGATGGTATCCGCCCGGATAACAGGGCTCTCAACGAGATCAGACCTATCTGGTGCGAGACAGGCGTCCTTCCAAGGGCCCACGGCACCGGACTTTTCAAGAGAGGCCAGACTCAGGTCCTCTCCGTGGTCACACTCGGAACGCTCTCCGAGGCTCAGTCCCTGGACGGTCTCGACGAGGAGACAGAGAAGCGCTACATGCATCAGTACGTGTTCCCGGGCTACTGCACAGGCGAAGCCAAGCAGCCCAGATCTCCCGGAAGAAGAGAGATCGGACACGGTGCTCTTGCGGAAAGGGCGCTCCTTCCGGTGCTTCCCAGCAAGGAAGAGTTCCCGTACGCCATCAGAGTAGTCTCTGAGGTGCTTTCCTCCAACGGATCGTCCTCTCAGGCTTCCGTATGCGGATCCACCCTCGCCCTCATGGACGCAGGCGTTCCCATCAAGGCTCCCGTTGCCGGCATAGCAATGGGTCTTGTGGAAAGAGTAGAAGAGGACGGCAGCTCCACCATGGCTATCCTTTCGGATATCCAGGGCATGGAGGACTTCCTCGGCGACATGGACTTTAAGGTGGCAGGCACTGAGAAGGGCGTTACCGCCATCCAGATGGACATCAAGGTGCACGGACTCTCCAGGGACATACTCTGGAAGGCTCTGCAGCAGGCGCGCGAAGGCCGCATGTACATCATGGGCCAGATGATGGAAGAGATCTCCGAGCCCAGAGCAGAGCTCTCCAAGTGGGCTCCCCGCATCATCTCCATGCAGGTACCTGTCGAGAAGATCAGACTGGTAATCGGCAAGGGCGGCGAGACGATCAACGGCATCATCGCACGTACCGGCGCCAAGGTGGACATCGACGACGACGGCAACGTATTCATCGCTTCCCCGAACCTGGAGGCCGCTGAGGCCGCGAGGCAGGAGATCGAGTACATCACCGCGGACGTGGAGGTCGGCAAGACCTACACAGGCAAGGTGGTAAGGATCATGGACTTCGGAGCATTCGTAGAGGTGCTCCCGGGCAAGGACGGGCTCCTGCACGTGTCCAGGATCTCCAACAAGCGCGTTGAGAAGGTGACAGATGTCCTGAACATAGGCGATACCGTAACAGTAAAGTGCTACGAGATCGACGACAAGGGCAGAGTCAACCTCACCCGCAAGGGACTTGAGGATACCCCGATAATCAAGGGCTGATACAGGTCTTAAACAAAAAAACAGCTCCCGGAGGCAGCATTTGTGCTTCTCCGGGAGTTTTGCATTAGTGACAGCTTTCGAAAATGCTAAACAAATCGGCGATTATCTGTTAAAATGATTTGAAAGGCGGTCGAGATGCAGGACGATAAAACATACGAACTTGATAAGGAAAGCTTTTTTGCAAGGTTCCCGAGGAAAGCAGAGGATGCTCATAAGGGAAGCAGCGGCAAAATACTGATAGTGACCGGAGGCTGGGGCATGGCAGGCGCCGCCTGCCTTAACATACTCGGCGCAAAGGCTCTCGGTGCAGGATACATACTTGCAGCCGTTCCCGAGGATATCTACGGCATAGTCGCGGCAAACAACATCACGCCGGTGTACTATCCTTATTCCTTCGGGAAAGGGCAGAACACGGTAAAGGAGCTGATGAAGAAGACCTCTCCCTCGGAAGGATCATCCGGACGCATACGCGCCGTATCCTTCGGAAGCGGAGCTGTCGATCTTGCCGGAAAATACGCCGTATTTGAAGCTCTTGCCGATGGCTGCATGTCCGTTCTTGTTTTGGATGCCGAAGCACTGCACATAATGGCAGAGACCGGAAAGACGGACTTCAACAAGGGAAGCGGCAGGCCTGTGATCATCACCCCGCATTACGGGGAGTTTTCGGAACTGTCCGGGATGGAAATCCCCGCTATCAAAGAAGACCCGCTTAGGGCAACACTGGCCTTTTCGGAAAAGCATAATGTGATCACCGTCCTTAAGGGTCCGGGAACTGTCGTCGCCGCGCCGGACGGAAGGCATTACATAAACCGCAGCGGAAACCAGGGGCTGGCACAGGCAGGAAGCGGAGACGTACTTACCGGAATGATCACCGCAATGTGCAGCTTTAAGGACGATCCCTTCGAGGCGGCCTGCATGGCCGTATTCGCCCACGGAATGGCCGCGGACGAGCTTGCGAAGGAGCACTCGCTTCAGTGCCTTCCGATAGAAGATATACCTGCCGCAATGGACAGGCTGTTTAAGGAACGTGGATTTTGATGGAAAACAGAGTCGCAAAGTTTGAGATCGTAAGCAAAAAGCAGTTCGCCGCGGATTTCGTGAGCTGCATAGGAGGCAATGCCGCGGCTGCGGAAAAGCTCTACGGGAACATAAAGCTTCCTGTAAGGGCAACGTCCGGATCTGCGGGCTACGACATAATAAGCCCGGTGGATTTCGTGCTTGAGCCGGGGCAGGGGATAAAGATACCTACGGGGCTCAGGATAAAGATGGAGCCGGGCTGGATGCTGCTGATCCTTCCCAAGTCCGGACTGGGATCACGCTTCCGCCTGCAGCTGGACAACACCATGGGGCTTATTGACTCCGACTACTACGATTCGGAGAACGAGGGGCACATAATGGTGCCGGTCACCAACGATTCCAGAAGCGGCAAAGTGCTCACGCTGCCCGCGGGCAAGGCCTTCGTTCAGGCCGTCCTGGTGCCTTACGGCATAACGGTGGACGACTGCGCCGAAGGAAAGCGCACAGGCGGGTTCGGATCTACAGGAGTTTGAATATGCTGCTCAGAGAACAGATTGAACAGAGAGAGAAAGATACGCTTTCGAGGTTCGCTTCGCTGGCCTGCGAGAGCAGGGGGAGGCTCGAACCTGAGGAGCCCTGCGATCTTAGGACCTGCTTTCAGCGGGACAGAGACCGCATAATACACTCAAAGTCCTTAAGAAGGCTGATGCACAAGACTCAGGTCTTCCTTTCTCCGGAAGGGGACCACTACAGGACGAGGCTTACGCATACGCTTGAGGTGGCGCAGATAGCAAGGACCATCTCCAGGGCTCTGTGCCTCAATGAGGACCTGACAGAGGCCATAGCCATGGGACACGACCTCGGACACACTCCGTTCGGACACAACGGCGAGGAGTACCTTAACGAGATACACCCCGGGGGCTTTTCCCACAACAGGCAGAGCCTGAGGGTGGTGGATGTGATAGAGCGCAACGCGGTGGGGAAGACCATGAACCTCTCCATGGAGGTGCGCGACGGCATACTCAACCATTCCGGGCCTGTAAAGCCTTTTACCTGCGAGGGGCAGGCAGTTAGGCTCTCGGACCGCATAGCGTACATAAACCACGACATCGATGACGCAATAAGGGCGGGCGTTATACGCGCCGAAGATCTTCCGAAGGACTGCATAGATGTCCTCGGAAGCACCCACGGAGAGCGCATAGACTTCCTTGTAAAGGACGCCGTAAGGAACTCGGAGGGAAAGCCGGAGATCACGCAGTCTGAGGAGGCTTTCCGCGCCATGGACGCACTCAGGGACTGGATGTTCGAGAATGTCTACAGAAGCCCGGTGGTAAAGCAGGACAGGGAGCTCCTGAGGATAAGGACTCTGATAAACGGCCTGTACGGATATTACCACGAAAGGCCGCAGGAGCTTCCGGAGGAGCAGCTTAGGCTCCTTGAAAAGGACGGCATAGACGAGGTGGTCAAGGACTACATAGCCGGCATGACTGACCGCTACGCCGTAAAGCTCTATACCGAACTTTTTGTTCCCGCGGGGTGGAGACTGAGCGCTACTCAGTATTGAATTCCGATGAAACTGAGTTTATAATTACATCGTTATTATATTTTTGCAGTAGGAAAGAGGCGAAATAATATGCTTATCAAACTTATCATCGAGATCGTTGTAGGCGGTATCTGCGGTTTTGTCGCTAACGGATTAATGAAGGGCGACCAGAGCAGCATACTCAAGAACATCATCACCGGTGTCATTGGCGGATTCGTCGGCGGACTCATCGGCAACCTCCTCGGAGTAGGCGGCGGCTGGATCACCGGTATAATCCTCTCCATCGTAGGCGCCTGCCTCGTGGTCTGGATCGCAAGGAAGCTCTTTAAGTAATTGCGCATCAGAAAAGAAAAACACCCGGGCTCATCGGCCCGGGTGTTTTAATATAGATGACCTTATTTCACGCTGCGGAGGAACTCGGCTACGGCCTTGCCGTTCTCCTTGGGCATCAGCCTGCTTACTGAGAACCAGACCCTCTTGCCCTTGTACTTGTCGTAGTAGCTCTTTACGAACTCAACGCTCTCTTCCGGCGTTGCGCCCGGCTTGTTGGGCACCATTACGCCGAACTTGAACTCCTTCCAGTACTTGTTGACGAGCATCTCCTTGTCGCAGCAGTCCTGGCCCACCCAGCTGTCCGCGCCGGATTCTATGATGTTCGGGATGGTGTCGTGGATGAGTCCGCAGGAGTGCTGCTCGTAGAAGCAGTCCATGCTGTGGATGTGGTCAACGAGCCTCTTTACATGCGGGAGTATCATCTCTTTCTGGGTCTCGGGGGAGATGAGGGGAGCCCTCTGGGAGCCCCAGTCGTCGTGCACCAGGAAGTATTCCACTCCGAAGTGCTCGTGCATCCTTGTGGCGAAGTCTATGTAGAGGTCCGTGAGCCTTGTGAACAGCTCGTTTACGGTATCCTCGTAGTCCGGATCTATCAGGGCAACGGCGGCATCCTCGAACTCCACGAAGGAGATGAGCCTCTCGAACCATCCGGTGTAGATGGTGGTAGCTATCATCTTGTCTGTGTTGAGGTAGTCCTTGTTGCGCTCCTTGATGGCGTCCCAGTCCACGGCGTCCAGATCCGGCCAGACCAGCTTTTCCTTCCACTCGTCGAGGTCGTCCATTATCCTTCCTACGGTTATGGAACCTCTCACCTGGGGAACATACTCCCACTTGAGGCCGAACCAGCCTTCGCCGCCGTAGTTTGCCGGGTCGAAGGGCTCCTGCTGGTTTATCATGCCTCTGGCCTTGAAATCGTGGAGCTCTTCCGGCTCGAATACCAGCTTGTCTCCGCTGTTGGGGAACCACTCATAGTCCCTGTCCTTCAGATAATTGTATAGGTTTTCTCTCGGTGTCATGTGCGCCTCCTGTGCTTCAGCTGCATTATCAGTATTATACTATCATGAAGGGGCGTACTTTACAAATGATTGTTGATTTTACTTCTTATTTATGGCATAATTCAAAAGGTAATTATTTTTTGTATTGCAGGTGGGTTATGAAGATCAAAAACAAAAAAGACTTCGCCCTCGGACTGGGTTCCATACTCATTTCACTCTGGATCGTTTATGAGTGCTTTGCAATGGAAGTCCTGGACCGTAAGGGTGACCCCGGCTCAAGGATGTTCCCGCTCATAGGCGCAGCCATAATGTTCATCTGTGGCCTTGTAGTGCTCATCAAGCCGGGAAAGGAATCAAAGACGTTTTTGACTAAGGAACAGTGGAAGGCCGCGGCAGTCATCTTCGGGATATATATCCTTGCCGTAGTCCTCTTCTGGCTCGTGGGGTTCATGATCACGGTTCCGATCATTCTCTTTATCCTCACATACCTTATGTCGGCATTGTCCAGACCTAACGACTCCAAGAAGAAGAGGCTCATTCAAAGCCTGATCTACGCGGTGATCGCAGGTGCTCTGGTCTATGTAGCTTATGTCATCGGTCTGCAGGCCAAGCTTCCTACCGGTCTGCTGTTCGAACTGTTTGAGTAAGGAGGTCTAAAATGGGTGAATTTTTCCTTCAGGCATTGAAAGACTGCTTTACTTTACAGGGCATCGTTTTCATCATCGCCGGTTCTCTTGCCGGTGTTATCCTGGGCGCCATCCCCGGACTCGGAAGTTCTACTCTTCTTGTAGTACTGCTCCCGATAGCCTATAAGATGGACCCCAAGATGTGCATGGCTCTGTTCATCTCCGTAGTTATCGGAGGCATGAGCGGAGGCTGCATAGGTTCCATACTTCTGGGTATCCCCGGAACATCTTCATCTCTGTGCACGGTATGGGACGGTTACGAATTCACTAAACAGGGCGATCCTGTAAGGGCTCTGTCGGCAGCTGTAACAAGCAGCTTCCTCGGCACGGTCCCTTCCGTTATCGTAGCCATCTTCGCCTGCAGAGTAATAGCAATGTGGGCCGTAAACCTCGGTCCGTGGGAGTATGCAGCTCTGTGCTACTGCGCCATACTCATGGTAGTAGGTCTGTCCAAGGGCAACCTCGTTAAGGGAATGCTCGGCGTAGGACTTGCCATGTTCATGGCTTCAATTGGAACTGACCCGATCACTGCAAGGGGCAGGTTCGTATTCGGCGGCAACTTCTCGTTCCTCGGCGGACTCAACCTCATAAGCATCATGCTCGGACTCTTCGCGTCCAAGATCATCATGCTTGAATATGCAAAGCAGGAGAAGGCAGATCAGAGCCTAAACATAAAGGTCGGAAAATACAGATGGCCGGGCAAGGATCTCGGACACAATCTGCTCGGGTTCATACGTTCATGGGTACTCGGACTTGTAATAGGCTTCCTGCCCGGACTCGGCGGACCTGTTGCTTCGATAATGGCTTACTCCACTGAGAACATGCTCGCCAAGGACAAGTCCAAGTGGGGCAAGGGAGAGATCATGGGAGTAATCTCCGGTGAGACCGCAAAGAACTCCGCCATCGGCGGCGCTCTGATCCCGCTGATCGCTCTCGGTATCCCGGGAGACGCTTCCTGCGTTCAGTTCATCTCCGCTCTTAACACAAAAGGCATAACCGCAAGCCCGATGCTCATCAGGGAGAACCCGGGCATAGTATATGTCATCTTTACAGCGGCTCTGATTTCTGCTATAGTTATCGGTATATACGAGACGATCGGAATGCCTACGTTCCCGGCTCTGCTGAAGATACCTTATCACTATCTGTACAGCATCATAATCGTGCTTGCGCTCACAGGCGCGTACATGTCCACACAGAGCTTCTTCGGACTGTTCGTAGCACTCTTCAGCTGTATCCTTGGAGTGATCATGGATCTTCTCGGAGTGTCCAGCCTCCCGTTCCTGATGGCGTTCATTCTTTCGCCTCAGCTGGAGATGTACCTCAGGAGAGGATTTACCTATTCCTCTACCGGCGGTTCCGAATTCTTCACCAGACCGATCTCCTGTGCGTTCATCGTGATCGGTACTGCAGTTCTGATCTACGGAATTGTTTCCCCGATCATCAAGAAGGGTAAGAAATCGAAGAACGATCAGGCAAGAGAACAGGCCGCGGAGCTTGAGGACTAAGAGTTAACAATCCCGCATAAGCGGGCTTGGAAAAATTACAGAGTACTTTTATAGGAGGAACTCAAACATGAAGAAAGTTATTGCAATGCTCATGGTGCTTGCCATGGTATTCGGACTTGCTGCCTGCGGCGGCGGAAACACCACCCCGAACAATGCAAGCAACGGAAACAACGCAACACCTGAAGCGGCAAAGTGGCCCGATGGAAAAGAGATCACCATTCTTTCCGGATATGAATCTGGTTCTCTCACAGATATCAACATAGCCACTATTGCCGACTGGATCATGCAGGAGACCGGTGCCAAGGTCACTATCGAGAACGATAAGAACGGCGGCGGCGCTAACCTTGCAGTTAAGCTCTCCAAGGCTAAGGGCGACGGACTCACCCTCATGCTCTTCGGTATGAACTGCATCTCCAACTATCACAACAAGATCTGGACTGTAAGCCCCACCGACGAGAGCCTGTTCAAGGTAGTCTGCGGCGCTATCCAGCCCTATCCGTACTCCGGATGCATGCTCCTTACTCACCAGGACAACCCCTACAACACCTGGGAAGAGCTTGAGAAGTACATCAACGAGAACCCCGGCAAGGTAACCGTAATGGATATCCCGGGCAAGGT
Source organism: Bacillota bacterium (assembly GCA_017442785.1). GTDB lineage: Bacteria > Bacillota > Clostridia > Peptostreptococcales > Anaerovoracaceae > RUG13409. The sequence continues at coordinate 58,439 of JAFRZB010000025.1, forward strand.
AATGGATTCCAAGACCAAGTCCATCTTCATCCAGAGAGGACTTGCTGACAAGGTCACCTGGGCTGCTACTTCCAGCGCTCAGTCCACTTCTGACCTTCTCGGAAACATCATCAACATCGTAATGCTCGATGAGACCACCGCTGCCAAGTATCTTGCAGATCCTGCAAACAAGGTAAAGGCCATCATCAACTGCAGACCGGACGACGATTTCAGCTACTATCCTGCTGATACCGCTAACCTCGACATCATCAAGAAGGTCCCGACCCTTGCTCAGGTATTCGGCGCTGCTGATGCAGAGAAGTACAACATCCCGAACACTTCCTGCTTCGTAGTTCCCGCAAGCACCCCGGACGACATCGTTGCTCAGATCAAGGCTGTCATCGACAAGATCGGCGACGAGAAGGAATCTAGCGATAAAAACTCCTTCTATCAGAGATGCCGCATCAACGGCGGTACTTCCAAGTACTACACCTGGGATGGCAAGACCATCATGGAAGAGTACAAGAGGATAGATCCTATACTCAAGCAGATCATCGAATCCGCTAACAAGAAGTAGTATCAGGTAATATGCCGACTTAAAGACCGGTCCCGTGTGAGGTGACCCCCAAAAGTTAGACTTTTGCTCCGGCGAGAAATCGCCGGAGTTTTTCTATGCAGCAAGCATCTTTTTTCGGTATTCAATTGGGCTCATGTACCCAAGAGATGCCTTGCCGCGTTTCTCGTTGTAATAACG
>JAFRZB010000026.1 GCA_017442785.1 Bacillota bacterium
AGCTGGTCCTGAGCGAAGAAGAACAGGTCTCCGCCTGCCTCAACGTCCTGTACCATGGAGTCGGCTGCGGTGCCTTCGCCTACTGCCTCGACTGTGGGCTCGATGACGATGCCCAGAGTGTTGGTCTTGTTGAAGTCGTCGATCTGCTTCTTTGTGAGTTCTACTGCGGCATCGGGGCACCATACCTTGATCTTGTAGGTACCTTCGATCTCGCTCTTGGGTGCGTTCTGATTATTTGTGTTCGGAGTGGTATTGTTTCCGCCGCCGCAGGCAGCAAGACCTAATACCATTACGAATACCAGCACCAGTGCTAATACTTTCTTCATAATATTTTCCTCCTTGAAAGTAACGATCTGCACGGAAAAGCCGGGAAGACCCGAGCTTTCCCTTTATGTATTATACAACAATTATTCTTGAAAAAACCATTAATTTTGGAATTAATCCGCGAAATTCAGTATCGCTTCGTCAATTTTGCCCCATGCGCCGTTCCCGGAGCCCGTGCATCTGACGTAGATCCCCACGATAAACTCCGCGCCCTCGCTGTGGTGCACGCCTGCTATCTTTGCGGTGTGCCACTCGTTCCAGGACGTTATCTTAAGGGGCTCCGTTGCCACGATCTCCCCGTTCTCCTTTACATAGGCGTAGATCTCGGTGGCTCCGCCGTCGCCGCCCATGATGGAGATGGTAAAGTCGTAGCCGCCTTCCTTAAGGCCGTCCACCTTCTGTTCCGCTGTAAACTCCACGGTCTTTCCGGCGCTGTTCCAGAAGTGCAGGTGCTTTACTCCTGAGAGGGAGTCTCCCTCCTTCTCCTCAACATATAGCTGGTCCATCGGAAGTATGGCGTTTATTGTCCAGCCCTCGTCTCCCTCCTCAAAGCCCGGGGACTTGAGGTAGTTGAACTTTACCATGGAGACCGACGCCTTTGCGGCAAGCCCTCCCGCGGTGCCGGTGATCTCGTACCTGGCTACTCCGCCGTTTTGCATCTTGTCCATCTGCGCCTGGTCCACGTTCCACTCGACGGGTATGCTCTGCCTGGAGCCGTCGGTCATTATGGCGCTTACGGTCCTGGGAAGCTCAAGCTTTTGGGCCACGTCGCAGACGACCTCGGCGGACTCTATCGCCTCCGCCTTTATCTCGGCGGCGTTCCCTGTCCTTACCAGTTGGAAGAGCTTGAGGGATTCCAGCGGATGCCCGGAGGAATCGAACATGGCCTGGTTGTCCACGGCGCTTCCGCCGTAGTACTTGCCCGCGTCCTTGGGATCGTAGACCGCAGCGTAGCTGCTTGCCCAGCCGGAGCCGTGCTTTTCCCAGAGCTCGTGGTTCTTTTCCCATGACTCCGTGCCTACGGTTATCCAGGCGCCCTCCCAGTAGACCACGCCTATGCCGTTCCTGGTCTTATTCGCTATGGTATCTATGACGTCCACGACGCAGTTTGCCTGGCCCTGCACGGAGAAGGGATAGCCCTTTACCTCCCCGCCCTCGCCTATGGTGTTGCCTGAAAAGTCCATGTCCTCAGCCGTGTAGGCGTAGGAGGTCTCCATAACCATCACCTTCTTGTTGTAGGTCTCTGCTATCTCGGAGAGTATGGACGCAAGGTTCTCAAGGCTTCCGTGCCAGTACGGGTAGTAGGAGGACGCAAAGACGTCGTAGTCCAGGCTGTAGTAATCCAGCTTGCTTGCCCAGCTCCTGTACCTGTCGGGGGTCTCGGGGTTTGCGAAATGAAGGGCTACGAGGGCGCCCGGGAACACCTCCCTTACTGCCTTAGAGCCTGCCTGCATAAGGTACTGTATGTTGAACCAGACCTTCTCGCCCGCAAGGGCTCCGTTGGTCTCGTTGCCTATCTGCACCATGCCCACGTCCACCTTGGCGTCTTTGAGCTTCTGCAGGCTCTCCTTAGTGTAGTTGTAGGCCGCCTCGGTCTTCTCCTCTATGCTCATGCCCTCCCAGGCCCTGGGCGCCATCTGCTTGGCGGGGTCTGCCCAGAAGTCCGAATAGTGGAAGTCCACAAGGAGCTTAAGGCCGTACTTGGTTGCTCTTTTTCCTATCCCCACGGCAGTGTCTACGGTGCAGTTCCCGCCGCCGAAGCCATTGCCGTCAGCGTCGAAAGGATCGTTCCAGACGCGTACGCGTATATAGTTTACTCCGCTTTGGGCAAGGGTCAGGAAGATCTCCTGCTCCTTGCCGTCATAGCCATAGTATTTTACGCCGCTGGCTTCCTCCGCAAGCACGGAAGACACGTCCATGCCCATGATGAAGTCCTCGGGGAGATTCTCCACCTTGCGTACGTAAAGAAAGCTGCTGCCGGTCACTTTATCTATCTTCTGAGCGCCGCAGCCCGCAAGCAGGCCCAGCAGCAGTGCTGCCGCAGTCACCAGTACCATTGCTCTTTTACCTCTTGAATGCATCTTTCTTCTCCCTTTTGATATGCCTTACCGCCTACCTGAGCATCATCAGGCGCTCGGCTATCTGAGCCGCAGCGCCGTCCTGCCCGGGATGGCGGGACTGCTTTCCGAAGAACAGGTAGTAGTCCCTGCCCTCCTGATATTCTACGTACTGCGCCGCGCACGCGTTTCCACCGCCCTTTATGAGCACCCCGTAGGGCTCGCCGTCATGGATGTAGTACTGATAAATGCTGCGGGGCGGAAGAAACTCCGAGACCGGAGCGAAATGCTCCATGTACTTTTCGGCGTTCGCCGCCTCCACTATGAAAATGTCCGCCTCGTTTCCTCCCGCAAAGCCCAGGACGTCGTAGTCGAAGGTGTGAGCCTTGACCATCTTTATGCCCTCCGGAAGTTCTTCGGAGAACAGCACCTCGAGCTCGGCGCTCTTTACCGCGGGCACGTCCGCAAAGATGGATATCTTCTTTTCCGGGACGGTATCCCTTATGCGGCCGAACACGAAGGTTGTGAATATGGCGGCAAGTATAACGCAGAGTATGTACAAAAGCAGCTGGCGCAGGAGATTCCCTGCCACCCTGCCGGCTTTACTGCGGCTCTTTCCGGAAGGCTGGGGCTTAAGATAAGGAAGCACGAAGCTGCCCACGTAGACGTCAAAACAGGCCGCCACCGACAGCGCCGCCACGGCCCAGGTCCTGCAGGAGCCCTCATTAAAGGGCGTTACCGTGCAGAACATTACAACGCAGACTATTACCGCCGCAGCGGAGACCGCAGCCATGGCTATGCGCGCGCGTTTTCTTATGAGCTTCTGCCTTTTCAGTTCTTCTTCGGAGTATATTTCCATGGCTATATTTTATTATTCCGCCCCTTATTTTTCAAGCCGCTTTGCGGCCGCTATGGCTCTTTGCGAAAGGTTGTGATAGAATAAACACATAAGATAATTTATCAGTCCTTAACGGAGGGACCCCTATGATATCCATCAAAAAGGCGGCCGCGCTGATGCTTGCGGCGGCCATGACAGCAGGCCTTGCGGCGTGCGGAAAGCCTGCCGCCAAGAGCGAGCCAAACGGGCTTTACGACATGACGAAGAACGGCGAGGCCATAGTAAGCGGAATAGACACCTCCGCCGCCGGAAAGGCAAAGCAAAAAGACGAGAGCGACAACGCCCGCGTGTTCTACGAGATATTCGTGGGCTCCTTCTCCGACTCCGACGGGGACGGCACGGGAGACCTTAAGGGCATAATAAAAAGGCTGGATTACTTAAACGACGGCGACGCCTTCTCGGGAAAGAGCCTGGGGGTGGAGGGCATATGGCTTACGCCTATCTTTACGTCCAGCTCCTACCACAAGTACAACGTGGACAACTACTACGAGATAGACCCCAAGTTTGGAACGCAGAAGGATCTTGAGGACCTCATAAAGGCCTGCCACAAGCGCGGCATAAAGATCATCCTGGACCTTGTCATAAACCACACCGGACGCGACAACGAGTGGTTCAAGAACTTCAACGTGGCCCAGAAGGGCGGAGACATACAGGATCCGTACTACAACTTCTATTCCTACTACCGCGAGGGCGAGGAATATCCCGTGGGCAGGCGCTTCCAGAAGCTTCTCGGAATTGACGTCTACTACGAATGCAACTTCGACACCTCCATGCCGGAGCTCAACTTCGACGATGAGGGCGTGCGCAAGGCCGTTCTGGACGTTGCAAAATACTACCTGGATCTGGGCGTGGACGGCTTCCGTTTCGACGCGGCCAAGTACATATATCTGGGCGACATAGACAAGAACGTTGAGTTCTGGAACTGGTACATGGGAGAGCTCAGAAAGATAAAGCCGGACATCTACACGGTGGCTGAGGTATGGGACGCGGACAGCATCACGGACAAATACTACGACGCGCTCAACTGCTTCGACTTTGCGGTATCCCAGGTCAACGGCCTTATAGCCGAGACCGCAAAGGCCGGAGACGCCAACAGGTTCACCTCCTACGTGGAGCGCTACCTGGGCAGGATAGACGGCCTTAACGAGGACGCCATGATAGTCCCGTTCATCTCCAACCACGACATGGACCGCGCGGCAGGCTACCTTACGCCGGCAAGCTACAACATGCAGTTCGCGGCTAACCTGTACATACTGTCTCCCGGATCTCCGTTCATATACTACGGCGAGGAGATAGGCATGAGAGGCTCCCGCGGAAGCGCCAACACGGACGCCAACAGGCGCCTTGCCATGCTCTGGGGAGACGACGACAAGGTCTCCGACCCCGAAGGCACCACATACAGCAAGGACAGCCAGGCCGACACCTCAGTAAAGGAGCAGCTGGCTCTGGACGACAGCCTTCTTACCTACTACAAGAGGCTTATAATGATACGCGCCGCAAACCCCGAGATAGCAAAGGGCGAATACAAGGCGCTTAAGCTGAGCGGCACCAAGGCCGGAGGCTTCGTCTCCACCCTTAACGGCAGCTCCGTATGCGTGCTGCACAACCCCTCCAACGGCACGGCAACTATAGACCTTTCCACCGTAAGCGGCGCGGAGAACTTTAAAAAGATAAGCGCCGCCATTGGTCAGGGCAGCGCTTCGCTTGATGGTACTAAACTGACTATCGAGGGACGCACCAGCGTGGTGCTCAGATAGCCTCTTATCTCTTTTTATACAGGACCAGCTCGGGATCCGCTCCGCCTTCGGCGTAGGTGCAGATGAGTATGAAGTCCATGTTCGCAAGGACTCCGAAGCACCTGTCTCCGCCGAGTTCCGGCTCCAGCTGATTCCCCAGATAGGTGGTCCCGTCGTCAAGGAACTTAACGGACGCGCCGCCCGGCAGGCGGTACTCCAGATTGACGTACTTTCCGACAAGGGCATTGAGCCTGTCGAGCCTCGACATGCCCTCTATCTTAAGGTCGTTTATCTCTTTTATCAGCTGCTGCTTGAAGGCCTCGAACTGCCCGTCGTCTGACAGCTCCTCGTATCTCTTCCAGTAGTCCAGCGTGGGCAGGATCTTTTTCATGTGCGCTACTGCCTGCTCTTCGGTAAAGCCCTGCGCCGTCATGTGCGGCAGGCAGACCCTTATGAGATCGTCCATGTCGCTGTAGGTATAGGTGCCGTCAGCGTAGCACCACTGGCAGTAGTCCTCGTTGAGAGTGCCGTCCTTTTCCCTGCTTATTATGGAGTCCTCCAGCGGCATGCCGCAGCACTGGCAGATAAGCTGCCTTGGAGAGCCCAGCAGGGTGTTTATAGATACGTTGAACAGCCCCGAAAGGAGCTTTAAAGTCTCCGTGCCGGGTACCGTCTCGCCGTTCTCCCAGCGCGATACGGCCTGGCGCGTAACGAAAACCTTCTCCGCAAGCTCGTCCTGGGAAAACCCGTTCTTGGTCCTTAATTCGTGTATTACTTCTCCGGTGTTCATGTCTCGTTCCTCCTGGAAAAGATTCTACCACACGCACACCGAAAGCGCACGCAACTGTCTGTTGCTCCGGGGAAGATCAGACGTGGTCCACCTTGTTTCCGTCCTGCTCGTAGCCGTAGAGCTCGTTCATTACTACGGAGAAGTGCAGTATGGGCCTCTTCTCGTCCTTTACGCTGAGCGTAAACAGCGGGCAGTGGTGAACGTTCGGAGGCAGGAATACCATGGTGGACTTTGTGACGATATGCGGCTCGTCCTCCACCCAGAACTCCACCTCTCCGCCGAGATCGAAAGGATCGTCGGGGTTGGTGCCCACAAAGCCGAGTATCTCCGGATACGGGTGAGAGTGGCCCTTTACCACGGGGCCGTTGGGGTTCTGCAGCATTATCTCCTTGTTGGGCTTTGTCCAGAAGCATGTGTTCATCTGGAAGGCCCCGGGGACGCAGTTGCTGTCTATCCACAGCTGCCTGGCGCCGAACCTTCTGTACCTTGCCAGAGCCTCCTCGGACCTTCTGCTCTCGGGAGCGCCGCTTAAGTCCTGCACGAAAAGATAACCGTACTTGCCTTCCTTGTTCATTACGTAATCAGCCATTTCAATACCTCCGCTCCGTAAACATTATATTAACGCAGTGCTGAAATACCTTTCGGCGCGGTCCGCAAGGACAGTCGCTATGACCTTGTCCTTTCCGTACTTTTCCGCCATTTTCTTTGCCGCCCAGACATTGGCGCCGGAGGAGGTCCCTACCAGAAGGCCCTGAACCTTAGCAAGCTCGCGGGCGGTGTTTATTGCGTCCTCGTCCGAGACCTCCACTATGTCAGTTATTATGGAAGTATCCAGTATGTCCGGTATGAAGCCGTCCCCTATCCCCTGGATCTGATGCAGTCCGGGCTCGTCTCCCAGAAGAGCCGATACGTTCTTGGGCTCAACAGCCACTATCCTGCAGTCCGGGTTCTTCTCCAGCAGGTATTGTGCAACGCCCTGGAGCGTTCCGCCGCTTCCTATGCCGGATACGTAGATGTCTATCTTCTTCCCGAGCTGTTCGACCAGTTCCACGGCTGTGGTCCTGTAGTGCATGCGCGGGTTGGCGGGGTTTTGGAACTGCTGCGGAACGAAGTACTCCGGAGAGCTCTTGGCCATCTCCATGGCCTTGTCCACGGAGCCTGCTATGCTGAGCTTGGGATCCGTAAGGACAAGCTCTGCGCCGAGGGCGCGGATTATCTTCTTGCGCTCCTCGCTCATGTTCTCCGGCATTACTATTATCACCCTGTAGCCCTTCCTTACTCCGCAGAGCGCAAGGCCTATCCCGGTGTTTCCGGAGGTGGGCTCTATTATCGTCATGCCGGGCTTAAGACGCCCGTCCTTTTCGGCCTCCTCTATCATGGCAAGGGCTATCCTGTCCTTGATGCTGCCGCCGGGGTTTAGGAACTCCGCCTTGGCGTAGATGTTCATGCCGGTGGTCTGCTCAAGGCTTATCAGCGGGGTGTTTCCTATAAGATCCAGTACGTTGGTATAATACATGCTGCTGTTCCTCTTTTTCCTGTGATAGAGGTATTATACCACAGTTTTCTATCTTCCAAGCAGACCCTTTCTCTTCTTATAGTCCTTTCTTACGGACTCAAGCGCTTCCTCGTCTATCCTTCCGCATTTGCGAAGACCGCTCATGGCCCCGCTTACCGCCGCGTAGTTGGTGCCTATACCCACACTGTCATTTATGAAGGTTGCGGAGCGCTCGGGCCTGATGCCCATCCTTCCGGCCACGCTCACAGCGTCCATGTTGGCGCCCAGGAAGATGAACTCCCAGCCGTACTTTTCGGTCTGGCGCTCTATCATCTTCTTTACTTCCGCGTAGGTATACTCTCTGCTGGCGTTCTCCATGCCGTCGGTGGTTATGACGAACAGCGTCTTGCCGGGAACGTCCTCCGGCCTTGCGTACTTGTGGACGTTGCCTATGTGGTGTATGGCCCTGCCCACGGCGTCCAGAAGCGCGGTACATCCGCGCACGTAGTACTCGTTCTCGGTAAGCTTCTCTATTTTTGCGATGGGCACTCTGTCGTGCACCACCTCGTGCTTGTCGTCGAAGAGCACGGTGGACCAGAGCACCTCGCCCGGCTCCTTCTTCTGCTTTGCCAGGGTAGCGTTGAAGCCTCCTATGGTGTCCGCCTCAAGGCCGGACATGCTGCCGCTCCTGTCGAGGATGAATACTACTTCACAAAGATCTTTATTTGCCATTTTTCTGCCTCCTTTTTACTGCCGCGCCGTCGGGCGCTTTTCCTTACAGTCAGGATGATAGCAAATAAAGACCCGGCAGAGGTCACCTGCCGGGCGACATTTTTCGCAGGCCTGTGCTACGCGCCCAGAGTGGGCTGTCCGTAACTGAAAAGTATGCAGTTTATCTCGTAGATGTCGTAGACCTTGTGCTCTATGCAGTATTCCATTATGAGGTCGAAGGTGCTGCTGTGCGTAAGCGCAAGCCCCGCCTTAAGGAGAAGATCCCTTGTCTCGTCCAGGTTCAGCTCCAGCGCCACGGCAAGAGCCAGGGCAGTCTTTCTGGAGGGGTTGTAGTCAACATTCCCGCGTATCTTGGAGAAGTGCTTGCGGTCTATGTTTGCCTTCTTGTAGACCTCAGGATCCGTAAGGCCCTTGCGGTCTATTATCCTGAACAGATACTGCTGGAAGGTCTCGTCCTTCTCCTTTATGACGTCGTCTATGCTCTTTGACGGTCTCTTCAGGATGCCCAAAGACGGCAGGATTCCGGCCTTTCTCCTGGGCGCGGAGGCTCCGCCGAAAACAGATGATCCCTCCGGGAAGTACACGTTCCGGGACCTCTCCGGCGCGCGGATCTCGGACTCCTCTATGTAGGACTTTACTCCCGAGAACACCTTGCCGGAGATCTCGAACGCCTCTTTGTTATAGACTACCAGATAGACTGTCATGTCGCTTCCGAAAAGGAAGCTGCTTATCTCCGAGACCGCGGTCTTAAGTGCCGCGTCCTTTGGGAAGCCGTAGGTGCCGGAGGAGATCAGCGGAAAGGCAACGGATCCGCACTTAAGCTCCTCGGCCTTTTCCAGGCAGCCCCGGTAGCACCGCGCGAGGGTCTCGATCTCTCCGGAGCTTCCGCCCTCCCAGGCGGGCCCCACGGTGTGGATGATGTATTTTGCGGGCAGCTCAAACGCCGGGGTAGCCGCGCACTCTCCGGGGCGCAGCTCCCCTATCACTGCCCTTTCGGCAAGCAGCGCGTCCCTGCCGGCTGCCTCGTATATCGCCCTGTCCACGCCGGATCCCACCGCAACATGCGGGTTTGCGGTGTTTACGACCGCGTCCGCGCGGACCTTTGTAATGTCATTCCGTATTATCTCAAAAGGCATGCTATACCTCTCTTATCTTTGCCGGCGGCGCGAAGTCCTTTCCTACGAACTTCTGCCCCGTAACGCCCTCCGCATCCGGAGATGCCAGCCAGGAGATGAGGCTGTTCATGACCGTGGGCTTAAGCACAGGCCTGCCGCTTTTTATCATGAAGTCCAGCGCTCCGTCGGGCGCCATGGCGGTGTCCGTAAAGCCTCCCGGGCATATGATGTTGACTGTTATCCCCTTATCCTTCAGCTCCTGCGAAAGTATTATGGCCATGGCCTCGGCGCCTGCCTTGGACGGACCGTAGGGCACCTGGCCTTCCCTGGTCATGGTAGAGGTGCTGGTGGACACGTAGAGCAGCCTTCCTCGCCCCTGCTTTTCCATAAGTGGAACGAAATACTTGACCGTAGTAAAAAAACCGATGAGGTTGGTCCCCACCACCTGCCTTACGGCCTCTACCGGAACGTCCAGCGCGCGGTATCCCGGGGCAAGCCCCTTAAGCGCCGGCGCGTTGCCGCCGATCCCCGCGTCGCAGACAACCATGTCCAGGCAGCCGAAGCGCTCCTCAGCCAGAGCGGCGGCCTTAGCCACAGAAGCCTCGTCCGTCACGTCCATGGGGCAGGAACAGACGTCGTATCCTTTTGCCGCAAGCGAAGCCTCCGCGGCCAAAAGCCTTTCTTCTCCGCGCGCGGTTATCATGACGGACGCTCCCTCAGACAGCAGCTGCTCCGCCATCGCAAGCCCCAGCCCGCTGGAGCCCCCTGTTATAAGCACCTTGTATCCCTTAAGATCCTTGTACATTTCATTCACCTCATTACTGCTTATATTTTAGCAATAATCGGTGGTTATTGACAACATCTATTGATCAGTCCGTTTAGCTGTAGATCCGATCCTCCAAAAAGCTCAGCACAGTCACCGGTTTATACGCGACTGTGCTGAGTTAAACTGCTTTTTTGATACTAAGCTTATGATACTATACTTCCGGGATATTGATCGGGAATTCCTCATAGATAGCATGCTTAAGCATGGCATCGGCATATTCAAAGTTATGCACATAGCCTTCCGCCTCAATGAATTTATTCTCCAATCCGCATTTTGTAAGATGTTCATGCATCTCTCTGCAAAGAGTGATCCCATAGTCCTTAGTCCCGCAGGAAGTTATGATCATAGGCTGCTGTTTTCCAGACTTTCCGAGTTGTTCTGCCAGGAACAGAAGATCGTTCTCCGTCCCGTAAGTATCTTCAGGCACTCTGCTTCCGAACGCCCAGAACTCCGTATCTCCGGAAGACATACCCATCTCTGCAGCCATCTTGCGCATCTTCACCATATCCTTTGCCCCGGACATAGCCCAGACCGCGGTGTATTTTTCCGGGCAACGAAGCGCCGCTTTTAGTGCCGCATGCGCACCCATGGAAAATCCTGCTATAAAATTGTCCTCCCTCTTGTCAGAGCTCGGGAACAGGCACTGTACAAGTGCAGGTACTTCCTCAGTCAGATATGTGAAGTACTTCTTTCCGTAGACCATATCGCAGGCGAAACTCTCCTCAAGATCCACACAGACTGTCATCAGCAGTCTGTCGTTAGCATATCTTGCGACGTTTGTATTGACCAAATATGACATACAGTCTCCGGATCCTCCGTGCGCAAGATACAGCGTTGGGAACTTGATGTCCTTCGGGTATGCGTCAGCAACTGTTACGCCTCCAAATCCGAAACCCTTTTTTCCGTCCTTCGGTCTATATGCACTGCTGAACGCCTTGAATTCCGGTATCGACGGAATGGTGACCACCATCCTGGTCTCCATCCCAAGCACCACTGATCTGAAATTATACTGAAGTACGCTCATATATGATCACTCCGTTTCTGTCATTTCTTTCCATGCAGGACCGAGGTCTTGTTCTTTGCTGCTTCGCCCATTCGCTTTGCGGGATCCGCATGACATGTAGAAGCGAGTTCTATGTCAACGGTATCGTCCCCGAATCTGCATGTATAAGTGTAGTCACAGAGCATGGCCGGCCCACGCAGCTTGAATATAAAGGTACTGTCATCCAGCCAGCCGCCTGTAATACAAGTCTGCTTGTCATCATAGAAGAATATCTTGTCAAGATCCACGATCTCTCCGTCTTCTTTATCTACAAGCAGGTATCCTGTGCTATCCAGCCATTCCCCGTTATATCCGCACAAATGCTGCTTTATACCCTTTGCGGATCCGGTGGTGATCACTACCCGATCCTTAAGAAAGTCGAAGCGTATATTCTTCTGCCCGGACTCGTTCTCGTCGAAACTGAATGTGCATCCGGACAGCTCAGAGATCCTACCTCCTTCAGGCTTTACCCCGCGAGGCCCCAGTCCGAAGCCTTCAAGACGAGCCTTAAGCTCGGCATAGCACTCAGGGTCTTCCGGCAGAGGTCTTTCGCTGCATCTTCTTAATATTTCCTCGTAGAAGATATCTATAAGTGGATTTGGTCTATCCTCAGCAGCAAGCGTGGAATATACCATATCATATTCCGGCACTATGACGCCTATCTGACCCTGGCCGCCCGCATAGCGCAGTCCGCCGAAGGAATTCCTCCACATATGGAGGCAGTAACCGGCAACGTCCTCTCTGCCTGCAAGCTCAGGAAATGCAGATTCGCTCGGAACATGCTGACGCATCGCGTAGCGCATCAATTCCCTGTCGACCAGCTGCTTACCGTCCCATTCGCCCTCCTGAAGATAGAGCAATGAGAGTTTTGTAAGTCCCTCTGGCTGGAGCTGCAAGCTGGAAGACCAGAAGTTCCCCTCTATTGGAGTATATCGCCACTGCGCCTTGATACCCATAGGCTCGAATATCCTCTCGTTCATATACTCGCCGAGATCTTTTCCGACTGCTATGCGTACCAGTTCGTTCATCACGTACTGCGCGCCCATGTCATACACAAAATGCGTGCCGGGCTCGTATTCGGGCTTTACCTCAAAAAATGTTCTTACCCAGCAGGGACTCTTTCCCACCAGCATGGTGAACATGGTATCTCTTGCATGGCCGGCAGTCATAGTAAGCAGGTGATACAGGGTGAGCCTTTCCCATCTGGGATCAAGGTCCTCGGGGATCCATTCCTTCGGGAAGAATTGGACTACTTTGTCATCAAAACTGTAATGCCCGTCCTGTATCGTAAGGAGCACTGCAGTCGCTACTATGCCCTTTGCCGCGGAATAGATCCTGTGAAAGCTGTCGTGCGTATAAGGCGCCCCGACCGCATCTGCTATGAGCTTTCCCTTCCTTACAATCTGAAAAGCATGAAGCTTCACATTCTCCGCTTCTACCCTGTCCAGATAGTTCAGAATGCAGCGGCTGCTTATACCGACGGATTCAGGAGTCGCCTCCGGGATCCGCCCGTTCTCTAACTGAATTATTGTTGCCATGTTTTACAGTCCCATCCTTAATAACGCTGAGGAAACAATGATCATATCGCACCGAGCTTGGGAAGTCCGCTCGCCACGAGCAGGATGGCTATCACCAGGAATGCCCAGGGGAGGACCATCTGAGTGCGTACCACCTTGTCACGAATGTTGTCCGGGCATCCATTCAGAGCCATAGCGCCTCCTGTTGAGAACGGCGAGAAGGACGGCATCGCTCCTCCGAGAGCACCCGCGATATATAAGCACTGCATCGGTACACCTGCAGCTACGAGCACAGGCCACAGGGGCATCAGTATACCCATGACAGCGCGACCGTCGCAGAAGTATGTCAGGACGCCGTTGATAAGCACGTACAGCGCCGGAATAAGCGCAAGCGGGAATCCGGAACGTGTAAGAGGAGCGGAAAGTGTCTCCACAACTTTAAGCACGCTGGAGAATTTCATGAAGAACATCATTCCGCACATCATGATTATTATACCCCACGGAACGCGGTTTTTAAGTACTTCATTGAATTTCGCCACCTTCGCCAATGCAAGGATCACAGAGCCTATGCCTGCGAGCAGCTGGATCGAAAGGAAGGACGTCATCCACTTAGTGACAGGATTCGGGACGATGATCTGTATAAGCTGCGGTATCGCTGACAGGAAAATGACGCAAAGAACTACTGTTACCGTGAACCTCTGAGTCTTCGTAAAGGGCTCGGGCTTTTCCATCTCAAGAGACTTATTATTGCCCTTATATCCTCCGAAAACAAAATACATTACTATGAATAAAAGGATGTAAACGGCTGCATTCCAAACGATCCCGATCGGAACCGCGCGAAGTATGGATGCGGAATGCTCCACGCCCAGAGAAGCCGTCCATGTGTCTATCTGCTGATTGTAGCTGGGCATCCAGGGCATCTGGTCACCTATCATAGTTGCAGACCATACCGTAAACGACGCGATCACGGGGTTATATCCCGCGGAGATCGCTACAGAAAAGACCAGTCCGGAAACGATGAGCGGAGTAGACATGGCGCCGGCGCCCATCGCAGATACCACATAGACCATGACGAAGCATACGAACGGGAGCAGGCGAGGCTTGTCCCTGAACGCGTAGATTATGCGCTGACCTATACCGTGCATGGCCCCGGCTTCGATCGCGAATCCATAGAACAGAGTAATAATAAACAGATTAAAGAACAACGAGAACGGGAAATATGCCGTCACGGCGGGAACCGCCCCCTGTTTCGAGAACAGTGCCGCGATTATCAGACCGGCAACTATTCCGAGAAGGCCGAAGTTGATATCGAATTTGATCCCGATAAAAATGATCAACGCAACGATCACAAAGAACAATATTGTTGTCGCCATGGTTTTACCTCCGATTATCTGTGAAAAAGATCATTCTGATAATTTCGATTGAAATATATGGCCATGTGGCTTATCGCTTTCAATACGCATCCCTCCTATCACATACTCGGTCAGTATCGAACACTTTATCCTGTTATACAGTTTACTCCTGTATTCGCAGAACAAATTGAGTGAATAATGATATAAACCAAATAATAGTGGTGCAAAATATACCAAAAATGGCAAAAAATACGCTATAATGAAATAAGATGCACCAATAATGAATGACTGAGAGGTAAAACTATGATCTCGTGGGCAATGATCACCGATATTCTCGACTCCGGAGTAATATTGGGCAAGGAGCTGAAGACAAACATCAACAGGACGTTCTCCGGAATGGAGGTACTGGGCACAGATCATACACCTTCCGATCCGAATACTCTGTACATCGGATCAAAGGCTTACTATCTGGCTCTTAATGATTATCCTTCTGAGGATATTCTGATCATAATAGCCTGTGACGATGGCATCTTCACGGCCAATGACACTGCAAGGATCAGCTATATTGCGGTACATGAAAATCTTTATGATCTTGTCAATCGAATATCCAGGGAAGAGCGGCGTTTTGACAACTGGAACAGCAGCATTCACAGCGGAATATTCACAGAGAAAGATCTGTCGGAATTCTTTCAATACGCAAGCAGTCCACTCGCAGCGGATATCTATCTGTTGACCAGCGGATACAGGATCAGAAGCAAGCATCTCGGTTTAAAAAGCAATGCCCTCGAGCCCCATATATCCAAAGACTCATTTCCTGAATCGCTGATAAAGCCATTGAGTTACGGACAATGGAATCCGTTATTAACAGAAGACCTGCAGAACTACAGCTGCAGGCTCGATCCTGTCTTTGCGGACAGTGTAAGTGTCAGCGGACACATACTTACTGTAAGAGAAACGAACAGGATCACACCCTATACCGAAGAACTGTCCGATATATTCGCAGATATCATCACTCTTTATAACCGCAACTATTTCATGAATATATATAAGACTGCGAACCGTACAGATATCCTTATATCCGATCTTATAAATGGAAGGATCGCGGAAAAACAGGAACTGTTCGCAAGGGTGAAAAACATTCAGTTAAAACTTCGGGGGTTTTACCATCTGCTTGTATTTGAGCCTTTCAGGCACGGGATAATGCTTCCTGCACGCATGCTTTCGGAAATACAGCAGATGTTCCCGGAAGCTATAGTCTGCAAGTATCAGAATGATATTGTCGCAATTGTACAGGGATCCGATGACGCCGTCGATCTGGCATATAACAAAACCAAACTCAAACAGCTTTGCGAAAGAAATGATTCCATAGTTTGTATATCCCCGAAATCGATGTGGCTAACTTCACTGAACATCATTTATCCGCAGGCAAAAAAGACCTTGCAATATGCAAGAACTCTTGAAAAGATCGACTCGGGAAGAATAATAAAAAAAGATGAGTTTTTCATGTATCAGATCGCTGACCTCTGCGCCCTTCATTCATTGGATTATTTCGGCAGCAATCCTTCATTTCTCTGCCACACAGGGATACTCACCCTTGACATCAAAGATGAAGACAACGGGACGGATCTATGCCATATATACCAGGAGTTTCTTCAGAACGACTGCAATATCACAAAAACTTCCGAATCGCTGAAAATGCACCGGAACACCCTAATACGTAAGCTTGCAAAAATAGAGAAGACTGTCGGCGAAGACTATTCAAACCCCAGGAGCAGAGCATCTCTCCTGTTCTCGCTCATCGTAGTCGATTATCTGCACAGATACCAGGGAAGAGAGCACATACCCTACCCCAAAATGATGCCTACACTTAACGATCTGCAGAAGAATCGCTGATGCTTATTTTTTTGAGCACCATCGGCTCGCACATGCAGTACCCGCATATGATGCTGTCCGGGACGCAGTGCGGACAGACGTAGCGCCCGTCCACATACTCCCAGCCCGTGCTCTTGGGATGCATGGGGATGCGTTCCATAAACGTCAGGTATATGCATGCCATTATGATCCACTTGTGAGCCTCAGGGTGGTCGCCCATGAACTCGCTCAGATAGGCGGAAAGATCCTCCGAAAGCTCCCTTACGGAAGCCTCCGGCACCTCGGCGTCCTCTCCCGCCCAGTCCCTCATGCGGAGCATGGTGCTCCGGTTGTGGTCGTTGATATACAGGCCTTCCCCGGCCTCAAGCGCAGCCCACTCCTCTTCGGAGATGTTGCCGCAAAGCTCGTTTTTTAATTCAAAAGCAGTCATTCCGTGCCTTTCCTCCATGATCCCTCTGACACGTTCTGTCAGCCCATGAACTGTACTCTAAGGCCCGCGGGATCCCTTACGAAAAAGAACCTCACGCCCGGGCCGGGCTCGATCATCGGCGTACATTCCAGGCCGAGACCCAGCAGCTTTTCGCGCAGGGCCGGAGCATCTTCCGTCTTAAAGCCTATCGAAAGATCCGGAGCATTGCATGCAGCGGCTCCCGGAGCCCCTATTATCTCGATGCAGGTATCCCCGGCGGCGTCGGAAAGAAACACCATGCTGCGGCCGGCGGGGCGCATGTCGCGCTCTACGGAAAGGCCGGCGATATCCCGGTAAAAAGCTATCTCATCCTCAAAACGGGAGGTCTGGATAGTTACGTGAAGAAGCTTCATGGCATGTTCTCCTATTTTTCATATCGGTTTATGCTCATTTGCGCAGTTCTGATTTGTTCTGTTTTTATAAAATCGGACAGTTGCGCAGTTTTTACGTGTCGCAGTCAGTATCATTACCTGAAAACCAGTATAAAACTGCCGTTTTGAAGCTGATTTGCTCAGGTTTTGTTGATCTTCCCGCGAAAAGACCCCTGAAAAAGCCGCATCCTTCTCAGAAAACACGCCCGAAACGCACTTTTTCAGCGGTTCTTGCGGACACTGAGGACTTAAAACGCCTCATCTGTCCGAAAAACCGTAAACGGGCCGTCTTTATGGCTGCATGTCCAGGTATAGCTGCCTGGTGTATCTGTAGATCTCATCCAGGAAAGCGGGAGTCATGCGCTTTGTGGCATTTACGCCGAGCATAGCCGGCTTTCCGGGCCTGCAGTAACGGTCGGCGAGCTTCCTGGCGGCACGGCGCTGCTCATCCGCGGTAAGCTGCGCAAGGTCCAGTTCCTCCGGGAACACTCCAATTACTATCTTGTCTCCGTACTCGTCGTAGAGCTTTTCTATGTCGTTCATCTCCTGAGGGCCCCAGTAGTCAAAGCCTCCGTCGATGTATGCCTGTATGCGCTCATCATTATGGCCGCAGGAATGCAGCGTGGAGATCCTTCCCCAGCCGTGGATGCGGTCGTTCAGCTGCTTCATGAAAGGAACGAAGAGCTCGTCCGCAACGTCCTGCGAGAAGAACGGAGCCTTCTGTGCCCCCCAGTCGTCGTGGGTCTCTATCACGTCCAACATGGGCCAGAGCGTGCAGTACTTGTCCACCAGCCTGCAGGCAAGGTCCGTCATGGCGCCGAAAAGGCCTTCTATGTCTTCCCGGCAGTCCTCGTCTATAAGCGCCATTGCGGCGTCCATGAAGTCCATGAAGGATATCAGCCTCTCGAACCAGAAGCCGTTGACGAAGGTAAACTGCATGGAAAAACGCGGATCTGCGGCTATCTCCCGGACCTCGGACTGCCAGTCCCAGCTCTCGATGTCGGGAATCGTCACCTTATCCTTCCACTCGTCTATGGACTTGAGGAAATGTTGCCCGGGCTCTTCTATCGAGCCTCCGACCTGCTCCACGAAGGTCCACCTTATTCCGAAGACGTCGGTATTGTCGGCGTGCCTTGCCCTTCCCAGCTTATAGCTGTAAACGGATGGGGTGCGGTCTATTATGTCTGTGACCACAGGCATCCAGTAGGGATGGCGCTCCTCGAAAAGCGCATGGATGTTTTCTCTCGGAGTGACCGGTGTATTATAGATGTTCAGGACTCTGCCCATCCTTGCGGTGCGCGTCCCGATGATCTCGGTCTCGCCTTCTGTAAAGGGTATCTTTCTGTACATTGTATCGTATTCCTGTTTCCGTGCCTGCTGCGGTTTACAATGTAATTATACACTCATTTTGCGTCCGAAGCATTATTTTGATGTCCAGGTGTTTTTCGGCAGCGCCTCTTTTTTTCAGACAGGTGTTTACTATATCGTTTTTTATTGATATAATACAAATTTGGTAAAAAAATCAGAAATAAACCTTGCCGTATACAACAATCATCTTTTTCATCAATGAACGGATATCAGGATAAAAACGTCACGGAAGCTCCGCGCACGGAGATAGAAAAAATAAAGGATCTGCAGGGACAGCTCCGCAGAGACATAGAGGATTCCCAGAAGTCCAATGATACCGAAGACCGCTTCGATACCATAGCTTACGGGACGTTCTCCATGCTGCTTGCGCGCTTCTTCATACGCCACGGAATTAGCGCCAACACCGTAACTCTCCTATCCCTGGTGGTAGGAGTGTGCGGTAGCGCCTTCTTCTACACAAGGAACGTCTGGGTAAACCTCGCCGGAGTCGTAATAGAGTATTTCGCCGTGGTACTGGACTGCGCGGACGGTCAGGTGGCCAGGATCACCCACACCAGCAGCCAGCTGGGGCGCTTTTTGGACGGCCTCGTGGACTCCGTCAACTTTGCCGCAGTATACATAGTACTCATCCTCCGAATGATGAACGAGACCGTTCCCTTCACCAACATCAGATGGTCCTGGGGAATAGTAATAGTCATGACAGCGTGCGGCTACTGCCACGGAGAGCAGGCAAGGATGGCGGACTACTACCGCGGCCTTCACCTGAACTTTTTAGACCAGGGCAATGTCGCCAACTTTACCAGCTCAAAAAAGATAAAGGCGGAGATAGCAGAAAGCAAGGGTACGCCCCTCTACAACAGACTCTATCTCCGTGTCTATTACTTCTATACCAGGGCTCAGGAGAGGCTGGCTCCCAACGCTCAGCGCCTTCTTAAGGCAATTGAGGAAAACGGCGGCGTCATCACCGCGGAGCTTTCAAGGGCATACATCTCCAGGAGCCGCAAATACGTACAGCTGACCAACGTCCTGACCTTCAACCCCAGGGCGTATGTGCTGTATCTGCTGATACTCGCAAAGCTCCACCCCTGGTTCATACCCTTCAACATCATAGTCCTCGGCGGCCTCATGTTCTTCATGATCTCCCGCTACGAAAAGATATCCAAGGAAGTATACGACGAGTTCTTCGCAGGATGATCATCTTCCCGCAAGGCACAGCGGAAGCTCCATGCGGTTGGCTTCCAGGAGAGCTTTATCCGTCAGTATCGTCTCCGCAGGGCCGTCCGCGGCTATCCTGCCCCCTGAGATAAGTACTACCCTGCTGCACGTATCCAGTATCATGTCCAGATCGTGGGACGTTATGAGCCTGGTCTGCGGCAGTTTTTTTATGGTATTAATGACTTTTCTTCTGTTGTAGGGATCAAGAGAGGACGACGGCTCGTCCATGAGTATCATCTCGGGCTCCATGGTGAGTATGGTGGCTATCGCGGCCATGCGCTTTTCCCCGCCGGATATCCTGTGATTATAGCGCTCCTTAAGGTACTCAAGACCCAGCTCCTTAAGGACGGCGTCCGCCTTAGCCTCCGCCTCCTCCCTGCTCATCCCGTAGTTGAGCGGTGCAAAGAGCATGTCGTCAAGGACCGTGGGCATGAACATCTGGTCGTCCGGATCCTGCAGCACGAAGCCCGCGCGCTTTCTTATCCCTGCCAGGTTCTCCTTTACAGTCTCCAAACCGAACACCTTAACCGTCCCGGACGTGGGCCTTATAAGCCCGAGTATCAGCTTTAAGATGGTGGATTTTCCGGCCCCGTTGGCGCCTATCAGGCCCACGCTCTCGCCCTGTCCTATGCAAAGGCAGAGGTCGGTAAGCACGGGCTTTCCCTTTTCATATTCAAACGATACATGATCGAACTCTATCATGATTCACCTCACGAACAGACCGCCGACAAGCGAAGCCACGTCCACAAAACGCAGCAGCACGAAGATCCCTATGCAGACTGCGGCAAATAACGCGTCCCTGCCGCAAAAAGGCGAGCTTTTGGCGTACGGGAACTCACCGCGGTAGCCTCTTATCTGCATTGATGTATAAAGCTCCTCCGCCCTGTCCATGCTCCGAAGCAGCAGCTGCCCCGTAAACGACCCCCATGCGGAGAAATGGATGCCCTTCTGCCCCGGCGCTCTCAGTGCATAAGCGTCGCTCATTACGGCCGCCTCCTGTGTAAGCACCCCTATGTAGCGGTACGTAAGGAGCAGCAAAGTGACCAGCATTGACGGAACGTGCAGCTTCCTTAAGGCAGCGCATATGCTGTCCATGGGAGTAGTCGCTATAAGAAGGAACGACGCCATAAGGCAAAAGACGCCCTTGAGCATGAGCGTTATCATGGAGATGACTCCGGAGGAGACCGCCACACCGCCTATCCTGAGCATGGGCGACCTGTCAAAGATGGGATTGAAGAGCCCCACGAACGCCACCAGCGGAAGCACTATGCGCAGCTTGTAAAGGCAGGTGCTTATCTTTATGCCGCTTGCAGAGAACATCAGCAGCGGATAGATTATCATGATAAAGAGCCTGCTCAGCTGATACTTGCTGAACGAGACCGTCACGGCTATGTATGCGACGGTAACCAGCAGCTTTGCGAGCGGACTTAAACCATGGACCGGTGAGCTCTTTACTGCCAACCGGTCCATCTCGGAAATATCTCTTAATGCGGTCTCAAGCTTATTCATGCTTTCCTTTTCCGGAAGAACCCGAACGCCGCGCATATCACCCCGGCGACGGCTGCTACTACAGCGGCTCCGACTATACCGGATACCGTGGTGCCCACCGGACTGTCGCTGTCCGCAAACGAATAATCAGGCAGGAAGGACGTGGACTCCTGTATGGATTCTGCCTTCTCCGCGGCCGAACTTGATATGCCGTAATCGTCCTCGTCAAGGCCCATGTTCTCGGAATAGCCTTCCTCGGCGTTGCCGAACAACGCCCACTCAAGGCCGTCCGGGTTGCTGCTTGCAAGAAGCGACAGACCGCCGCCAACTACCAGAGCCAGCACCGCGAGTATTGCGATGGTGGTCTTAAGGGAGTGCCTCGCCTTGCCCGCGGCGGATATGTTTATATCCCGGAGGAGCTCCGGACGGGACTCGTACACGAAGCAGAGCACCGCCGCTGTAATAAGCCCTTCAACAAGGCCTATGGCAAGGTGTATGGGCTGCATAAGGGCCACGAAGCCTCCGAACGGAAGCTCGGTGATGCCGGAGAGCGATGTCTCAAGCACTACCGAGAACGCGCCCAGCTGAAGGGTGATGATGCAGCCGAGCACGGAGGCAAGGATGATCCTTCCCCTCTGGGCTCCTTTTCCTTCACCGAAGAGCCTGCCCCTCATAAGCGGCCGCCAGATGAGATAATACCCCACGAAGCAGCCGTAGAACGCCATGTTCCAAATGTTAGCCCCGAGGGCAAGCAGGCCTCCGTCGGCAAAGAACAGGCATTGTATCAGCAATACTACTATCATGGACAGGAATCCTGCCTGAGGCCCCAGCAGAGCCGAAAGCAGCATTCCTCCGCACATGTGCCCGGAAGAACCTGTCCCGGGGATGGTGTAGTTTATCATCTGCCCCGCAAATACAAGAGCGGCACTTACCGCCATGGTCGGGAGCTTCTTGGGATCGTCATCTTTTCTGAGCTTATAGATGGAATGACCGGCTGCCGCCGCGGAAAAGGCGTACATGGTGCCCGCAACAGCGGGAGCCAGCAGTGCGTCTGCCATATGCATAGGATCACCTCCGAAATACAGTAATGTTTTTCTACGAGATGATTATAACAAGCCGTTCGAACACCGCAAGCCCCTGGGGGGGATAGAAGTTTCCGTTGTTTTCTGTTATACTGAATTATTAAGTACAGAAATTCTTGTTTCCTTTTTTCAGGAGATCGAAAGATGAGCTCTTTGCACATAAAAAAACTGACATATTCGGCGCTGTTCCTGGCCATTGCACTTGTCCTGCCCTTCATAACCGGGCAGATACCCGAGATAGGCGCCATGCTCTGCCCCATGCACATACCCGCGCTGCTGTGCGGCTTCATGTGCGGATGGCCCTGGGGACTTGCAGTAGGCTTCATAGCCCCGCTGCTGCGCTCCGTCATATTCGGCATGCCCGCCATGTTCCCAAGCGCCGTTGGCATGGCTTTTGAGCTTGCCGTCTACGGCATGATGTCGGGGCTTCTGTACCGTCTGCTGCCCAAAAAGAAGTGGGCCGCCTACGCCGCCCTTCTCATCGCTATGATAGCCGGCAGGATAGTATGGGGTACGGTAAGGATGATACTTGCCGGCGCAGCCGGGCTAAAGTTCACCTGGACCATGTTCCTGGCGGGGGCCTTCACGAATGCAGTCCCGGGCATAATACTTCAGATAATACTCATACCCATCCTTGTGATCGCCCTTAACAGGGCCGGTCTTTCGCTCAACAAGTAGGAGGACTTTCCCATGAAAACACTGTACCTCGAATGCGCCATGGGCGCCGCAGGAGACATGCTGACGGCCGCTCTGCTGGAGCTTACCGGAGACAGGAAGGGCTTTACGGATAAGATGAAGTCCCTCGGACTGCCCGGCGTGGAAGTCTTAGCTGAGGACTCCGTAAAGTGCGGCATAAAGGGCACTCATGTTGAGGTGTCCGTAAACGGCGAGGTGGAAGAGTCCATTGACGCGGACGGCCACGGCCGGGAGCATCACCACGAGCACCATGAGGAGCATCACCACTCGTCAATAGCAGACATCTGCGCCCTGATAGACGGACTGAACGTCTCCGAAAAGGTAAAGAAGGACGCCAAGGCGGTCTACTCCCTTCTTGCGGAGGCGGAGAGCAAGGTCCACGGATGCGAGGTCAGCCAGATCCATTTCCACGAGGTTGGCACCATGGACGCCGTGGCAGACGTCGTGGCGGTCTGCCTGCTGATGGAAAAGATCGCTCCGGACCGTGTGACAGTCTCCCCCGTACATGTGGGCTCCGGCCATGTTCGCTGCGCTCACGGCATACTGCCCGTACCGGCTCCTGCTACGGCCCTCCTTCTCAGCGGGGTCCCCTCCTACGGCGGAAGCGTCCGGGGCGAGCTCTGCACCCCCACAGGCGCTGCTCTTCTCAAATACTTTGCCGACAGCTTCGGGGACATGCCGGTGATGAAGACGACAGCCATAGGCTACGGCATGGGCAAAAAGGACTTCGAACGCGCCAACTGCGTGCGCGCCTTCCTCGGGGAGACCGAAGGACAGCGGGACACCATAACCAAACTGGAATGCAACATAGACGACATGACGGGCGAGGACATTGCCTTTGCCATGGAGAGGCTTTTTGCCGCCGGAGCAAGAGACGTCTACACACAGCCCATAAACATGAAAAAAAACCGCCCCGCGGTGATGCTCAGCGTCCTCTGCATGCCCGAAGACGCAGACAGGCTCGCCTCCGAGATAATGAAGCACACCTCCACCCTCGGGATACGCAGGCAGGACATAAGCCGCTACGTCCTGGACAGGAAGTTGGAGACCGTCTCCACTCCCTACGGCGACGTAAGGGTCAAGAGAGCCTCCGGCATGGGCACGGAAAAGGCCAAGGCGGAATACGAGGACCTCGCAAGGCTGGCATCGGAGAACGGCGTCTCCCTGGATACCATCCGCAAAGAGATAAAGCTCTGATCTTCTTCAGCGCCCTATATTTACTCAAGAAATGCAAGATCTTCCTTCTCGATAGTCTGGATCTCTTCCAGAGAAGCCTCTTTATACTGTGCCATTCTGTTCGCCTGGTTAGTGATCATTTTTTCGAAGCAGTTCCTGGCAGCACGACCGTTCCCGAAGCTTTCCGTCCTGGCCTCGTATATCCGGAAAAAGTATTCCTTTACAAGTGTTTCTGCATCCTGTGAAAGAGTGTACTGGTTTTTAGAACACAGCCCGGTAAAGATATCAAACAATTCTGAAGGCGTATAATCTTCAAAATGGATAAACCTGTTAAACCTCGACTTAAGCCCTGGATTTGATTCTATGAACGACCTCATCAAAGACTCGTAACCGGCTACGATCACGATAAGATCATCCCTGTGATCCTCCATTGCTTTCAGCAGGGTGTCGATCGCTTCCTGTCCGAAAACATCACGCTCACTGCTGAGCATGTATGCTTCATCGATAAACAGGATCCCTCCCATGGACCTCGCAATAACCTCCTGTGTTTTGATAGCAGTCTGTCCGACATACCCTGCAACAAGACCGCTTCTGTCGACCTCGACCAGATGCCCTTTAGACAACAGACCAATCTCTTTGTATATCTTAGCTACGATCCTTGCGACAGTGGTCTTTCCTGTACCCGGATTTCCGATAAAGACCAGATGATAGGATATCGGGAAGACCTTCAGACCTCTTTTCTTCCGGATAGCCTGTATTTTAGCGAAATTTACGATGCTCCTGATCTCTGTTTTTACGTTTTCAAGACCGACCAGCTCATCGAGCTCTTTTATTGCTTCGGGATCCCTGCCTTCAGCCGCGATCTGTACCGGACCGTCATCGAACTGCTCCGCAGTGCCGTCACCACCCTCGACAAGACTGAACGGATCCGTTTTTCTGGTGTTCCGCGGAACGACATTATTCATATTACAGTGATATATCAGCTTTTCGTGGATCTCCGTGATCTGCGATGCTTCTGCATATTCCATCCGTTCATCTATTACTGCGAACTGGATAAACAGCACCTCAAAGATCTCGGCTAATACACGGCTGAAGTTTGTATTATGCGCGGCATCGTACCTGACTATCTTTATAAAGAAATCGGGCACGATAGATCTCTGGTTATAGCTTTTATATAGTTCTATGACCTTTTCTACTTCGTTGCGATCGTAGTATCTTCGACTCGCAGAAGACGAATATATCTCGTTGAGCACAGACCTGCAATCCTCCGTATCCACATTGCCTTTGGACCATATAACAATGGCACAGGAACGTACATACTCGTCGATACTTGCAAAGCTGATCAGTCCTTTGTTCGGAAAGCTCCTGATGAAGGAATTGATCATGTTCTGATAATTATTATGCAGCGATACAATGTAGTCAGTTTTCATTTGCGCCTCTTAATATGAACTACCGGATCTATCCGGATAACAGATATATTATACCATACGCTCTCATATTTTATTTCCGAACTTTTTTCACCTGTGACCACTGCACCGCGCAGGCTTGAACGGGTATGCCGCAGAGTGTATAATATCCGTAAAAAAACGGAGTATCGGCAATGAGATTGACAGCAGAAGACATAAGGATGTCATTCGATAAAAAGGAGGTCCTGAAAGGGGCTTCCTTTACCTTT
The DNA here is from genome assembly GCA_017442785.1 of Bacillota bacterium. Lineage (GTDB taxonomy): Bacteria > Bacillota > Clostridia > Peptostreptococcales > Anaerovoracaceae > RUG13409. Next base: position 25,297 of record JAFRZB010000026.1, read on the forward strand.
GAGCAAGGCAAGATATATGCGCTCCTGGGGCGCAACGGCGCAGGAAAGACCACTTTCTTCAACTGCCTTAACGAGGACCTTAAGATGGATTCCGGCAGCTTTTTCCTGCTGGATGACAACGGACAGAGCAGAAGCATAACGCCCGACGACGTGGGCTACGTGCTCTCCACGCCGGTGGTCCCGGAATTCCTTACCGCCAGGGAGCTTTTAAAGTTCTTCCTGGAGATAAACGAGGGGAAGATAGAACACCCGCTGAGCCCGGACCGTTACCTCGACAGCGTGCAGATAGACCCGGACGACCGCAGCAAGCTTCTGAGGGATTTCTCGCACGGCATGAAGAACAAGATGCAGATGCTGCTGAACCTGATAGCAGATCCGCTGGTGCTTCTTTTGGACGAGCCTCTCACCTCGCTGGACGTAGTCGCCCAGGACGAGATGAAGACGCTTCTCAAAAGCCGCAAGGCAGAGCACATAACCATTCTCTCAACGCATATAATGGAGCTTGCTCTGGACATGTGCGATGAGATAGTCATCCTGCACAACGGAGTGCTCTCCCTGATGGACCGCGGCCAGCTTGGCAGCGAGGAATACAAGGCAAGCATCATTGCGGCCCTGAAAGACGACCGCGCGGCCGGGGATGCGGAGGCGCAGCATGATTGACGCTTTCCTCATATCCTTCAGACTGCGCATCGAGTGCCGGGTAAACGGAACTCTGCGCGTCCTGAGGCATGTGCCGCTTCTGAAAAGACTGCTTCCGGGAGACGTCTACGCAAAGAGCTGGATCAAGGTGATCGTCATGGTCTTTGCGGGCTTCGGGGAGCTGTTCTCGTTCTTCTTCGGAAAGATCATCTATCTGGGTCTGATGATCGCGCTGCCCTGCATACTGCTCACAAAAGATGCAGTTCCTGCGCGTCCTGCGGGCCCGATGGCGCTGAATATATTCTTTTTCCTGACACTCATAGGGGCGTTTCTCCGCAACACGCTGTTCGACCCTTCCGACGAAATGTCATACGCGGTCTTCCTGATGCGCATGGACGCCAGAAAATACGCGCTATCCAACTACATCTATTTCCTGATCAAGACGCTTTTGGGCTTTATAATCGTGATAGGCCTGTTCAACGCGCTGATCCCGGGGCTTTCGCTCTCTCCCCTGCTCGTCCTTCTGCTGCCTCTGTATAATGCAGGCGCCAAGATATGCGCTTCGGCCTTCCAGATATGGTTCTTCAGGCGCAGAGGAGCGCTGTTCTCCGGGGACACCGAGGGCATGGGAAAGCTTATGCTGGCGATCATCCTGCTGCTTCTGCTGGCGGCATACGTTCCTGCGATCGCTTTCGGAAGAGGGATACCCGCTTCTTTTGCCGCGGCCTTTTGCGTAGTCTTCGTCCTCGGCGGAGCCGCCTGCATGGTGTTTCTGCTCCACGCAGGGGATTACAGACGCATACTAAAAAGCGTGGAGCTCAAAAACCGTCCGTCCGGAGAAGCCGAAAAAGGCGCAGTGCTGAACAAGGCTGTAAAGGAAGGCATGCTGCAAAAGATAAGCGAGGACGCACCCTCATCGGACGCCGAACGCTTTGCCGGTAAACGGGGCTTCGCATATTTCAACGCGCTGTTCGTAAGGCGCCACCGCAAACTGCTTACAAGGGCGGCCTCCCGTCTTGCAGTGATCCTGGCGGTCCTTATGGTCCTTGCGGCCGCAGCCTGCCGCTTTGTACCCGGGGTGGGCGCTGAGATAAACGGCAGGATACTTGGTTTCCTTCCGATATTCCTCTTTGTTCTGTACTTTATAAACCGCGGCGAGACCATCACCCAGGCGATGTTCTTCAACTGCGACAGCAGCATGATGAATTACAATTTCTACCGCAGACCGGACGTTATCCTGGGCATATTCACGGAAAGGCTCAAGACCCTCGTGAAGATAAACCTGATGCCCTCCGGCGCCGTTGCCATAGGGCTTCCCCTTATCTACTTTGCCAGCGGCGGCACGGAAAGACCCGCAGAATACCTGATCATGTTCGTGACCGTCATAGCCATGTCCGTGTTCTTCTCAGTGCATTACCTTGCCATGTACTATCTGCTCCAGCCCTACACCGAGGGCCTTGCACAAAAAGGCGTGGCCTACCGTATAGTCATGACCCTTACCTATGCCGTCTGCTATGCCTGCATGCAGATAAAGGCCCTGCGCGAAAACGCGCTTCTGTTCGGGATAATAGTGTGCGTGTTTGCCGTCGTATACGCAGCAGTCGCTCTTGCGCTTACTTATAAGCTCGCCCCGAAGACCTTCAGGCTGAGAAGGTAAGAGCTGCCAAGTTTTGTTGGACATCTGATGGACAAGAGGATGTAACAAGGGCACATACTATCCGAAGAATACCGTACAGCTGGGAGACCCCGCCCCCGCGAATAAGATCGCAAAGCTTCGTAAGGATCATTTGGGAAACATCCAGTCTCTGCTCAGCTACATACACAGAGAAAATGACGGCGAAGTATATGAAAAAGCATATGCGCTGGACACGGCACTGAAGGATCATAAAAAAATAAGGATCTGGATCTCAATGCCGAAGGAAAAGCCAGAAACGATCTTAAGGAAGTATACAGCTGAGGTGCTCTCGGATCCGCGCTTTAAGGACTTTGTAGAAAGCATGAGCAAGGATGTCCAGAAGGAGGCCAATCCCATCGTCCGCGAAGATAAGCTCCAGACCTCGAAGACCGGCTCGCCGGTGGCTTGAGCAAGACGGAGCCACGGCGCCCGCGGCATAAGATGGTGAAAGATCAAAAAACCGATCCCGCCTTGAACTGCTTCTCGTCAAGTAGACAATTAAAAAAGAGAAATTTTTATCTCCAGTCTCGATTTGAGGCTGGAGTTTTTTATGCAGCCATCATGTACTGTGTATGCTTTTCTGCCGGGGTAAGCACACCGAGTTTGCGCTGAT
>JAFRZB010000027.1 GCA_017442785.1 Bacillota bacterium
CTTGCCGGAGAAGGCGCCGCCGCCGTGGCGTGCGTAGCCTCCGTAGGTGTCGACTATGATCTTCCTTCCGGTAAGACCTGTATCCCCGTGAGGTCCCCCTATAACGAAGCGTCCCGTGGGGTTGACAAGGTACTTGGTGTTCTCGTCAAGCAGCTTCTCCGGAATGACGGGCTTTATTACGTGGTCCATGAGGTCCCAGCGTATCTGCTCTATGGTGGCGTCCTCGTCGTGCTGCGTGGAGATGAGCACCGTGTCCACCCTCAGGGGCTTCCAGTCCTCGTCGTACTCCACCGTCACCTGGGTCTTGCCGTCCGGCCTCAGGTAAGGAACAGTGCCGTCCTTCCTTATCTGCGCCAGCCTTGCCGCCAGCTTGTGCGCAAGGGAGATCGGAAGAGGCATCAGCTCCTCGGTCTCGTTGCAGGCGTATCCGAACATTATCCCCTGATCTCCTGCTCCGCCTACCTCGTCGTTGGTGCCCAGAGCGATGTCCGGGCTCTGCGCGTGCACGGAGCTTAAGATGCCGCAGGAGTAGTAATCGAATCCGTACTCGCCCCTGTCATAGCCTATCTCCTTTATCACCTGACGGGCTATGCCCTGGAAGTCTATGTATCCCTTAGTGGTGATCTCACCCATTATGGTACAGAGACCAGTGGTGACGAAGACCTCGCAGGCCACCCTGCTTAAGGGGTCCTGGCGCAGGGCGTCGTCCAGCACGGCGTCGGCTATCTGATCGCAGACCTTGTCGGGATGACCTTCGGTAACGGATTCAGAAGTAAAAAGTCTTTTCATTTAAAATGTCCTTTCCCGGGGAAACTAAAAGCCCCGTCTTAGACGAGGCTGTTTCTGCGTTTCCTCATCTTTCAGATCGCTCTGTAGGATTTGGCACCTTGCTTTTCGCAGGTTGCCGGGCATCATCGGGCCTATTCCCTCCGCCGCTCTTGATGAGAGCTGTTATATATTTTTATCACGGGCGCACATCTGCCTTCCCATGTTGGGAGGAGCGGATCTCCTCGCAGAAAAGGATACCACAAAGCGCCTTTTCAGTCAATATCAATTGAGCTTGATATCGTCCACGAATGCGTCGAAATCCGTGTATCCGCTGGTGGCGAAATCATAGATTATCCCGTACACGAAATTGTAGCGTCCGGTTATCTCCAGCTTGTCCGAAAGATCCGTGCTCATGATGAGGTTCTCCGCTATCCAGATGTCCTCCCTGCTGTAGGCGGACACTATCAGCTGGCCGAAATCGCTGACGAAATACATGGTCTTTATGTCGTCCGAGAGGCTGAACTCCGGCTGCTCCACGTGGAGGTTGTCCTCCTTAAAGCACATGAACAGCTCTCCTGTCTCGTGGTCCGTCCTGGTGGCGCCCAGGGTGAAGGCGTCGAAGCTCTTGTCGAAATCGTCCATCTCGCATAGTATCTCAAAGACCGTGACATACTCGCCTCTGGTGGTCTTCATGGAGGCCTCGGCGCTGCTTATCTTAAAGGCAGAGAGCTTTTTGCAGGAGGTGATCTTTCCTCCGGATAGCTTGAGCTCGCTGGTGACTATCCAGTGAGAGCTCACCCCGTCAACCATGGACTCGCAGAGATAGGAGGTCCCCGTCTCGTCCGTGTAGGGCTCTATGCGGTTCTTAAGGAATGTTGCGTGGGTGTCCAGGGAGACGTCCTCCAGATCCTCCGGGCGGGCGTTTGCGGAGACCAGCAGGTCCGCGCCTTCCGGATCCTTTCCGAAGAGCCTCATAAGGTAGTAGTTGATGGCACCGTAGTCCGTCTTTATGAAGGTGCACATCTTAAGGTTCAGAGCCCTTACCTCCTCCGGCGTAAGCACGGGAGGATGCTTAAGGATGAAGTCCGCCTCGTACACGTTGTCCGGCAGGGGCTGCTTCTTTCTCTTGGTCTCCTCTATGAAGCGGCAGATGAGATAGCGCGCCTCGATCTCTGTAACAGGCCAGAAACCTGCTCCCAGGCCTCCGAAGTTCAGCTTGTTGAGATAGTCCAGCCCTTCCGTGCCGTTGATGGCGTACACGTTGAGGGAGTCCAGGCCAATCTCCTCTATGTCGTAATAGTAAAACTGGAAGATATCCTGCTCGCCTTCCTTTGCGTCAGGGTCCTTCCAGTGCACTCTAAGACCCAGGACACCCATGAGTCTGGTGTCCGTAACGGCCGCGTCCGCAAAGATAAGCTTATCCCTGGGAACGGCCTTAAGGCCTCCTTCTATTACTTTCAGATCCGGCATCTGTCCTCCGTCGGGATAAAGACAAAAACCCGGCCTGAAAAAGCCGGGTCAAAAGATCGTCTTTTCTTGGAATTACTTGATGTTGTACTTCTGCTTGAACTTCTCTACGCGGCCGCCGCGGTTGATGAACTTCTGCTGACCGGTGAAGAACGGATGGCACTCAGAGCATACGTCAAGCTTTATCTCCGGCTTGTTGGACTTTGTCATGAACGTGTTTCCGCATGCGCAGGTAACCTTGCAGTCCATATATTTGGGATGGATTCCTTCTTTCATTTCGAGTTTCCTCCTTGTTTCTGATCAAAATGCCTAATTATATTAGCACAAGGGCAAGGCTTATGCAAGCACTTTTTTCGACCAGCTAAGATATCTTATCACCAGCGCTATGTCGGTTATCACCCAGGACGTTACGTAGCTTAAGGACAGCACCATGAGGGTCGGGAAGAATATCCTGAACACCACCAGCACCCAGAATACCCTGAACGCGCAGATCCCCAGACCCATTATTATCATGGGCGATACCGCGTCCCCTGAGCCGCGAAGCGTACCGCTCAGGACGTCTATAAAGGTCCAGGTGAAGTAGTAAGGCACAAAGTACAGCATTATCTGCCAGGTGTAGTCCAAAAGCACCTGATCGTCAGAGAACAGCGGAAGCGCCAGCCTTCCTACTGTCAATATCAGTCCGCTTATGACAATGGTGGCGCCGGAGAACACCAGGAGGCTGGTCTTTACGCAGCCCCTCACTCTGTCCATGCGCCCCGCGCCGTAGTTCTGTCCCACGAAGCTCATGACGGCTGTCCCTGCGGCGTTTATCACTGCCCAGTAGAAGCCGTCCACCTTGCCCGTAAGGGACCAGGCCGCCACTATCGTGGTGCCCAGTGCGTTCACACCGGTCTGGATTATGGCGTTCGAGAGCCCGAACATGGTGTTCTGAAGCCCGGAAGGGATGCCTATCTTAAGCATGCGCCTTAAGATGGGACGGTCCAGGCGGAGGTTCTTCCTTGTGAGCCTGTACGCCTCATCCGCCCTGCAGAGCCTTATCAGGACCAGCGCGCAGCTTATTATCTGTGAGACCGCCGTGGCTATTGCGGCGCCCTCAACTCCCCAGCCGGCTATCTTTACGAGGATATAGTCCAGGACCACGTTGCAGATGCAGCAGGAGAGCAGGTACTTGAACGGCCTTCCGGAATCCCCGGACGCCCTGAGTATGCCCGCGCCCATGTTGTAGATAAGCACGAATACAGTGGCGCCGAAGCATATCCTGAGATAAGAAGCGGCCTGAACTACAGTATCCGCAGGGGTATTCATCCAGCCGAGGAATACCGGAGCAAGAAGCTCGCCTACGGCCGTCACGCATATGCCTATGATGGCGCAGAGCACCACGGCCGTACCGGACGAACGGGCTACGGCCTCGCGGTTCTTCTCACCGTAGGAATGCGCAACTACTACCGAGGCTCCGCTCGTGAGTGCGACGAAAAAGCCTATGAGGAGGTTGATTATCTGGGTGGTGCTGCCGCCTACGGCGGCAAGGGCTGCAGTGCCTACGTACTTGCTGACGATTATAGCATCGACAGTGTTGTAGAGCTGCTGCACTATGGTCCCGGCGGCTACAGGGAGGAAGAATATTACAAGTTTTTTAAGTATGCTGCCCTGAGTAAGGTCGTAGGACCCTGCCCCGGCAGATCTGCGGTGCATCGTATTATTATCTCCAGGAAAGACCTATTATACGCGTGCCATCAGCATGCGGTCCTTTTGAGCGAGGTCTTTTAGTATGCTTGCGCCCCTGTAGGCGCCTGAGGAGAGCACTTCAATGAGATCCATTATGTTCCTCCATCCTGTTTTTCATATCTTCGAGCCAATCAAGGACACCTTCAGCGTTTACAGCCCTGTAAATACCGATTACATTTCTCTTGTCAAACATTTTGCTACCATCGTCTTCAAATGCTGCAAGCCATTCTTCCGTCTGCTGGCCGATCAACGGGACAAAATATATATACACTAAGTCATCTTTACGTTGAAGATATGCAACGATCCGTCCCGTATCGATATGCTCATTGATCATTCTGTCGCAATCACTGGCATGTGGATCTACGTAAGCGACCATTATATACTCTCGGTCAAAGACTCTCAGACCATCATGCTGTTTTTCATCATCATCAATGATAAAGCTCTCAGCCTTTTCAAGCCCTTCAACGCTAAAGCTCGGACGCATTGGTTTATGGCCGCATCCCGAAAGACCTAACAGGATCAAAAATAACAACAAAACAATATGACCTGAAAGTACTATTTGGGCAGAGGAGATCTTTCCGGTAATAGATAAGTCATTATTAGTTGGATTCGACCTGTTATTCTTTATCATTCAAAAAAACACTTGCCTTGATAAATTCTCGGATAAACTCCCCATCGAGAGCTTATTTTATTGAAAGAATAGCTTAAAAGGTCCAAGTCTGATTAATTTAATTACTGCGAACAATACTCAATATCTAAATTCTTTTCTATGAGTAATCAAACTGCAATTTAGTTTATTCTTGTTACAAATACACCGTTTATTGAGTCATCACAAACATACCGTGCCCCGGAATTGTATCCATCGCGGACTTTATAGAAATATAGTAATAGAGGATTATCTATCTCATACGGAGTATAATAACATGACCATCCAAAAGCAGTAACTGCATGATCACTATATTGATCACATGTTGCAATATTAAGTAAGCAAGGTCTATTATTACTTATCTCAGTACGTGCAGATGATAGCAAAAGTGAACTTGAAGCAGTTTTGTTTAAACCACTAAAGCCTGATATACATGCATTAATATAAGGTGCTGTATAACCAAGGGGAATATAATAATTTAATTCGCCATTTGGACCAAACCCTGTAGCCCAATACCCGGTCCGAGCAGTATTCTTACAAATATATAAAATGTCATTATAAGTATAGGCACTACCTAAATGATACTTTAGTATTGCCGCAGTGCCATACACAACACATCCATTATAGTCGTTTATAACGTATCCATACACACTCCCTGAAACTGTGTTTCCAGTACTGTAAGAAAAAACCATATTTGGATAATTGTCTTGTATGTAAGCTACCGGATCGGTGATATAATTGCCTGACCGCATAAGACTAAGACCCTTGTTATTTATAGCTTTTATTATTGATACTGCATTATTATGGTATTCTTCAAGAGTATTTGTTTTCTCTACTTGTTCTGTGAAATCGACCTGACCAACTGGCTCCTCCGAACACATAAAAAAGCCGTAATAAAGCTTTGTTCTTTTGCTAATTGTACTTATTGGGGAAAAAACTGAATCTACACTGCGTTCTTTAAAAACTACCAGTTCAGAATCGTCTGAATACTCGATAATAAGGGGAGAATCTGTCTTTGCAGAAACAACAATATACCCCATACTTTTATCAGCTGATTCAAAACCAATATAATAGTAGTCCACATTATCAGTTGCACCATACAAAGGTCTAACATCTTTAATTTGGACCGACCTGTCCCAGGATAACTCACCAGTATTGCCTGCAACAAACAACATGGCAATTGACAATGCATTATCAGCACTGATTTCATCAACATTATCCTTTTTTTCATTTGCAAATGCATCACAAATAAACATAGCGCTTATAAGAAGCAATGACATTATAATTCTTCCAACTTTATGGGTCATACTCATACTAACACCCCCGTTTGATATAACAACATCACATAGTTAATACCTATCATGCATTATATACGCCACACAGTATTTTTGCAATCAACTTGTTCATTCTATTTGTGCCATCAGCATGCGGTCCTTTTGAGCGAGGTCTTTTAGTATGCTTGCGCCCCTGTAGGCGCCTGAGGAGAGCACCAGGTCCATAACTGCATCTGCCTGGTCATCTCCTATCTCCATTAGCAGGAAGCCGCTGGGCTTAAAGTGCGCCGGAGCCTCCGCTATTATCCTTTTTATGATGTCCAGCCCGTCCTTTCCGCCGTCGAGCGCCATGTGAGGCTCGTGATCCTTTACCTCCGGGGCAAGTCCGTCTATCGCCCCGGACGGTATGTAGGGCGGGTTCGTGAGTATCGCGTCGAAGGGTATGTCCTTGGTGGAAGGATCGCTGTCCTTGGACTCAAGAGCTTCAAATAGATCTCCGCGCAGGACTTTTACGTTTGCGTAGGGACGCAGGTTCACCCTCGCAAGCATGAATGCCCTGGGCGAGAGCTCCGTCGCTATGACCTTTACGTTCGGCACGTTCGCAGCCACCGCGGCGGCTATGGCTCCGCTTCCGGTGCAAAGGTCCATCACCTTGGGAAACGGCCTTTCCTTAAGCTCTGCTATAGCCCTTTCCGCAAGGAGCTCTGTCTCGGGCCTCGGGATGAGCACCCTCTCGTCCACGGCAAGGTCTATGCCGTAGAAGCTTGCGGTCCCCAGGACATACTGCAGAGGCCTTCCCTTGCAGCGCTCGTTGATCAGTGCGGCGCTTGCAAGGAGCACCTTGTCGTCTATCTCCTCGCGGGAGTGCAGGATAAGGTACGAAAGGTCGCAGGACAAAACATGGCAGGCAAGCTGCCTTGCCTCTGCCTCGGCACACTCTATCCCGGCCTTCTTAAAGGCCCTTATTATCTCCTGAAGGAATTCTTCTATGTTCATTTGCTCTTTCGTTTGACTATCTTATCTTTTTCCGGTGTCTTTTCGGAGCCCAAATGACAGATCTTTAAAAATCTTCTGGTTTTGTCAGTATAACACCGGTATTTTACTGACAAAACCTGCAATTTTAGGACAAACTGTCATTTTAGCCTGTTTTTAAGGGGAAAAATGCGCCAAATCAACGGTTTAAGCCGTCATTTACTGACAAATTGCTGTAAAAACAGAGCTTTTGTCATCCGGCCGCACGGGCAGCACGTTTACAGACGTCATTCGGCCGCACGGGCCGCACGCTTTAAGACGTCACCCGGCGTTCTTTGACGCCCTGTATTCTTCTGTTTCCGCCTCGTTTTTGACAAGGCTCCCGTCCGGCTTCTGAACACCCACCCAGTAGTCCACGGGAACGTCCGGATCGTTGTGGGAGGGAAGCACCGCGTTCATGGCGGCTATGGCCACCTCCAGCTGCTTAAAATCCGGCTCGCAGGTGGTGAGCTTCTGAAGCAGTATCCCCGGCATGCTGAGCGCCTTTACAAGCGCGCTGTCGTGCCTTCCGGTAAACTGCAGCAGCTCGTAGGAGAGCCCGGCTATTACGGGTATGAACACCAGCCTGGTGATGACCCTTGTTATGAGGTTGGGCCATCCGAAGAGGCTGAACACCAGCAGGGCTATTATCATGACGAACATCATGAAGCTCGTTCCGCAGCGCGGATGCAGGGTGTAGAAGCTCTGCGCGTTCTCTGGGGTTAGCTCCAGACCATTCTCAAAGCAGTGTATGGTCTTGTGCTCCGCTCCGTGGTACTCGAAGGTGCGCCGCACGTCCGGCACCCTTCTGCAAAAAACTATGTAGCCTATGAACAGGCATATCCTTATGATGCCCTCTATGAGGTTTAGGAGCAGCACGCTCTCAACCCCGGCCTTTCTTATGAGCCCCAGGATGAAGGTCGGAAGCAGTATGAACAGCGCCACCACCAGCACAAGCGCCAGCGCAACGCTCAAAAGGACAGCGCTCTTGGGTATGCCCTTCTGCTCCTGCTTTCCGGGCTTTACGGACTTATCCGCCGCAGCGCCTTCTGCGCTCTTATCGCCGGTCCCTGCGTCTGCCGCAGCTTCCAGCCTCTCCAGCACGTCCGCGCCGTACATAAGCACCGAGGTGCCCGTCACCAGCGAGCTTACGAAGCTGCCCACGCCCCTTACCACCGGGATCTTCTTCCAGCCACCGGCCTTCTTAAGAGGCTCCACCGTAAGGTGTATGTCCCCGTCGGGCTGCCTTATGGCTATGGCAAGGGCGCGGCTTCCGCGCATCATAAGGCCTTCCAGTATGGCCTGTCCTCCCACCTTGGTGGGGCAGGCGTTTTTCATGAATATCCTGCTAAGATCCATATCCTCTAAGAAGGCCCGCGCTCAGCGGGCCTGTCCTTATACTCTTGTCTTCAGGAACCTCTGGATGAAATCCCTGTTGCTCTTTGTGTGGACCAGATCGAAGACTATCTTCTCGGTAGCCTCCTCCACGCCCCAGTCCGCAACGGCGCGGCGCATAAGCCAGACCGCCTCCAGCTCCTCGGGGGACATGAGCATGTCTTCCCTTCTGGTGCCTGTCTTGTTGATGTTGATGGCCGGGAATATGCGCTTCTCCTGGAGCCTTCTGTCCAGATGCAGCTCCATGTTGCCCGTGCCCTTGAACTCCTCGAATATCATGTCGTCCATGCGGCTTCCGGTCTCAATAAGAGCCGTCGCAAGTATGGTTATGCTTCCGCCCTCTCGGGTGTTCCTTGCTGCGCCGAAGAACTTCTTGGGCTTGTACAGAGCCGCGGGGTCCAGTCCTCCGGAAAGAGTCCTGCCCGACGGCGGCTCTACAAGGTTGTAGGCCCTTGCAAGCCTTGTTATGGAGTCCAGGAGGACCACAACGTCCTTGCCGTGCTCGCAGAGCCTTTCCGCCCTTTCCAGCACCATCTCGGCCACCTTGACGTGGTGCTGAGGCTGCTCGTCGAAGGTGGAATAGATGACGTCGCCCTTTATGGACTCCTTCATGTCCGTTACTTCCTCCGGACGCTCGTCTATCAGCAGGACTATCAGCTTTATCCCCAGGTCCTGTGCCTCTATGGACTTTGCTATCTGCTTAAGGAGGGTGGTCTTTCCGGCCTTGGGCGGCGCCACTATTATGCCTCTCTGGCCCTTTCCTATGGGCGCCACAAGGTCCGTGAGCCTCATGGAAAGCGTGCTGCTTCCCTTCTCCAGGCATATGCGCTCGTTGGGGTAGATAGGGGTAAGATCCGAGAAATCCTTCCTGTTCCTTGCCACGCTGAGCTCGTCTCCGTTGACGGTCTTTACGTAGAGCATTGCCCCGAAGCGCTCGTCGGGGTTGGGGAGCCTCGCGGTGCCGAAGACCTCGTCTCCGGTCTTGAGGTTGAAGCGCCTTATCTGCGTGGGTGATACGTAAACGTCCTTGTTAGAGGTAAGGAAGTTGTCAAAGCGCAGGAAGCCGAAGCCGCCCTCCGCTATGTCAAGTATGCCGGTGACGTCGTAGCGCCCGTCGTTCTTCTGCTTTTCCGCAGGCTTCTCCGCCGAAGGCTGCTCCGGGCTTTCCGCCGCTGGGACTTCCTCTGCTGTCTCTGCAGGGGCTTCCTCCGGCGGCTCCGGCTGCTGTGCCTCATCGGCTGCGGGAGCTTCCGCCTCCGCTGCCTTTGCGGCCTCCTGAGCGGCCACAGCCTCCTCGTGCATGCGCGTCATAACAGCAAGGAGCTCCGCCTTTTTCATCTTCGCCGCGCCCTCAATTTTAAGAGCATTGGCGATCTCTCTGAGCTCCGCCACCTTCTTGCCTTTAAGAATGTCTAATTCCATCAATTGATCTCCAGAAGATCGGTTCCGTCCGAAATGAAATTAATTGAGATGCCCTTCTGCAGGTCTACCGTGCAGTGGGTATTTTGATCGTAAATATACTCAGCCGTTATATCTCCGGTCTTTATGCTTACGAGCTTGTACGTGCCGCAGTCCTTTACCCCGGTGACCTCTCCGCTCACCGCTACAGGCTTAGTCTGCACTACTACCACATTCCCGCCTATTACTGCGGACACGTTGACGGTCTTTCCCTTAAGCTTGAGAAGATCCGCAAGTGTCTTTACGGCTCCGTCTATGATTATCCCGGCGGACGGGTCTATGAATACCGGCTTCTTAGCGCCGGAGACCGTCATGTAGAAGGAGGTGTTGCCGCTGCCTGCGTCACCTATGGTACCGTAGAGACCGACCTTCGCGGAGGCCGCGGAACCGTCCTCCGTGTACTTAAGGGCTCTGGTGAGTATTACCGCTACTTCCGCGCGGTTGACTCCGTTCTTGGGGTTGAACGCGTTTACATCGTCTCCTATCATAAGGCCGCTGCGCCTGCAGGCGTCTATGTAGGTCATGAGAGCGGGGTCGGCGGAGTTTACGTCAGCGTATTCGAGGACTATCAGCGGGGAGGTCTTAATACCCTCCGCGTTTACGAGCCACTGCGCCAGCTTTTCCCTGTCCAGGGGCTGCTTTCCGGCGGTGACGGTATCCGTCCTCTTGCTGAAATCCGCCTCCGTCCAGAAGCCCGAAGCGAAGCCGTCCAGCAGGTACGGCCATGCCCAGTCGCTTATCTGGCAGCGCTCAAGGAGCGCCTTCTCCTCGTCCGTGTACTCCCTCTCCTTGGGCACCATGTTGGGGGTGCCATAGTTGAGTATCCTGTAGATGATGGTCGCCACCTCTTCCTTGGTGGTAAGATCCTTAGGGCGGAAGTTGCCGTCGCCGTCACCTATCATCAGGCCCACCTTTTCCGCATTGGAAACGTACGGATACGACCAGTGATCGCTGGCGACATCCGTAAAGGAAGCAAGCATCAAAAATGAGAGCAGTACTGCAGTTATTCTGACTATCTTCTTCATAAAGCGAGGCACTGACCGGCAGGAAGGCCGTTAACAGGATACACCGCGCCTGGCAATGCCGGGCGGTGAGAGTAATTTACATAATAGTATAACATATCGTTACACAAAAGGAACAGGAAAGTTTATTATTTTTGCATTTTTTTCGTTAAAGTTCCCAATCAGACGCGCCGTATTTGATGTTTTGCGATATTTATAATATAATAAATATTTATATGAGTACAAAAGAGGAGACAAAAACCGAATACGCTCCTTTCCGCCCGTTCGAGTTCGCGCAGAACGTAAGGCACGAGTATTCCGAAGAGCATATCGGGGAGATACTCAGCGAGTTCTCGGAGGAAGAGCTGCGCGCTCAGTCCGAGAGCCTGCAGCATCTTTATGATGCCGAGCAGCCCGAGCCTGCTCCGGAAGTAACGGAACCTGCTCCCGAGCCGCAGCAGAAGCCCGCAAAGGAAAAGAAGCCAAAGAAGGAACGTCCGCCCGGGAAAAGCACCCGTATCCGCGCGGCGGAGCTTTCGCTGCCTTTGGACCACCAGAGCTGGTACAGGCTTCTCCCCATGATCCTTGCGGCCGCGGTAACTCCCCTGATAGTGCAGCTCAAGACCTACAGCCTTCCCCTCAGTCAGTTCAGCTGGACAAAAAGCACTGACAGCACCGTCCTGCAGGACTTCTACAGCTGGCATAAGTCCATCGCGCTGATGGTCTTTGCCTGCCTTGCGGTTATCGTCATAGTGATCGACATCATAAGAAAGCGCTTAAAGCCGCGCATGTACTTCGCGTTCATACCTGCGGGGATCTTTGCCCTGACGGTGATACTTTCCTACGCCCTGAACGGATACAGGGAATTCACCCTTTTCGGCTGGCCGGACCGCTTCGAGGGCACGCTCACCCTGCTCGCCTATGCAGTTCTCTTCTGCTATTCGATAATTACGGTAAAGACCGGGCGCGATGCCACCGTTGTGGTATCCGCCTTCTGCATCTCGGCGCTGCTGCTGAACGTCATAGGAGCCCTGCAGTTCGCGGGCCTGGATCCGCTCACCAGCAGAACGGGCATGAAGGTCGTAAGCGCCCTTGAGCAGGCTCGGTTCGGAGGGATCTGGGAGAGGATAGACGCCGGAGCCGCGGCAAAGGACCTCTTTCCAATGCTCGTAATGGAGCATTCCGGCATCAACCAGACACTTTCCAACCAGAACTACACCGCCATGCTGCTGTGCCTGTCCGTACCGGTGATCTCCATGCTGTACATACGCTCGGACAGCAAGGGAGGTCCCAGCCGCTGGTTCAAGTCCCCCCTGCTCTGGCTGCTGATAACTCTTTGCTTCGTCAACGCAGTCGGCACCGTGTCCTCCAACATAGTCCCGGGCCTTGCCGCGGCGCTGCTGCTCCTTATAATAGTGTTCCACAAGATGCTCAAGTACTGGACCAAGCCTCTGCTGCTGATAATAGCCTCTCTGGCCCTGGTCATGACCTTCACCTACAAGACCTGGATCCCGGAGTTTCAAAGCACCCTGGCGGACATAAGAGGAGAAGACTTCGGGGAGGATACCTCCGGCAGGCCGTACATAAACAGCATAGTCACATCAGGCAACAACGTCATCTTCGACCTTAAGGAACCGGAATGCGTGCTCTGCCTTACTCTCGTCTCCGACGAGAACGACGTGCTCAGCAGCGTGTCCGCATCCTCAAAGGGTGTTCCTCTTACCCTCAGGCCCTCCGAGACCGAGAGCGGGGTATTCCTCATAGAAGAACAGCCCTTTGACAGCGTCTTCAAATTGTGTATAATCAGGGAAGAGCGGCTGTATCTGAGGGTCAGCACGCACCAGGCGGACTGGGACTTCGCCGCGGAAGGCAGCAAGGCATTTTACAGAAGCCCCGAGGGAGATCTTGTCACACTTAAGGCTCCCGTCATATCCGATCTGATAAAGAACCCGAAGTTCGGAACAGGCCGGGGATCCATATGGGCCCAGACCCTGCCGATGCTGGAGGATACGGTGTTCATAGGAAAAGGCGCGGACAGCTTCTGCATATACTATCCGCACGACAACTACGCTTACACCTATTCCGTGGGCCTTACGCCTTCGTGGTCCGCGGACAAGCCGCATAACATGTTCCTCGGAGCCGCCTTCAATACCGGATGGATATCCGCGGCGGCACTTATCGTATTATTTTCAGTATACCTTGTCCAGTGTATTGTGTTATACTGGAGAAGTGACATGGGCGAGAGCAGGATAATGTACCTGGGAGCGGGTATATTCCTCGGAAGCGCGGCGCTTCTGGTCTCCTCCCTGATCAACGATTCGACCGTAAGCGTGATGCCCCCGTTCTGGGTGCTGCTCGGAACAGGCATCGCAGTAAACAGCATAATAAAAAGGTCCGCCAAGGCAGAGCCGAAGGCGGAAGAGATACCGGAGGTAAAAGAATGGTCTTTGATAAAGTCCGTGAGATAATCGCAGAGCAGCTGGACGTAGATCCCAAGGAGATAACACTTGAGACAGATCTCATGAGGGACCTTGAGGCAGACTCTCTCGACGCCGTCGAGATAATCGTTGCCATAGAGCAGGAATACGGCATCGAAGTGCCGGACGACATGGCAGAGGAGTTCAAGGTAGTAGAGAACATCGTCAACTTTATAAAGGAGAAGGCGAACCTCTAATACCAGGCTTTAAGTCTGTCCCCCTCGTATACGACAGTCATCTCTATCGCGGCGGCGCCCTCAAGCAGCTCCGGGAGGAACAGCCTGTCCCCTTCCCACATCGGAAGGGACATCACCTGATCCTCAGGGATCCATGCAAGGGTGCCCTCCGCGCAGTTTTCGTCGAGCTCTCCGCTGAATTCCTCCGAGGTGTAGAGGTACATCTCCTCGTCCTCCCAGGTGTCCGAGCGGAAATGGACCACGCCGCGGCAGCAGACCTTCCCCAGGGTAAGGCCTGTCTCCTCGAGCGTCTCCCTGCGGACGCACTGCTCCGGGGTCTCCCCGGGCTCGCACTTTCCGCCGACGCCTATCCACTTGCCCTCGTTGAGGTCGTTCTCTTTTTTATTGCGAAAGAGCAGCAGCCAGCTGCCCTCTTTTTTTATGTAGCAGAGCGTCGTGTCGATCATCTGATTCTGAAATATAGTATTATTTGGCGGGTATGCCGCTGTTCAATGACACGCTCCCGCTTGCAGGGGACCCTTCCAGCGGTACTAAGCTCCGTCTGCGTCCTTCGGACTTGCCGATCGCTAAGGACCGGGTTCCCTGACAGTCATTTGAACACCGGCACCCCCGCCGAAGACACTTTAGTTCGGCAATCAAATGCCCGCCAAAGGCTGCGGCGAATATCCGTCTGCAGTGACACCGCCGAGGACCTTAGCCCGCGGAATTGCCGGCGGGGTCTGACATTACCTCATTGGGTCGGACAGATGTCACAGGTCCAGCTTGTAGAGCTGGCTCTCTATGTTAAGGCCCGGATACACGTCCAGGTGGTGTGTGGCGAAATGCCCCTCCAGGGCCTTTTTATACGCCGCCGCGGCCACCATTGCGCCGTTGTCGGTGCAGAGTATGGGGGACGGCATGTACAGGCCTATCCCCTCCTTTGCCAGAGCCTCACCCAGCTGCTTTCTGAGCTCCGAGTTGCAGGCGACGCCTCCGGCAAGGGCAAGCTCGCAGTAGCCGCACTGCTTTGCGGCCCTTACGGCTTTGTTTACTATCACTTCTATAACAGCCTGCTGGAAGGACGCCGCGACGTCCGCAGGCTTTACGATCTCCCCGCGCTGCTCTGCGGAATGCAGGTAGTTTATGACTCCTGTCTTGGTGCCGCTGAAGGAAAAGTCCAGGGAATCCTTTTCCAGGTACACGCGCTTGAACTCTATGGCGTGCGGATCCCCCTCCTTTGCGAGAGCGTCCACCTTCGGGCCGCCCGGATATCCGAGCCCTATGACCCTTGCCACCTTGTCGTAGGCCTCGCCTACGGCGTCGTCCCTTGTAGCGCCGAGTATCTTAAACTCGTTCCAGCCCAGGACCTCTATCAGGTGCGTGTGCCCCCCGCTCACCACAAGGGAGAGGAACGGAGGCTCAAGCTGCGGGTGCTCTATGATGTTGGCCATTATGTGCGCCTGTATGTGGTGCACGCCCACGAGCGGAACTCCGGAAGCCGCGGATACAGCCTTGGCAAAGGCAGTCCCCATAAGAAGCGCTCCTGCAAGGCCGGGCCCCGCCGTCACGCCTATCTCGTCTATGTCCGAAAGGCTCACCCCTGCCCCGGCAAGCGCCTGCTGGAACACAAAGGGAATGTTATTCAGGTGGTGCCTGGAGGCTATCTCCGGGACCACTCCGCCGTATGCCTTATGTATCTCTATCTGCGAGGATATCACGTTCGAGAGTATCTCCCTGCCGTCCGCGAGCACCGCTATGGCGGTCTCGTCGCAGGAGGATTCTATCCCCATTGTAATGTGCTTACCGTCTTTCATAAAAAGCCTTCTTCCGGGCGGGGCATGTGCAGAGACATGTTGCACGCGTCCTCCCCGCCGGGGTAATAATTCTTCCTTATTCCGTCCCTGACAAAGCCCAGGCTCTCGTACAGCGCTATGGCGGGCGCGTTCGAGACCCTCACCTCAAGGAGTATGTCCCATATCCCAAGGAGCCTGCTGATCTTCATGAGCTTTTGCATGAAGTTTATAGCTATCCCCATGCGCCTGTACTCCGGCAGCACCTCTATGGTGCCTATCTGGCACTCGTAGGGCGCTATCATCCATGCCATGGCGCAGCCAACTATCTTTTCGCCGTCCTCAGCTACTATAAAGGCCGCGCTGTCGTTCTCTATCTCTTCAAGGATCATGCCCTCGCTCCAGCTGTCGTCCGGAAAGCAAACGCGCTCCAGTCCGGCGATGGCTCCGGCGTCCTCTTTAGCTGCTCTTCTGTAGGTGATCTCAGGCATTGTTCTTCTTCCTGTCCGGCTCTGCCGCCCTCAGGTAGTTTGGCTGTGCGGTAAAGCAGTCCTTAAGCTTTCCCTCCTCAAAGAGCCTGGCCGCAAGCCTTGCGGTGTTGTCCGCGCTCTGAAGGAAGTATCCGTCCTCCGCAAAGGCCACCTCGATCCCCGGAGCTTCTCCGCAGCAGGGCCCCTCCAGGAAGGCGCATATCCTGTCCTCGAACTTCCTGCTGCCATCTCCGAAGAACAGCAGAGTATCGCCCTCCCAGGCAGCCTCCCGCAGGAGCTCAAGGTACTCGTCCAGCGCGTAAGCCCCTTCCGGGACCAGCGTCTTTACGTCTTTATTAGGCATCACGGCGGCGCAGCATTCGGAGCCGCTCTCATCTATCCTCCTGTACGCCGCGGCGTAGACCTGGCTGCGCCTGGCGTCGAACACGGGACAGATGACGGTGCTCCTCGTAAAGGGCAGGTCCGCGTACGCGAAGCTCTCCAGCGTCGGCACCTCTATGACTGGCTTCTTCCACACCTGGGCAAGCCCCTTTGCGGTGGCCATGCCTATCCTTATGCCTGTAAAGGATCCGGGCCCGCAGGACACCGCCACGGCATCCAGCATGTCTCCGGAAACGCCCTCTTCCTTAAAGAGCGCCTCCACTAAAGGCACGCATTCGGAAAGGTGGCTGAACTCGCTGTCGTTTTTAACGAGGCTCACCATGCCGTCATCGTACAGCGCCGCGGAAGCCAGCGGCCCGGTAGTTTCTATTGCAAGTATCAGCATATCCTGCAGATCCTTTCGTCTTCATCTTCTCCGTAGGCAAGCTCCAGCCAGACGGTCTCCTCCGGGAGCAGCTCCCTTACCAGGTCCGCCCACTCTATTATGCAGGCGCCGTCCCCGTGCAGGTATTCCTCAAAGCCCATCTCAAACAGGTCGTCGGGGTCGTTTACCCTGTAGACGTCGAAATGGTAGAGCGGAAGCCTTCCGGTCTCGTACTCGCAGAGCACGGTAAACGTGGGACTCGTGAGCCTTTCGGTAACGCCCAGCGCCCTTGCCACAGCCTGCGTCAGCGCTGTCTTCCCAACGCCTAAAGGCCCGGTGAGCGCTATTACGCTTCCGGGCTTCAGCTGATCTGCCATCTTCTTACCCAGGGCTTCGGTGTCCCCGGTGTTTTTAAGGATGATCTCTTCCAATTACTTTTTCTCCGCGAACATCGGCGCTGCAGGCACAGTCGTGGTATAGAGCCTGTTGGTGGAGATGGCCGTAGCCAGAAGCTCTCCGTCTCTGGTCATGTCCGCGCGCAGCACCGCGCTGTGCTTTCCGCTGTTTAACACCTGCGCCCTTATAAGCACGGTATCGCCTATGTGGACGCTCTTAAGGAAATCCACCTTTATATCCATGGTCGGAGAAGCGTTGCCTGTCCCCAGCTCATAGGCGGTAAGGCCTATGGCTGTATCCAGGAGGGCGGTTATGGCTCCGCCGTGGACGTTTCCGTAGCGGTTCTTTTCGAACTCGGTGCAGGTATGGACATATTCAGCCCAGCCCTCCTCGTAGCCCACATCGGTGACATCCAGCTTAAAGCGGCTGTAGAGCTCGCAGCCCTGCTCCGTATAGGCAATGAATCTTTCTATCTGCGACTTTAATTCTTCTCCGTTTTTTGCAAGTTTAAAAAAGCTCATACTATCCTTTCGTTATCAGATGACTCCTGCCAGCACCAGGGCAAGCAGAACGAAGCTTACGAGCAGCACCGCGGATACAGCTGCCACGCCGAGCTTGGCGCCGTGCTTTCCTCCGGAGGCAGAGGGCTCTACCAGCCTGGCCTTCCTGAGCGCGGTGACTACAGGCTTGTAAAGGAGCATCGCGAGAGTAGCGTTTATGCCGCCCTTTACGAGGTTGAAGGGCAGGAACACAGGCACCAGCATGCCTACGACCACGCTTCTGGGCACCTTCATGTAGAGCGGTGTGATGAGCCAGTTCCAGAGCAGCATCAGCACTGTCATCAGCAGGACGCCGGATACCAGGCCTATTATGGCTCCCTTAAGACTCTTGTCCTTTCTGTAGATGACGGACGCCGTGCAGGCAAAGGCGCAGCTCTGCAGTATGTTCATGATGAGCCCGATAAAGCCTGTGCTGCTGATGGTGATCATCTCAATGAAAGACACCACTACTGTGACCACCACTGCTGCCAGCGGTCCGCTCATGAAGCCCGCGATCACTATTATAACATCTTTGAGGTCAAAGGACAAAAAACCTGAGACCGTTGGGAAGACGCTGGAGATGAGCTTGGCCACGAATGCTATGGCGCACATCATTCCGAGAGTCGCTACGGTTTTTGAGCCGAAGCTCTTTCCGTTTGCATTGTTTGACATTTTAGATCCCTCCGTTATTAAAACTGCCGGTGATCTGTCAGGTCTGATGTCGGCCTTTCCTTTGCCGGAAAAACCAAACGCCCCGGATATCGGGGCGCAAACAGCAAAAAATGTGCTGGTTTCTTTCATCCGGACTATACCGTTGGTGCCGGGATATACCGGCTCGGCCCTTGCGGGTTCGCGGACTCGTGGCTCTCTGCCCTTTACCGCCAGTAGGGAATCTCACCCCGCCCTGAAACAGACTGTATAACTATGCAACTATTATAATATCAACAAATCGATTTTACAATACAAAAATGTAAAGTCAGGCAGTTCTATGTTATTCTACAGACCCAGTATCGACCTGAGGTCATCATACAGAGATCCGCTGTTCTCAAGCTTATAGAGCTTATCTCCAATCGCAACGTTGTTATCACGCTCGCTGTTCTGAAAAACATTGATCGTCCTCAGATCAGCTCCGTCTTTAGTCTGAATAACGACATTAGTTGTAAGAAAATCACCTCCGCCGGCCTTAACGGCGCTTATTCTCTCAGCCTTAAGCGGCTTGAACAGATCAAGTATCTTTTGTTTCTGCACATCATCGGGGTGCAGCTCAGTCAATCCCGTCCCGCTTGAATAAAGGACCGCATTTATCTCCGCCTTGCTGCCGGAAGGGATGACTGCCTTTGTCCTGCCGATCATCAGCACAGCAATTATAACTATCACCAATACGACAGCAACGCAGCTTATAACCTTTTTCATCGGAGTCCCTCCTTTGCAATGATCATTTGATCACTATTGTATAAAAAGATGGTTCAATCTTGCATATCATCTTCAAATTAATAATATACCAGCGTATGTATACTGTCAAATTGTTAAAAAGCATACAAACATATAGCCACCGGGCATATCTCGTGATGTAATGCTTTTTACAAGGAGGTGTGAAACCATATGGAGATAAGAGTCTTAAAATACTTCATCGAGATTGCAAAAACAGGCAGCATCACACGCGCTTCAGAGGTCCTGCATATTACCCAGCCGTCTCTTTCCAAACAGATGAAGCTGCTGGAAGCAGAACTGGGGCAGAAACTGTTCAAAAGAGGACAGTATAAAATGATCCTGACAGAAGTAGGAAGATCTTTCCTTGCCAGAGCCGAAGAGATAGTGCGTCTCTCTGATCTAACGCTGTCTGAATACACATCGCATAACAAGGACATCCAAGGTGAATTATCGATCTGTTTTATAGACAGAACTTTTTCCGAAAGGGTGGCCGCTCTGATCTCGGATTTTCAGCAGCTCTATCCGGGAATAAAGCTGCTGATAATCCCAAGAGGGAATCTGTGTGATGAATATGGACAGTCGTTAAAAATCGAGTTTGATGATCGTTATGTAGTAGCCGAGGTTCAGGAGCCGCTTGACTTCCTGTTTTTAGTTAAAAGCTTCGGTGCATTACTGTATTGTATCGAACCACCCATAGAACTCCTCCAGTATAGCGGACTGGTGTTTAGACCGATAGTTCCGAATAAGACCGCCAGTCTCTATTTTGTGCAGCAGGATGTAGAAGAACAGACCCCGGCAACAACTGCCTTCATGGATCATGCAGAAAGATTCTATCGCAACAGGTGACCTTCCTACTCCGCCTTCTTCTCCCTCGTCATAAGGCTCCTGAGGCCTGCGGCGGCGTCTGTAGTGCCGCGGAGGATCCTGCAGATGACCTTAGTTATAGGCATCTCAACGCCGTACTTTTCCGCCAGGGCCTCTGCCGCAAACGCCGTGCTTGCGCCCTCCACCACCATGCCTATCTCCGCCTTGGCTTCTTCCGCGGTCTTTCCCTGCCCCATGAGGCTGCCGCAGCGCCAGTTCCTGGAATGCCTGCTGGTGCAGGTGACTATCAGGTCCCCAACTCCCGTAAGCCCCAGGAAGGTCTCAGGCCTTGCGCCCATGGCAACGGCCAGCCTGGTTATCTCGGCCATGCCGCGGGTCATAAGGGCCGCCTTGGTGTTGTCCCCGAAGCCCATGCCGTCGGATATGCCGGCGCCAAGGGCTATTATGTTCTTTAAAGAGCCGCCGAGCTCTGTACCTACAAGGTCGTCCTGAGTATATACGCGGAACCACTCCGTCATGAAAAGATCCTGAGCCTGCCTTGCAAGCTCCGGGTCCACAGAGCAGACCGCAACGGAAGTGGGAAGACCGACGCTCACCTCCTCGGCGTGCGAGGGTCCGGAAAGGCACACGTAGCGCACGGAGGGCCTTATCTCCTCCGCTATCTGGGACATCCTCAGGAGCGTCCCCAGCTCTATGCCCTTAGCCACGTTTATTACTTTTATATCTTCCGGCAGGACCTTGTCCGCTTTGGTAAAGACTTCCCTGAAGGACTGCGCAGGCACAGCAAAAAGCGCCCATCCGGCGCCCTCTGCACACTCCGCCATGTCCCTGTCTCTGTCCCAGACGGATGTCTCTATGTTCTTGCTTTTCAGCAGTATCTCCAGCGCCCTGCCGAAGCTTCCGGCGCCGAATATGCATACCTTCTCCAAATAGTATCCCCTTTATTTTTTCTTAAAGCTTATGGGAGGCTCCGTGCCGCTTAGGAGCCTCTTTATGTTTGCCCTGTGCTTGATGATTATCACTATCGCTATCACCGCGGCATAAGGCCAGAAGCCCTTTTCCATGAAAACGCTGAGGACCGCCATGCCGAGAGCCGCGAAGATGGAACCCACGGACATGCGCTTCGTAACTATCGTAAGGACAGCCGCTATGGCAAGCGCTATTAAGGCCAGCTTCCAGTTTACCATCAGAATGGCTCCAAACGCCGTGGCAACGCCCTTTCCGCCCTTAAAGCCGAAGTACACGGGCCAGATATGCCCTGCGAATACCGCCACCGCGCAGATGTAGCTGCAAAGATCCCCCTGGGTGCTCCCAAGGAATACCGCCAGCACAGCCTTGCATATGTCTATTATCAGGGTTATCAGCGCGGCCTTCTTGCCCAGCACCCTTAAGGTGTTGGTTGTTCCGGCGTTGCCGCTGCCCTCCTTCTTGATGTCCACTCCTGCCAGCCTTCCCTGTATTATGGACGGGGAGATGCTGCCCAGAAGATACGCTATGACTATGAAGACGTAAAACATCACTTTATCTGGTCCGCTATTATACCTACCACGTTCTGCCTTGCGTACTCGCCGGCCCTGAGGATCCCGTTCATTACGGCCTTGGGGCCGGAGGATCCGTGCATTTTTATTATAGGCCTGGACACGCCGAGTATGGGCGCTCCGCCGTACTCCGAGTAATCGGAGAGCTTCTTTATCTTAAGAGCCATCTCGGCGGGTATGTCCCCGGCGAGTATCTTCATCATGTGCATTATTATGCCTTCGGAGAGCTTGAGGATGATGTTCCCGGTAAAGCCGTCGGCAACTATAATGTCGCACTTTCCGGTGGTGAAGTCCCTGGCCTCTATGTTTCCGGTAAAGTTAAGATCGCTCTCGGAGAGCAGCTCGTAGGCCTTCTTTACTATGGTGTTGCCCTTCTCGGCCTCCGCGCCTATGTTGGCAAGTCCCACCTTGGGAGACTTTCTGCCGAGTACCTTCTCCATGTATACGCTTCCCATGAAGGCAAACTCCAGAAGGTTCCTGGCCTTGCACTCCGCGTTGGCGCCTGCGTCCACAAGCATGGACACTCCCCCGTTGAGGTTGGGATACCAGGAGCATATGGCCGGACGGTCTATGCCCTTTATCCTGCCGCATATCATGAGGCCGCCCGCAAGCAGAGCCCCGGTGTTTCCTGCGGAAACGAAAACGTCTCCCAGACCGTCCCTGAGGATGTTGAGGCCTGTGACTATCGTGGAATTGGGCTTGGTCTTTATTGCCTTTACCGGAGCGTCGTCATTGGTTATCACATCGTCCGCGCCAAATATCATGAGGTTCTGCGGTATGCCGTCTGGGCACTCCGCTGCCAGAAGCTCGTATATCCTTGCCTTGGGTCCTATAAGCGCAATCTTATCCTCAGTCTTTGCCGCAGCCAGAACGGCTCCCTTTACTACTGCATCGGGAGCGTTGTCCCCGCCCATTGCGTCAAGAAGTATCCTCATTACCTGTCCTCCGAATAATAGATATAACTTATTTATTATACATTGTTTTCGGGAAATAAAAAAGGGCTAAGCACTAAGCTCAGCCCTTAATTTTTGAGTGTATATTACTCGTTGATAGCGGATACTACGCCGGAAGCAACTGTACGGCCGCCTTCACGAATAGCGAACCTCATTCCCTGCTCGATAGCAACAGGAGTGATGAGCTCGATGTCCATGGTGACGTGGTCTCCGGGCATGCACATCTCGGTGCCTGCGGGCAGGGTGATGGTTCCGGTAACGTCAGTTGTTCTGATGTAGAACTGCGGTCTGTAGCCGTTGAAGAACGGAGTGTGGCGTCCGCCTTCGGACTGCTTCAGAACGTATACCTGACCGCTGAACTTGGTGTGCGGGTGAATGCTGCCCGGCTTAGCAAGGACCTGACCTCTTTCGATCTCGTTCCTCTGAACACCACGGAGCAGAACGCCGATGTTGTCGCCGGCTTCGCCCTGATCGAGCAGCTTGCGGAACATCTCAACGCCGGTAACTAC
>JAFRZB010000028.1 GCA_017442785.1 Bacillota bacterium
CAACGGCTACTTCATGTACTATGACAAGAGCGTCATCTCCGACGAGGACGCCAAGAGCCTTGAGAAGATCGTTGCCGCCTGCGAAGCAGCCGGTAAGAACTTCGTCATGAACCTCAACAACTCCGGTTGGTACACCCCGGCCTTCTTCTTCGGTGCAGGCTGCGTATCCGAGTGGACCATCGATGCCGACGGTAAGTTCACCGCCGTCAACGACGACTTCAACTCCGACAAGGGACTCGCTGCCGCCAAGGCCATGAACTTCCTGGAGAACTCCAAGTGCCACGTTCAGGATTCCAACGTATCCGCGTTCAGCTCCGGCGCTGCCGCAGTTGTATCCGGTACCTGGGATTACAACACCGCAAAGGGCATCCTCAAGGACAACCTCGGAATAGCCAAGCTGCCGACCTTCACCGTCGACGGACAGACCTATCAGATGGGCTCCTTCAAGGGCTGCAAGCTCCTCGGAGTAAAGCCGCAGTCTGATGCCAAGAAGGCAGCTGCCATCAACCAGCTGGCCCAGTTCCTCACCAGCGAGGAAGCTCAGCTCGAAAGATGCAAGGAGCTCGCATGGGGACCTGCCAACAAGAACGCTCAGAACAGCGATCTCGTAAAGAACAGCCCGCAGCTCATAGCCGTATATGACCAGGCTCAGTACGCTCACATGCAGGGCAACATCTCCGGCGCATGGTGGGGTCTTGCCAATGCTCTTGCAGACAACATCAAGAACGCCAAGAACGACGAAGAGCTGAAGGCAGCTCTCGCCACCTATGACACCGAAGTCCACAGCCTCGTAGGCCTCGACGGATTCATCTTCGTCGGCGCATGGAACGGCTGGGACAACGCCGACAGCAAGCTCAAGATGGAAGAAGCCGGCGGCGTCTACACCATCACCATCGACGTACCGCAGAGCGATTACATGGGCGGCCGTATCGTAACCGCAGGCAACTGGGATACCGATAAGGGTCTTGCTCAGGTAAAGGAAGGCAAGGACCTTCTCAGCGAGGACGGCGGCAACGACAACAACATGGTCTTCCTCAAGCCCGGTAACTACACCGTTACATTCAACGAGTCCACAGGCGAGATCAACGTTAAGGCCAACTAATTCACCTGATCTTAAGGTTGGGGCATGCATAATGCCCCAGCCTTTTTAATAGGCATCATCTAGTCAGTCCGAAAGAAAAGGCATGAAAATGGCTAAATACAGCGATCTGGAATACCTGCGCCTTTCCAAAGGGCAGAGATTCTCGTACAAGCTGGGGCGATTCTTCTCCTCCATACTTCCGGGTATCGGCAACCTGTTCAAAAAGCTGGGGCAGGGCATAGCCGGCGTTTTCGGTAAGTTCTTCGGAGGTCTTGCGGATATAGGCCGTACTTTCAAGAACGGAGACGCCAAGACCAAGGCGTCCTTCCTGGTGATGGGCTTCGGCAGCATAGCCAGGGGGCAGATCCTCAGAGGAATACTCTTCCTGCTCTTCGAGATAGTATTCATCTTCTACATGGCCACGGCCGGCGTAAAATGGCTGGCCATGCTTCCTTCGCTGGGCAAGGTAGGCCCCACCAAGGAATACAACGCCATACTGGACACCTACGTCACCACCTACCACGACAACTCGTTCAAGATACTGCTCTACGGCGTACTGACGATATTCTTCATCATCGCATTCATCTATACCTGGCGCGTCAACGTAAGGCAGAACAAGATCTCCCAGGAGATGCTGGAGAAGGGCATAAGGCTCAGGTCCGGCAAGGACGATCTCAGGTCCCTCGTGGACGAGTCCTTCTACAAGACGCTGCTGGCCCTGCCGCTTACGGGCATACTGGTATTCACCGTACTGCCTCTGGTGTTCATGGTGCTGGTGGCCTTCACCAACTACGACGGCGCCAACGACGGCTACTTCAGCGGTCTGTTCCACTGGGTGGGGCTTGAGAACTTCAACCAGGTGCTGTCGTGGGGCAACGGGAGCACGGTATACTCCGCCACCTTCGGAGAGGTCCTTACCTGGACCCTCATCTGGGCCTTCTTCGCCACGTTCAGCAACTACTTCCTGGGCATGTTCGTGGCAATGATGATCAACAAGAAGGGCATAAGGTTCAAGAAGGGCTGGAGGACCATACTGGTGCTCACCATAGCCATACCGCAGTTCATCTCCCTGCTGTACGTATCCAAGATGTTCGCAAAAGACGGCATCGTAAACGGAACGCTATTGAGCTGGGGATGGATACAGGAGGCACTGCCGTTCTGGACAGATCCCACGTGGGCAAGGGTCACGGTAATACTCATAAACATCTGGATAGGAATACCCTATCTGATGCTGATAGCCACAGGCATACTCATGAACATCCCGGCGGACCTCTACGAATCCGCCAAGATAGACGGAGCCAGCGGCTGGAAGCAGTTCAGCAAGATAACACTCCCGTACATGCTGTTTATTACAGGCCCTTACCTGCTTACCAGCTTTACGGGCAACATGAACAACTTCAATGTAATATACCTGCTGACGGGCGGCAACCCAATAAACGCGGCGGCCTCCTCGGCGGCAGGACAGGTGGGCCATACGGACCTGCTCATTACATGGCTGTTCAAGATAACCACCGGTACGGATTCCAAGTACTACATGGCGTCCGTCGTAGGTATACTGATATTCGTTATACTGGCGATAATAACCCTTATCGTCTACAACGTACTGCCGTCGGTCAAGAATGAGGAGGATTTCCAGTAATGAGTAAACAAAGCGATTACGATCCCTCCGTCATGAAAAAGCACATGGGCATGCAGGCCAAGACCAGGATAAGCAATACGGTCGTGTACGTGGTACTGATCGTAATAAGCGTCATCTGGCTGGCGCCTTTCGTGTTCATAGTACTGCAGTCACTGAGGGTGGAGAACACCCACATGGTAGGCTACATAGTGCCTCAGCAGTGGGGCTTCGACAACTACGTAAAGCTGGCCCAGACGGACTTCTTCCGCTGGTACGCCAACACCTTCATAGCGGCGGTGTTCACAGCGCTGCTCCAGACGATAATAGTGCTCTGCATGAGCTATACGCTGAGCCGCTTCCGCTTTAAGATGCGCAGGGGACTTATGAAGTTCATGCTTATACTGGGCCTGTTCCCGGGCATGCTCACAATGATCATACTCTACAGAGTACTCAAGGATCTTGGCATGACCCAGGCCAACGCCGTGCCCGGCCTGATACTCGTCTACATAGCTTCCTCCGGAATGGGCTACTACGTATCCAAGGGCTTCTTCGATACCGTGCCCAAGACCCTGGATGAGGCTGCCAGAGTGGACGGCGCCACAAGGGCGCAGGTGCTCTGGAAGATAATACTTCCGATGGCAAAACCGATAGTCATCTACACCGTACTGACGGCCTTCATGGGGCCCTGGGGAGACTTCATCTTCGCAAGGTACATCTCCATGAACGCCTCGGCGGGCATGAACGTTGCGGTAGGTCTGTACAGCTGGCTGACGGCTGACCAGATAAACCAGAGGTTCACGATGTTCTGCGCGGGCGGCGTTCTGGTAGCGATACCGGTAACGATACTGTTCATGTGTCTGCAGAAGTACTACGTAGAAGGCGTCACCGGCGGAGCCGTGAAAGGATAGGGTGCTGTTATGGCAACTGTAAAATTAACGAATGTAGTAAAGATCTACGATAACAATGTTACCGCGGTCCACGATTTCAACCTGGACATAGCGGATAAGGAGTTCGTGGTATTCGTAGGCCCCTCCGGCTGCGGCAAGTCCACGACTCTCAGGATGATAGCCGGTCTGGAGGAGATCTCGGGCGGTACGATAGAGATAGACGGAGAAGTAGTCAACGACCTTCAGCCCAAGGACAGGCACATAGCGATGGTTTTCCAGAACTACGCCCTATACCCGCACATGACGGTCTACGACAACATGGCCTTCCCGCTGCGTATCAAGAAGATGCCGGAGGACGAGATCTACCAGAGGGTGACCCACGCGGCTGACATCCTGGGAATAACCGATTACCTGATGAGAAAGCCCAGAGCCCTCTCCGGCGGACAGAGACAGCGTGTAGCCATAGGCCGCGCCATGGTAAGAGACTCCAAGGTGTTCCTTATGGACGAGCCTCTCTCCAACCTGGACGCCAAGCTCAGGAATCAGATGAGAGCCGAGATAATCCTCCTCAGAAAGAGGCTGGATACCACCTTCATCTACGTTACCCACGACCAGACCGAGGCCATGACCCTCGGAGACCGCATAGTCATAATGAAGGACGGCTACATAATGCAGGTAGGAAGCCCGGAGGAGGTCTTCGACAGACCGGGCAACCTGTTCGTGGCGGAATTCATAGGCGCTCCCAAGATGAACACCATAAAGGCCAAGCTGGTGCGCGGAGACGGCGAGTATCACGTGGCAGCCTGCGGCGCGGTGCTGAAAGTCGGAGGAGAAAAGGGCCAGATGCTCAGAGACCTAAACGTCCCCACTCAGGACATAATCCTGGGCGTCCGTCCGGAGCACATGGTGCTTACGGCGGATGACGACGCCAACGCCATAGCCTGCACTCTGGAAGTAAACGAGATGATGGGCTCCGAGTACCACCTGCACGTAAACACCGACGACGGCAACAAGCTGATAGTAAGGATACCCACCATTACTCTTACCCAGGCCCAAAGAGAGGCCCTGGTGCCCGGCGCCAGGCTGAAGGTGACCTGCGAGGGCAAGGTAATGCACTTCTTCGACACGGAGAGCGAGGTAAACATCCTCTATCCCTGCAAGGCACCCATAAAGTAGGTCCGCGGAGAGTCTTATGGAATTTAAAAGAAGCAGCGGCGTGCTGCTCCCGATGTTTTCCCTGCCGTCCAGATACGGCATAGGGACCATGGGAAAGGCCGCCTACAGGTTCATAGACTTTCTGGCAAGGTCCGGCCAGAGCTGGTGGCAGATGCTTCCGGTGGAGTCCACGGGCTACGGCAATTCGCCGTACTACTGCCTGGACGCCTTCGAGAGCAACACGCTCTTCATAGACCTTGACATGCTTGCGGAAGAAGGCCTCATAAAAAGATCCGACATCCGCAGGACAGACTGGGGCAGCGACCCCTCCCGCGTGGACTACGAAAAGGTGATAGCCGGAAGAAAAGAGCTCTTTAAGGACATCCCCGCCGGGCAGCTGCAGGAGATCTTTAAAAAACAATGGGACGCCATGAGGCAGTACGCCCACAGCAAGGGCATAGGGCTTATAGGGGACATACCCATCTACGTTCCGGCGGAGTCCAGGGACGTTAAGGACAACCCCGGCGAGTTCCTCCTGGACGAAAACGGCGTGCCCACGGTGGTAGCCGGCGTGCCTCCGGACGATTTCTCCGAGGACGGCCAGCTCTGGGGCAACGCTCTCTACAACTGGGAAGCCATGAAAAAGAACGGCTACAACTGGTGGATAAGGCGCATAGGCCGAGCCGCAAGCCTGTTCGACATGGTGCGCATAGACCACTTCCGCGGCTTTGCCCAGTACTGGGCCGTGCCCTACGGCGAGACCACCGCAAAGAACGGACACTGGGAGCCCGGCCCCGGCATAGACTTCGTAAGGACCATCACAAGCTGGTTTAAGGACACGCTGTTTATTGCCGAGGATCTGGGCGTTATAACCCAGGACGTGGGCACCATGCTAAAGGAGAGCGGGCTTCCCGGGATGAAGGTCCTGGAGTTTGCCTTCGACCCAAAATGGGACAGCGAGCACCTGCCGCACAACCACACGGAGAACTGCGTCTGCTACATAGGAACCCACGACAACTGCACCGCCAAGGAGTGGGCGGAAAAGGACGCCCCAAAGCGTTGCCTGGACTATGCAAAGCTCTACCTTAACATTACGGAGGACGAAGGCATAGAATGGGGCCTTATCCGCGCAGGCATGGGCTCCGTTGCAAGGCTCTTTGTTGCCCAGATGCAGGACTACCTTGGCCTTGGGGCCGAAGGGCGCATAAACCGCCCCGGCACCGTAGGCGGCAACTGGGAATGGCGCATGACAGAAGAGCAGCTTAAGGCCGCCCCCGTAAAGCGCATAAAGGAGGTAACAAAGCGCTACAGAAGATAGCCCCGCGGTTAGCTTCAGAAGGCGCAAAACGGCGCGCCAGACGGGTCTTACAGGCGGAAACGGTAAATGTATCGATAAGAAGAAAAATCGCCCTGAAAAGGGCGATTTTTTGATTGTGCCGTTTCTAAAAAATATTACCAAAAAGGTAATAAAAAAGTTTACATCTACAATGTAAAATGTTAGAATATACTTGCTCGGGGGATGCGATCATCAGGAAAGGAGACCATGAGTAGCATAAATGAATACAAGGAAATAAAGGCTTTTCACCCGGGATACTATGTTGCGGAGATTATAGAGGATATGGGCGTTAGCCAGAGCGAGTTTGCCGCAAGATTGGGGACTACTCCTAAGACGGTAAGCAAGCTTGTAAACGGCCAGGCAAACATCTCCAACGATATTGCGGGCAAGCTTGCTGCCATGCTGGGTACCAGCGTAGACGTTTGGCTTGATCTGCAGAAAACATACGACGAAAAGGTCCTTGCAATCGAAAAAGAAAAAGAATTGGATGCACAGTCAGAAGTAGTTAAGATGATCGACTATTCGTATTTCGTGAAGGTCGCCGGTCTGTCGCAAACAAAGAAGGCCTCGGAAAAGATCTCCAATCTTTGTAAATACTTAATGGTCTCCGACCTTAGGATACTTAAGCAACCCGACTTTCTGGTCAACTACAGAACTGGTATTCCAAATGTGGAAACAAAGAACATGGTCAATTCTCGTGCGTGGATACAGACTGCGATCAACTGCTCCAGAGCGGTCGAAACATTGCCTTTCAACGCAGAAAAACTCAAAGGATATCTTCCGGAACTGCGCAGCATGACGATACAGGAACCGGAGGCGTTTTTGCCCAGGATGAAACAGATATTTGCAGAATGCGGTGTTGCATTCGTTCTCCTTCCGCACCTTAGAAATTCAGGTGTAAACGGGGCTGTGAAATGGATAAACAGCGAACGCGTGGTACTTGCCATGAATAACAGGGGACTGGACGCCGACAAGTTCTGGTTTTCGCTGTTTCACGAGGTAAAGCATGTGCTCCAGCAAAAACTGAAAACAACTTTCGTCAGCTGCACGGAATCCGAGATGATGGACCGAAATGCTGAACTTGAGGACGAGGCTGATGCATTTGCAAGCAGTTATCTTATACCGTCTGAGGCCTATGAAGCATTTTCGCCCACACCATATACGTCTGATGAGGAAATAATACGATTTGCCAAATCCATTGGCATCCATCCCGGCATTGTTGCAGGACGGCTTCAGCACGATAAAATAATACCGCAGAACAGATGCTCCGGTATGAAGGAAAAGTATAATCAATAAGAGCAAGCATAAGAAAAGGAAACCCTATGCCCTACATTGCAGTTAAAGGATACCCCAAGGACGAAGAAACAAAGAAAAAGGTTGTCGAGGAGATCAACGCGGTGTTCCTTAAGTACTGGGGCTGCCCGCAGAAGGCGATAAACATCTCGCTGGAGGCCATAGACCCCGCCGACTGGGACGAAAGGATAACCAACGGCGAGATCCCTCAGAACAAAGAGCACATGATGATACTTGATGGCGAGAGACAGTATTAGAGCAAATAAGACGGACCCCGGCCCCCTGTGCGTACATTTGTACAGGGGGTCTTATATTATGGCATTGTAAGGACCTGTCAAAAGCTAAACCGAGACATATAGCGGAGGTGCAGCACAATGTTTGAAATGGTATTCCTGCCGATACTTTTGATAATGCTTGTTATCTGGAGGATCGTAAAGTGGGTGGCAATTAAACTGATACATATCTCCGGGATCAGCGCGCATAGGGCATATCCGGAAGAAGACCGGACATGAGAGACCAGGTGCCCGAGTGGGTGTTGGAGGAGTACGGGGAGTTGGTCTAATTATGTCATTTTTGAGTTCAATATAGTCATTTGGGGTGAAAATGACTATGTTGAAATGCCTTTAGGGAAATACGGTAGAGCTGGTCTGTATACTTCGTACGGTTTTTTGTACGGGGGTTTGTTGTAAAATCCAAAAGTGATATAATATAAACTGAGTTTATGTAATTATCGGGAGATGATTTTTTATGATCAATATTCGCAAACTTGAATCTGAATTATGGGAATCTGCGGATCTTCTCCGTTCAGGATCTAAACTTACATCGAACCAATACTGCATGCCTGTTTTGGGCTTAATCTTCCTGCGTTATGCATATAGCAGGTATAAAAAGGTTGAGGCGGAGATTCTTAAGGATCGTCCATCTCGCGGAGGAAGAGTTTTGCCGGTAGAAGCAAGCGATTTTGCTGCTAAAAGCGCATTATTTCTCCCGAAGGAGGCCCAGTACGATTATCTTGTGAACCTTCCGGAGAACATAGCTTCTGCAGGGCTGAAAAACAGAGATGGGCACACCATGAATAGCCTTGGTGAGGTCGTCAACAATGCTATGCAGCTTATAGAGGATCAAAGCGAACAGCTTGTAGGCGTTCTTCCTAAGAGTTACACAGATTTTTCCGATGATCTTCTTGCAGAGTTGCTCCGTATATTCAATAACAGCGCTCTCGATGATGTTGGCGGAGATATTATCGGACGGATCTACGAGTACTTCCTTAACAAGTTCGCCAAAAACATTGCATCGGATGATGGCGTTTTCTTCACTCCGAAGTCTCTTGTAAAAATGATCGTAAACATTATAGAACCGAAGTCTGGAACCCTTCTGGATCCAGCCTGTGGTTCTGGCGGTATGTTTATTCAGAGCGGAGATTTTGTAAATGCTGCCGGAATGAATGCCAACAGCGCTATGACTTTCTATGGGCAGGAAAAGGTCGAGTATAATGCTCAGCTTTGTCTTATGAATATGGCTGTACACGGGCTTACAGGTGTTATTAAGTCCGGTGATGAAGCAAATACATTCTATCATGATGCCCACAACCTGAATGGCTGCTGCGACTACGTGATGGCAAATCCTCCGTTCAATGTTGATAAAGTAAAGGCCGAGTCCTGCGAAGGTGCTGGAAGGCTTCCTTTTGGCCTTCCAAGCGTGAATAAAAGTAAGGAAGTTGGAAATGCTAACTACCTTTGGATCTCATACTTCTACTCCTACCTGAACGAAAAGGGAAGAGCTGGTTTTGTAATGGCTTCTTCCGCAACAGATAGTCAGGGCAAGGATAAAGACATACGCGAGAAACTGGTCAAAACAGGCGATGTGGATGTTATGATCTCCGTAGGAAACAACTTCTTCTATACGAAATCTCTGCCTTGCTCTCTGTGGTTCTTTAATAAAGCTAAGAGCGAAGCCATCCGTGACAAGGTGCTGTTTATTGATGCCAGGAATTACTATACCGTTGTTGACCGCACACTGAACGAATGGAGTGAATGGCAACTTAAAAACCTAAATTCTATTGTATGGCTCTATCGCGGCGAAACCGAGAAATATACAGCACTGCTGCAGGAATATCGTGATTATCTGCACGCAGAGGCCGAATCTGCTGAGAATGACGATCTGAGGGTAGCCGTTGATTGGGATTCCTTTGCGGATATCGTTTCCGCTCTGAAAGAAAAGCTCTCCGCGCTCCGCAAGGCCGCAAAAGCCGAAGTGGACGCCGTTGGGAAACGCGACAAAAAGAGCGTCCAGCAGCAGTACGATGATAGGATCACTAATATTGAGAATATGCTGACTGTTGCCAAGGAAGCGCACTGGTTATATGAAAAGTTCAGTGATGGCGTATATGCCGATGTTCTCGGTCTATGCAAACTTGCCACGATTGCCGAAATCGAAGAAAAAGGCTGGTCGCTTACGCCTGGTGCATATGTGGGCGTCGCTCCTGTGGAGGATGACGGTGTGGACTTTGCCGAGCGAATGGCTGAGATTCAACGAGAGCTTTTGTCCCTTCAGATCGAATCCAATGATTTGATGGATACCATCTCGCAAAACATGAAGGAGATGGGACTATGATAAAAACAACAGTTCGAGAATTAGGAAAAGTAATAACAGGTCATACTCCACCAACTTCTAAGCGAGAGTATTATGGCAGTCAATACCTTTTCTTAAAACCGACTGATATGATTATCGGTCAAAAATATACATATGTAACAGAAGAGGGATACTCGGCTCTTGGAGCAGAAAAATATAGAAAGAGTCTAATACCAAAGGGATCTACTTGTGTCGTATGCATTGGCACACTTGGCGAAAAGATGTCTATGGCACATTGCGATTTGTTTACAAATCAATCCGTTAATTCCATCGTTCCGGGAGAAAATTACGATCAGCATTATGTATATTATCTGCTCAAGCACAATTTGCATAAGGTTAAAGCCCTAAATAAAGGGACTGCGTCCGGGCGTGAATTCGTTTCTAAGACCACCTTTTTAGATCTTGAAATCGATGTAATTGAGAATTTCAATTCGCAAAAAAGGATCGGTGAAATTCTCTCCGCCTATGACAACCTTATAGAAAACAATCAAAAGCAGATAAAACTGCTCGAAGAAGCAGCACAGCGGTTGTATAAGGAATGGTTTATTGATCTCCATTTCCCCGGATCTGAGTACACGCCGATTGTTGACGGTGTGCCGGAGGGGTGGACTCTTGGTGAATTAGGAGATATTGCTATCGATTCCGGAAAAAAGGAAAAAAAAGATCATAGAGGGCAGTATCAATACTACCTTCCTATTGACTGTTTGCCCAAAAGGTCGCTTGCCTATACGGATAAAAATGACATTACCCTTGCCGAAAGCTCTCTCGTGGCTTTCATGCCAAACGATATTCTTTTCGGAGCAATGCGTCCATATTTTCATAAAGTAGTTGTGGCTCGCGATAAAGGGCTAACCCGCACTACTTGTTTTGTCATTAATTCGAAAACGCCAGCATATTGGGCATATCTTTTGCTGTTGCTGTTTTCAAAAGATACCGTCGACTATGCTAGTCAGATTTCTGTGGGTACTACTATGCCTTATGTTCGATGGAAAGACTTTACCCATATGCCGACGCTGATTCCTCCGGAAGAAGAATGTGATGCGTTTCAAGCCATCGTATTACCGATTATTGAGCGCATTTCTTGCCTCGCGCTTAGTTGTGAAAGGTTAATTCAGGCTCGTGATCGTTTGCTTTCAAAGCTGATGAGCGGTGAAATCGAGGTGTGATATATGGCACGCGGTAAATCAGTAACAAAACTCCTATTAGATTCCTCACAAGCGGCGTTATTTGCTGGTATTGAAATTCATAATAAACCTCATATTGCCTATAGATATCCCACAGCAACGATTTTAATTATCAATGCGTGGGAGCTTGCACTTAAAGCGTATGTTTACAAATATATAGGGAAAAAACAAATATATGAAAAAGATGGAAACCATACAATAGGTTTTTCTAAAGTCTTAATAATTGCCCGAGATCATATCAACATGAGGGAGAAAAACAAAACATTTCAAGCTGTTCTTGATAATCTTGAGCTACTGAATTCTTACAGGAATACGAATATTCACTTTATTGAAGGCAAGTTGGATCCCATTGTGTTTATGTTGATGAGTAAAGCTGTTCTAAACTATGATAGCTTTGTGAAGAGGTATTTCAACAAGGATATCACTAAAGATGATAATCTTATTATCCTTCCAGTAGGAATGAAGCTTCCCTTTGATCCAATTGACTATTTGAAACAAGATTATGGAAGTGCGCATAATGATTTCGTAAACAGGGTTGTACAATCCATTCGAGAATTAAGTAATGCGGGTATTCAAGAAAGCATTGTTGTCGGCTTCGATGTTTATGCAGATAGAGTACGTGATGCTAAGAACGCAGATATTATTGCAGCGTTGGAAAAGAATCCGGATGCTATTGCTTTTAGAAAAACAGTTCGTGTTACTGATGATCAGAATGCTCCAGCGTTCAGGGTAGAACCAAATCTGCCACCATTACGATATCAGGATCTTAAAGAAAAAGTGAGAGAAATGAAGCCTGACATCAAATTTGGTAAATCATTCAATATCGCAATGAAAAACATTAAATCAGATGCTACTCTGTGTCAATCCAATTATCTTGATCCACGTAGCAAAACAGGAACGAAAAAAGACTTTTACGAATTGGCGGCAATTGATGTTTTGATTAAGGAATATGAAAAAATAGAAAAAGAAACTAATCAGTAAGTATTGTTAGTTGAGACAATCTCAATAATGTTTAGGTAAATGCTTTATTCGGAAAAAGAATCGAACTTAATAGAATTCTTTCAATCGATGTGCAATCAAGAAATATGTTTATTTCCCGTTAGCGATGATACAGAACGAATTGTTTCTTTATTGCGAGATCCTGATAATTGGAAGAAATGGATAGATTCGTCCGATAAAAAATCTCCTCCTCCGGATTTTTATTGCGATGAGTTTTCATTGATGATGGAAGTAATGCGTGTTGATGATCATGGAAGAAAACCCCATGGGAATATTGTGAATCCAACATATGAACGAGAACACATAATTGAACGTGAGTTAATGGAAAACGGACTATATGGTTTTTTTCCGAAGCTAAAGAGGGTTTATATCAATGCGAAAACTGATCTTCCCACATTAGAGGATCATAATTACAGTTTTTATCTTGAAAACTTTCGCAGGACGATTGAGAAACATGTTTCACATATTCCGAATTACAAGAAAAACCATCCCGGATATAAGTTGATTTTTTTCATTTTTGACGAATCAAGTGCATATGTGGAAAAGGGGAATGAGCCAAGAGTAATAAAAGGAGAGACAGTTGCGATCTGTCAACAACACTGGTTTTTCGCGGATAAGGCATTTACTGATTGTTTTATGGATAGCGATATTGATTATGTAGTATGGTGTGCTCCATTTAAGTATTTAACAGCATTATGTGGGGATCCTATTCAGGTGCATGCCGCTGTAATAGATATCAAAGCGACCTGCTTTAAGGCAAAAGAATATGATGCCTTAAAAATGATGAGCGCAGAAGAATAGATCATAATACGAATGATATTAGATGGCTATTGGAAAATAGAATTATTGGCAAACTCATTTAGATTAAAGTTCTGGAGTTTCTTTTTGCGTAGTAGCGAAGGTTTTGCGGCACATCAGATTAACAAGAATGTTTTGCATTCAGCCGTTATCGCGCGTAAAATCTATGAGGACGACATACACTATAAAAAAGAGGCTGACAGATATAATAAACAGAGAGTTGAGGATCAATTACCTGGAATTCACTTGCCGGAAATGCCGCTGTTAACATATAAAATTGATGTAACGGAATTTCCTTTCGTGAGAGATAAAGACTTTATTATCGAGAGAATTATCCCGGATAATTACATTTCCGGTTTAAATAATTGCTATCTGGCTAAGGACATATGTAACTATGTTATCCATGCTTTTGTTTGGTGTGTAACCAAGTATGCAAATACAAGAGAAGTTGTATTTTGTGTGGCATCGGATAAAAACAAGGAAGAAAAGCTGATAGCGGTAAAAATAAGTGAATGGATCAAGTATATAAAGGCTTGCGTAGAATGTAGCACTATTTAACGGGTGGCAGAAATGAGCTACGATTATTCAGAAAACATACTTGTGCAGGAGAGTGCCGGAAACCTTCTTCATGATGAGCTTGGGTGGGATGTAAAATTTGCTTACAATACCGAAGTTCTTGGAGCGGCAGGCACTTTTGGGAGAAAAACTTACAAGGAGATCCTTCTTGTAAGATATTTTCGTGAGGCTCTGAAAAGACTTAACTCATGGATAACCGAAGTTCAGGTATTAGAAGCAGAAAACAAAATGCTCAGCTTTCTGTCTACTGCTTCATTGCTGCAGATAAACGAAGAAAAATACAGGCTCATTAGAGATGGTGTTCCTGTTACAGTCAAAAAGCCGGATGGTACGACTGAAACTAAAACTGCGGTGTTAATTGATTTCCTTCATCCCGATAACAACTATTTCCTTGCCATTAAAGAACTCAAGATCCATGGCGATCTTTATCGCAGACGCACTGATATAGTCGGTTTTGTAAATGGTATTCCGCTTCTGTTTGTTGAACTGAAAAAGACCACAGTAGATGTTCAAAATGCATACGATGACAACTATACCGATTATCAGGATACAATTCCTCATTTGTTTTATTACAATGCATTTCTGATTCTTTCTAATGGCGTAGAAGCTAAGGTCGGGACCCTCGGCAGCAAGTATGAATTCTTTCATGAATGGAAGCGTCTTGATGAAAAGGATCAAGGCAGTGTGGCTTTGGAAACAATGCTGAGAGGTATCTGCAAAAAGGAAAACTTCCTCGACCTTTTGGAGAATTTCATCCTTTACGATCATTCTGATGGAAAGACTGCAAAGATTCTTGCTAGAAACCATCAGTATCTTGGCGTAAATGAGGCTGTAAAAGCTTATGAAGCCCGTAAACTAAACAACGGAAAGTTAGGTGTATTTTGGCACACTCAGGGATCTGGAAAGAGCTATTCCATGGTATTCCTTTCACAGAAGATCCGCCGCAAGTTTGCCGGTTCTCCGACGATCGTTATCCTTACAGATCGTGATGAGCTAAACAAACAGATCAGTGATACTTTCGAGAATTGTGGACTTCTTGGAAAAACAAAGTCCGAGAAGTATATAGCAACAAGTGGAAGCGATCTTGTCAATAAGCTGAAGGGCAATCCGAGTTTCATATTTACACTAATACAGAAATTCAATCGTCCGGACGAACCTCCGATCTATCCGGATCACGATATCATTATAATGTCCGATGAGGCGCATCGGAGCCAGTATGGTATCTTTGCAGATAACATGGTTAAACTGCTGCCTACTGCAGCACGTATTGGATTTACCGGAACGCCGCTGCTTTCCAGTGATAATATAACAGCTAGGACTTTCGGTGGTTATGTTTCTATTTATGATTTCAAGAGGGCCGTAGAGGATGGTGCAACTGTACCTCTCTATTATGAAAACCGTGGCGAAAAGATACTGGATCTGCACAATCCTGAGATAACCGACAGGATACTTGATGCGATAGAAAACGCAGATATCGATGTAAACCAGCAGGATAAGCTGGAGGCAGAGTTAGCAAAAGAGATCCATCTGATGATAGCAGAACCCAGGCTCAGATCTATTGCCAGAGATTTTGCGAAGCACTATTCAGACCTCTGGACGAGCGGTAAAGCGTTGTTTGTATGTCTTAACAAAGTTACCTGCGTGCGAATGTATAACTATGTACAGGAATACTGGAAGGAAGAAATAAAGGCCCTAAAAACGGCTATAAGGACTGCGACACAACAGGAAGCACTAGAACTGAACCGCAAGCTTAAGTGGATGCAGGAAACCGAGATGGCTGTAGTAATAAGCCAGGAGCAGAACGAGATTCAGACCTTCCAGAAATGGGGCCTTGATATCAAGTATCACAGAGCCAAGATGGAAAAGCGCGAGCTGGATAAAGAATTCAAGGATGCTGGCAATCCTCTTCGCGTGGTCTTTGTATGCGCCATGTGGCTTACCGGTTTTGATGTAAAATGCCTGTCCTGCCTGTATCTTGATAAACCGTTGAAAGCACATACTCTTATGCAGACTATTGCGCGCGCAAACCGTGTGAATGAAGGTAAGAGCAATGGGCTTATAATAGACTATATTGGTATTGTAAAAGCTTTGCGAAAGGCTCTCGCAGACTATACTGCGAACGCTGGCGGAAAGGGCGGCGATGATCCGACTGTAGATAAAGAAAAGCTTATCGAAAGGATCCTTGAAACCATTGAAAAAGCAAAAGAGTTCCTTTCGGAGCGCAACTTTGATCTGCAGGATCTCATCAATTCCATGGATTTCTATAAGATGGCGCTGCTTCAGACTGCTGCAGATATAGTATGCGGAAGCATAGAGGATAAAAAAACTTTCACTACATATGCTTCTGAGCTATCCCGTCTTATGAAATATACAGACAGGGCAGATGTAACAGGTGATACCAGAAAAGAGTATGAGGCAATAGAGGCTATTTATTCTGAGCTTCAGAAAAAGCGTAAGCATGTTAACACTACGGATCTGATGGTTGAGATCAACAAGATCATAAGCGATTATGTAAGGATAGACAATCCTTCATGGACTGTTCAGGAAAAGCGGTTCGATATAAGCGCGATAGATTTTGATCTCCTCTGCCGTGAGTTTGCAAAGGTAAAGAAAAAGAATCTTGTGATGCGTGATCTTGAAGATGTTATTCAAGAGAAGATTAATCGACTCTTATTTACAAATTCTGACCGTATCAATTACTATGAGCGTTATCAGCAGATTATAACAGATTATAACAGTGAACAGGACCATGCTACGATCGAAAAGACATTTATGGATCTGATCGACCTGGCAAACAGTCTTGATCAGGAGGAGCAGCGGTATATTCGTGAAGGTTTTTCCAGCGATGAAGAGCTGTCTATGTATGATATGCTGTTCAAGGATGATTTGTCTAAGGCTGATATCAAGAAGATCAAGGAAGTTGCAGCTTTGCTTCTTCAGAAGATTAAAGCCAAGATAGCCGAACTTGATCACTGGACAGACAAGCAGGAGACTAAAGCTACAGTGGATAACTTGATCCGCGATACACTCTGGGCAGAGCTTCCGGAAAGCTACGACGAGATCAGCATTTCTGAGTATCGTCAACGTATTTACGAATATGTTTACACACGGTATAGGGCTGTTGCATAAAAGCATTGGTAATAATATGTTTATCCTATATCATTACTGTTTCTGTGTATGGTCAAGTAGTTTTTAATGAAGAAAAATAATATGGAGGTATGGTTATGTCTGAGAAAAAGGTAAACGAAAAAAAAGTAAAAGAAGCATTAGATGAAAGCTCCAAAAAAGCGGAGGAAATGCTAAAAGACAAAAAGGGACTGGATGACTTTATTAAGAATCTTGAGGACAACTTGGATAGGTATCCCAAATTGGGTGCGGTTATCGAAGATGTCAAAACTATGATAGCTATGATAAAAAGCTATATAAATAAAGAGTATACGCAGATTCCTATTGCTTCGATCTTAGCCATACTGGGTGCATTGATATACCTGGTAAACCCATTTGATCTGATTCCGGATGTGATCCCAATTATCGGCCAGGTGGATGATATTGCTGTAATCGCGTTGGCATTAAAGGCTTGCCAGGTCGACATAGAAAATTATAGAAAATGGGCTGCAGAGCAGGCTGCTGCAAAGTCTGCGAATGAGCAAGCTTAAATGGATATACTGTAAAGCCTAAAGATCGATAAAAAGACATTATAAAAAACGCAAGGCCCCAAAAGCCTTGCGTTTTAGTTTGCTCTTCTGCTGTCCTCACCTCATATTCTGCGACGCCTTCATGAGCTTTATGTTTATGCGGTTTAAGGTCTCCGCGTAGTAGATGGCCTCGGCGTCTGTCATCTTGGATTCGTCGTAGGCTTCGGCCTTCTTGGCAAAGTCGGAGTACTTCTGCATCAGGGACGCGTACTTTATAAGCTGCACGGCGTCGGAGGAGTCGTAGTGCTCCAGATAGTCGCAGTACTCGTCCATGAAGGCCTCGTAGGATTCCAGGAAAGCCTTCAGATCCGGCGAGATGTAGTTCTTGTCCTTTGTCTCATCCGGCTTGTTCTCCGTGGTATTTTCCGGAGGTGCGGGAGTGTTCTCCGTCGTGTTTTCCGGCGGGGCAGGGGCATCGTTGGTATTGCCGC
Organism: Bacillota bacterium; assembly: GCA_017442785.1. GTDB lineage: Bacteria > Bacillota > Clostridia > Peptostreptococcales > Anaerovoracaceae > RUG13409. The sequence goes on from JAFRZB010000028.1 coordinate 17,685, forward strand.
CTATGCGCCCGTCGTTTTGTGTGGCTGTGTTGGCGGTGTTGGTATTTGACGGCGCGGTATCCTTGTCCTTGCCTGTGCTTCCGAATACGGCCGCCAGGACTATCACGACTACTGCTATGATTATTATCTTCCTGAGCTTTCCTTTCTTTTTCATGGTGTGTCCCTCCTGAGTGTCTCGGTCAGCTTTATTACCAGTTCCTGTTCCTCCCTGCCGAGCTTTGCGAAAGCGTTCAGCAGCTGCGCCTCCGGGCTTTTGCACAGCACCGGATGGCCGGCGAAGTTGAAGAACTCCATTGGTGATATTTCCAGATATTCACAGATCTCCAGGAACATGGACATGGACGGAAGGTTTCGGCCGTTCTCTATGTTGTTGATGTATCCTGCTCCCTGGCCCAGCGACAAGCTCATCTCCCTGGCGGAGATGCCTTTAGCGGTCCGGATGGAGGATAGCCTTCCGGCAAACTCCAGATGTGCCTGAACTGTGTCGTCTTTCATATCCTTATAATTATACTTGGCGGCACGTTCCAATCTGTCCTGTTTGGCAGGATGTTTTGCCGTGTTTGCCCGCTTGGAGCGGACATGTGTTTTTACCTCTTTCATGATGCGCCTCCTTATGGTGTTTCCTATAAGAAGCGCTGTTTTTTTTACGAGGCCCGGCTGCCCGCGGTTGTTGATATCGGAACGGTTAAGGAGTAAAATATTAATCAAAATAAGGAAGGGGAGACCACCATGGAAGAACTCATATCATTACTGAAATCTATCAATTACAACATCACCAGGCTCAACGAGAAGCTCGATGATCTCTACAGCAAGGAAGAAGAAGGCCAGGACCTGCTGCTTACCGGTATCAATAATCTCATAAGATCCGTAAGGGAACTGAACGAGGACCTGGATACCCGTATGGATAAAGCGGACGAGAGGCTGGCCGGCATCCGAAAGGATACGCTTACGGTAAGCACGTGCATCCGCGATATCGATCCTGATACCGGAAAGCTCAGCAGGAACTGCATTTGGAGCATGCTGGGCGATATCAGAAGAAGCATTTACATTGTGGATCCCAAGACCGGCAGACCCAGCGAATCCTGCATCTGGAACATGATCAGCAACCTGGAGTCTGCGCTTGTGGAATTCGAAGACGAAGATGAAGAGTAGAGCAGCGGCGGGCAAAGTCATGAAAAAAGCAGTATCACTTGTATTGGCACTTATACTGGTCCTCTCCCTGGCGTCCTGCGGGGCAGGGGGGAATGCCGCAAATACCGCAGCGCCCGGAAAGCCCGGAGACCGCGCAAGCGCCTTCGTTTCGGACGTCATAATGCAGGGCAACGGCTTCAGCGATTTCGACCTTAAGTTCCTTACCCTTGAGAGCGGCGAGGAGAACAAGGTCTATAGCCCGCTGTCCATAAAGTACGCGCTGCAGATGCTGGCGGAGGGCGCCGCCGGAGACACGAGGGCGCAGCTGGACGGCGTCATAGGAAAGTACTCGGCGCGCAAGTACGTAAACAGCGCCAACCTGTCCTTTGCAAACGCGCTGTTCGTGCGGGACAGTTTTAAGGACAGCCTTAAGAGCGCATACGCGGAGAGGCTTAAGAGCGCTTACGACGCGGAGCTTATTACCGACAGCTTTAAGACTCCGGACGCCCTCAACGGCTGGGTAAAGGACAAGACTCTGGGGCTCATCCCCTCCATAATGGATGATCTTTCTGCCCTGGACTACGTGCTGGTGAATGCCCTTGCCGTAGACATGGAGTGGAACAAGCAGATACAGTCGGAGACGGGCAGCTACAGAGCTCAGATAAATAACGAATGCTTTGCAAGCGGAGATCCTTCCTGGCCTCTTTCCTACGGCGTGTGGGTGTCCCCGCTTATGGGGAGCGGCTACCACAGGCTGCAGTTTCAGGGCGTCAAGGACCCGGTAAGCTCCGTAAAGATAGCAGCCGCGGCAAACAGGTACGACATTATCTCCGCCCTCGGAGAGGAGAACATCCGCAAGACCGTCCTGGACGAGTACGCCAAATACAAGGCAAAGGGAGGCTGGGAGTACGAGCCTTTCGACATAGAAAAGTACATGGAGGATCTTAAGGCCAACTACGGCAAGGTGAGCAGCTCCACGGACTTTACGTTCCTGGACGACGAGCACGTGAAGGCCTTTGCCAAGGACCTCAAGACATACGACGGAGTAACGCTGCAGTATGTGGGCATTATGCCCAAGGATATGGGTCTGCAGGCATTCATAGAGGCCTCGGACGCAAAGTCCCTGGACAGGATAGTGTCCGGTCTTAAGCCCGTGGAGGCGGGCAGCTTTGAGGACGGCATCCTTACCGTAATAGAGGGCTATATCCCCATGTTCAGCTATGATTACGAGCTTAAGCTGATGGAGGATCTTAAGGCCATAGGAATTAAGGACGTGTTTGATGCGGACAAGGCGGATCTGTCCGGCCTGTCCTCCGTTAAGACCTACATAGGCGCCGCCGTCCACAAGGCAACCATAGACTTCTCCAACGACGGCATCAAGGCCTCCGCGGCAACAGCTCTGGGCGGCATGGGCGACGCCGGCCCCGGCTTTGAGTACTGGTTCGAGGTCCCCGTAAAGCGCATAGACCTTACATTCGACCGCCCCTTCCTCTACCTGATCCGCGACAAAGCCACAGGCGAGGTCTGGTTCGCCGGCACCGTCTATCAGCCCGAGAAATACCAGGAGCCGAGGTGGTAGGGCGCGGTATTCAGTGGGTTTTAGCGTCCCGAGCTCCGTTATTATCGCGTATTGGGACGATTCGCTTAGTCTCTGGTAGATACAAAGTCGATACAGATCGAGATTTGTGTTCATTTCAGCGGCATGAGAGTAAAAAATGTGTCCCGAAATGCATTTATATGCGGTTTGGGACTATGAAAAAATAAAAGAACGAATCATCAAACGTGTCCCAATAACATTGTTTCAGTACAAATGGGACACGTTTTTGCATGAAAATATCGAGTTTTTAGGTCGATCATACCTTGTGTTCATTTTTGAATGGGAATTATAGGTGTCCCGATCCCTGGAATTTAGCGATTTGGGACACATCCCTAGTCTAAAACCTCAGAAAATTGCTTTTCTGGCCGTCCAAAACCGCGGATAACGGCAGTCTCGCCCGCCGGAAGCAAAAGCAGCCGAATTATAAAGAGCAGAGGATCGTAAGGCGCGGTGCTGTGGTTTAAACGGATACTGCAAAGTGCTATACTATAGCTAAGAAAGATCGATCGTGAAAGCAGAAACGTTGAAACTATGAGCAAATACAGAAACGAGCAGCTGAACCGGGTGCTTATGAGCCGCAAGAGCGTTGTCTTTAAGGACAGGAAGCACCCGACGAGGCAAAAACTCAAGCAGCAGCTGAAGAAGGAAAAGGATGCGGAGTGATCTGCAGGGAGCGCGGTGATGACACCTATCGTTATTGATCTTGAATGGAACCGTTCGTTCCCGGGAAGGAACCCTATTGAGGATCTGCCAAATGAGATCATTCAGATCGGGGCTGCCAAGATAGACCCGGAGCTTAACGTGCTCTCCACCTTTTCCGAACTGATCAAGCCCCGCTATTATCCCAGGCTGTGCAGGGAGATTACGGAACTCACCCTGATAACAGACGCGGACCTGGCGGATGCGCCGCCGTTTTTAACTGTTATCGAGTCGTTCCGCAGGTGGTGCGGAACCGATTGTGTGTTTATCTCCTGGGCGCCGAACGATGTGATAGAGCTGAGGCGGAACTGCAGAAAGTACGGTTATGATACATCATGGATCCCGGATTGCTACGATGCGCAGCTGATGTTCGATGACATGGAGATGCAGCAGGACCGGAACTGGCCGCTCAATTACGCGCTGTACCATTTTAACGAAAAGCCTGACGGGATGCACAACGCGCTTGCCGACGTCATGAGCACCGTAAGCATATTAAAGCATTTGGATCTGGAGGAAGGCCTGTCGGATGAATACTTTAAGGTCATAGTATAAAAGAACATGACAGAAGCCCTAGATGAGTTCCGGGGCTTACTGCGTTCTGCGGCCGTAGCGCGGCAGCTCCCGCCTACTGTGCGGCGCGGTAAAAATGTCTCCTGTCGGGCGACCTTCGCCGGCGGAGCGCGTGGTATTATGACTGCAGAAAAAATGAGTACAGGGAGGTACTGACATGATAACTTCAGAAGAAGCAAAAAGAACTGCGGGCAGATCATTTGAGCTGACGGCGACAGACCGGACGGCGGTGGAGCGGGGAGATTCGAACTACATAAACAACAAGGGCGCGGCGCTTTACAGGGAGGGTACCTACGCTCAGGCAGTGGAGTATTACAGGCTGGCGGCTGCAATGGGCAACATCCACGCCGTCTCCAACCTTGGCTACTGCTACCTCTACGGCCGCGACATAGAGCAGGACACGCAGCTTGCGATAGCGTACTTTAAGACTGCTGCGGAAGGCAGGGACGTGGACGCCGCTTACAAGCTCGGCGACATCTACAGCCGCGACAAATGGGGCCTTAAGGATCCCGAGATGTCTGTCTACTATTATAGCATGGCGGCGAGCTTCATCATCGACACGCCCTGGGAGAACAGCAACATCATAACCTACTGCAGCCGTCTGCAGGAGTATCCCAGCCTGTGCTACGCGCTCGGCCGCGAGCTCTTCTCCGGCGAGAACATGCCCAGGGACATAGAGTCCGCATACCAGTTCCTGAAGCAGGCCGAGGCAGGCTACAGGATAGAGCTCGCCAACGGCAGCAGCATGTACGAGAAGGCCTTCGGCGGCGTTGAGGAGCTGCTTGCAGACCCCCGTTTCAACCACATCAGAAAGCGCTTCGACGCGGTGTTTGATGAGGAGTACGGGGAGGAGGAGTTCGCAGAATGATTATCTTAGAGATGATCCGCCTGATCAGGGATCTCAGGTCCGGCGCGTTTATTTACCGTTCCAACTACTTAAAAGAGGTAGACAGGGAGTACAGATCGTTTCTGCGGAAAAAGGGATCACCACCCTTAGAAAACGGCAACGCTGACCTGCCGAACGTAGAAAAGCTGCAATAAAAGTGCAGCAGATGCGGATTTGTGCCCATTTTGAATGAGTAAGTGAAGAAAATGCGTCCCGAAAACTGTTATATGATTTGCGGGACGCAGAAAAAACTGTGTTTCGGCTTGAAAACTGCGTCCCAAAGCCAAAGTCTGTCGGCAAATGGGACGCATGTTTTTATTGAAACATCTATTTTTTCAGCGATTTGAGGCTTTAGTTCATTTCTGAGTGGGATTTTTATGCGTCCCGGTTTGTATAAACGATGATTCGGGACGCATCTAACTCAAAAAACGGTACAGACATCGTTCCGGAGCGTTGACATCCGCAGAAAAAGATGGAATCATCCTCTTAAAAGAGGAGGGTGTTTTATGACAGACCCGAAGATATTCGCGCAGAACGAAGTCCTGAGGATTAGAAACGAGATCGAAGCGTTGGACCGATCATTTCCAGCCACACCTGACGGACACCTGAAGTGCAGCAAACGGGGTGGGCGGAAGTGCTATTACATCGTTAAAACAGAAGGCGGGGTGCGGAGAGCCAGGTATATCCCTGCAGACCAGATGGATATCGCGGAGGCAATGGCCATGCGGGACTATCTTACCAGAAAACGCAGGCTCCTTGACCAGGACCTTAAGTGTATGGAAATGCTGCCGGAGTGCTATTCAGGCCGCTGCGGCATTGACGCGGCTGAGTCCATGAATCCGGATCATTTTGCGCTTATAAAGGACAGCGTGTTCCCCGCGGAGGACGAGCTGGCGGTCTGGCAGAACGCCCCATATGAAAAGAACAGCAAGTACCCGGAAGCGTTGGTGCATCGGACCATCAGCGGAGTGATGGTACGTTCCAAGTCCGAATCTATCATTGCGGACCAGCTGTTCAGCCGGGGGATCCCGTTCCGCTACGAGGCACAGCTGATGGTATGCGGGCGGGAGTTCTATCCGGACTTTCTGATCCTGCACCCGCGGGACCGGAGACCGCTGATTTGGGAGCATTTCGGCCTGATGAGCAGCGAGACGTACAGGGAAAGCACAGTCAGAAAGCTGGCGCTGTATTTTGAGGCCGGATTTAAGCTGGGCAGGGACCTGGTAGCCACGTTTGAGTGGGAGGATCTGCCGCTGGACTCGTCGGCAGTCGCAAAATTGATAGAACACTGTTTAGAGCAGTGAGGCGCATGGGGGATTTGTGCTGATTTTGAACGAATAGAAGAAGAAAACGCGTCTCGAATACGATTATATGACTTGCGGGACGCAGAAAATACTGTGTTTCGGCTTGAAAACTGCGTCCCAAAGCCAAAGTCTGTCGGCAAATGGGACGCATGTTTTTATTGAAACATCTAGTTTTTCAGCGATTTGAGGCTTTAGTTCATTTCTGAGTGGGATCTTTATGCGTCCCGGTTTGTATATACGATGATTCGGGACGCGTCTTCCGCAGATTACAAGAGCCTCGTTTCCTGTAAAGTAAAACCCCGCGTTTAGGCGGGGCTTTTCTTTGGAGCAGATGAAGGGAATCGAACCCTCGACCGCAGCTTGGGAAGCTGCTGTTTTGCCATTAAACTACATCTGCGCAGGATGTGTGTTTACCTGAATATTTTACCACGAGGGCAGGATATTGCAAGCGATTTTTGCGGCTCGGGGCGAGGGGGCTGCAGCGTCTCCGGGCTTTTTTGCACCTCAGCGGCGCAGGAGCCTGCGCAGTCTTGCGGTAAGAGCGGCGGAGATCCTGCTGAGCGTGGCGTCCGCAAGCAGGAACACCGGGATGCCGACTCCCAGGAATACCAGGTCCGCGGCGGAGAAGCCGAAGGGCATGCCGGGGATGGGGGAGAAAAAGGATCCGCTGCCGCCGTCACGCGGGATCCCGAGGACCTCCAGCAGAACGCCGTACATGAGGACGGCCACCGCCAGGTAGATAAGCACTTTTACCGCCACCCGGGCAGCGGCGGGGCGCAGTCTGTCCACGTGTGTCTTGGCTGCGGGCCACCAGCCGAAGCAGCAGAAGAAGAGGGCCATCTCGCGGTCCGGAAGGATCAGAAGAGAGATGACCGCTGCAGCGAAAAAGGCCGTCAGCGCGGCCTTGTTTCCGAATAGATTTTGTATGGGAAGAAGCACCCAGACGGCAAGCAGCGGGGCGGCGTATACGCCCACCCATATGAGACTGCCTGCCAGCATTATCACGAGGGCCAAGGCGCAGAGCGCGCCGCAGCAGGCGGCCTTGTAAGCGGGCGACCTGCGCGCAGCGGAACCGGCCGCGCTGTCCCTGCTTGCAGCGGAACCGGCTATGCTGTCCCTGCGCGCCGCGGAACCGGCCGCGCTGTCCCTGCGGTCCGCAATACCAGCTGTGCTGTCTTTACGCGGGTCGGGGCTCAACGGAGCTCCTCCCAGGAAAGGTCCGCAGCGCTGAAGGCAAAACGGCGCGTCTCGCGGCCGAAACTCCTCTCGATGATAAGTTTACCGTCCCCGTCCGCAAAGGCTCTGAAACTGCCCTTTTTGAGCGCCAGAGAGCCATTCCTAAGCTCCCCGAGTGCCTTGAAATGCTTATACAGCGCAGGCTCGTCGCCCCAGGGGAACGCGCCTTTCTTTCCGGGCTCTTTGCCCCATGGGAAGGTGCCCCTGTTCTCGGGGTCTCTTCCGCCTTCCAGCAGAGCCTCATCACCGTAATATAGCACCGGAACGCCGGGCAGCACATAAAGCAGGGCGGATGCGAACTCCACGGCTCTGCGGCTTCCAAGCATTGTGAATATCCTTTCGCGGTCGTGGCTTCCGAGCATGTTGAAGCAGCCGTAGAAAGCCTCGGCAGGGTAGTTCTCCATGCGGCTTATCTGCCTTGCGGCAAATACTGCGGCGGAGATATCGCCCTTAACGTAGGCTATTATATCCTCCCTTACGGGGTAGTTCATCACGCTGTCAAGCTCAAGGCCTCCCAGGAAGCGCATGCGCGCGCCGTAATCGTACTTATAGCTGGCGTCTTCCCAGACCTCGCCGATCACGAGCTTGTCATCGCCTTCGGCCTTAACTGCCCTGCGGATAAGCATCAGAAAGTCGTTCGGCAGCTCGTCCGCAACGTCCAGCCTCCAGCCCGAGGCGCCGGCACGCAGCCAGTAGCGTATGACGCCGTTTTCGCCGCAGATCAGCTCTCGGAACTCCTCGTTGGACTCGTCTATCTCCGGAAGGTCCTTTACGCCCCACCAGCACTTGACGCTGCCGTCCTCGTCCTTAAGGTACCAGTCCTTGTGCTGGCGGAAGTAGTCGCTGTCGCAGCCGGTGTGGTTGAAGACTCCGTCCAGGATGATCCTTATCCCGAGCTCCGCGGCCTTGCAGCAAAGGGAGTGGAAGTCCTCTTCCGTGCCCAGCATCGGGTCTGTCTCAAAGTAGTCCGCCGTGTCGTAGCGGTGGTTGGAGCGCGCCTTGAATATGGGATTCAGGTATATGACGCTTGCCCCCAGGCTCCTTATATAGGGCAGCCTGCTCTCTATGCCTTTGAGGGTGCCGCCCCAGAAGTTCCACTGCGCTATGCTTCCGTCATCCCTCCTGATGTAGTAGGGCGGAGTGTCCCAGTCCTCGGTCTTTCTGCCAAGAGCGCGGCCTGTCTCCTTAAGAGGAGGATCGCTCTTGGCGCGGGCGAACCTGTCCGGGTAGATCTGGTAGACTATGCCTTCCTTGTACCAGTCCGGCACGGAGAAGGGGTGGTATACGCTTATCCGGAAGGACTTGGGGGTCTCTCCCTGATAATACACCTTGCCCTCTCCTCCGAGGGAATCGTCGTTGTCTCCAAGGCAGTAGACGTTGTCGCCTATTCCTGCAACGAAGAAGTACCACAAAACGACATCGTCCTGGGGAGCCTCAAAGCTCCAGAAGAAGATGCCGTTATCCGCGCCGTTTGGCTGAAGTACTTTTTCGCCTTCCTCGTCCGTATAGAGCCTCAGAAGAGCGTAGTCCGCCTCCGGGGCCTTAAGGGAAAGGCTTATGGTCTGCCCGCATTCGGCCGCCCCGAAGGGCGACCTGTATGCGGGATCGTGTGAATCGTGGAATAAGGTCATTATTTACCTGTAAGTTCTCCGTACATGCGGCGGTACTGCTTTGCGGAAGCGCTCCAGCTGAAATCCTGGTGCATTACGCGCTTTCTTAGGATGTACCATCTTCTCTTGTCCGCGTAGAGCTCCATGACGCCTTCCATCGCTGCCTTAAGATCCAGGGCGTTGAAGGTGGCGAAGGAGAAGCCCGTTCCTTCTCCGGTATACTTGTTGTAGGGGATGACGCTGTCCTTAAGACCTCCTGTCTCGCGGACCACGGGTATGGTGCCGTAGCGCATGGCTATCATCTGGGAAAGTCCGCAGGGCTCGAAGCGGCTTGGCATCAGCAGGGCGTCCGCTCCGGCGTAGATGCGCCTTGAGAGAGCCTCTGAGAACTCCAGCCTGGCGCAGATCTGCCCCTGGTGGCTCCTGCTGTACCAGAGCAGCGATTCTTCGAACTTCGGGTCTCCCTGGCCGAGCACCACCAGCTGCGCTCCGCTCTCCACTATCCATGGGAGGTCGTAGTTTATCAGGTCCATGCCCTTCTGTTCGGTGAGCCTGCTTATAAGGGCGAACATAGGCTTGTCGCATGACGGATCCAGCCCCAGCTCCTTCTGAAGGGCGGCTTTGCACCTCTTCTTGCCGTAGGGCTGCTCCATGGAGAAGTGAGCGGTGAGGTATTTGTCCGCGGCGGGGTCGAACTGCTTCGTGTCTATGCCGTTGAGTATGCCGCAGAGCCTGTCCCTTCTCTCTGAGAAGAGCCAGTCCAGCCCCTCGCCGAAGTAGGGAGTGCAGATCTCCTCAGCGTAGGTAGGGGAGACTGTGGTTATCTTATCCGCGTAGCGCAGACCGCCCAGCAGGTAGTTGGCGCTGCCGTCGGGCATGCGCATCTGCCTGTCCGCGTCCGTTCCCATAAGGCCGCAGATGTCGCCTATGACCATCTCGGAGTACTGTCCCTGGAACTTGAGGTTGTGCACCGTAAGGACGGTCTTCATGTACTCGAAGCCGTAGAGGTTCTTGTACATCTCGTTGAGGAACACCGGTATGAGCGCGGTGTGCCAGTCGTTGCAGTGGATGATGTCCGGCATGAAATCCGTAAGGTGCAGGAGGGTCTCCAACACCGCCTTGGAGAAGAAGGCCACCCTCTCTCCGTCGTCGAACTCGCCGTAGATGTTGTCTCTCTTGAAGTAATACTCGTTGTCGAGGAAATAATATGTTATACCGTTGTACTTAAGCTCAAAGAGGCCGCAGTAGCAATTCCTCCAGCTTAAGGGTACGGTGTAGTTCTCCACATACTCCATGCGGTCCGTGAACCTCTGGGGTATGCACTTTAATTTCGGAAGGATGACGCGGATGTCGCAGTCCTCCTTCGCAAGGTAGCCGGGAAGGCTTGCCGCCACGTCCCCCAGACCTCCTGTCTTGGAGAAGGGCGCTGCCTCAAAGCTTGCAAACAATACTTTCAGTTTTTCTTTATTTTCTGTCATAACACTGTGTTCTTTTCTATTATCAGGGGCCTGCGCTCACCGCCGGAGAGCTTTACTCCTCTTGTTGCTGTAACGTATTTGTCCAGGATGGCGTTGGTTATCTCCGCGCCGGACTCTATGGTGCCGTGCTGGAAGACTATGCAGTTCTTAAGGCTTGCGCCTTCTTCGACATGGACGTTCCTGAACAGTATGCAGTTCTCTATGCTGCCTTCGATTATGCAGCCCGCGGATACCAGGGAGTTCTTTACCGAAGCGGTATCGGAGTAGTGCGTGGGCGGCTCGTCCTGTATCTTGGTGTAGATGCTGTTCTCTCCGCGGAATATCTTCTTGTGGAGCATGGGATCCAGGAGGCAGAAGCTGGCCTTTACGTAGTCCTCTATGGTCTCGATGTTTATTACGTAGTCCTCGAATACATAGGAGCCTATCTCGCTGGGCTCAAGCTCCTTTGTCAGAAGGTCCACCAGGTCCAGGTGGGAGTAGCCCGCGTAGCCGTTTATTATCGATACCAGCACGCTGCGGTTTACCATGAAGGTGTCCAAAGGCTTAAGCTCGCCGTCCGCCTTATAATACGCGAAGGTGACGGCGCGTCCGCTCTTTATGTGCTTTTCTATCATGTCGCTGTAGTCCACGTTGCAGACCTTGCTGGCCGAGGTTATTATGGCGTAGTTCTGGTTGCTGCGGCGCTCTATGTACCTGTGGTTTACTATGATGTCCGACAGCGTGAATTTCTGCGTGGTTCCGTGGGTGCCGTATACGGTGCCGGGCAGTATGAACAGCCCGCCTATCTTCTTGTCCAGGTTCCACTGCTTGCCGCTGCCTACGTGGTCTATGAGGGACCTGTAGTTGGAGGGCATTATAAGTCCTACCGTGCCTATGCCGGAGTTTACCATGTTGGAGAGAGGAAAGTCCACCAGTCTGTAGCGTCCGGCGTAGGGCAGGGAGGCTATGGTCCTCTTGCTCAGCAGCTCACCGAAGTCCGTGCCTGTATAGTTGGCGAATATCAGTCCGAATACATCCTGCATCACTGCTCCTCCTTAAAGAAATTCTTTCCTACTACGGTTATCTCTCCGTCGTCGCTGCCTATCACCGAGCCGTCCGGGATGACTATGTCCTCGTTGATTATGGCCCTGGTGACCCTGCAGTTCCTTCCTACAATGGCGTTGGGAAGGAGTATGGAATCCTTTACCACGGATCCGTCGTAGACCCTGGAGCCTGAGCCCATTATGGAGTGCTCCAGCTCGGCGAAAAGCCCGCAGCCGTTGCAGACGAGACTGTTCTTTATCTTTGCGCCCGGGCCCATGAAGCTTGGCGGCAGGTTGTTGGTGTTGGAGAATATCCTCATGTCGCGCTCGAAGATATTTACCGGCGCGTCTTTTTCCAGAAGCTCCATCTGGGAGCCGTAGTAGCTGTCTATGGTACCTACGTCCTTCCAGTAGCCGTCGAACCTGTAGGTGAAGAGCTTCTGGCCCTCGCCCAGCATTCTGGGAATGACGTTCTTTCCGAAGTCCCTTTCGGAGGAGGGATCCTCGTGGTCGTCCAGGAGGGCCTTCTTGAGGGCTTTCCAGGCGAAGATGTATATTCCCATGGAAGCGAGGTTGCTGTCCGGGTTCTTGGGCTTTTCTGAGAATTTGACTATGCGTCCCTCGTCGTCGGCCGTCATGATGCCGAAGCGGCTGGCTTCCTCCCAGGGGACCTCTATTACGGATACGGTAAGGTCTGCGCCTTTTTCTTCGTGGGCGGCGAGCATCCTGGCGTAGTTCATCTTGTAGATGTGGTCTCCGGAGAGTATCAGGACGTTCTCGGGGTCGTACATGTCTATGAACTCAATGTTGTGGTAAATGGCGTCAGCAGTGCCTTCGTACCATGCCCCGCCCTCCTGGGTGGCGTAGGGGGACAGGACATGGACGCCTCCGTTTGAGATGTCCAGGTCCCATGCCTCGCCGTTACCGAGGTACTGGGTGAGCGTGCCCGGTCTGTACTGCACCAGTATACCGACAGTGTCTATGCCGGAATTGATGCAGTTCGAGAGGGAGAAGTCTATTATGCGGTACTTCCCTCCGAAGGATACGGCGGGCTTGGCTATGCTCTCGGTAAGATCATAAAGCCTTGTCCCCTGACCGCCCGCGAGCAGCATAGCGATACAGTTCTTCTTGCTCATGGCAAGCCTCCTTTCAGATCTTGATGTTCCAGATCTCTTCAGCGTATTCCCTTATCGTCCTGTCGCTCGAGAAGGACCCCGAGGCGGCGATGTTGTGCAGCGAGGCGCGGTTCCACGCCCTGCTGTCCCTGTGCAGGGCGGTAAGCCCGTTCCAGGCGTCGATGTATGAAGCGAAATCCTTCAGGACGAAGTATTCGTCGTTGTGCCTTAAAAGCGCGTCGTATATGCCCCAGAAGTCTGTGCCGGAGCGCTTGAAGAAGCCGTCCACCAGCTGCTGAGTCATCCTGGACAGCCTGCCGTCCTCGGAAGCGGTCTGCTGGGCGGAATAGCCGCCGTACCTGTAGAACACGGCGGTCTCTTCTGCGGAAAGACCGAAGATGCTGATGTCCTCTCCGCCGAGAGCCTGGTGTATCTCCACGTTGGCGCCGTCCATGGTGCCGAGGGTTATGGCGCCGTTCATCATGAACTTCATATTTCCGGTGCCGGAGGCCTCCTTGCCTGCGGTGGATATCTGCTCGGAGATGTCCGCTGCGGGGTAGATGATCTGTCCAAGGGAGACGCAGAAGTTCTCCGGGAAGACGACCTTTATCTTCTTTCGCACCTCAGGGTCACTGTTTACGACGTCCGCGATGCTGTTTATGAACTTGATGACTTCCCTTGCGAAGGCGTAGCCCTGAGCGGCCTTGCCCGCGAATATGAAGGTGACAGGCTCCATGTCGCGGCTGGGATCTGCCTTAAGGCTGTTGTAGAGATCCAGCACCTTGAAGGCTCCCAGAAGCTGGCGCTTGTAGGCGTGTATCCTCTTTACGTGGACGTCGAAGATGCCGTCCGGATCCGTTGATATCTCGTTCTTCTCCATGATGTAGTTGGACAGGCGGACCTTGCCCTCGCGCTTTATCTGCGCGAGCTTTTCAAGGAAGGCGGCGTCGTCCCGGAAGGGCATCAGATCCTGCAGCTTTTCGGGATCCCTTATCCACCCGTCTCCTATGGCAGAGCTTATGAGCTCAGTAAGGCCCGGGTTTGCCTCCATAAGGAACCTTCTGTGGCTTACGCCGTTGGTCTTGTTGCAGAAGTTTCCGGGCATTATCGTGAAGAAGTCCTTAAAGACGTCGTCTTTGAGTATCTGTGTGTGGAGCGCCGCCACGCCGTTTACCGAGTGGCTCCCTATTATCGACAGGTTGGCCATGCGCACCTCGCCGTCCCAGAGTATGGCGGTGCTGCGGAAGATCTCAGATCCGGCCTGTCCGCGGGCTTCGAGGTAGTCCCTCCAGCGCCTGTCTATCTCCTCGACTATCATGTAGACTCTCGGGAGCAGGCTCTGCATCAGGCTGATGGGCCACTTTTCAAGAGCTTCCGGGAGCACTGTGTGGTTGGTGAAGGATATGGTCTTTACGGTTATCTTCCAGGCGTCGTCCCACGCCAGGCCTTCCTCGTCAACAAGGACCCTCATCAGCTCCGGAACGCAGAGCGTTGGGTGGGTGTCGTTTATGTGGATGCTCACGTGCTGAGGCATCTCCTCAAAGGCGTTCGGGCCGTAGGCCTTCTTGTAGTTGCGGACTATGGTGGCTATGCCCGCCGCGACGAAGAAGTACTCCTGCATAAGCCTCAGGCGCCTTCCGGCACCCATGGAGTCGTCGGGGTAGAGTATGCAGTTTATGGCTTCTATCTCGGCGTTCTGCTTAAGGGCCTCGCTGTAATCGCCTCTGTTGAAGGCGTCCATGTCCAGGGTGTCGTTTGCAAGGGAAGCGCTCCAGAGCTTGAGCCTCTGCACGCTCTCTCCGCCGTAGCCTACTATGTTGATGTTGTAGGGAGTGGCCTTGACTGCCGTGTAGTCCCTGTGGGTAAAGCTCAGGTGGCCGTCCTTCCAGGCTCTGTCCACAACGCCTCCGAAGCGCACCTCGACGCTGTCAGCCGGCACCGGCTCCTCCCAGGGATAGCCGTTGGCAAGCCAGGCGTCCGGATATGCCTCCTGCCAGCCGCTCTCTATCTTCTGCCTGAAGAGCCCGAACCTGTAGCGTATGCCCATGCCTGTGCCTGCAATGCCAAGAGACGCCATGGAGTCCAGGAAGCAGGCCGCGAGCCTTCCCAGGCCTCCGTTGCCGAGGCCGGGCTCCGGATCCTGCTGCAGGATGGCCGAAAGGTCGATGCCGAGATCAGCAAGACCTTCGCGCACGCAGTCCTTGGTGCCTGTCTGTATCAGGTAGTTGTCCAGGAGCTTTCCGATGAGGAACTCCATGGAGAAGTAGTAGACCCTCTTTTCCCTGTTGGCCACCTGCCTTTTCTTGGTGGCGGTGCGCACCTCGTCCGCGTCCTTGTTGATCAGGTAGACGAGAGCTTCGTATCTTTCCCAGTCCGTGCACTCGGCGGCGGGCTTGGAATAGGTCTTATCCAGCATGTCCAGATATGCCTGCTTGAATGTTTCTTTATCCTTGAGCCTTTCAAAAGCCATTAATTGGTTCTCCTTATCCGTTTAAGTATTATGCCGCAGGTCTGCGGAAGGTCTATGGATATCGACCACGGTCTTCCGTGCCAGGGGACCTCCTCTGCCGTTACTGTCCTTCCTTCGCTCTGCGGGTCTCCGCTGTTTATGAGGATGCGGTAGTCCCCCTTCCTGGGAACGCCTATGCGGTATCCGCCGCAGCCGTTCCAGCCGAAGTTTATAACGCAGATGACGGGGTATGCCCTGTTGCCGCTGTAGCGGGCGTAGGTGTACACGCTGTGCTCCGCGTCGTTGGCGTCTATCCACTCAAAGCCGCTGTCGGAAAAATCCAGCTCCCATAGGGCCTTGTTCTTTAGGTAGACGTGGTTGAGCTTCTTTATGAACTCGTGGTGCTCCCTGTGCTTGGGGTAGTCCAGAAGGAACCATTCCAGCTGCTCGTAGAAGCGCCACTCTATGAACTGCGCTATCTCCGATCCCATGAAGTTGAGCTTTCCGCCCTGATGCGTCATCTGGTATACGGCAAGGGCCTTAAGGCCTTCGAACTGCCTGTCGTAGTCTCCCTGCTGGCGCCCTATGATGGACTTCTTTCCGTGGACCACCTCGTCGTGTGAGAGGGGCAGGATGAAGTTCTCGGACCTTGCGTACATGGTGGAGAAGCTTATGTCGTTCTGGTGATATTTCCTGTAGATGTAGTCCGTGGAAATGTAGTTTAAGGTGTCGTGCATCCAGCCCATGTCCCACTTGTAGTGGAAGCCCAGGCCGCCCTTGTCCGCGGGGTGGGTGACCATGGGCCAGGCGGTGCTTTCTTCCGCCGCCGTAAAGACGCCGGGGAACTCGCTGCCGACCATCCTGGCAAGCTCCTTAAGCAGCTCTATGGCTTCAAGATTTCCTTCCTCGCCGTACTTGTTGAACTGCTTCTTGTCGGGGTCGTCTATGCCGAAGTTTAAGTAGAGCATGGAGCTTACTCCGTCCACCCTCAGGCCGTCCGCGTGGTATACGGCCAGCCAGAACCTGGCATTGGAGAGCAGGAAGCTCTTTACCTCGGGCCTTCCGTAGTCGAATATGAGGGTGCCCCACTGGGGGTGCTCACGCTTTTCGTAGAGGGGCTCTCCGTTGAAGCGCACCAGGCCGTGCTCGTCCCTGCAGAAGTGGGCGGGCACCCAGTCCAGGATGACGCCGAGGCCTGCGCGGTGGGCTCTGTCTATAAGCTCCATCAGCTGCTGCGGGGTCCCGAAGCGCGACGTCGCCGCGTAGTAGCCTGTAAGTTGGTAGCCCCAGGAGTCGTCCAGCGGATGCTCCATCACCGGCAGTATCTCCAGGTGTGAGTAGCCCATGTCCTTTGCGTAGGGTATGAGCTCGTCCGCTATCTCGGTGTAGGTCATGAACTGGTCTTCTTTGGGCCTGTCCGTGTGCCTTCTCCAGGAGCCCAGATGCACCTCGTAGATGTTGAGGGGCTTTTTGAAGTGATCGGATGAGGCTCTTTTTTCAAGCCATTCCTCGTCCTTCCATTCATAGGAGAGGCCGCTTACCACAGAGGCGGACTTGGGCCTTTTTTCGGACCAGAAGCCGTAGGGATCCGCCTTGTAGAGGACCTTGCCGCCCTTTGTAAGTATGCGGTACTTGTAGGCCTGGCCTTCGCGGGCTCCTGGGATGAACATGGTCCAGATGCCGCTGTCCCAAAGGGTCTCCATGGAGTCCTTGTCCTCGGCCCAGCCGTTGAAGTCTCCAATCACGGAGACCTTCTCGGCGCCTGGCACCCATACGGAAAAGCGCACGCCCTCCCTGCCGTCTTCCCCCGTGGGATGAGCTCCCAGGATCTCGAAGGCGTTGTGGTCGCTCCCCTGGTTGAAGAGGTAGATCTGGTCCTTATGCTTTTTATAATATTCCGCTGTAGTCATTAGATGCTGTCGATTACGTCTTTTATAAGCTTCTGCTTCTTTGCAAGGTTTTCGGCGGCAGCCTTTTGATCGTTGTCGTGTATGCAGTAGTAGACCTTGGTCTTGGGCTCGGTGCCGGAGGGCCTTATCGCCATCCAGGAGCCGTCCTTAAACCAGTACTTGAGTACGTCCGAAGGCGGAAGCCCGTCTACGCCCTTCTCGAAGTCCTTCATGTATGCTATGTCCGGGGAAAGGGCGGTGCCTATCTCGCGGAGCTTCTTGTTGATGGAGGCTATCTTCTCGGCGCCTTCCTTGCCGGTGAACACATAGTTGTCCAGGTGGTCCAGGTAGTAGCCGAACTTCTCGTAAAGGCCGTCCAGGACCTCGCCCAGGCCCTTGCCGTGGGCCTTGTAGAAGGCCGCCATCTCGCATATCTTCATGATGGCAACCGCGGAGTCCTTGTCCCTTGCGTAGTCTCCTATAAGGCAGCCGTTGCTCTCCTCGTAGCCGAACTCGAAGGTCTTCTCTCCGCTCTCCTTAAGGCGTGTCATGCGCTCGCCTATGAACTTAAATCCGGTAAGCACCTCCTCGGCGGACAGGCCGTAGGACCTTGCTATGTCTGAGCCCATCTCGCTGGTGACTACCGTGGTTATGATGCAGGGGTTGGGGCCGAGCCTGTCCTTTCTCCTCATCAGCACGTAGTTTATGAGCAGGGCGCAGATCTGGTTTCCGGAGAGGAACCTTGCTGTGCCGTCCTTTTCTATGATGGCCATACCTATGCGGTCCGCGTCGGGGTCGGAGCCTACGGCTATGTCCGCGCCTTCGGCAACTGCCTGCTTGATGGCAAGCTCCATAGCGCTCTCGTCTCCCGGGTTGGGGGAGGTGACTGTCGGAAAGTTTCCGTCCTGCACCGTCTGTGCCTTTACGAGACTGATGCCCGTGTAGCCGAGCTCGGAGAGGACCTTCGTTACCGGCACAAGGCCCGCTCCGTGGAGCGGCGTGTAGACTGCCTTAAGAGCAGCCTTGGCGCCGTCCGTAAGGTAGTCTGCCTGGCCCTTTACGGCCTCTATGTAGCGCTCCATCTCCTCATCGCCCAGGTACTTGAGGAGCCCCTTCTTTACGGCTTCCTGCTCGTCCATGGTGACGGTCCTGGTGATGTCTATCTTGTTTACCTCGGCGATGACCGCGTCAGCCGTGTAGGGGTAGAGCTGGCAGCCGGTCTCGTCGTAGGCCTTGTAGCCGTTGTACTCCTTGGTGTTGTGGCTTGCTGTTATGATGACGCCGCCCACGCAGCCAAGATCCCTTACCGTAAAGGACAGCATGGGGGTGGGGCAGGTGAAGGTGTAGAGGTATGCCGGGATGCCGGCCGCGCACATTGTAAGCGCCGTCTGAGCAGCGTATTTATCCGAGTTGTTCCTGGTGTCGAAGGCTACGGCTACGCCTCTCTTCTTTGCGTCCTCGCCGAAGGTCTTAAGCAGGTAGGCTGCAAAGCCCTGGGATATCCTGCGCACGTTGTAGGAGTTGAAGCGGTTGGTGCCTGCTCCCATGAGACCGCGGGCTCCGCCTGTGCCGAACTCAAGGTCCCTGTAGAAGCGGTCCTCTATCTCTTTTTCGTCCGTAAGAGCGGCAAGCTCGGCCCTTGTGGCCTCGTCGAAAAAGCTGCTGTTCTTCCAGAACTCGTATTTTTCTCTGTAATCTGCCATGGTGTATCTCCTGTCTTCTACGCTTTCTTAAGGAGCGCGAACATGTTCTTCTTGTATTCCTCAACGCCGGGCTGGTCGAAGGGGTTGACGCCCTCCATGTAACCGGATACCGCGCATGCCAGCTCGAAGAAGTATATCAGAGCTCCCAGGCTGCGCTCGTCCTTTGCGGCCATCTCTATCTCGGTGCAGGGTACTCCGCCCTTGATATGGGCCTGCTTTACGCCTTCCTTTGCGCAGGCGTAGATGTCCGCGTAGTCCATGCCGGTAAGGTAATTAAGGCCGTCGGCGTTTTCCGCGGATGAGGGCACTGCAAGCTTTACGCCGCTGTCCTTTACCGCAAGGAAGGTCTCCTGAAGCATCCTCTCGCCGTCCTGGATGTACTGGCCCATGGAGTGCAGGTCCGCGGTGAACACGCAGGATGCCGGGAATATGCCCAGTCCCTGCTTGCCCTCGGACTCTCCGTAGAGCTGCTTCCACCATTCGGATATGAAGCGCAGACTCTCGGACGGGCAGGAGAGTATCTCCACCTTCTTGCCCTGTCTGTAGAGCGCCTGCCTTACGGCGGCGTAGAGCAGAGACGGGTTCGCCTGAGGATCTTCGGACTCTCCGAGCTCCGCCTGCTCGGCGGCGCCCTTTAAGAGCTCGTCCGTATCTATGCCGGCGGCAGCTATCGGAAGAAGACCTACCGGAGAGAGCACGCTGTAGCGGCCTCCTATGTCGTCCGGCACGGTAAAGCACTCGTAGCCCTCGGCGTCCGCAAGGCTCTTAAGAGCACCACGCGCCTTGTCGGTGGTGCAGATGATGCGCTTTCTTGCGCCTTCCTTGCCGTATTCCTTCTCCAGGAGCTCCTTGAAGATCCTGAAGGCCAGGGCCGGCTCCAGGGTGGTGCCGGATTTGGAGACGACGTTTACGTATACGGACTTGCCCTTTACGAGCTCCAGCACCTGGAGCACGTCGGAGGCATCTATGCCGTTTCCGAGGAAGTAGATCTTAGGCGCCGGGCAGGCCTCGCTGTGGCGCGGGCTGCGCAGGAATTCTATGGCAGCCCTTGCCCCCAGGTAGGAGCCTCCGATGCCTATCACCACGAGGGCGTCAGCGTCCTTTCTTATGCGGTCCGCGCAGACTCTCAGCCTGGCGTATTCCACTTTATCGTAAGAAAAGGGGAGCTTCAGCCATCCGAGGAAATCATTGCCGGCCCCATTGCCTTCGCGGAGGGTCTTAAGGGCCTTCGCCGCGGCTTTAAAGTCCGGCTCTTTTTCAAGGAAGGGAAGAGCTCCCGATACGTTTACGCTTATCAATTTTTCTTTTGTGTTGGATTCCATAATAACTCCATTTGAATCGTAATGTAATTCGGTCTATAATAAGTCAGGTAGATTATACCATATAATAGGCGAAAACGTTATGAGAATCGTTGCTGCAACACAAAATAAAAACAAATTAAACGAGATAAGCATGATAACCCGGGAGTTCGGGCTGGGGCTTGTGTCCCAGGCGGACGTGGGCCTGGGGGATCTTGTCATAGACGAGAACGGCAGCACCTGCGAGGAGAATTCCTATATCAAGGCCAAGGCCGTATGCGACATCCTTGGAGAGCCCGCGATAGCGGATGATTCCGGGCTGTTCGTGGACGCTCTCGGAGGCGCTCCCGGGGTCAACTCCGCGCGCTACAGCGGCGTTCACGGGGACGACGCTTCCGCAAGGAAGATGATACTCAAGGAGCTGGGAGACCTGCCCTGGAAAAAGCGCACGGCAACCTTCGTCTGCGTCATTACTCTCGTGTATCCGGACGGCAGGGTCATCTCCGCCAGGGGCGAGTGCCGCGGGCACATATCCTATGAGGAGAAGGGCACGGGCGGCTTCGGCTACGACTGCATATTCATCCCGGAGGGGAAGAGGCGGACCTTCGCGCAGCTGCCGCAGGAGTACAAGAACGAGGTGGGCCACAGAGGGCGCGCGCTGCAAAAGCTTAGGGAACTGATGAACAGGGAATGACGATGAGAAAAAAGATATTCAGTATTTTCATAGCTTTGGTGATCGTCCTCGCGGCGTGGGTCCCGGCGTTCGCGGAAAGTGAGGTCCCGGATGTAACGGCCAAGGCCGTGCTGGTGATGGATCTCACCACGGGCGACATCCTCTACGAGAACAACGCGGACGAGCGTATGTATCCGGCGAGCATCACCAAGATACTCACAGGTATACTTGTCATAGAGAACGTCAGCCTCGGAGCCACGCTTACTGCGGACGACGAGGTGGCGGTGGTGGAGCCTACGGCTCTTCGCATGAAGACGGGCGAGAAGATAAACGCCAAGGACGCGCTGTACTGCATGCTGGTGGCGTCCTGCAACGACCTTGCCGAGCTGTTCGCAAAGCACGTCTCCGGGAGCGTTCAGGAGTTCGCAAAGCTTATGAACCAGAAGGCGGAGGAGATAGGCTGCACGAGCTCGCACTTCACCAACCCCCACGGCCTGCACGACGACGACCACTACACTACGGCAAGGGATCTTGCGAAGATAGTCTCATACTGCATGAAGAACGATCTCTTCCGCGAGATCGTAAAGCTTCCGGAGTACACCATAACCCGCGGCCAGGGAGCCAATAAGCCGGGCTCCGTGGAGACCGTAAGGAGCACCAACTGGCTGCTCTACAACACCACCACTACCATATACGTCGGCCCGGACAAGACCACGCCCAAGTACGAGGGCTGCATAGGCATCAAGACCGGCTATACGGAGGAAGCGGGAGGCTGCCTCGTAGCCGCGGCCGAAAGGAACGGGACAACCATAGTCAGCATAGTCCTTGGGAGCAACGGAGCCTCCCGCGGCACCTACGAGAGGGCCGTGGACTCCATAAAGATGCTCAACTGGGGTTTTGAGAACTTCCGCACGGTAAGCTTTAAGAAGCTCGGGGAAGAGGCAGGCACGCTCAAGGTGAAGGGCGGAGAGTTCAACAAGGTAAAGGCGGTCCTCGGAAGCAGCATAGCTGTCACCTTAAGGAACGGCGAGAACGATTCCGACATCACCACCAGGCTTGAACTGGACGAGTCCGTAAAGGCGCCCGTTGAGCGCGGCACCAGGTGCGGCACACTGGATATTTACGTGGGCGGCGAGCTCAGGGGCAGCTACGACATAGTGACGGCCTCCGCGGTAAAGAATGGCGGCCCGCTGTCTGCCTTCGGCATAGAGGACAGGGACGCGAAGAAGATATTCCTGGCGCTCGAGGTGTTCGTGGCGCTCGTGGTGCTGGCGGTCCTCGCCTGCCTGGCGTATTCCAAGATACAGTCAGAGAGAAGAAAGATCAGAAAGCGCTGATGTTCGACATCAAGGAAGAACTGAAAAAGCTGCCCGACAGTCCGGGGTGCTACCTGCATAAGGACGAGTTCGGGCAGATCATTTATGTAGGCAAGGCCGTATCCCTAAGGAACAGGGTGCGGCAGTACTTCCAGTCGCCCAAGAACCAGACTCCCAAGACCCGGGAGATGGTAAAGCACATAGCGGAGTTCGAGTACATCACCGCGGGCTCCGAGATGGAGGCTCTGATACTGGAGTGCAACCTGATAAAGCGCTACAGGCCCAAGTACAACATAGTCCTGCGGGACGACAAGAGCTACCCGTACATAAAGGTGACTCTTAAGGAGGACTACCCGAGGGTGCTTAAGACCCGCAGGGTGGTAAACGACGGCTCCAGGTACTTCGGCCCCTACGCGGACGCGGGCTCGGTGAACGTCATAACAGACCTTTTGAGCTCCGTCTACTGCCTTAAGCGCTGCAACGCCCAGAGCTTTCCGGCGGGCTTTACGCCGTGCCTTAACTACCACATAAAGAAGTGCAGGGGCATTTGCCGCGGAGACGTTGACAGGGCCTCCTACATGGAGTCCGTAAACAAGGCCATGGACTTCCTTGCGGGCAGGGACAACGCCCTTAAGCGGGAGCTTCGGGAGAAGATGGAGCAGGCTTCAGAGGAGATGCGCTTTGAGGACGCGGCGCAGCTTAGGGACTACCTTGAGGCCATAGAGTCCCTCTCCGAAAAGCAGCGCGTTGTGCTGCAGCATCCGGAGGATCTGGACATAGTCATGATAATAAGCGGGCTTGCCGGGGCGCACGCACTGCTGTTTACCGTGCGCGAGGGCAAGCTTTCTGGAAGGGAGAGCTTCTTCCTGGGCGACACCGCCGGCGAATCCGATGAATACCTTACGTCCGAGTTCATAAAGCGCTACTACCCGGACGCACTGACGGTGCCTAAGGAGATACTCGTGCGGGACATGCCTGCTGACAGGGAGCTTATCGAGGGCTGGCTGTCAGGTCTCAGGGGATCTTCCGTGGTGCTGGCGGTCCCCGCAAGGGGCGAAAAGCGCGCTCTGATGGACGTGGTCCGCAAAGACGCGCAGATGATGCTCAAGGACATAGACGAGAGGGCTCAGCGCCAGATAGAAAGGGACGAGGCCCTAAGGCGCCAGATGAAGGAAGCCTTCGGGGAGGAGCTCGGAGGCAGGCTGCGCAGGGTGGAATCCTACGACATATCCCACATTCAGGGCGTGGACTCCGTGGGCGCCATGGTGGTCTTCGAGGACGGAAGGCCGCTTAAGAAAGCCTACAGGCGCTTTAAGATAAGGACCATAGAGGGAAACGACGATACGGCAAGCCTTACGGAGGTGCTCTTCCGCCGCTTTAAAAAGGCAAAGGACGGAGATCCGGGCTTTTCCGAGCTTCCGGACCTGGTGCTTATGGACGGTGGCGCGGGGCAGGTGAACGCCGCAAAGGACGTGCTCTTTGCCCTGGGGATGGACGTTCCGGTGGCGGGCATGGTAAAGGACGACAAGCACCGCACCAGGGCGCTTCTCTTTGAGGGCGCGGAGACCGAGCTTAAAGGCAGGCAGGAGCTCTTCGCCTACTGCGGAAGGCTCCAGGAGGAGGTCCACCGCTTTGCCATAGAATATCACAGGAGCCTTCGCGGCAAGTCCGTAAGGCGCTCCGTTCTGGACAGCATCCCCGGGATAGGGGAGAAGAGGAAGATGTCGCTTTTGAATACCTTCGGGAGCGTTGACGCGATAAAGAGCGCCTCGCTTGAGGATCTGGCCGCAGCCCCGGGCATGAACGTCCGGGCAGCGGAGCAGGTGTTCGAATACTTCACCAAAGGCGGCGCTTCCGCATCCGATCAGCAGTGAGCGAAAGGCGCGGCGGGCCGCATATCCGCACGGGAGGAGCCTGGTGCGCTGATTGACCGCTTCCGATTGGCCTGGAGCGCTGAAAATGACAGAAACCGGGAAAATGGGGCAAATTGTCAGTGTTTTTGCACTAAAACAATGACAGATCGGGACAAAACAGCGGGATTTGTCATTTCGGTCCGGTTTTCAGCCGTTTTTCATAAGAAAACAGCGGAAAATGAAGCAAAACACTGACAGTTTGGCCAAAAAAGAGTAAAACTGTCATCCGGCGGGTCCGGGCAGCAGCGGAAGATGGTCCGGCGGTTGGTGCGTGCCGTTTGGCATGAGCGAAAGGAGAACGATATGTGGTGGCTATGGATCATAATAGTGCTGGCAGTCCTTTGCATCGCTGCGACTGCGGGCATATTCGTCTTTACGTTCTATAATCCACCGAAGCTCCGCAAGGACGACTACTATTTCCCGCCGGGGCATACGGCCGAGCCTTTCAAGGACGAGATCTGCGGCCTGATAGACAAGCTCCGCGAGCGGCCCTGCGAAGACGTATACACAGACTCCTTCGACGGGCTTAGGCTGCACGCCAGGTATTATCATTCCGCGGAGGCTTCGCCGCTCGTGATCTGCTGCCACGGCTACAGGAGCACGGCCTTCAAGGATTTTTGCGCGGGCTCGCAGTACCTGCTGGAGAAAGGCTTCAACGTGCTGATCATAGACGAGAGGGCGCACGGCACCAGCGGCGGAAACGTCATCAGCTTCGGGATAAACGAGAGACAGGACGTTCTCGGCTGGGCGAACTGGGCAGTAAAGCGCTTCGGACCGGTGCCGATGTATCTGTTCGGCATCTCCATGGGCGCCGCAACTGTGCTGCTTGCGAGCGAACTGGATTTCCCGAGGAGCCTCAGGGGGATAATAGCGGACTGCCCGTATTCGTCCCCGAGGAAGATCATAGTAAACACCGCAGCCGGCATGCACATCCCCAGCTGGACCCTTATATTCGCAAGGATAGGCGCTGCGCTGCTTGGCGGATTCAAGCTTTCGGACATAGATGCGTCCGACTGCGTCAAAAAGTCCAAAGTGCCCATACTCATCATACACGGCGAGGCCGACAGCTTCGTGCCTCCCTGCATGAGCGAAGGACCTGCCGAGGCCTGCCCGGATATGGTAAAGCGCATCACAGTGGCGGGCGCGGATCACGCCCTAAGCTTCCTGGTGGATCCGGAGAGATATAAGGCTGCAGTGGAGGAATTCTTCCGCAGGACCATGCGCCAGCAGCCAGTATCAGCGGAACAGAACAAGGCATAAAGTCCGCCTGCCACGCATAAATTCGTGTCCCTTATGCCGTTAAAAGGCATGCAGGGACACGTTTTTATTTTTTGAAAAAGCACTTGACGCGAATGTGTATTAATGCAATAATACACGTGAAGGGTGTATTAATCAATTAGTACAGCGAGCGATATGATCAGTTTTAAAGAATTCAGACCGGACGGCAACACACCTATATACCTTCAGATCGTGGACTACGTCAGGCGCGGGATAGCCTTCGGGGGCATCCCGGACGGCGACGAGCTCCCTTCAAGAAGGGCGCTCTCCGTGCTGCTGGGCATCAATCCGAACACGGTGCAGAGAGCCTTCGGCATGCTCGAGGAAGAAGGGCTGATCTCTTCTTCCCACGGAGTGACGAGCACGGTAACAGCTCCGCCCCGCAGGGTGGAGGAGCTCAGGGAGGAGTTCCTGGCTTCGGACGTAAAGGCCGCGGCTGCGATGCTTAAGCGCAGCGGCCTCTCCCTGGAGCAGGCGGCTGCTCTGCTTGCGGCGTATTGGGAGGAGGCGGAAAAATGAAGAGAAAGATCATTATGAGTCCGCCAGGGATAAACGGCGGGAGCACAGCGGCGTTGATCGCTGCTTCCGCAGTAGTATTCATACTGCTGCTGTCTGCAGGCGCGGGCGATACCATAGAAGGGATCAGGGAGGGCTGGGAGGACGTGGTGCCTCTCGACAGCATACTCGCCGGAAAGTTTGCGGGGACCTGGATACACGCGGCGCTCTGCGCGGCTCTGGCGGTCAGGAACTACAGGAGCTTTAGGACCGAGGGGCAGAGCATCTACGTGATGAAGCGCGTAAAGAGCTCCTCAGAGATCCACGTCATGAGCCTTGCGATCCCGCTCATCGGAGCCGTGATAGGCTTCGCAGCAGCGATAGGCCTCATGTACGCCTACAGGGGCAGCTACATTAGCGCATCGGCTTTCGGACAACTTACGGAGTACAACACATTCAGCATTTGGAGGGCACTGCTATGATAGAGATCAAAGACCTCGAAAAGACCTACGCAGGCGGATCCAGGGCTCTCGACCACATAGACCTTGAGCTTCATCCGGGCGAGATCGTCGGCCTGTTCGGACCCAACGGAGCCGGTAAGACGACTCTTATGAAATGCATATTCGGTTACCTGAGATACAACGGGAAGATCACCCTTGACGGAGATCCCGTGACACGAAAGAACATCGCAAGGCTGTCTTTCGGCACCTGCGAGCACAGCTTCTTCCCGGGCATCACCGCGGACGACCACGCGCTGTTCTACAGAGATCATTTTGAGACCTTCGATGAGAGACGCTTCAGGGTCCTGATGGATTTCTTCGGACTTCCGACGGACAGGAAGATAAGGCATATGTCCGCTGGGCAGCAGAATCAGTTCGAGGTGATAATGGCGCTGTGCCAGGGTGCGGACTATATCTTCCTGGACGAGCCTTTCGCCGGCAACGACATATTCAACCGCGAGGACTTTTACAAGGTCCTGCTAGGGATGCTCGGCCCGGGCGAGATGCTCATGCTGTCTACGCACCTGATAGAGGAGGTTTCGGGGCTTATAAGCCGGGCAGTGCTTCTGGATAAAGGAAAGATCATAGGCGACAGGCAGATATCGGAGCTCGAAGAAGAAGGCACCAGCCTTGTAGGCTGCATAAAGGCGGCCTACAGCTACAGGCCGGACAGAGTATACGAGGCGCTCGATCAGCTGAGCCCGGAGGGTCAATGAGATGAAGAAGATCAGCAGCCTTTTCGGCGCCTGCGCGGCGGAATCATTTGCAGGAGTCCTGTGCGTCCTTGGATGCATGGGTATAGTCGAGATCGTCGCATTCGTGCTGCGCGGGATAATAAGAGATGCCGGAAGCTTCGGAGAAGCGGCGGCGGATTCGTTCCTGCCCTTCATATGCGCGCTCGGATACCTGGGCATGTTCCTTGCACTTGTCCGCGGCAGCGGAAACAGCCGGGGCTCAAGATATACCGTGCGCAGGCTGAGGGTGTCCGAACGGACCACCTTCCTTGTGAGAGCGGTCTACTGCATCCTGTGCTTTGCTCTCTTCATCCTGTTCCAGGCAGTGATGATATTCCTGCTGGCATTCTTCTACAGGCACGGCAGGTATTTTTCCGGCGGCGCGGAATACCTTTTCGTAAGTCTGAGGGCGGACGGATTTCTCTACAGCATCATACCGCTGAAGGACATCTGGATGGTGCTTATGAACGCTGCCTGCGTGGTCTTTTCCGGTACCGCGGCAGCCTACATGGCGGTCCTGATCCGCGACGGCATCGGACCGATAATATCTTATGCGGTCCCTGTAGCGGTGATACTGCTGTTTCTCATGCGCTCTTTGTTTGTGCCCTTTGTCCTGGTGTTTGTGCTCTTGACAATATGCTGGCTGCTGTGTCTGTACAGTGCGCTCGTATATTCAGGCGATAAATGGGGGTGGGACAGGTCATGAATAAAAAATCGATATTGCTTGCGGCCCTTGTTGCGGCCTTGGCCGTTCTGACGGCGTTCTGCTCCGGCAGAGCTCTCGGCAGCGCGGATGACATAAGTTTTACGCTGGAGACCGTATACGGCGATCCTTCGGCGATAGAAGGCCTTGAGATCCATGATATCGTAACGGCACTGCACGACGGCCCGTACCCAACAAAGGACAACACGGTATGGACCAGCAGCGTGAGGATAGAGAACGGAAGGCCGGTGACCGTTGATTCGGTCGTGTCCGGAGCAGCAGCCGGGGACCTGCAGCCTACGGTATACAGGAACTGCCAGGGGTACCGGATCAGCGCGGTCTTTGACGCCGGTGACCAGAATGAAATGCGTTATAATTCGCATATGGAGGATCTGGTGAAAGACGTTGATTATCCGCACGATGCTAAGGCTCCGCTGAAGATACGGCTTTCTCAGCTGTGCGATTACTATCCGTACAGTCTGGATGTCGTTCTTCCGGAAGGATTTAAGGTCACGGAAGATGACATAAGAGACTTCCTGAAGATACCCGTGCTTGATGAACAGCAGGTCTGGCTTATGCTGAAGGCAGGACCGAACAGTGATACGTTGTGGGGCTCATACAGACCGTCTGACGGCGAGGGATTTGCTCTTCGGACCTTCGGCGGCATGTATAAGGGTGACTATCTGTTCACTTTCTGCAACAAGACCTATTCGGGGGCGAACGTCGACTGTTCACAGATCCCGCTTGGCTACGGAATATACAGGCTTTCCGAAGACGGGACGTTTTCCCTCTTTAAAAGACTGGATGAGGCTGATACCATAGTCCACTTCGGTGTCAGCCTTGATGAGAGCAGGATGTTCCTGCACCGTGTCAGGGACGGAAGGTACGTGGTGGAGGTCCTGGATGCAAAAAGCCTGGAGGTGATCAGCTCTTCAGACCTTCGTGAGTATGACTGGTCCGGAGAGATCAAAGCCAGGGTGTTCGAGGGAAGAGGGTCCGAGACTGTCGCGTTTGTCCGCGATTATTCCTGGGGCGCCCAATGGAATACCGACAGGGTGTATCTCATAACTGATGACGCTGCTCATGATCTTCGCCTGGCCGCCCTGAATGCTGTCAGAGACGGCATCATAATAGATTCGTTCTGTCCGAGCGTCTATTCCGCAAGTTCTGCCGGAGGAAAGACCGTTATCGTCAGCAGAGCCTGCTATGTGCATTATTCAAAAGAAAGCGGCGGAGAACACAGTATCTACGGAGAGGATCTGCGGAGCTCGGTCATGATCCATGTGACCGGGCCGGACGGCACCGTGTATGCGGGCATACTGAGGTCAAGTCTCGATGACGGACAGCAGACAAGAAGGTGCGGTATCGGTCCTTTTTACACGAAAGACATGGTCATCTACGATGTGTATTACAACGAGATCGACGCAGGCAGAATGTACGTACTGTGGTAACAGGAACACCTGACAGCAATACAAAAGGAGCCCATGCGGGGCTCCTTTTTCGATCCGTTATTCGGAAAGTCACTGCGCGTTATGGATTTGCTGCGGGCTTCTTCCCGTACTTCTCCGCCAGTCTTCTTGCCACGTGCACGCCGCTTGCGGAAGCCTGCGACAGGCTGTGGGTAACGCCGGAGCCGTCGCCGAGCATGTAGAGCCCCTTTACCGGGGTCTCAAGGTTGCCGTCCACTTCCACGGTGGAGTTGTAGAACTTTACTTCCACGCCGTAGAGGAGGGTGTCCTCGTTTGCGGTGCCCGGAGCTATCTTGTCCAGGGCGTAGATCATCTCTATGATGTCGTCCAGCTGGCGCTTGGGCATTACCAGGGCAAGGTCCCCCGGGGTAGCCTTAAGCGTGGGCCTTGTGAAGCTCTTTGCCATGCGGCTGGCGTTGGAACGGTGGCCCTTAATAAGGTCTCCGAAGCGCTGCACCAGAACTCCGCCGCCCAGCATGTTGGAAAGGCGCGCTATGGACTCGCCGTACTCGTTGCTGTTGTGGAAGGGCTCGGTAAAGCGGCTTGCCACCAGCAGCGCGAAGTTGGTGTTCTCCGTGCGCAGAGCCGGATCCGCGTAGCTGTGGCCGTTTACGGTAACTATGCCGTTGGTGTTCTCGGATACCACCTCGCCGTAGGGGTTCATGCAGAAGGTGCGCACGCGGTCTCCGTACTTTTCGGTGATGTAGACCAGCTTGCTCTCATAGACCTCATCCGTTATGTGCTTGAATATCTCCGCCGGAAGCTCCACCCTCAGCCCGAGGTCCACGCGGTTGCTCTTTGTTGGAATGCTCAGCTTTGCGCAGATCTCCTGGCCCATCTTTGAACCGCTGCGGCCCATGGCGAGCACCAGGTCCGTGCACGAGAATTCCTCGCCGCCGGCAGTCCTTACGATAAAGCCTTCCCCGGTCTTTTCGACGGTGTCCAGCGCGGTCCTGAAACGGAACTCCGCGCCTTTTTTAACGTACTCGAAGATATTCCCCAGGATCTTTACGTTCCTGTCGGTGCCCAGGTGTCTTACCTTGGCGTCCAGAAGGTGCAGGCCGTGCCTTAAGGCAAGAGTCTTAAGCTCCTTGTTCTCGGTGGAGTAGAGGGCCGCTTCGGATCCTCCCATGCTGCAGAGCACGCTGTCCACATATTCCATGAGCTCCATGGCCTTGTTTTCCCCTACGTAAACGTGCAAATCACCACCGAAGCTGGTGGTGATATTGTACTTTCCGTCGGACAGCGAACCTGCTCCGCCGTATCCGTTCATAATGTGGCACGGATTGCAGCGTATGCATTTTTCTGTAAGACCTTTGGCTATGGGACAGGCACGCTCCTCCAGGGGCGCGCCTTTTTCGATAACAAGAACATCGGCGCCGCAGCCAAGCTTCGTCAGCTCGTAAGCCATGAATACTCCCGCGGCTCCTGCACCTACGACTATTATATCGTAGTGCTTCATGTTGTTTTACTCCTCGTCGGTGAGTTCCTCGAACACCTTTACGACCTTGTCGAATTCGTCGTCGTCCTCGATGTCTATGAGCTCGAACTCCTCGTCGTCGACCTCCTTGTAGCCGTAGAGGTATACGTCGTCGGAATCGTCGTCCGGGATAAGAGCAATGTACTCCTTGCCGTCGACGTCGAAGATGCCCATGATCTCAGCTTCAACTTCTGTGCCGTCCTCGAACTCAAGAGTTATGAATTCAGCCTCTTCCTCTTCGATCGCTGCGTTCTTCTTCTCTTCTGCCATTTCTGTTCTCCTTGATATTTACTTTATAGTTACGGAATCCGCTATGAGCTTGCTCATGGATTCATACATTATCGATGCCTTGATGTAAGGTACTCCGAAGAAGTCCTTGTACTCGGACCAGTCCTCGCTGTCGTTGAGCTCCTTAAAGTACGCCTTGATGTCGTCCTCGGATATGGTCGTACCGTTCTTTTCTGCCAGAGCCTGGTAGATCATGGAATACTTGGCGTCGCTCGTTGCGGTAGCCTTGTAGCCTTCCCTGAAGGCGGCTTCGTTCTCGTAGCCGGTGTAGTACTGCAGGAAGCTGTCGAATACCATGTTGTAGGCCTTTGCGTAGTTCTTGTAGGACTCGAGCCTGGTGTCGGTGAGGTACTTTACGATCTCTTCCGGAACGTCCTTAGCAAAGGTGCTCTTTGCCAGTATTGCTTCCTCGGCAAGGGACGCGGCGATCTCCGCTTCAGCCTCGGCCGCGGTGGTCCAGCCGTAGACGGATGTCAGGTGCGCGCTTACGAAATCATCGTTCCATACAGGCAGAATGTCCTCTGCTATGTAGTTGATAGTGATAGTGAATACTGCCGGCTTGCCCGCAAGATCCGGGTTGTTTGTATAGGGGTCCGGGAAGGTGACGTTGATGTCGAAGGTCTCGCCCGGGAAGTGTCCCACCAGCTGCGGCAGGAATCCATCTATGTAATTTGTAACGCCTATGGTGACCGTGGTGCCCTGGCCGTTGGTGCTTCCTCCGTCGAAGGCGACGCCGTCTATCTTGCCGACGTAGTCTATGTTGACGGAATCACTGTCGTTTACGGCACGGTCCGTTACCTTCTTGGTGTCCGGATACTGGTTCAGGAACGATTCCTTTCTAAGCTCTATGTCGCTCCTCTTTACCTCGAGCTCGCTGAGCTCGGGGATGGTGACGTAATCCGAGATCTTTATGTTCTTGAAGAATCCGTTGTCATCGTAGATGCTGCTGTAGCTGAAGACCTCTTCTTTTTTGCCGCAGGCGCAAAGAGCGATGGCCAGCACCAGAAGTATTGAAATAAGTTTAAGTGTCTTTTTCATGTCGTAGTTTTCTCCGCTCGAAAATTAGTGTTACAGTATATTATACCACAGATTATGGATTTAGGGTGAAGAATTAAGAAAAAGCCGGTCAAATCTTGCGCGGTATCCTCTCCCAGGAGACTGCCTTGCCGTTTTCGAACTGGAAAAGGAAGCCTTCCCCGTTGGACGGCTGGATCTCGTACCAGTTGAGCCCGGTGTTCGGGAAGTAGTATTCAAAGACCATGGCTATTACGCCGCCGTGGCAGACTATGAGGGTGTCGCGGCCTCCGTCAAGGACTTTCTTAAGCCCTGCAAGGACGCGCTCCTTCATCATATTTCCGCTCTCTCCGCCGGGACAGCGGTTTGCCATGTGGTCTCCGTTTATCCAGGCCTGATAGTCCTCCCGGTCCTTGAGCTGATCGTAGGAATATCCTTCGAACTCTCCGAAGTCCATCTCCGAGAAGGCTCTGTCCGCGCGGTGCGGAACGTTTCCGAAAAGGATGCTGAGGGTCTGCTCCGTGCGGGTAAGTCCGCTGGTTATGACGTCAAGACCTTCTGTGTCCGGATAGCCGCCGGCCTTCTTCTTGGCCTTGAGCTGGTCTATGCCTTCCCCGGTAAGGAGCATGTCCGTTACGCCGCAGTATGTATATGTTTTGTTCGCCATGGTCTGCCCGTGGCGTATGAGATAGAGCTTCATTATTTCAGCCTCTTGGGTATGCCGCAGAAGAGCCTCGTTACGGTCTTGGAACCCGCCGCGCAGGCGGTAAGGGCACGTCCGCAGCTCTCGCGCCAGGCCCTCAGCTCAGGGTCTGCGGGGACCACTCCGCAGAACACGTCGTCCATTATGACTACGGTGTCTTCCGGGAAGGCGGTCTTTGGCTTAAGGCCCGCACGCATGCAGTACATGACGTAGCGCTCGTAGTGGCAGATGCAGCGCACATTAAAGTCCGGCGCGCAGTCCTCGGAGCACTCGAAGATGTCGCTGTCTGCAAGACCGAAGGCGTTTTTTGCGTATTCGAGCTTTCCCTGGAAAGCTCCTCCTGTTACAAGATGCATTTGTTCTCCTGTTAAAAGCGCCGTTTTTCCCGGAGTTCATACGGACGCCGTTATCGCGAGAGCGATCAGCGCGAAGGCTTCGCCCGTCGTAATGGCGCAGCCTGAGATGTCTCCGGACATGCCGCCCAGATTGGCGCGTATCCTAAGCACGGTAAGCAGAGTGCAGACCGCGCTTACCAAGACCGCGATGCCCTGAAGCCCCGCCAGAAGCACGGCGGCGGCGCAGAATACGACCGCTGTCATTATGCAGAAAACTATGGGGCCTTTTGAGCGCTTCTCCTCCGACATCTTCTTGTAAGAGCTGGTGCCGAGGGGCTTAAAGCCAAGAACGCAGGCTGCCGCCATTGCTCTGGACACCGCGGGGATCAAGAGCAGCACGAAAAGGTTGGCCCTGTATCCCGTCTGGACCCAGGCCGCGAAGGTGAATATCGCCAGTATGGACATGCAGATGACCGCAAAGGAGCCCACGTGGGAGTCCTTTAATATCTCTATGCGCCTCTCCCTGTCCCGGAAGGACAGCACCGCGTCCGCGCAGTCCAAAAAGCCGTCCAGGTGCATGAAGCCCGTGACTATCCAGGGCGCCGCGGCGGTAAGCGCAAGGCCTATCACCTTAAGGCTGAGGACATCGCAGAGCTTGTACACGGCAAGCCATACCGCGCCTGCCACCAGCCCCACGAAGGGCAGGGCTGCCAGCATCTGCGGCCTTTTGGCGTCGTCCCACTTTTTTACGGGGCAGGGGATGGCCAGGAACATGCTCCATGCCATAAAGAATCCCGTCATATTGGAAGCTCTCCTTTGTACATCGTAGGAAGCGCGCCGCTTATCTCTGCGACTGCGTCGCAGCAGGCCGCAAGGGTGCGGTCGCAGAGGGCGAGCGCCTCCATGTATTCTATGGTATAGCTTGAATACCTTTCGGCTCCTGAGTATATGAAATCGCTTACGAATACTGCGTTTTTAACGCTTTTCGCAAACTGCTCAAGGGCCTTTGCGGTGCGCCTTCCGGCGTCTTTGTCGGCCTCGAAGCTCTCCGGGGAGTACATCTCGTTTATCAGCAGCGCGGTGACGCTGTCGAGTATGTAGGTACCGTTTTCGGGGTCGCTCTTTTCAAGGCATCCGAGAAGATCGCGCGGCTGCTCTATCGTTATGAAGCCCTTGCCTGCGCGGCTGTTCTGGTGCCTTTTTATGCGGGCCCTGTCCTCATCGTCGAAGGCCTGCATGGTGGCTATATAATAGAGCGGACCGCCGCACGCCAAAGCAGCGCAGCAGTCCTCTGCTATAGTCGATTTTCCGTTTTTGCATCCGCCGGAAATGAATATCGTCATCTGAAGCTGAAGCTGTCTCCTTTGCGGATCTCGTCCAGGTAGCTGTCGTTTATGTCCGACTGCTCTCCGAACATGGCCATGCCTGTCATGGCGGCGCAGGCGGCCTTTATCACCTGGAAGGCTATCGGGCAGCCGGAGCCTTCTCCGAGGCGCATTCCCAGATCCAGCCAGGGCTCAAGTCCCAGGTAGCTTATGGCAGCAGAATAGCCGGGCTCGAAGCTCTTGTGCGACGGGAACATGTAATCCCTTGCGGCGGGGCAAAGAGCAGCAGCGCAAAGAGCTGCCACCGCGGAAATGAAACCGTCTATTACGACGGGCAGCCTGTTTGCCGCAGCTCCGAGGAACGCTCCGCACATCGCGGCGATATCAAGGCCTCCGACCTTTGAGAGCACGTCTATGGGATCCATCGGGTTGGGCCTTCTGCGGTCCAGTGCGGCTGCGATGACTGCCTTCTTGTGCTCGAAGGCCGCGTCCGTAAGTCCGCCTCCGCGGCCGGTGATCGTATCTACGGATGCCCCCGTAAGTGCAGAAAGGACAGCAGTGCTGGTGGAGGTGTTTCCTATGCCCATCTCGCCTATTCCTAGTATCTCAGCCCCGGCGTTCTTGATGTCGAACACCATGGACGCACCTGTGAGTATGGCGCGCTCGGCGGCGGTGTAGGGCATGGCGTCTTCCCTGAGGAAGTTCCTTGTGCCCCTTGCAATCTTGCAGTTTACTATGTCAGGGCAGATGTAGTCGTCCGCTATGCCTATGTCGGCCACTACCACCTGCGTATTGAAGGCCTTGGCTATGGAGGACATTCCCGTAAGGCCCTTGGTCATGTTAACGGCCTGGGCCGCCGTGACGCTTCTGGGAGCGCTGGAAACACCTTCCTCTATGATGCCGTTATCCGCGCAGAAGACCAGGACCACGGAGTTTTCAGCCCTGTTTATGACCTTGCCCGTCATTCCGGCCATCCTGATGCTTATGTCCTCGAGCTTTCCCAGGGACCCCGGCGGCTTGGCCAGCTTGGACTGCCTGTCTTTTGCGAGCGCCATCGCGTTCTGGTCCGCGGGCGTTATCATCCTGATAATGTTTGAGATCTGTATGTTCATATCTGTCTCCTTTGATAAAAATCGCTCAATATATTTTAACACTTGGAGCACCCTGCCGCAATTGTTAAAAAAATACAAAAAAGAGGCCGATTATTCTTTAATATGATGCATTTATGTGTTATAATCCACAATTACACACGCAAAGCGATAGCAGGAGGGAAAATGCCGGAAAAGGCAGTCTCAAAACAGGATAAAAAGACGGCAAGGCGCCTGCACACGCAGCTTCTGCTCAAGTTCCTAAAGGGCAGCAAGCGTCTTTTCGCGTGCAGCATAATCTCGTCCCTCATCTACGCGCTCTGCGACATGGTGGATCCCCAGATATTCAGGGCGGCCATAGACAACGCCATAGGCGGCAAGGAGCCGACCTTCCCCAGGTATGTCCTGGACTTCGTGGACAGGCTGGGAGGCTTCTCCTACCTTGGGCAGCACCTTTGGATAATGGCGCTTGCAGTGGTGGTCGTCGCCGTCATAAGAGGCATATCCGGCTACCTGCAGAGGGTCATGAACAACAAGGGAGCGGAGACCCTGGTGCGCCGCATGCGAGACACCATGTTCAGCCACATAGAGCATCTTCCCTACGAGTGGCACATGAAGAACCACACCGGAGACATCATCCAGCGCTGCACCTCCGACGTCGAGATGGTGCGCATGTTCGTTGCCGAGCAGCTGGTATCGGTGGTCAGGATAAGCATCATGATAATCCTGTCGCTCTTCTTCATGTTCTCCATGAACGTGGGGCTTACATTCATAGCCATAATACCCATACCGTTCATACTCACCTACGTCCTGATCTTCCGAAAGGAGATGGAGAAGGGCTTCCGCGAGTGCGACGAGATGGAGGGCAAGGTCTCCGCGCGCATACAGGAGAACCTTACCGGAATGAGGGTGGTCCGCGCCTTTGCGCAGGAGGCCAAGGAGAAGGAGAAGTTCCTGGAGCAGAACAACCACTACAACAGCCTCTGGGTAAGGCTGGCGGCGATAATGGCCAGGTTCTTCACCACCCAGCACTTCCTCAGCATGCTGCAGATACTGATAGTGATAGTTGCGGGCTGCGTGTTCTGCGTAAACGGAAAACTCACGCCGGGCGAGTACGTGGCCTTCGTTTCCTACAACTCCATGCTGTCCTTCCCGATAAGAAGGCTGGGCCGCATGATATCCGAGATGAGCAAGGCGGGAGTATGCCTTGACAGGATAGGGCACATAATGAACGAGCCCGTGGAGCAGGACGCTCCGGGCTCCGTGGAGGCCCCCATGGACGGCGACATAGAGTTCAGCCACGTGAGCTTCTCCTACGAGGGCAGCTCCGAGGTGCTGCACGACGTAAGCTTTAAGATACCCGCGGGCTCCACTCTTGGAATACTTGGCGGCACGGGCTCCGGAAAGTCCACGCTGATGCTCCTTCTGGACAAGATGTACAGCCTGCCCGAGGGCAGCGGAACCATAAGCATAGGCGGCGTGGACATACGCGTCATCAAGACCCGGCACCTGAGGAAGAACATCTCCATGGTGCTGCAGGAGCCGTTCCTGTTCTCCAGGACCATCCATGAGAACATAAGCATATCCTCAAGGACGCTCACCATGGAGGACGTCGAAGAGGCCGCCAAGGCAGCCTGCCTTGACGAGGCCGTGGAGGGCTTCTCCAAGGGCTACGAGACCTTCGTAGGCGAGCGCGGCGTTACGCTTTCCGGAGGACAGAAGCAGCGCGCCGCGATAGCAAGGGCGCTGATCGCCAAAGCACCGATAATGGTGCTCGACGACTCGCTGTCCGCAGTAGATACCGAGACAGACGCTAAGGTCCGCAGGGCTCTTGAGGAGCGCTTCGGATCCGCTACGATAATACTTATCTCGCACAGGATCACCACGCTCTCCAAGGCTGACAAGGTGATAGTGCTGGATAACGGAAGGATAGCCGAGGAAGGCACTCCTGACGAGCTCAGGACGGCCGGCGGCATCTACAACCGCATATACGACATTCAGTCGGGACTGGGCGATGCTTACGCTAAAGACGGAAAGGAGGCAGGCCATGAGAACGACTAAAAAAGACGGCAGCCTGCGCTTCTTCGGCATCCCCAAGATGATCCCCCTTGTGAAGCGCTTTAAGAAGCAGGTGCTGATAATATCGCTTTCGGCGTTCGTGTCGGGGCTTCTGGATCTAATAGGACCGCTGTTCAACAGATACGCCCTCAACCACTTCGTCACAGAGGGGACGCTGGATACTCTGCCCTTCTTCATCGTGCTGTACGTTATCATGCTGGGGCTCATAGCCCTGACTGCATACATCAACATAAAGGTGCAGATAGCAACGGAAGTCACAATGAACCGCGACATGCGCAACGAGGCCTTCACGCATCTGCAGGAGCTGTCCTTCGACTACTACAGCGCAAACAGCGTGGGCTACATACACGCCCGCGCCATGAGCGACACCAGCAGGATAGGAAACCTCTTCAGCAACCAGATCTCTGATACCGTGGAGTTCCTGTTCTACATAGTAGGAGCCATAGTGATAATGCTCTCCGTAAACGTAAGGCTCACCGGAGCCGTGCTGATAATAGTGCCTATAATAGCGCTGTTCTTCAGCCTGTTCTACGGAAAGCTCTTTACCCTCGGAAAGCAGACCAGGGAGATAAACTCAAAGATCACTGGCAACTTCAACGAGGGCATCACCGGCGCCAAGACCATAAAGTCCCTGGTCATAGAGGACCGCATAGACGAGGACTTCCGCGCCGAGACCACGAACATGTACAATAAGGCCCGCCAGCTTGCAAGGCACAGGAGCCTGTTCGCTTCCGTAACGGACCTTGCGGCTTCGTTTGCTCTTGCCTTCGTGCTCTGGAAGGGCGGCATACTCGCGAAGGAGCAGGTAGGAACCTTCTCCATGTTCATGAGCTACGCTCAGGGGCTTATGGAGCCCGTGCGCTGGCTTGTGGAGACCCTCGCGCTGTTCGTAAACGGCAAGGTGAACATCGAAAGATTCACCAAGCTCATGGAGACCGTGCCCTCGGTAAGCGATACTCCGGAGGTCATTGAAAAGTACGGCGATGTCTTCAACCCCAAAAAGGAGAACTGGGAAGAGCTCAGGGGAGACATAGAGTTTAAGAACGTGGACTTCAAATACCCCGGAGCAGAAGAATATGTGCTAAAGGACTTCGACCTTAAGATACCCTTCGGGACCAACGTCGCCATAGTAGGCGAGACCGGAGCCGGAAAGTCCACCATGGCAAACCTCATCTGCAGGTTCTACGAGCCCACCGCCGGCCAGATACTCGTGGACGGCAGGGATTACCGCGAAAGGTCCCAGCTGTGGCTGCACTCGGCTCTGGGCTACGTGCTCCAGACGCCGCACCTCTTCTCCGGCACCATACGCGAGAACCTCACCTACGGAAGGAATGACGCCACGGACGAGGAGATAGCAGAGGCCATAAGGATGGTCTCCGCGGAGGGCATAATAGAGAAGTTCGACAAGGGCCTGGACACCGACGTGGGCGAGGGCGGAGACCTTCTCTCGACAGGCGAAAAGCAGCTCATATCCTTTGCAAGGGCGATACTTGCAAGGCCCAGGATACTGATACTTGACGAGGCCACTGCTTCCGTCGATACCATAACCGAGCAGAAGATCCAGGCTGCCATAGACAAGGTGATAAAGGGCCGCACCTCCGTGGTGATAGCCCACAGGCTCTCCACGATAAGGAACGCCGACATAATACTCGTCGTTGACAGCGGAAAGATAGTGGAGCGCGGCAGGCACGAGGAGCTCCTCGCAATGAAGGGCTACTATTACAGGCTCTGGACGAGGCAGTACGAGGACGACGCGGTAGCGGCCGTTTGGGCGGACGCGTCTTCGGAGAACAAGAACTGATCAGGAGGAAAGACATGAAGTACAATTACCAGCCCCAGGGCGTATGCCCCAGGATGATCAATTTCGAGCTGGACGGCGACAAGGTGACCAACGTCTCCTTCGTAGGAGGCTGCAACGGCAACCTCAAGGCGGTATCCAAGCTGGTGGACGGCATGACCGTAGAGCAGATTGAGGAGAAACTCAAGGGCAATACCTGCGGCATGAAGCCGACGTCCTGTGCGGACCAGCTCTGCGTAGCAATAAGAAAGGCCTACGACAGTCAGCAGCAGGCATGATGCCCGCGGCATAAGATGTGGGACCGCATAAAACGAACTGATAAGCCGGTGGTGCTCTACGGCACCGGGAACGCGGCTGAAAGGATATTAAATGAGCTGGACGTCCGGGGCATACGGGCGTCCGGCATTTTTGCGTCCGACGGATTCGTAAGAGACAGGTATTTCAAGGGCTTTAAGGTCTTAAGCTACGCGGAGGCAAAGGAAGTCTTCGGCGACATGCTGGTGCTTCTTGCCTTCGGATCTCATCTGCCCTCCGTGACGGCACAGATAGAAAGGATAGCGGAAGAGCAGGAGCTTTTGGCTCCGGACCTTCCCGTGGCAGGATACCTTCGCGAAGAAGCGGATGCCCCTTTAGGCGAGCTGCTGTTCGACCGGGAATACTATGACACACACCGCGCGGAGCTGGAAGAGACAAGGGCTCTTCTTGCGGACGAGCAGAGCCGGCTTGTCTTTGATAACGTCATAGAGTACAGGCTGAGCGGGCGCATCGATCCTCTCCTTGCCTGCCATACTCCGGAAAGGGAGATCTGGGACCTTCTGGTGAACGGGCCGGATGACCTTCACGGCTGCAAAAAGCAGGGTAGGCTTTCGCTTCTTGACCTCGGCGCGTACACGGGAGATACCGCGCAGCTCTTCATGGATGCCTGCGGAGGGGATTGTTCCCGCATCATCTGCGTGGAGCCGGACCCGAGGAATTTCAGGAAGCTCTCGGAGTTCGCAGCGCAGGAGCAGTGCATAGAGCCCGTAAACGCCGCTGCAGGGGCTTTCTGCGGGACCGTGCGCTTTGCAAAGGGCTCCGGGCGAGGTGCTGCAAAAAGGTCCGGAAAGACCTTTGCCGTAGAGCAGATAACCGCGGACTCGCTGCTTTCGGGCGGCCCCGTTGACTTCATAAAGATGGATCTTGAGGGCGCTGAGGCGGAGGCGATAAGGGGCGCAGAGCACACCATAAGGACCTTCCGTCCGCGCATGCTCATCTCCGCCTATCACAGGCGGGAAGATCTCTTCGCCATTCCCCGGAAGATTCTTTCGATAAGGCAGGATTACAGCCTGTATCTCAGGAAGGCTCCGTGCATCCCGGGCTGGGACTTCAGCTGCATATTCATTTAGCTTCAGTCCCGCGGTCATTTACACGTTTTTTTTCGATTTGTGTAAAAAAGAGCAGATGCCATCTAAACAATCTGCTCTTTTTGTATTATAATATACAAGTTATATAGAAGTATAAAATGGAGAAAAGCAACATGTCGGAGAAAACACTGGTAAGAGACCTTACCCAGGGCAGCATAGTAAAGTCGCTGCTGTCCTATGCTGCACCGCTGTTCATAGCCAACGCGCTGCAGGCTGTCTACAACGTCGTGGACATGATGGTGGTCGGCCAGGTCGAGGGCGGCCTGGGCATGGCGGCTGTTTCAATAGGAGGGGACATCATACACATCGTGACCTTCCTGCTCATAGGCTTTACAGGCGCAGGGCAGATAATACTGTCTCAGTTCGTAGGCGCCAAGAAGAGCGAAGAGATCAAGAAGATGATAGGCACCATGTTCGTGGTGACCTTCACGCTCTCCCTGATAATGTTCATACTTTGCATGCTCCTCGGAGAGACTTTCATGGAACTGATCAACGCGGACGTTCAGGTAAGAGGCCCGGCCAAGGCCTATTACGTGACCGGCATCTGCGGCGTCTTCTTCATAGCGGGCTACAACTGCATATGCTCCATCTTAAGAGGCATGGGCGACAGCAAGCACCCGCTGTATTTCATAGGCATAGCCTCCATACTGAACATCATCCTGGACATACTCTTCGTCGCGGGCTTCCACTGGTCCACCTTCGGAGCGTCCCTTGCAACGGTAATAGGGCAGACGGTAAGCTTCGTTATCGGCCTCGTGTTCCTGTACAGGCACAAGACGGAGTTCGGCTTCGACTTTAAGAGGCGCAGCTTCCGCGTGCATAAGGAAGTGTTCATCCCGCTGGTAAAGCTGGGCATACCGATGTCCATACAGATGGCTGCGATAACTCTTTCCAAGACAGTGCTCGCGGCATGGATAAACGACTGCGGCTGGGTCTACACCGCCCTTGCGGGAGTGTACAACAAGCTGTCCATGTTCATAGGCATAATCACCAACTCGCTCACTACTGCGGGCGGCGCCAACATAGCGCAGAACATAGGCGCGGCCAAGTATCACAGAGTACCGAAGATACTGTTCTTCGTGTTCCTTACCACAGGCGTGCTCTGCGGCATATGCACCCTTGCCGTGGTGCTGTTCCCGACCCAGATCTTCAGCATGTTCACCACGGACGCGCAGGTCATAAGCGTATCCGGAGTGCTGGTGACGCCTCTGGCGCTGTTCTTCATAGGAGGCATCGCAAGGTCCGTGGGCTTCTCGCTGATCAACGGCTCCGGAAACTCCAAGATGAACCTTCTTGTCGCGCTTCTTGACGGCATCATCTTCAGGATAGGCCTTGCCTACCTGTTCGGCTTCGTTATGGAGATGTCCGTAAGGGGCTTCTGGCTGGGCGACGCGCTGGCGGGCTTCATGCCGTTCGTGATAGCTGCGGCGTTCTTTGCCAGCGGGCGCTGGAAAAAGAACTCGCATATCATAAAAGCAGAAGACTGAGTGCTGAAAAGGCGAACGTTTTCTGATATAATTAACTGATACGTTATCTTATGAGGTGATCGATGGATCATAAAAAACTTGCAGAACTGCTGTTTCCGGACATAGATAAGACTCCGGAAGATTACGAGAAGATCTATCCCGAAAGGGATCTTGCCGAGGGCTCGGTCGTGACCAGGCTCGCCCCCAGCCCCACGGGCTACATACATCTGGGGAACCTCTACGGCGCCATGGTGGACGAAAGGCTTGCTCATCAGGGCGGCGGAGTATGCTACCTTCGCATAGAGGACACCGATGAGAAGAGAGAAGTAGAAGGCGCTGTGCCTGTCCTTTTGGACACGCTCAGCTATTTTGGCATTGAGTTCGACGAAGGCGCGTGCAAGGCCGGAACGCCCGGCAGCGAGCCCGTTCCTTCCGAGGAAGGCGCTGCCCAGAGGGGCGCTTACGGTCCCTACTGGCAGAGCATGCGCAGCAGCATATACAAGGCCTGCGTCAAAAAGCTCGTGGCCGAAGGCAAGGCCTATCCCTGCTTCATGACTGAAGAGGAGATAGCGGACATACGCGCTGCCCAGACGGCAGCCAAGCTGGATCCGGGCATCTACGGACAGTACGCAAAGCACAGGGACCTTACACTTGAGGAAGTGGAGCGCCGCCTTGCGGAAGGGCAGGAATATGTCGTGCGCTTCCGTTCCGAAGGAGACCCGTCCAGGTACTTTAAGGTCCGCGACGCCATACGCGGAGAGATCTCCATGCCGGAGAACATCCAGGACGTGGTGATACTCAAGAAGAACGACCTCCCCACCTACCACTTTGCGCACGTCGTGGACGACCACTTCATGCGTACGGACATAGTGGTGCGAGGCGAGGAGTGGATGGCCAGCCTTCCCATACACGAGCAGCTCTTTAAGGCCATGGGCTGGGAGATCCCGCTCTACTGCCACAACACTTCGCTGATGAAGATAGACGAGGCAACAGGCCAGAAGAGGAAGCTCTCAAAGCGCAAGGATCCGGAGCTTGGGCTCTCGTTCTACAAGGAGCTTGGATACTTCCCCGAGGCCGTCCGCGAATACCTCATGACTATACTCTGCTCGGACTTTGAGCAGTGGAGGATGGCAAACCCGGATACTGACTACAACGAATTCAATTTCTCGCCGGACAAGATGAGCGACTCCGGCACGCTGTTTGACATAAACAAGCTGAACGACGTCTCAAAGGACGTGCTCGCAAGAAAGAGCGCCGCGCAGATCTATGATTTCATGCTCGGCTGGGCGGAGGAGTTCGATAAGGACAAATACGCGCTGCTTAAGGAAAACAAGGACATGCTCCTTAAGGTCTTCGACATAGACCGCGGCGGAGAAAAGCCCAGGAAGGACCTGGTATACGCTCAGCAGATATTCGCCTTCATAAAGTACTTCTTCGATGAGACATTCGAGTACGAGTCCGAGTGGCCGGCGGAAGTGTCCGAAGAAGACCGCGCCGAGATACTGAGGCGCTACATCGAAGGCTACGATCCCTCGGACGACAACTCCGCGTGGTTCGAGAAGGTGCGCGGGATCACTGCGGACCTCGGATACGCGGTAAAGCCTAAGGATTATAAGAAAAACCCCGACGCCTACAAGGGCCATGTGGGCCATGTGAGCGGGGTCATAAGGATAGCCATTACAGGAAGGGCCAACAGCCCCGACCTTTGGACCGTGCAGCAGATAATGGGCACGGAGATGGTAAGAAAGCGCATAGAAAAGGCGATCGAAGCCTGACGGGTAGCAGATGAAGTACAAGAGCACAAGGGGCATTGCCCCCGAGATGAGCGCCAGCGGCGCCATCATCAAAGGAATAGCTGCAGACAGGGGACTCTACGTACCGGAGGAATTCCCGAAGCTGGAGGCTTTTAACCATATGGCGGCGCTCGACTACAAGAGCATAGCCGCAAAGGTCCTGGCTCCGTACCTCTCCGAGTTCTCCGCAGAGGAGCTAAAGGAGTGCATAGACGGAGCCTACGACGGAAAGTACAGCGTTCCCGAGATAGTTCCCGTAAGAAAGGCGGGCGGGGCTTATTTCCTGGAGCTCTACCACGGACCCACGGCAGCCTTTAAGGACATGGCTCTTCAGCTGATGCCCAGGCTCCTTGTAAAGAGCATGGAAAAGAACCACGAGGACAAGACCGTGGTGATACTCGTCTCCACCTCGGGAGACACCGGAACAGCGGCCCTTAAGGGCTTTGAGAACGTGCCCGGCACGCAGATAGTGGTGTTCTTCCCCGACGGCGCAGTAAGCCCGGTGCAGGAGCGCCAGATGCGCACCGCAAGCGGCAGCAACGCACACGTGTTCTCCATACTCGGAAACTTCGACGACGCCCAGACCACTCAGAAGCAGATACTCTCCGACGATGTTCTTCTTAAGGAGATGGAGGCCGCGGGCTTTACCTTCAGCGCCGCCAACTCCATGAACGTCGGAAGGCTGATACCTCAGATAGTCTACTACGTCTGGGGATACCTGAAGATGGTGACGGACGACGGCGCCATCTTCCCTGGAGACCCCATAAACATCTGCGTCCCCTCCGGGAACTTCGGAAACATACTCTCGGCATACTACGCCATGCGCATGGGCGTTCCGGTTAAGAAGCTCATCTGCGCTTCCAACAAGAACAAGGTCCTTACGGACTTCATGAATACAGGCATCTACGACGCGAACAGGGAGTTCTTCGTCACCAATTCGCCGTCGATGGACATACTCATCTCCAGCAATCTGGAG
Source organism: Bacillota bacterium (assembly GCA_017442785.1). Taxonomy (GTDB): domain Bacteria; phylum Bacillota; class Clostridia; order Peptostreptococcales; family Anaerovoracaceae; genus RUG13409. The sequence goes on from JAFRZB010000028.1 coordinate 62,501, forward strand.
AGGCTGCTCTACCACCTTGCGGACGAGGACGCCGCGGAGGTAAGGAGCCTTATGGACCAGCTCTCCGAGACCGGAAGGTATCAGGTGAGCGAAAAGGTCTTCGAGAAGCTCTCGAAGCTCTTTGCGGCAGGCTACGCGGATGAGGACGAGATAAACGCGGCCATAGGAGATCTCTACGCGGAAGAGGGTTATCTTATGGATACCCACACCGCTGTAGGCTACAAGGTCTGGAAAGACTACGCGGAGAGGACAGGGGACTATACACCCACGCTCATAGCCTCCACCGCAAGTCCCTACAAGTTCGCTGCCAGCATAGCGGGAAGCATAGGGATAGAGCCGGGCGCGGACGAGTTCGATACGATAGAGCGCCTGTTCATCGCTACCGGATACCCCGTCCCTTCAGGGCTTGCGGGCCTTAAGGACCGTCCGGTGGTACATAAAGAAGCGATAAAAAGAGAAGACATGAAGGAGCGCGTAAAGAAGCTCCTGGGTCTTTGATGACAGAAAGGGCAAAAGCATAATGGATCTGAACAGCTACAAGCACATCCACTTCCTCGGGATCGGAGGCATAGGAGTATCCGCCATAGCCGAGATAATGCACAGAAGAGGCGTAAGGGTCAGCGGCTCCGACATGAAGCAGAGCATCGTAACGGACCACCTTTCGGACGAGGGCATAAAGGTCTTCATAGGCCATGACGCCGCCAATGTGGGAGATTCCGACCTTCTGGTCTATTCCAGCGCCGTATCCATGGAGAACCCCGAGATACTCAAGGCCAAAGAGCTGGGCGTTCCGGTGATCTCCAGGGCCGAGGCTCTGGGCATGCTTATGAAGGAATACCCGGTGTCCATAGCCGTCTCCGGCACCCACGGAAAGACCACCACCACGTCCATGGTCTCCCTGATAATGCAGAGCGCCGGTCTGGATCCGACCATACTCGTCGGAGGAATACTCAATGAGCTTCACAGCAACGTAAGGGTGGGCGGCGCGAAGTACTTCGTGACCGAAGCCTGCGAGTACATGGACAGCTTCCTTGAGCTCCGTCCCACGATGGAGATAATACTCAACATAGATTCGGACCATCTGGATTATTTCAAGGATATATATCACATAGCGCAGTCCTTCAAGACCTTCGCGGACTCTGTCCCTGCGGACGGCACAATAATAGCCTACGATTCCAACCCCTTCGTAAAGTCCGTGACCGAAGGCCTTAAGTGCAGGGTCTGCACCTTCGGCTTCAGCGAGTCCAGCGACTTTTACGCAAAGAACATCTCCTTCGACGAGATGGGGCATCCGTCCTACGATCTCTTCCATAAGGGGCAGTACGTGGACAGGATAAAGCTTTCCGTTCCCGGAGAGCACAACGTCGCCAACAGCCTCGCTGCCATAGCGGCTGTGATGAGCCTGGGCATGTCCGACATGGAGGTCATAAAGAAGACGCTCGAGGCCTTCCGCGGAACGCAGAGGCGCTTCGACATAATAGGCCGCACCGGCGGCATCACCCTGGTGGACGATTACGCCCACCATCCGACTGAGATAAAGGCCACCCTCGCGGCAGCCCAGAAGCTCTCCCACAGGAAGATCTGGTGCCTGTTCCAGCCGCACACCTATACAAGGACTCTGGCTCTTATGGACCAGTTCGCGGATGCGTTTAAGGACGCGGACGTCGTGTGCCTGGCGGAGATCTACGCCGCAAGGGAGAAGAACATATACAAGCTCTCCTCCGCAAAGCTTCTTGAGGACATAAAGAAGCGCCACCCGGACAAGGAGGCCGCGTTCTTTGCGGACTTTTCGGCCATGGCGGACTATGTCCTTGAGAACGCCCGCGAGGGAGACGTGGTAATAACCATGGGAGCGGGAGACATATACCGCGTGGGGACCATGATCCTCGAAAAGGGAGAACAGAAGTGAAAAGAGCTCAGAGGGCATGCTTCATAACCCAGACGCTTACCGAGGATCCCAACAGGGACTATCCTCTGGCATTCTTTGCGGAAAAGCTGGGCTGCGCCAAGTCCAGCGTGTCTGAGGATCTTCAGATCGTAAGGCAGTCCGTGGAGGCGGCGGGCCTGGGCTACGTGGAGACCACGGCGGGAGCCAGGGGCGGCGTAAGGTACGTGCCCTACATCAGCAAAGAGGTGGCGTCCCCGCAGCTGGTAAAGTACGGCGAGATGCTCGCCCAGCCGGACAGGATGATAGGAAGCGGCTTCATCTATACCACGGACCTGATGTCGGATCCCGGCTTCGTAACGCTTTCGGCGAGGGTCTTCGCAAGGCGTTTCGCGGCGGTTGAGGCCGACATGGTGGTTACTGTCGAGACCAAGGGCATAGGCGTTGCCATGATGACGGCAAGGCTTCTGAACATGCCTCTCGTGATTATAAGGCGCGAGGCCAAGGTGTCCGACGGCTCCACGATAAGCATCAACTACTTCTCGGGATCTGCGGACCGCATACAGAAGATGAGCCTGTCCAAGAGGGCCATAAAGCCCGGCTCAAGGGCGATAATCATAGACGATTTCATGCGCGGCGGAGGATCCGTAAAGGGCATGCAGGACATGCTCGCGGAGTTCGACTCGAAGACCGTGGGCGTCGGCGTCGTGATAGTTGCAGGAAAAGACGAACAGAAAAAGATAGGCAGCTATTTCCCGATATTCCTCTACAATGACGCAGGCGCAGCTTGCCGCGTGAGCGTCAACCCCGAACTAGTCGTATAAAAATATTTATATACAGAAAGGCGAAAAAATGAACGGTACTTTTAAGGATTATGCGATCTTCGCAGGAAACGGAAACAGGACTCTGGCTCAGCAGATCAGCGAACAGCTCGGCAAGCCCCTCGGTGCGGCGGACGTAAAGAAGTTCTCCGACGGCGAGATAGCCATAGGCATAGGCGAGAGCGTAAGAGGCAAGGACGTCTACATCATCCAGTCCACATCCGACCCGGTAAACGACAACCTCATGGAGCTCTGCATAATGATGGACGCCATGAAGCGCGCTTCCGCCGGCAGGATCAATGCCGTGATACCCTACTACGGCTACGGCAGACAGGACAGGACGGCTAAGGCAAGAGATCCGATCACGGCAAGGCTGGTTGCGGACATACTCACCGTATCCGGCGCGGACAGAGTCATCACCATGGACCTCCACGCAGCTCAGATCCAGGGCTTCTTCAACATCCCGACAGACCACCTTAAGGGCACCCCGATACTCGTGGATTACTTCCGCGAGCACAATTCGCCGGATCTTGTAATAGTATCCCCGGATCACGGCTCTGTAAAGCGCGCAAGAGACATGGCGCAGCCTCTGGGAGCCCCCATAGCCATCATAGACAAGCGCCGTCCCAGACCCAACGTCTCCGAGATCATGAACATCATAGGTGACATAGAGGGCAAGGACTGCATACTCATAGACGACATGGTAGATACCGCCGGCACCATATGCAATGCGGCAAACGCTCTTAAGGAGCGCGGTGCCAAGAGCGTAAGGGCCTGCGCCACCCACGGCGTTCTCTCCGGACCGGCCATCGAAAGGATACAGGCCTCCGCAATTGAGGAGATGGTATTCCTTAACACCATCGAGGTCCCCGAGGAGAAGATGATAGACAAGTTCACCGTTATCTCTGTAGCACCCATTTTCGCGGAGACCATCAGGAGGGTGTACACCAACGAGCCTGTAAGCCCGCTGTTCGACTAGACCATGTACATGATCTGCGGCCTGGGAAACCCGGGAAGGTTATACGAAAAGACAAGGCATAATCTCGGCTTCTGCACTGTGGACCTGCTTGCCGAAAGGCTTGGCATAAAGTTCGGCAAGCTGCGTTTTAAAGCGCTCCTCGGAGAGGGTGCGATAGGGGGCGAAAAGGTCATACTCGTAAAGCCCCAGACCTACATGAACCTCTCCGGAGAAGCCATAAGGCCTCTCGTGGACTACTACAAGGTCCCCATGGACCATCTGATAGTGGTATACGACGATGTAGACCTTCCTCTGGGCAGGACGCGCATCAGAAGGTCCGGCAGCGCCGGCACGCACAACGGCATGAGGTCCATAGTCTATCAGCTGCAGCGCGACGATTTTCCGCGTGTTCGCATAGGACTGGGTCCGCACGGGGAGATACCCCTGGACAAGTTCGTGATAGGCCACTGGACCGAGACTGAAAGGCCCGAGCTCCTTAAGGGAGTGCTCAGGGCCGCGGACGCCTGCAGGACCATAGTGGAGTACGGAGTAGAGGAAGCCATGCAGCTCTACAACGGGATAGTATGACCAAGGATAAGTAATTAATGGATGACAGACCTATAGGTATTTTCGACTCAGGTGTGGGAGGGCTTACGAGCATCAACGCGTTCTCGGAGGTGCTCCCGCACGAGAGCATACTGTATTTCGGCGATACCGCCAGGGCGCCCTACGGCTCCAAGAGCCCGGCAACGGTGGTGTCGTTCTCCAAGGAGACGGCGCAGTTCCTTATAAACAACGGCGCAAAGATCCTTGTCGCAGCCTGCAACACCAGCTCAGCCATAGCGCTGGACGAGCTCAGAAGGCAGTTTCCGGGCATGATAGTGCAGGGGATAATAGAGCCCTGCGCCGAGCAGATAGCCTCCGAGTGCACGGTAGAGGACAGCATAGGCATAATAGCCACACCCGTAACGGTGCAGAGCGGAGCCTATGAAAGGGCCATACACGCAATAGCTCCGGGGCTTAAGGTACATGCTCTTGCGTGCCCGGACTTCGTTCCACTCATAGAGAGCGGGTCCTACGCCAGCAAGACCATGGAGGCTGCGGTGGATCATCAGGTGGGGCAGCTCGTCGAAGAGTTCAGCATCAACGTTCTGGTGCTCGGCTGTACCCATTATCCGATAATCCGCGGGATAATAGAGAAGCTCTTCCCGCAGCTTCGGATAATAGATCCGTCTGCCGCGCTGGCAAAGAAGACAAAGCAGATACTGGAGGAGAACGACATGCAGGCCAGCGAATGGCCGGGCCAGAGGACGTTCTACGCCAGCGATCTTTCCCCCAAGTTCCTGGGCGTCATAGAAAAGCTGGGGATAAAGGGAGATTACGCTCTGCTGCAGCACAGGTTATAGCAAATGACACTTAGCGAATTATACAAAAAACTTGATATGGAGAGCCCCGCGGACATGGAGTATTTCGAGCAGTTCGCGGACCTTCTGGAGCTGGAGGAGGAACTGCCTTTCGACCTCTTCTACATGGCTCTTTCGGAGGTGACGGCGGAGAACGCCGGAGAGCTCGTCGAGAACTATTTCGAGGATCTTACCAAGGCCGCCCCGGACGACGAGGACGAGCTGGTGCTGCTGATAGATTCCCTCCAGCAGAACCTGATGCTCCTTGCTCAGGACCTGGAGGATGCGGAGGCCAGGCGCAGCTTTGCGGAGCAGCTCTACAAGTTCCGCGAGTGGTATAAAAAGCCCGGGACCGCAGCCGTGGACGGAGATCCCATGAGCCTTTTCGAGGCTCTTATAGAGGCCAGGGAGGACGCCTTAAGCGGCGGCTCCCACGACTTCGATTTCAGCGGCTGCCTGGACTTTAAGCTGGACGACGCGTCCTACGGACTGGGCCGCTTCAGCACCATAGATATCACCGGAGACGGAGAAGAAAAAGATGAAAGTGACGCTTAGCTGCGGAAAAATAAAAAAGATATCGAGGCAGATGTTCAGCGGACACTGGGCAGCCTGTTTTCTTGCGGTCTTCATACAGTGGGCTCTTATCCAGCTCCCGCAGATACTGGTGTCCTACCTTACGCAGAACAGGATCATCACGACTGTTCTGGAGATCTACGTCTTCGCCATTACCGGCCCGCTGACACTGGGGCTTGCGGCGCACTTCCTGGATACCTTCAGAAGGCAGCAGGAGCCCATGATGGGAAGCTTCGCAAGAGGGATCAACGACTTCCTTTCGGGCATAGTCCTCTACATTGTGGCGGGAGTGCAGATCTTCCTGTGGAGCCTGCTCTTCATAGTTCCCGGGATACTTGCCGCCATCAGGTACTCGCAGGCATTCTACGTGCTTGCCGAGGAGCCCGGCCAGCACCCCCTGGAATGCATCAGGAAGAGCAAGATCATGATGCTTCAGAACAGCGGTAAGTTCTTCCTGCTGGAGCTGAGCTTTATTCCGTGGTTCATAGTCTCCCTCCTGCCGGCATCCCTGGCTATGTCTGCCAGGTTCGATTTTTCAAGCGCTTATACGCTTGAGGATCTGATGCGGATAGGAGACCTTGCTTCCATCGATCCGGTAATAACCGTATTAAGGATGCTTCCGCTGGTGGTGACGGTCTTCCTGTACGCCGCTAACGCGTGCTTCTACGACCTTGCCAGCGGAAATCTGGCCGTCGAGAGCGGCGGCGTTCCCTACGGAGGGTATATAGGGGACAGCATAGACAGATATGAGATAACGGGCTTTGAGTCCAAGAATAAGGAGGATATGTAATGAGGCTTGGAGATTACATCGATAGGATAAAGGGAGAAGGGCTGGACGTCGTATTCAGCGTGCCCGGAAAAGAAGGGCAGCAGCCGGACGCGGCCGATCTTGCAAAGGAGATCACCGGTCTTTCCTGCGATTCAAGGCAGGTCTCTCCCGGAACTCTGTTCGTGTGCAAGGGCGCGGCTTTTAAGCCGGAGTACCTGCAGCAGGCCATAGAAAAGGGCGCGGCAGCCTACGTTGCCGGCAAGGACATAAGAAGGGCCATGGCCATTCTTGCCAACATGTTCTACGACGACCCCTGGAAGGACATGGCTCTTACCGGTGTAACTGGCACCAAGGGCAAGTCCACGACTCTGTATTACATAAAAGCGATACTCGAATACAGCAAGGTCTGCGGTCCGGACCGCTTCGGCTTTGTTTCTACCATAGATACCTACGACGGCATAAACCGTTTCCAGAGCCACCTTACCACTCCGGAGATCATAGAGCTTACGGAGCACCTGGCCAACATGAGGACCAGCGGGATAAAGATGTCCGGCATAGAGGTCTCCTCTCAGGCCCTCAAATACGACAGGGTCTACGGCTACCGCTTCAGATACGGCGTGTTCGTGAGCTTCGGACAGGACCACATAGGCAGCACCGAGCATCCCGACGTGGAGGACTACTTCCGCTCCAAGCTGATGCTCTTCGACCGATCCGACGTGGCTGTAGTGAACCTCAGCAATCGCCGTATTGCTGAGGTGATAGATGCCGCAAGGCAGTGCAAAAGGATATTCTGCTGCACGGAGGAGAACCTCCGCAAGGAGGGCGGCGAGGTCTGCTTCGACGCCGTCATCTACGACGGTATACCGGCTCCCTACGCAAAGGAGGGCGACAAGCCGGCTGTAAAGCGCGTCGTAAAGGGCATTAGGCTCTCCATGCCGGGGCTCTTCAACGCGGAGAACGCTTCCGAGGCCGCGGCCGTGGCCATGGACCTCGGGGCCACCGAGGAAGAGGTGGTGAATGGTCTTAAGGGCGTTCTTGTGGAAGGCCGCATGGAGTTCTACGAGAACAAGGAGCGCGACGTCATAGCGATAGCGGACTACGCCCACAACGAGATAAGCTGCAGGAAGCTGCTTGAGTCCGCAAGGACCGAGTACCCCGGCTACAGGCTGGAGGTAGTGGTAGGCTTCCCGGGCGGCAAGGGCATCCAGAGAAGGGTGGACATACCCAAGGTAACGGCAGAGCTGGCAGACTTCACCTGGATAACCGAGGAAGACCCGGCCAACGAGGACCTTCTGGAGATCTGCAACGAGGCCTACGGCAACCTCGTAAAGTTCGGAGGAAAGGGCTGCATCTGTCCCAACAGGCAGGAAGCCGCCAAGAGGGCCATCCTTGAGGCAAAGCCCAAGACAGTAGTGATGATAATAGGCAAGGGAAGCGAGGCTTATGCCTACAGAAAGGGCGTGTACTACCCGGTACCGGCTGATACGGAGCTTGCCAGGAAATACATAAAGATGTAAATGGTGAAAGACATGGAAAAGAATCTTGCTAAGACTTACGATCCCAAGGCATTCGAGGACCGCATATACAAGGAATGGGAGGAGTCCGGAGAGTTCGCGCCGGACATGAGCGAAGGAAAGAAGTCCTTCTGCATAGTCATGCCGCCGCCGAACATCACGGGGCAGCTGCACATGGGACACGCCATGGACGCTTCCCTTCAGGACGTTCTTACGCGCTTTAAGAGGATGCAGGGCTACAGCACCCTGTGGCTCCCGGGCACGGACCACGCAAGCATAGCCACCGAGGTAAAGGTGGTGGAAAAGATAAAGAAGGAAGAGGGCAAGACCAAGGAAGACCTCGGCCGCGAGGAGTTCCTTAAGAGAGCCTGGGCCTGGAAGAAGGAGTACGGCAACCGCATAACCACCCAGCAGCGCAAGATGGGTACATCCTGCGACTGGACACGCGAGCGCTTTACTATGGACGAGGGCTGCAACGAGGCGGTAAAGGAGCACTTCCTGCGCCTTTATGAGAAGGGCCTCATCTACAAGGGAAGCCGCCTCATAAACTGGTGTCCGGTCTGCGGCTCGGCTCTTTCCGACATAGAGGTAGAGCACGAGGACAAGCAGGGCAAGTACTGGTACTTCCGCTATCCCGGAGCAGACGGTTCCGAGGGCATAACGGTAGCCACATCCCGTCCGGAGACGATGTTCGCGGATGTCGCCATAGCCGTTAACCCGGAGGACGAGCGCTACAAGGATATGGTAGGCAAGAACGTTCTTCTGCCTATATTCAACAGAGAGATACCCGTAATAGCCGACCCCTATCCGGATCCGGAGAAGGGCACGGGCGCCGTTAAGATAACTCCTACCTGCGACCCCAACGACTTCGAGGTTGGACAGCGCCACGGTCTTCCCATGATAGAGTGCATGGACGAGAAGGCCAGGATGCTCCCGATCTGCGGAAAGTACGAGGGCATGGACCGCTACGAGTGCCGCAAGGCGTGGGTGGCCGATCTTGACGCCGCGGGATACCTTGTAAAGACCGAGGACCTGATAATCCCCACGGGCGAATGCTACCGCTGCCACAGCGCCGTAGAGCCCAGGATCTCCGAGCAATGGTTCGTTAAGATGAAGCCGCTGGCGGAGCCTGCGATAAAGGCGGTCCGCGAGGGCGAGACCCAGTTCGTCCCGGAGCGCTTCGACAAGATCTATTACCACTGGATGGAGGACATAAAGGACTGGTGCATCAGCCGTCAGCTGTGGTGGGGCCACAGGATCCCCGCATACTACTGCGACGACTGCGGCGAGATGGTAGTTGCCAAGCAGACCCCCGAGGTCTGCCCGAAGTGCGGAGGAAAGCACTTCCATCAGGACGAGGACGTTCTGGACACCTGGTTCAGCTCCGCCCTCTGGCCGTTCTCAACGCTCGGCTGGCCAAAGGATACCGAAGATCTTAAGAAATTCTACCCCACCAGCGTTCTGGTGACGGGCTATGACATCATATTCTTCTGGGTGGCAAGGATGATATTCTGCGGAATAGAGGATATGGGCAAGGCTCCGTTTAAACACGTGCTTATCCACGGCCTCGTTCGCGATGCTCAGGGGCGCAAGATGAGCAAGTCCCTGGGCAACGGCATAGATCCGCTTGAGGTGATAGACCAGTACGGCGCGGACGCTCTGAGGTTCATGCTGCTCTCCGGCATAGCACCGGGCTCCGACATACGCTATCAGACCGAGAAGGTGGAGGCCGCAAGGAACTTCGCCAACAAGCTCTGGAACGCCTCCAGGTTCGTGATAATGAACCTGCTGGACGAGGACGGCAGCTTTAAGGCCATGGCGGACGAAAAGACCGCCGCGCTCAAGCCGGAGGATAAGTGGATAAAGGCCGCTGTAGACGCAGCCGCGGCTGAGATAACCGCCAACATGGAGAGCTTCGAGTTCGCTCTGGCGGCCGCCAAGATCTACGACCTGATCTGGGGCAGCTACTGCGACTGGTACATAGAGCTTGCAAAGCCCAGGCTCACCGGAGACGACGAGGAGGACAAGAAGACCGTCCGCTTCGTTCTTGTGAGCGTGCTTACGGATCTTCTTAAGCTCCTGCACCCGTACATGCCCTTCATCACCGAGGAGATCTACGGATATCTGCCCAAGGCAGAGGACGCTCCGAGGTTCCTGATGACTGCAAGCTGGCCCGTCCCGTCCGGGGAGGACTACAGCGAGGCAGTAAAGCTCATGGAGGCTTCCATGGCTGCCATCAGGGCCATAAGGAACATCAGGGCTGAGGCTGAGGCCGCGCCCTCCAAGAAGCTCCACGCAGTAATAATTGCCGAAGGCGACGACGCCGCCCTTGCTGAGGCTGGCGCTTCCTACATAAAGGCTCTCGGAGGGCTGATCAGCCTTACCGTAAGCTCCGACAGGAGCATAGTTCCCGCGGACGCCAGGTCCGCCGCCGTTCCGGGCATGGAGATCTACGTTCCCGTAGACGAGCTCGTGGACTACGCAAAGGAAAAGGAGAAGCTCACGAAGGAAGCCGCCAAGCTCGAGGCTGAGATAGCAAGGGCAAAGAACAAGCTCGCAAACCAGGGCTTCGTGTCCAAGGCTCCCGCTAATGTCATAGAGGCGGAGCGCACCAAGCTTGCGGAGTACGAGGATCTTCTGGAGAAGAACAGGACCATGCTTGCCGCAATAGCAGCAAAGCTGGCTTAAGGTAAAGGATTTGTCAGGGATAGGAAGCTGGCTGCTGTCAAAACTGTATATAATCCCGGGCATAGTGGTGGCGATATCCGTGCACGAGTTCGGACACGCCAAGGCCGCGCAGCTCTGCGGAGACAGGACGTCTTCCGCGCTGGGAAGGGTCTCACTCGACCCGCGCGCACACATAGACCTCATCGGTCTTCTGATGCTGTTCTTCGTCGGCTTCGGCTGGGGAAAGCCTGTGCTGATAGATCCCAGGCAGTTCCGCCACCCGAGGAGAGATCAGATCATCGTAGGCCTTGCCGGAGTCTTCAACAACTTCGTAACGGCGGTCGTGTTCGCAGTGATATGCAGGCTCTACGTGCAGTTCGTGCCCAACGCGTTCTTCATATCGACGCTGGGGAACGTGATCTTTACAATACTGATACAGACGGTGAGCATCAACATATCCCTGATGCTCTTCAACCTGCTGCCTATACCGCCGCTGGACGGCTTCGGCGTAGTCTGCGGGATATTCGGGCTTTACAACACCAGGTTCTACTGGTACGCGCGCCGCTACGGCATGCCGCTGCTGCTGATACTGGTATACTTCGGCTTTACCGCCAACATACTGGGTCCGCTCAGCACTTCGGTGTTCAGGTTCGTAATAAGGATAGCTACCATAGGAATGTAGCCGGGGGAAGATCATGGGTTTTACCATAGCGATCTACGTACTGAACATACTGGCAAGCATATTCATCGTTTTCGAGGAGAGGAAGCGCCCCGTGGCCACCCTCGCCTGGATAATGATACTTTTCATACTGCCCGGAGTGGGTCTTGTGCTGTACATAATGCTCAGTCAGCTTCTGGCAAGGCACAGGCTCAGCAGTCTCTCCAGCTCCATGCTCCTCAGGGACAACCCGTTCCTTCTGGAGCAGAAGCGCCTGATGTCCGAGGGCAATTTCAATTTCGTAAACACCCAGGCCGCAAACTGGAGGCAGTTCATCCGCTTTAATCAGGAGTACGCCAGCGCCTATCTTACCCAGAACAACGACGTAAAGATCTTCACCTCCGGCAGCGAGTGCTTCGAGTCCATGTACGAGGACATGCGCGCTGCGGAAAAGTCCATAAACATGGAGTTCTTCATCATGAAGCCGGACTACATAGGCCTGGAGATAGTGAAGATACTTACGGAAAAGGCCCGTCAGGGCGTAAAGGTAAGGCTCCTTCTGGACGCCATGGGCTGCAGGCAGATGCGCAGCAGACATTTCAAGGCCCTGCGCGCGGCAGGCGGCCAGGTGGTGATGTTCTTCCCCGCAAGGATATTCAAGTTCGACCTAAAGCTCAATTACCGCAACCACCGCAAGCTTCTTATCATTGACAACGACATAGCCTACATAGGCGGGCTCAACGCCGCCAGGGAGTACGTGGGCGACAGCAAGAAGTTCGGAGGCTGGAGGGACACACACCTGCGCATAAGGGGCGGCAGCGTGTTCGACATCGATTCCAGGTTCATAATGGACTGGAACTTTGCAAACAATCAGGAGATTAGCCTGAGCCCCTCGGACTATCCCGTAAGCACCGGCAGGGACTGCGCAGTGCAGATCATATCCAGCGGCCCGGAGAGCCAGGAGACAGAAATAAAATTCGCCTATCTTAAGCTGATATCCTCGGCCAAGCGCAGCATATGCATACAGACTCCGTACATGGTGCCGGACGAGAGCATATTCGAGGCGCTCAAGACGGCTGCGCTGTCGGGCGTTGACGTAAAGATAATGATACCGAACATGCCGGATCATCCCTTCGTTTACTGGGTGACTTACCAGAACGTGGGCATGCTTGCGGATTACGGAGCAAAGATATACATCTACGACGACGGCTTCCTGCACGCCAAGACCGTCACCGTAGACGATGAGGCCGCAAGCGTCGGCTCTGCCAACTTCGACATAAGGAGCTTTGAGCTCAACTTCGAATGCAACGCTTTTATCTTCGACAGGGAAGTTGCCATGGACTTAAGGCATCTGTTCGAGGATGACATAAAACGGTCCAGAAGGCTCACCCCCGAGCTCTATGCTCAGAGGTCCAGATGGATCAAGATAAAGGAGTCGATCTCCAGGCTCCTGACGGATATTCTATAGGGAGGCGTCTTTAAGATGAAAGACAAGAAAGCTGTCGTCAACGGGCTGATCTACGCGCTGCTTATAGGCATATTCTGCGGCGCGGTTGGGATCGCGTTCAATTACGCCGTAAAGTATACGGCCGCGCTCAGGGGCAAGTTCCCAATACTTGCAGCCATGATAGTGATGCTGGTCCTCGGACCGGTGATCGTCGGTATCAATAAATGGTTCAAGGTGCCCGGATTTAAGGCCACGGAAGGCGTCATACAGGCCATACGCGACGATGCCGACATGGACATCAAGGTCACTCCGGCCGCGTTCATAGGCCTTTGGCTTACAGGACTTGCCGAAAGCTCCGGTACCAAGGAGGGCGGATCGTTCCAGATAGGAGCTCCCATTGCTCTGTGGCTGGGACGCAAGCTCAGCATAGAAGCTCCGGCAAAGAAGCAGCTCATAATGTGCGCGGTAGCCGCGGGGTTCGCGGCAATACTCGGTCTGCCGTTCTTCGGAGCGGTGCTGGCCGCGGAAGTCGCCTTCAACAAGCTTGAGATAAAGTACCTTCCCTACACTGCCGTATCTGCTGCCGTATCCTACGCTCTTGCCGTTCTGCTCAAGGCGCCCAGGCTCAGGTACGCGGTAAAGTTCTCGTTCAACGTGCCGGTGCTGCATCTGCTCGGATTCGTGGTGATAGCTGCGATAGCCGGAGCGCTGGGAAGGCTGATGCTCTACATCTTCGACTGGGCCGGAAAGGGCACAGGCATCATAAAGAACGCTAACGTAAGAGTTCTCGTTTTCGGCGCGGCAGGCGCCGCCCTGGTGCTTCTTCTTAATACACAGGTATACCTCAGCGGAGGAAACGTCATAACAGCCGCGCTTGCCGGAAGCAGCAACTGGTACGATTTCATACTCAAGATATTCTTCCTGGCCCTTCTTAGCAAGGCGGGATATAAGACCGGACTTCTTCCGCAGACCATAGTCATAGGCGGTGCCTTCGGAGGCATTGCCGCCGTGCTTTTGGGGATAGATCCGGCAATGGCAGTCGCCGCCGGAATGGTAGGCATAGTAGGAGGCGTAAGCTTCTGCCCGGCAGCCACGTTCTTCCTCGGAATGAATATGTTCGGCTTCAGCTGGCAGGGCATAATCTTCTGCGCGGTGTTCGCAGTGCTCGGCACCCTGTGCGGAGGACGCCACGCATACTACGCCAACAAGATACCCTCTGTTACCGAAAAGAAATAGGAAACGAAATGCCCAAGAAGAGCTTAAGACCCGGCGCCATGCTGGCTCCTCTGCCCGCCGTAATGGTGAGCTGCGGGAGCCTTGAGGACGGCACGGACAACATAATAACCATAGCCTGGACGGGGATAATAAACTCGGATCCGCCGCGCACCTACGTGAGCATAATGCCCAGGAGGCATTCTCACGAGATAATAAAGAAGAGCGGCGAGTTCGTCATAAACCTGGTCCCGGAGAGCCTTGCGGCGGCCATGGACTGGTGCGGCTGCGTAAGCGGCTCTTCGGAGCGCAAGTTCGGAAAGCACACGGCATCGAGCTTTTCCGGCGCGGGAGAAGAGGAGTTCGAGCTCACCCCGGAGGCTTCGGAGAAGGTCTCCTGCCCCGCGGTAAAAGAGTCTCCCGTTCAGATAGAGTGCAGGGTCTTTGAGGTAAAGACTCTCGGATCGCACGACATGTTCATGGCGGACATAGTAAACGTCCGTGTGGACGAGTCCGTGATAACCGGCGAGGGCCGCGTTGCCATGGAGCGCCTGGGGCTGGTCAGCCTCATCCACGGCAGCTACTACGCTGCGCCCGGCGCCCGCATAGGACGCATGGGCTTTTCCGTTATGAAGCCTTCAACTAAGAAAAAGATCTCGGCGCAGCAGCGCGCCAAGCACTACGTGCGCAAACAGGGCCGGGAGGGCTTCGACAAGGCATGAGATGGATAATAGGATCGGACCTTCACGGGTCCGCTGAATATACGAAGCTTTTCCTTAATGCTGTCGAAAGCGAAAAGGCGGACAGGATACTGCTTCTGGGGGACATACTCTACCACGGTCCACGCAACGCTCTGCCCGAGCTTTACGGCCCGGAGCAGGTGTTCACCATGCTCAACAGGTATAAGGACATGATACTCTGCGTGCGCGGCAACTGCGACGCCGAGGTGGACCAGTGCGTGCTGGAATTCCCCATACTTGCGGAGTACATGCAGATAGTGGACGGCGGAAAGATGATCTTCGCCACCCATGGCGACCACTACAACACGGGGCATCTTCCGCCCCTTTCCGGGATAGACGTCCTGCTGCACGGACACACCCATGTGCCCGCCTGCGAGGACCACAACGGCTATCTCTACTGCAACCCGGGCTCGGTCTCCATACCCAAAGGAGGCTCCGTCCACAGCTACATGACGATGGAGGACGGCCTTCTGGAGTGGCACAGGCTGCGCGACGGCAGCGTCTACATGTCCAGGCAGCTGTAACATGAGAAAGATACTCAGCAACAAACTGTACCTGTACCTGACGGAATTCTTCGCCGGGATGTCGGTAATGGCGGTGGAGCTTGCGGCCAGCAGGCTTCTTGCGCCTTATTTCAGCTCGTCCCAGATAGTCTATACCATAATCATAGGCACCGTCATGATAGCCATGGCCCTGGGCAATATCTACGGAGGGCGCACGGCGGATAAGGACCCGGATCCGGACAGGCTCTACAGGCGCATACTTGTTGCGGCAATATGGATAGCGGCCATTCCGGCGGTCGGAAAGTACATCATCATAGCCATTTCGGGACTGGTCATCTTTTCCGTAAACGCCAACTTCCTGGTTATCGCCGCCTTCGTAAGCGCCATGGTGGTGTTCGTATTCCCGCTGTTCCTTCTGGGGACCGTCACACCGAGCCTTGCGGCATATACCATAGGGAGCCTCTCCGACAGCGGCAAGGTAGTGGGCAGACTGGGCGCCTGCAACACCGTGGGCAGCATAATAGGGACTTTCCTTCCAACCTTCGTAACCATCCCCAGCGTGGGCACGGCAATAACATTCCTGATATTCGCAGGTATACTGCTGGCGCTCTGCATAGTATATTTCCTGTCCTCAAAGACCTCTCTGGCAAGGACAGTCGTCGGGATAGTTCTCTTTGCGGTCTGCTGCGTCTTCGGATGCTCGGACAGCTTCGCCTTCTGGAAGGACGACCTTACCTACGAGGGCGAGTCCATATACAACTACATACAGGTGAGCGAGGACGACCGCAGCGTCATACTCTCCACCAACGTGCTCTTCGGCGTGCAGTCCGTCTACCAGAAGGACGGAGGCCTTACGGGCATGTACTACGACTACGCCATGGCGGCGCCGTTCATGGCGGGGATACAGGACAAAAGAGTGCAGGAGGCCGCCGGAGGAAACTTCGATTTCAGGATGCTGATCCTCGGAAACGGCAGCGGGACATTTGCAACTCAGTGCAGGAACTACCTCGGGGAAGACATCCTGATAGACGCCGTGGAGATAGACCAGGGGATAACGGACGTTGCCAGGGAGTATTTCAGCCTTCCGGGCGACGTAAACGTATACACCTACGACGGAAGGGCCTTCCTCAACGCCGTGGAGGGAAAATACAACGTCATAATGGTGGACGCGTACCAGGACATAACAGTCCCGTTCCAGATGTCCACAGTGGAGTTCTTTCAGCTAGTTAAGGACCACCTTACGGAAGACGGCGTGATGGTGGTGAACATGAGCATGCGCGGCAAGGGAGAGAATACGATAAACACCTACCTTGCCGATACCATAAGCACGCTGTTCTCCGAGGTATACACCGCTGACGTCACCTGGAGCACCAACAGGGAGCTTTTCGCAGGGAATTACCCCGGCATGATGGAAACGTTCAGGAGCAACGTGCAGAGGCTGCGGGGACGCAGCGCTCCAAAATGGGCAGAGCTTTTCCGGATGATGAGCGAGGTAGACAGCGGGCTTTCGGAGTATACAGCAGGAAGCCGCGTAATGACAGATGATAAAGCCCCGGTGGAACTGCTGTCGATGCAGGCCATAGACGGGATCATATATGATGAAGTATCATATTTTAAGGATATCTACAGAGAAAAGGGCATCAGAGGAGTTATCGACGCCCTTAACTGATCGATCAAAGGAGGAAACATGGAACTTAAAGTCGGAAGCAAACTAAACGGTTTTACAGTAACACGCATAAGAGAAGAAAAGGAGATAGACGGAAGGCTCGTTGAGATGGTCCACGACCACAGCGGCGCGGAGCTCGTCTGGGTGGACAACAAGGACGAGAACAAGCTCTTTTCCATAGCTTTCAAGACACTTCCCGAAAGCAGCACGGGCGTGTTCCACATACTGGAGCACTCGGTCCTCTGCGGCTCGGATAAATACCCCGTAAAGGAGCCGTTCGTGGATCTGCTCAAGAGCTCCATGAACACCTTCTTAAACGCCATGACCTTCCAGGACAAGACTATGTATCCGGTGTCCAGCCGCAACGAGAGGGACTTCCTGAACCTTACGAGCGTATATCTGGACGCGGTGTTCGCTCCTGCCATACTCAAGAACCCCAACATCTTCTATCAGGAGGGCTGGCACATAGAGCAGGATGAGAACGGCGAGCTGTCCTACAAGGGCGTAGTGTTCAACGAGATGAAGGGCGCAGTCTCCGACGTGGATGACTTCCTTACCGAGGAGATGCTTGGCCTTATCTATCCCGACAACTGCTACGGGTACAACTCCGGCGGAGAACCGTCCGTCATCCCGCAGCTTACATACGATGAGTTCATAAGGACCTACAAGAGGTTCTACCACCCCTCCAACGCCAGAGTGTTCCTGGACGGAGACGTTCCACTTGAGAAGACACTCTCCATGATAGACGGATACCTGGCAGACTGCGAAAAGCTCACCGATCTTCCGAGCTTTGAGCTTCAGGTGCCCAAGGCAGTGGAGAAGACCGTGGACTACGCTCTGGGAGAGGAAGAGGACACCGCAGACAAGGGAAGGCTGCTGGCAGGGAAGATATTCTCTGCCCCCGGAGAGGCAACAAGGATCTTCGCGGCAGGGCTCATCTTCGACATGCTCACGGATACCAACGACTCCCCGCTCAAGAAGGCGGTCCTGGATTCCGGCCTTGCGCAGGACATCACCGTGGACACCATGGACGATTTCCCGCAGCCCTTCTATCAGTTCCACGTAAAGAACATCAAGGACGGCAAGACCGAAGAGGTCTGGAAGCTGATAGTCGATACCTGCAACAAGCTGGCAGAGGAAGGTCTTGACAAGAAGGACCTCATAGCGGCCATCAACCGCAGCGAGTTCAATTTCAAGTCCCCGCAGGAGCCCGCGGGCCTTATCAGGTGCATAAAGTCACTGGTCACCTGGCTCCACGGAGGAGACCCCATGGTCCTCCTGGCGGTGGACGGCATCTACTCAGAGCTCAGGGAAAAGCTCGAGGGCAGCTACTATAACGACCTCCTTAAGGAGCTCGTAAGCCCGGACGGCATGTGCAGGCTGATAGCAAACGCCTCCCACACCGCCGCTGCGGAAAAGGATGCAGCAGAGAAGGAAAGGCTCGCATCCGTAAAGGCCTCCTGGACCGACGCGGACAAGGAAGCCAACAAGAAGCTCAATGAGACCCTGGCGGCATGGCAGCAGACGGAGGACAGCCCGGAAGCAAAGGCCACTCTGCCTCAGCTCCCGCTCTCCGAGGTCTCCGACGAGCCGCAGTGGGACGATACAATTATAAAGGAAGAGGCCGGTGTAAAGGTGATGTATCACCCGATCCCCAGCCGCGGAATAGTAAACATAAACCTGTACTTCTCGCTGGCAGACAGGAGCCTGGAGGAGCTCTCCTCCATTTCCGCTCTCGGAAGGCTGCTTGGAGAGCTTCCCACCGCGGAGCACACCAGCGCGGAGCTTGCTAGGGACATCAAGACCTATCTGGGTTCCCTCTCCTTTAAGGTAGGCGCTGCTCAGAAGTACGGAAACGTCAAGACCGCGATGCCTTATCTGGCCGTAAGCTCCAGCATACTCAAGGAGAACCTCGCCATAGGCGAGAAACTCATCAGCGAGATACTCCTTACCACGGACTTCTCCGACAAGGAGAAGATAAGGAACATGATGACGCAGGCCGACATGATGGCAAGGCAGGGCGCCGTAGGCATGGGCCACGTCCTGGCCATCACGTCCGCGTCCGCCGGTTATTCCTCCGCGGCTGCGGTGTCCGACGCTGTTTCCGGCTACAGCTCCATAGCAAGGCTGCACGCCTTCGTAAGCGATTTTGATAATAAGTTCGACGCCTTCGCGGCTCTCCTTAAGGACGCGCTCGGCAAGGCCTGCTGCAGGGCAAGGCTCACTGCCGGCGAGGCCTGCACGGACTATGTCTCCGTAAAGGGTCTTATCGAGAGCCTGCCTGAGGGAAGCGCAATAGATCCCGAGACCGAGTACAAATCCGCTCTTCCGGCTGTAATGGGTACCAAGATCCCGGCTCTTATCGGCTTCAGCTCACAGGCGTACCACATCTCAGACATGGGAAGAAAGTTCGACGGCAGCCTGCTGGTGGCAAGCAACATCCTCTCCTACGGTTTCCTTTGGAACGAAGTAAGAGTGCAGGGCGGCGCCTACGGCACAGGCTTCAGGGCGGACAGCAACGGCCTGGTATCCACCTATTCCTTCAGGGACCCGACCCCTGCAAGGTCCATAGGCATCAACAAGAAGCTCGGAGAGTTCATGAGAGGACTCTGCGCCGCAAAGGCGCCTCTGGACAGCTTCATCATAGCTTCCATAGCATCCACCGAGCCGCTGCTTTCACCTGCCATGAGGGGGACCGTCGCGGACTCCAAGTACATGTCCGGAGTCACCTACGACATCCAGAAGGATATACGCGCTCAGATGCTTGCCACGGACTACGACAAGCTCCTCTGGTGCGCGGACGTTGCCGATGCCATGGCTGAAAAGGGCCGCATCGCAGCCGTAGGACAGGACAGCCAGCTTGCGGAGTTCACGGGCATGGAGATAAAGGATCTGTAATGGCAAATTCTTCAAAAGGGGATTTTTCCCAGGGAAGTGTATTAAAAACAGTATTCAGGCTTGCTCTGCCGATAATGCTGGCGGAGATAGTCCATATAACTTATAACATAGTGGACCGCCTGTACATAGGGCGCATGCCGGAAGTGGGTACAGCCGCGCTTACAGGAGTAGGCGTGGCTTTCCCGCTGATCTCGCTGATAACGGCATTCGCGCAGCTCTTCGGTACAGGCGGGGCGCCGCTGTCTTCGATAGCCAGAGGCCAGGGCGACAACGAGAAGGCCGGAAGGATACAGCAGACCTCATTTACGATGATGATAATCGTAGGGGCGGCGGTAACGGCCATAATGTTCTTCGGGGCTCCTCTGTTCCTCTCGCTTCTTGGCGGGGACGAGGAGACGCTGCCTTACGCGCTTGCCTATTTCAGGATATACGTGCTGGGGACCATCCCCGTGATGATAAGCCTGGGCATGAATCCCTTCATAAACAACCAGGGCTTTACAAGAACGGGGATGATGACGGTCCTTATAGGAGCGGCTCTTAACATAGTCCTGGACCCCATACTCATATACAACGCGGGCATGGGCGTTAAAGGCGCCGCGGTAGCGACAGTCATATCCCAGATAGCAAGCGCCGTGTGGGTGGTGATCTTCCTAACGGGAAAGAGGCCTATCGTAAGGATACGCGGCCTCGGGGTGTCCGGAACGGACCTTAAGGACATACTCAAGCTCGGCTCCACGGGCTTCATGTTCAAGGCTACCAACAGCATCACCCAGGCTATCACCAACATTGTGCTTAAGTCCTGGGGCGGCGCCATGAGCACGCTCTACATAGGCTCCATGACGATAATCAACTCCGTAAGGGAGATAACCATGTGTCCCTGCAACGGCATAGTCAGCGGAGCAACGCCTGTCATGAGCTTCAACTACGGGGCAGGCAAACCCGAAAGGGTAAGCCAGGCCCTGGGCGTAATGCTTTGGGGCAGCCTTATAATAAATTTCGCGTTCTGGAGCATAATGGTGTTCGCGCCGGGGTGGATGTTCTCCATATTCACAAACAACCCGGAGCTTATCGAGACCGGGTCCAAGTGCGCCAGAGTGTATTTCCTGCTGTTCCCGATGATGTCTCTGCAGCTTACGGGACAGAACACATTCATATCGCTCAACTATCCTAAGTACGCGCTGTTCTTCTCCATGCTGCGCAAGATAATACTCGTAGCGCCGCTTACGCTTCTGCTGCCTTACCTGGGCTTCGGGGTGATGGGCGCCTTCTGGGCTGAGACCATATCCCAGATAATAGGGGCGACGGCGTGCTTTACAACAATGTATCTGAAGATCTGGAGGCGGCTCAAAAGGGCGGAGATCTAAATGAAGGTCTTTTATTCTGACAGCGACGACATACTGAAAAAGGAACTGTTTAAAAGGATAAGAGAGGACCTGCAGAAGGAAGACGGCAGAGTCCTTCTTGTGGTCCCGGCGCAGAGCACGCTCTCAGCGGAAGAGGAAGCCCTTAAGGAGGTAGATCCGAGGGGCTTTTTCCGTCTTAACATTATCTCCGGAGGAAAGCTGAGGGAGGACATACTCGCCCGCGAGGGCGGAAGCGGCCGCACTGTCATCAACACGATAGGGCGCGGCATGCTCCTTAGGCGCATAACTTCGCGCCTGGAGGGGAGCTTTAAGGCCTTCTCCGGCGTAAGCAGGGATCCGCGCTTCATAGACATGGCAGGAGACTTCCTGGTGCAGATGAAGCAGAACCGCGTAAGCGTTGAGCAGCTCAGGGAAAAGGCCGAAAGTGCCAAAGAGGGGATACTCAAAAGAAAGCTCTGTGACATGCAGCTTATAGCGCAGGCCTACGAGGAGGCCATGGCCGGGCAGCTGGAGGATTCAGAGGATCTTCTGCAGTTTACGACAGAAAAGCTCAGAAGCACTTCCATGCTTAAGGATGCTTATGTATATTTCTACGGCTTCTATTCCTTTACTAAAAGCGAGACCGAGTTCCTGAATGCGCTGGACGGCGCAAGCAGGGGCCTTTGCATAGCGATAATAAACGGCGAAGGCGAGGAATTCCAAGCCTGCCGAAGGACCATCAAAATGCTCGGGGTACAGGCGGAAAAGCTCCCGTCCGGGGAGGCAAAGAAGCCCGTTCTTGAGATCTGCAGATGCTCTAATCCGTATTCGCAGGCGCTTACCATAGCATCCCGCATACTTAAGGCAGTAAGGGAGGACGGAGCGGCCTTTTCGGACGCGGTCGTACTTACACCTGATTCAGCGGAGCATTCCGGGACCGTGAGAAGGGTCTTTGAGAGCCTCGGGATACCGTTCTTCATGGACGAGACCAGGCCTGTCATGCACAGCAGCGGGGCGGAGGCAGTCTCCGCCGTACTGGACCTTGCGGACGGTCAGTACCGCACCAGGGACGTAATCAGGCTGCTGAAGTCCGGTGCCGCGGGGTACGCTCCTGAGGAGGTCTGGGGCTTCGAGAACTACATAAAGCTGTACCATATAAAAGGAAAGCGTTTCGCGGAAAAGTTCAAATACGCGGCAAGTGAGACAGAGCCTGCCGTGCTTGATGAGTACGATAATATACGGGCGCACATATTCGGTCTGCTGGATCCATTCGTAAAGGCTATGGAGGCCGCTCAGACGGCTGAGGAGAAGGCTCTTTGCCTTGAGTCCTTCCTGGAGGACCATCTCGGCCTGGACACATATCTGGAAGAGCTGTCACAGGCTCAGGCGGAGGAAGGCTTCGACGACGCGTCCGAGCTCAGCCGCCAGCTGTGGGACATCATCCGGGAGATACTCGCTCAGACCAGGCAGCTAATGGGCAGCGAAAAGACTGACACCAAAAGCTTCAGGGACCTTATAACAGCTGCGCTCGGCGACGTAAAGCTGGGAGTGCTGCCGCAGGCCGCGGGAAAGGTCCAGATAGGAAGCGTAAAGCGCTCAATAATTCAGAAGAAAAAGATGGTATTCCTGGCGTCTTTCTGCGATGGTCTGATACCATCCGACGTTTCCGCTGACGGCATACTTACGGAGAGCGAGATAAAAAGGCTCTCCGAAGAAGGAACGGAGCTGTCCAAGCCCTCGGAGCTGCTGCTTACCGAGGAGATATTCAGCATCTTCAGGTCCGCGGGCTGCGCGGAGGAGCTGCTTTGGACAGGGATGCTCTGCAGCGACGCCGAAGGCAGCGAGCTTCAGCCTTCGCCCCTGCTCCCAAGGCTTATTGAGAGGTTCGGCGAGCCCGTCAAGACCTCTGACATAGACAGCGCAGAGGACGATCTTGCCTATCTTCAGAGCCGCGCGCTTGCGGCAGAGAAGCTTACCGGGGTGCTCAGGGAAGGTCTTTCCGGCGCAGACGTCGCTCCGGTGTGGAAGGCCGCCTACAACGAGCTCAGGGAGGATGCTCCACAGATCGCCGCGGGACTGTTATATAAAGGAAACGAGGCCCCGATAGGGGAGAAGCTCTCAAGGGAGCTCTTCTCCAAAGACGGCGAGCTGTCCGTCAGCCCTTCCAGGATGGACGTTTTCGCGTCCTGCAGGTTCAGGCACTTCATACAGTACGGCCTGAGACCGCAGGAGGAGCGGGAGTTCGGTATAGACGCCTCCGGCATGGGAAGCATATACCACGAGGCGCTTCTTAAGCTGTGCATAGAGCTCAGCAGGGCGGCTGACGAGGGCGGCTTTGCAATAACAGACCCCTCGTCAACATGGATGACGGTCACCGCGCAGGAAGTCTCGGACATGCTCGGAAGGATAATTACTGAGATAGGATCGGGAGAGCTGGGCGGCGTGATGAACGCCTCCGCGGCAGACAGCTTCAGGACGGAGCGCATAAAAAGCGTATGCACCCGTTTTGCGCTCAAGATGATAGATCAGGTGCGCGCGGGCCGTATAGACAAGATGTATTTCGAGACTGAATTTAAAAGAGGCGGCACCTTCGGGCCTGTGGCTCTGGATACCGCTAAAGGCAAGGTCTACGTTGAGGGGAAGATAGACCGCGTGGACGTAATGCCCGGACACGACGGCTCTAAATACATAAAGATAATAGACTACAAGTCAGGGCGCGACGAGTTTAAGAAGGAGCTGGTGGAGAGGGGCCTTAAGGTCCAGCTGATGACCTATCTGGAGGGCGCCCTCGGAGAGGGCGGAGACCCCGCCGGGGTCTACTACTTCAGGATAAACGCGGACGATGCTCAGGGCAGCATAGGAGATCTCCTTGCTGACAGGATCTCGGACGAGCTTGCCGCGGAGATAAACAGCAGATACCTTTTGGACGGAATAACTGTTGAGGACAGCCTCGTTCTTAACGATCTGGACAAGGACCTCAGGCTTAAGGGAAGCTCCACTGTAATAAAGGCCGAGGTAAAAAATGACGGAAGCTTTAAGGGCGGCAGCGTCATTTCGGCGGAGGAGATGGAAAAGCTCCGCGAGAGTTTCAGGACTGCCATGATATCCATGGCGGAGGATCTCCTGTCCGGGACCATAACCCCCGAGCAGAAGACCGTGGGAAACATCTACGATTCCTGCAGGTACTGCAGTCTGAGCTCCGTATGCCTTAAGGATCTGTTATAGATAAGGCTCCAAAAGCTTTGACTGCGAGATAAGATCCATAAGAGTCCCCTGGAACTGGAAATAGTCATCCACGGGATTCTTTTTTTGCGGGTATCTTCCGGCCTTGTAGTTGTCTATTACCGTCATGTAGCGGTCAATGGCTTTGTCTATGGCCTGCGGCCAGGAGATGTAGAGCTCATCCGCGGCGTTCTGCCCTGTCTTCTTAAGAAGCCCTTTGTTCTGACCTGCCGTAGCCAGCAGCACTGCCAGGGACGCGGCGCTGCCGTCGATGAGGAAGCCGTTCCTTCCGTGGGTGACGCCCTCCGCCGCGCAGCTGCCGTCTATGAGAGCCGCGGGAAGGGAGCATGCCGCTGCCTCTCTTACCACCAGCCCGTTGGTGTCGAAGTCCGAAGGGAAGAGGAAGAGATCCGCCCTGCAGTACCACGCCGAAAGCTGCCTGCGGTCGTAGACAGGACCGAGGAACAGAACTTTATCGTCCAGCTTAAGACTGCTGCAGTAAGCCTTTATCTCCTTCTCGTCCTGTCCTCCGCCCACGAATACCATGCGGAAATCGAAGTCCTGGGACTTAAGGCCTTTAAGAGCGTCCAGTATCACCCTAATGCCCTTGTACCACATGAGCCTTCCGACAAAGAGGTATACGGGCACGCCCTCGGGTATGCGCTCGTCCTTTGTTAGCCTTCGTGTCTCGTCTTCCGGGAGCCTTCCTTTGGGGATGTCCACGCCGTTCGGCATCACTATGTAGTCTCCTTTGTAACCCATGGAGCGCAGGTTCTTTCCCGCGCCCTCGCTCACAACCCAGACCTCGTCGCAGCTGCTTATGTTGTTCACCAGAGCGCTTACGGCACCGTCCTGAAGGAGCTTTCCCTTGACTGCCTCGCTTATCTCCACGTCGAACTTTGTGTGATAGGTCATTACGAAGGGCACGTCAAGAAGCTTTCGCAGGCTCCTTGCGAAAATGTTTGATGATATGGGACAGTGGCTGTGGAGCATGCTTACGCCTGACTCCTTTATGCGCTTCGCTACCGCAGGGGAGAACGGGTAGCCGGCCATGTAGCCGATAAGCTTTCTGGTGTCTATGCCGGGGTAGCGGTAGACGGGAAAGCTGAAGGCGCTGTCGTCTGCTTCCGGATGCTCCGGGGTTATGACTATGCTTTTTCCGCCCAGCTCCTGTATCCTGGAGGCGTAGTTTACCACCGCGTTGGCAACGCCGTCTATTATGGGAGGGAAGGAATCGTTAAGAAGACAGACCTTAAGGTCGGAAATGTTCATGCGCCTATCTCCTTTGAATCCAGTATTATGGTGAACGGTCCGTCGTTTAAAAGCTCCACCTTCATGTCCGCGCCGAATACGCCTGTCTGCACGCCGGGGAAGGTCTCTTTGGCCTTTCCGACCATGTATTCGAACAGGGCATTGGCTTTTTCGGCCCCTGCGGCAGGGGTAAAGCTCGGCCTGTTGCCGTGCCTGCAGTCCGCGCACAGCGTAAACTGCGACACCATCAGAAGCTCTCCGCCCACGTCCGCAAGGAAGCGGTTGGTCTTTCCTTCCTCGTCCTGGAATATCCTTAAGGAGCAGAGCTTTTTGACCATCTTGTCCGCGATGGCCTCCGTGTCCTCCTCGAAGACTCCCGCAAGCACCAGAAAACCGCGGCCTATCTCCGCGGTCTTTACGCCGTCTATAGTTACAGAAGCGCGGGTGACGCGCTGTATCACGAATCTCATATTCCCTCCTGAAAAACTGTACTGCAAGACATTATACCACAACAGCGTCCGCAAAGCACAATGTGTTGACGGCTGTGCGCGGAAGATCATGCGGTCATTATCGTGCATCGCCGGGAGGGTCCCCTGCAAGCGAGAGCGTGTCCTAAAGGCAGGCTTTTCCCGGCAATATATAGTGATGAGACTGCGTAATTTCCAACGCGGCGCCGTGCAGCACATTGTTGACAGAACGTTATAGGGAATATATAATGAATCATTACGAGTAACACAGAAGGCTTTGATCTTTTATGGACAGCGACCTTATCATTCAAATTAAAAACGTAAGCTATGCGTATCTGGACGACGGCGATCCGACTACAGAAGAAAAACTGGCGTTGGATAACGTCTCTTTTGATGTGAAAAGAGGCGAGTTCGTAGCAATAGTCGGAAGCAACGGATCCGGCAAGTCCACCATAGCAAAGCACATGAACGCTCTGCTGCTCCCCACCTCCGGCTCTGTCCTCGTGGACGGCATGGATACAAAGGAAGCGTCCGAGACGGCGCCCTGGGAGATACGCAGAAAGGTCGGCATGGTATTCCAGAATCCGGACAACCAGCTGGTATCCTCCGTGGTGGAGGACGACGTTGCATTCGGCCCGGAGAACATAGGGGTGCCGTCGGACGAGATCAGGCGCAGGGTAGACGAGGCCTTAAGGCTCGTGGACATGTACGAGCACAGAAAGAAGGGCCCGCATCTGCTTTCGGGAGGTCAGAAGCAGCGCATTGCCATAGCAGGCGTCATCGCCATGGACCCGGAGTGCGTGGTATTCGACGAGCCCACCGCCATGCTGGATCCAAAGGGCAGGCGAGAGATCATGGAGATAATCGAGAGGCTCCATTCCCAGGGACGCACGGTGATCCTGATAACCCACTTCATGGAGGAGGCTGCCGCGGCCGACAGGATAATCGTCATGGGAAACGGAAAGCTCCTTGTAGACGCGCCGCCCGCGGATGTGTTCAGCAGAGACGATCTCGGCGTGCTCAACGTCCCCTTTGCCGTAAGCATGGCAAGAAAGCTCAGAGAGAACGGGATAGATGTTCCCGCAGACATAGTAACAGAGAAGAAGCTGGCGGAGTTCCTATGCAGATAAGGGTTGAAGACCTCAGCATGATATACAATCCCGGCCTTCCTTACGAGACCAGGGCCCTGGACCACATCTCCGTGGACATTAAGCCAGGAGAGTTCGTGGCCATAATAGGCCATACCGGGTCTGGAAAGACCACGCTGGTGCAGCAGATAGCGGGGCTCCTTGAGCCTACGAGCGGCAGAGTGGTCGCGGTAGCGGAAGACGGCACGGAGACTGTCATAAGCGAAAAGGGCAAGGCCTCCTTTGCAGTAAGGCGCAAGGTAGGCATAGTTTTCCAGTACCCGGAATACCAGCTCTTCGAGGAGACCGTCCTTAAGGACGTGTGCTTCGGTCCCAAGAACCAGGGGCTTTCCGAGGAGGAGCAGATCGAAAGGGCAAAGACTGCCCTTAAGCTGGTCGGAATGGACGCGGACGAGATAGGAGGGGAATCCCCCTTTGAGCTCTCGGGCGGACAGAAGAGAAGGGTTGCAATAGCAGGCGTGCTTGCCATGGATCCCGAGGTCCTGATACTGGACGAGCCCACGGCGGGGCTGGACCCCAAGGGCCACGACGACATCCTCAGGATGATAGACCGCATACAGGACGACAGGAACATCACCATAATACTCGTATCCCACAACATGGACGACGTCGCGGAATACGCGGATACCGTGCTGGTAATGAATAAAGGCTCCCTGTTCATGCAGGGAGATCCGAGGTACGTCTACTGCGAAAGAGGCAGGGAGCTTAAGAGCGTAGGGCTGGATCTTCCGGCCGGACCGGGCTTCCTGGAGGACCTGCAGGACCTCGGACTTGACGTGGACATAGAGAAGCTCACCTTCGACGAGACCGCCGAGGAGATAATAAGAGTCGTTAAAAAGAAATGGCAGTAAGGGACATTACATTAGGACAGTACTATCCGGGAGAGTCCCCGATACACAGGCTGGACGCAAGGACTAAGATCATCTGCGCCCTGATCTATCTGGTATCGCTTTTTGTGGTGCAGTCCTTCTCCGCCTTCGGCCTGAGCATAGTGCTGCTGGCCGTGGTGGTGATGATATCCCGCGTGCCTTTCAGATTCATATCAAAGGGTCTTAAGCCCATAATCTTCCTCATAATCCTCACCATGATAATCAACCTGCTCTTCAACACGTCTGGAACGGTGCTGGTGGAGTTCTGGAAGATAAAGATAACCGACGCCGGCGTCTACAGGGCGGCCTTCATGGGCCTGCGCCTGGTGCTGCTGATCTTCGGTTCCTCGCTGCTTACCCTTACGACAAAGCCCATAGAGCTTACGGACGGTCTGGAAAAGCTCCTCTCGCCGCTGGCAAAGATAGGACTTCCCGCGCACGAGCTGGCCATGATGATGACCATTGCTTTAAGGTTCATACCCACTCTTCTGGACGAGACAGACAAGATAATGAAGGCTCAGACCGCAAGAGGCGCGGACTTCGAGAACGGCTCCTTAAAGCAGAAGGCCAAGGCTCTCATACCGCTTTTGGTGCCTCTGTTCGTGTCCGCCTTCAGGATAGCAGGAGACCTTGCCATGGCCATGGAGGCGCGCTGCTACCACGGAGGCTCCGGGAGAACAAGGATGAACCAGACCCGCTTCGGCAGGGGCGACGCCATGGCATTCATCGTAATGATCATATACGTGGGGCTTCTTATCGGATCCAGGTATCTTCCGCTCTACTAAAGAAAGCCCGGCCTTACAAGACCCGAGCACATGAGCGCATAGCCTGCCGCAATAAAAGGCGCAAAGGGTATCTCGCTTCCAGCGGATACCTTTTTAAGTACAAGAAGCACGGCCGCAGCGGCTCCCGCGAGAAGCCCGGATACGGCAAACAGCGTCATTATCCCCCGGGTCCCGAGCTGAAGGGCAAGTATGCTGAAAAGCCTTATGTCTCCGGCGCCTATGGGTGCCGGTCTTTTTAACGCAGAGGATGCGGCAAGGCTTAACAGGTAGCATATCCATACAAGGAGGGCGGCGGGAAGGCCCGCTTCTATCTCACCCGGCGGAGTCCATATGATGACGGTGCCCAGGAGCGCCGCACAGGATATGTCCGATATCTCCATGGTGCGGATGTCCCGGGCGGCTGTAAGGACAAGTATAAGAATGCAAAAAAGACGGTACACGCTGCCTCCTTAAAAAGCATCGGTCCGTCAGGAAAATAATACTCCCGCAGGGGATAATTGTCCATACGGTTTTCTTTAAATCCTCATGGTTATACTGTATAATTATACTGTAGTAAAATGTTTTTGCCGGAGGATGCCATGAAACTGAAGGAATACGCGGACCTCGTAAGGAACAGGAATACCCCGGCAGTCCTTCTACGGCAGGAAGAAGCCTTCTGCGTCCGCCGCTCTATGCAAAGCGGTGCGCAGCTGCAGCTTTTCTTCCGCTGGGACCGCAAAACAGGACAGATGATTATTTTCGGCAAGGCATTCACCGAATTGTCACATGCGGGGAATATAATGATAATATCGTATATTGTGGGGAGGATCGGATGCAGGAATTATTCCTCAGCGTTTGCCAATCAGCCGCAATAGTAGTATAATAATATGAAATTGGGTAGTATTTTTGTCGTATAGCAGGGGGAGAGAGCAATGATCAAGAGGATAAGAGACTTTATCTATGACATCAACGATGTTTTCGTGGCCATAGTGATCCTGCTTATAGCCGTAGGCGTGATCTTCTGGAGATCCACCAGCATCATGGCATACCCGCAGTATCTGGCTGAAAAGAACGGAAACACCAATACCGCGAACATAGACTTTTCGGACATAGACCTTACGCCTGAAGACGTCCAAGACATAAACCCGAACCCGGACGATCCCAAGATCGACGAGCAGACTCAGCCCGGCAGCGAGACCAATCCCGGAGGCGAGACTCCGCAGGGCGGAGACACACAGCCCGGAGGGGAGACCCCGCAGGGCGGAAACGATCAGCCCGGCGGGCAGACCGATCCTCAGCAACAGGGCAGCCAGGACGGATCCGTTACGGCAGAGATTGTTGTCCCGTCATTTAAGAACGGAGGAACATGGGGTAAGACAGCTGATAAGCTTATTGAAGCAGGTCTTATGAAAAGTGATGAAAAGGCTGCGTTTATTGCTAAGGTATCAGAGCTGAACTGTGATACCAAACTCCAGCCTGGTACCTATACACTTACAAATACATCCTATGAGGACATGATTAATATCCTTTGCAGGATTAAGAGGTGAACTGAGGGATAACCACAGGATGGCAGAGAAAAACAAGGAAACCAAGGAAAAGAAGCACGGCTCTTTTGCGTCCTGGTTCATAGAGGAAGAGGACGAGGAAGAGCTCGGGGAGCAGGAAGCAGATAAGGCGCAGGAAGAGCCCGAAGCTTCTCCGGCCCCCGCAAAAAAAGAGAAGAAGGCAAAGAAGGAGAAGAAGGAAAAGAAGTCCAAAAAGGGCGAGGCTTCCGAAGGCGAAGAGCCAAAGAAGAAGAAAAAGCACATCTCCTTCGGTCTTATAGTGCTTATAATAATCGTCGTCGCGGCAGCTGCCCTGGCGGTGCACATGTACCTGGATCTTCACAGCACTGCAAGCGAGAACCGCGGAACTGTAATAGGGGACTATTACTGCTACTACATAGAGGACAAGGATCAGATCGTAAAGTACAGCACCAGCCGCGGGTCCTTCATAGTAAACAACACCGATGAGGATTACCCGGATCTTATGTCCAAGCTCAACCCAGAGGACCGCTCCGCAAGCTACGGAGACTACATTGACGTTATATCCGAGGCCATGGGAGAGGACTTCCGCCCCGCCTATTACAAGTTCATAGCCCAGGCCAGCAGGCACGTGCTGTATTCATACCCCGCAAGCGACGGCGAGAACGCCCTCTGGCTCTACAGCGAGAAGACCGGAGAGACCAAGATGGTCATCAAGGGCAACAACATCCGCGGCATAGACTACGGCAACAACATCATCTATACAAGGGATGACGACAAGAACATGACGGTCTGCTACAGGACCAGCACCAGCTATTCCGGCCAGCTGATCTCCGTAGAGCCCTTCAGGTACGTCACCAAGAGCCCGATAACCTTCTGGGCCAGCACCGGATGGGACTTCGTAAGAGGCCTCGTAAAGGGCCTTAAGGCGTCTGCGGACAACAGGTAAAAGACTGAGCATAGAATAACGCCCCGTTCATTGCGAGCGGGGCGCTTTTGTTGTTATAAAGCTTTTACTGACAGCCTCAGGCGAGTATCTTCCGGCTGGTCTCGTACAGGCCTTTGGCGTAGGCGTCGGTCATTACCGAAGGAGACGAATACAGGCTGAAGGAGGCAACTTTGCCTGGCTTGCAGTATCTTTCGGCGAACTTCTTTCCCGCCTCGTACTGCTCTTCCTCCGTCGCGCCTTCCGGCACGTCGTCCGCAACGACGGCTATCACTATCCTGTCGCCGTACTCATCGTAGAGCTTCGCGGTGTCGTTCATGGCCATGGGCGTCCAGCAGTCCCAGCCGCCTGCAATGTAGTTCTCTATCTGCTTCTCGGTGTGTCCGCAGGAGTGCAGAGAGGCTATCCTGCCCTTGCTCTTGGCGTGGCTGGTAAGCCTCTTCCAAATGGGTACGAAGAACGTCTCGCCGGCTGCGAAGGAGAAGAACGGCGCCATCTGGGAGCCCCAGTCGTCGTGGTATTCGAAGCCCTGTATGCCGTCGCCGTACGCCTCAATGGCGCAGTCCATTATCTTGATGCCAAGGTCGCCGAGCGCTTCCAGCATCTCGTGCAGGGCGTCCTCCTGATCCTCGTCCAGAAGAGCCATCGCGGCGTTCTCAAAGCCCATGAAGGATATCAGGCGCTCAAAGGTGAAGCCGTTGAGGAACCAGAAGTAGTTGGCCTTTCCGTTGTTCTTAAGGAACTCGTTGTTAAGCCTTGCGCTTCCGTCCCAGTCCCAGGAGTAGGGATCCGGCATCTTGAGCTTTTCCTTCCACTCGTTTACATCCTCAAAGAGGTGCGGAAATCCCGGGGTCTCCATGGAGCCGCCCACCTGCGGGACGAAGGTCCAGTTGATACCGAACATGTCGTCGTGAGTGGTGTAGGGATCCGGCCATTTCTCGGCTTCGAAAACGAATCCGCGGGCTATGTTGTCCGGGATAATGGAGGGGCAGAACACCGCTGTCTCCACGCCGTACGGAGTCCAGACGCCCTGACCCTTTCTGTAGAGGGAGAGCAGCGCTTCGCGGGCTGTCACCGGGAAATCGAATACCGGTTTTCCGGGGGCATTGCGCCTGAAGTTCATTGCTCTGTCTACTATATTAAGTTCCTTTGGATCAAACGGATAAGACATTTGTATCTCCTCCCGATACTTAAAAGGTCTAGAGCTTTACGCAGCCCTTGCCTATGTTCTTCTCGCTCTTCTTGTCGAAGAGTATTATGCCGTTTCCTGCTATCTCGTAATTAACGTCCGCGTTGAGAGCATAGTCCACGCTGCCGAACTCAACGGAGGTCATTATGGTGCCGTCCGGAGCTTCGAGCTTTACGGTGGTCTCCATGCCTGCGGGGAGTGTCGCGTAGACCTTGGCTTTGTGTGTGCCGGCCTTGAGCTTAAGGAACTCAGGCCTTACACCGAGTACTGCGTTGCCTTCGCCGTCTGCAAGCTCACCAAGGGGCACCGCGCTCTCGAATACGACCTTGCTGCTGAGGATGTCGAGCTCTGCTCTGTTCTCATCGAGCTTCTTTGCTGTTGCAGGTATGAAGTTCATGGTCGGATTTCCTACGAAGTCCGCGGTGAAAAGATTCGCAGGATCGTTGTAGACCGTGAGCGGCGGGTCGTACTGCTGCAGTATGCCTGTCTTCATGAGGCAGACCCTCGTTGCGAGAGTCATGGCTTCCAGCTGATCGTGGGTAACGTATACGAAGGTGGAATCAGTGTTTGCATGCAGACGCTTGAGCTCCGTCCTCATCTCCAGACGCAGCTTGGCGTCCAGGTTGGACAGAGGCTCGTCCATGAACAGGACTTTAGGCTTGGGGGCCAGGGTCCTTGCTATTGCCACACGCTGCTGCTGTCCGCCGGAAAGCTCCGAAGGATAGCGTTTCTCGAACTGCTCTATCTTGAGCATCGCCAGCATCTCGTCCACTCTCTTGCGTATGTCTTCCTTGGACCACTTGAGGTTCTCAAGGCCGAATGCTATGTTCTGGTAGACCGTCATGTGGGGCCACAGAGCGTAGTTCTGGAAGAGGAAGCCTATGTCGCGCTTTCCCGGGGAGATGTTGATGCCTTTCTCGGCATCGAATACCACTGTATCGCCTATGGTTATGCGCCCCTCGGTGGGGGTCTCAAGACCTGCTATCATACGGAGAGTTGTGGTCTTTCCGCAGCCGGAGGGGCCGAGGAGGGTTATGAACTCTCTGTCTTCTATGACCATGTTCAGGTCTTCTACCGCTACGAATTTTTCGAAGCGTTTCGTTACATGTTCAAGTACAATCTTCGGCATCTTAGTTTCCTCCTACGCCCTTGTCTATGCTGGCGCCTGTGAGCTTGTTTACTACGAACTGGACCACGAGCACTACTACTATGATCAGCAGGTTGATGGCGTTAGCCGACTGCGTAAGTCCTGTTCTGCTGTACTCCTGGAGCACCGTGGTTGCGAGCGCGGTGTACGTGGGGATGAGCAGCACGAACAGGGACATCTCTCTCATGCAGGAGATGAACGGCAGCAGATAGCCGCTGATGAAGCTGGATTTCTGTATCGGGAACAGGACTCTTGTCATGCGCTTGAACCACGGAACATCCATCATGATGGCGGCTTCCTCTATCTCGCCGGACAGCTGCATCATGGCGCTGGTGCCTGTTCTGGAGGCAAACGGCATGAACTTTATGGCTCCCACTATGAATAGCAGGAGGTAGGATCCGTTCAGCCATTTGAAGCCTTCCGTATAGGACAGGGCCAGGTAGACTGCGCCGAAGCTCATGGACGGTATCAGGTAGGGGAAGAAGGCGAGGTTGGAGACCATTCCGGCCAGCTTGCTTCCTCTCTTCTTGGATACCGCATAGCCTATCAGAAGGCCGAAGGTGCCCGCCGCAAAGGCGACGCATACGGAGAGAAGCACGCTTCTTCCCAGAGCCTTCCAGAGTATGGTGCTTCTGAGTATTCCTATGGTATCGCCCTTGGCGCTTCCTTCGAACGGTTCGTCGGAGATCCAGTATTTAAGCGAGAAAGTGGACCAGTCTCCGGAGATCTCGCAGAGGCTCTCGGTGGCGAAGGAGAGCAGCGGCATTATAGCGAAGAACGCCACGATTATGACCAGTATCACGGCTATAACCGGCCTTGCCTTGCCCAGCTTGACGAGCGATACCTGTCCGGACTTGCCCGTTACCGTGGTGAAGGATTTCCTCTTTCCGGTGACTCTGCTGTTTAAGGTGAGTATTATGATAGAGAATATCATCAGGACTATGGCTATTACGTAGCCCTGGCCCTTGGTGAATCCGCTGTTTACGAGGCTCCTCATCTGCACAGATATGGATACGAAGCTGTTGCCGCTGGAGATGCTGCTCTTATTGAGGAAGAACGGTACGGTAAAGCTTGATATGCTGCTTGAGAATACAAGCAGTACCGTGGAGATAAGCGCCGGGAGCACTATCGGAAGCGTTACCTTGCGCAGTATCTTGAAGCGGCTTGCCTTAAGCACCGTGGCGGCCTCTTCCAGGTTGGCGTCCATGTTGCGAAGGATGCCGCCTATGAGTATGTAGGCAAACGGTGCGTAGTGCAGGCCCAGAGCCCAGGCGCACGGAGCAAAGCCGTAGACCATGGATTCCGGGACGCATATGCCCGTTACGCTCTGAAGTATGCCCATGCCTGCGTTTATCTGCGTGTTCTTGAAGAAGTTCTCCCAGAACATGGCCATGGCCCAGCTGGGCATTATGTAGGGGAATACAAAGACTGTTGATATGAATTTCTTAAAGGGTAAGTCGGACCGCGTAATGAACCAGGCCACTATGCCTCCGAACAGTACCGCTATGGCGCATGCATACAAGGCCATGAGGGCGGATTGTCCCAGAGGTCTCCAGAAGACCGTCTTCGCGTAATCGTATTCCTTGCTGAACAGGAGCTCCCACCAGTGATGTGTGGTTATCTCGCCATTCTTGGCGCCTCCGCCCACGTACATGGCTTCCTGGCTTCCGTTGATGGTGAACGAGCCAAGAAGAAGCGTTATGAGGGGCAGAACTACCGCAGCAAGAAGGATGATTATGAATATTACGGATATTACGTTAGCCGGTTTGGAGAAATAGGCTTTTATGCGGTTGCCGGAGCTTTTCTGTTTAGTTTTCATAAATGATCGCTCCTGTCTTTGAAAACAGGGGAGGGAAAAGTCTCCCTCCCCTGCAATCGGTCAGATCAAACTGCAGTATGCTGTCTTACTGTCCGAGCTGCTGCTTAATGAATTTCTGGGCTTCGCTGTAAGCGGATCCGATGTAGTCCACGTCCTCAACGAGACAGTTCTTGACCCAGCTGTCGAGCGGCTTGTCGTCGTCGATAGGCTTGTTGTTGACGTTAGCGGAATAGTATCCGTACTGTCCGCCCCATCCGGCCTGGAAGCCTTCCTCGGAGAGAAGGTAACGGATGAACAGGCAGGAGGTGTACGGAAGCTTGGCGGTCTTCGGGATGAGTGTCCACATGTTGTAAACGAATCCGCAGAAGCCCTCAACGTCAGCGTTCCAGCCGGCACCGGTAAGATCCGCTACGCTCGGCTTGGTCTCAAGACCCATGTAGTCCTTGAGCTTGGCAAGGCCTGCGAATACGATGCGGCCGTCATCGGCGTAGTTTACGAGCTCCTTAACTTCGCTCGTATCGGACTTGTGCCAGTAAGCAACGTTCTTTGTAAAGTCTGCAACGAACTTGTAGCCTATGTTCTTGTAAGCGGGATCGGCTTCGTAATCCTTGCCGAAGTAGCTCTTGTAGGCCTTGGTGAGTCTGTCTACAGCGTCGGGGCTGGTCATCATGATGAAGAAGTTCATGTTGATGTCTTCACCCAGCGGGCTCTGAACGGAAGCGTTGTGGAGGCCCTTGAGGGTGGCTCCGTCCACGCCGGTCAGCTGCCATACGTTCTGTAGCTGATCCTTGCCTACCTTGGTGTTGTTCCAGAGGAATACCTTATTGAAGGTTACGCCTACCTGGGGATCTGTCGTACCCTGGTTGAATTTGAATCCGTCTCCCTGCGGAGTGTAGGAAAGCAGGAAGCCGGCATCCAGCATGTTGAACTTAAGGAATGCAGCGTCCTGGATCATTACGAAGTCCGCTACGTACTGGTCTGCCTTGGCGGCTGCGTCCAGCACGGGCTGGAATTCGGAACCCTTCCTGGAGTTGTAAACTATCTTGCCTGCTGCCCAGGGATATTTCTTCTCAAAGGCTGCAGCTACCTTCTTGACGCCGGAGGTGAGGGAGTCCGCGTTGAAGACTGTCTTGGCGTCTGCCGCTACTGCCGCTTCGAGCTCTGCCTTGGCTGCTGCTTCCAGCTCTGCCTCGGTCATCTTCTCTGCTGCAGCGATCTTTTCCGCCACTGTCTTCGGCTCTGCCGGCGCGGCGTTGTTGGTGTTGTTTCCTGCCGGGGTGGTGTTTCCGCCGCCTCCGCATGCCGCGAGGCCGAGTACCATCACCAGTGCAAGAACAACAGCTAATACTTTCTTGATGTTCTTCATGATCTTCTCCTTTTTTCTATTACAATCGATCTGAAAACTATCTTAACGGCTGTGCCGTTTAAAACTATGCCTTTCCGTTGCTTCCGAAGACGTCCGTAATGCGGGCGGCCACCATGCTGGCTACTGCCTCGCGGGCCGGTCCTATGAAGCTGCGGCCGTCGAACTTCTTGGGGTTCTCGGCAAACTGCCTGCGCATCTCTCCGAACCAGCAGACGCGGATGTCCGTGCCTACGTTTATCTTGCAGACCGCCATAGACGCTGCCTTCCTGAGCATCTCGCCGGGGATGCCTATGGCCTGCGCAAGGTCTCCGCCGTACTGGTTGAAGATAGCCAGCCTGTCCTGGGGAACGGAGGACGCTCCGTGCAGCACCAGCGGGAAGCCGGGCAGCTTCTCCTGGATCTCCTCCAGGATGTCGAAGCGCAGCTGGGGCTTTTGGCCTGGCTTGAACTTATACGCGCCGTGGGCGGTCCCTATCGCTATCGCAAGGCTGTCAATGCCCGTGCGGCCCACGAACTCCACAACGTCGGCGGGGTGCGTGAAAGCGCCGTATTTATCGTCTACGTTCACCTCATCCTCGATGCCAGCTATGGCGCCGAGCTCGCTCTCCACCACTACGCCGCGCGCGTGGGCGTAGTCCACCACGTCCTTGGTTATCTCTATGTTCTTCTCGAACTCATAGGAGGATGCGTCTATCATTACGGAGGTAAAGCCGTAGTCCACGCAGGCCTTGCAGATGTCCGCGGACTTGCCGTGGTCCAGGTGCAGCGCAATGGGTATGTCCGTGGTCTTTGCGGCGGCCTTAAGAGCGCTTACCGCGTATTCCGGGCCTATGAACTTTACTGCGCTTTCCGAAAGCGCCAGTATCAGCGGAGCCTTGACGCTGTCCGCGCCCTGGATTATGGCCTGGATTATATCCAGACTGTCCGCGTTGAAAGCGCCTACCGCGTATCCTCCGTCATACGCCTTTTTAAACATTTCCTTTGTTGTTACGAGAGCCATAGGCCGTCACCTCCGATGCATACTATTGTTATTTGACTATCAAAAAATATTGTAATGCAAAAGCCCTTTGAAGTCAAGAAAACGCAGGCTTTCGCCGGCGCAATAAAAAACAGGACACGGGCGTTCCTGCCTGTGTCCTGCGGTGTTATTTCAGCCTACCAGGTCTGCCAGATTATATGATACAGGTCGTCCGTGCTGTCGTATATGATGTCCAGCTTTGCGCGGCTGTCTTTGGCGCTGCCGGGCAGAACGATGCTCCTGCAGGCAGCATCCGAGGAAATGTTTATTATCTTCCCTTTGCCGGCGGTCTCTGCCTCGCTGTTTATGCGGTGAATGGTGCTTTTGATACTGTCCGAAATCCCTTCCTGCATTCCGGAGGGGTCGAAGACCGTTCCCTCCTTGTTCCCGTCTACCTTTGCGGTATACACTGCGCACGGATCCTGAAATGCGTTGTCATGGTAGTCGGACTCGATCCTGACCTTAAGTCCGTCGAGGGAAAAGCCGAATTCGGACTGATATTGCTTAAGCGAGGGCCGCGCGGCTATCCGTACTGCGGCGTAAGCGCCGGCCAGAAGTATGATCACGGCTATGATGATTATCGTTTTTCTTCTCATGACACTCGCTCCTGAAAATATTATACTAACGAATGATATTTACGTAATATGGTTTAAACAGGCCCATGCTTTGGGCAATATACATCGTTGCTACGGCGACCCCCTGAATACTGCCCCAATAGCTTTTGTCATTTGCAAAATCGTAAATATCCGAGATCACAAAACTTCCGGCAGGTTTACTCCAGTCAAAAAGATGTATGGCATAGTACAGGTCTTTGGCTACAGAAGTCCCTGTATTAGTGAATTCTCCCGTTCCGGCCAAAGCAGAACTATTATAGTATAACCAGAATACACTGGAACTTTCAACCCTGTACCCATAGGTTGGGTAATAGTAACTATAAAGTGTGGTGTTATTCACCATATGGTTCAATAGTTCCTGTGCCAGATAATACCCTTTAATACCGAACCATGCGGAAATCGCAGTTGCCGCCTGATAATAGTATTCATCTCCTTCATCTCTGGAGGGGTGGTCGGTGTTTTTCTTGAGTTCAACTGCACGGTCATAATGATCCAGCATAGTCTCAGCTTCGCATATTAGCGATTCAAAACCGCTTATCCCGTTTTCATCCATGTTTTCGGAATGTTCTCGCTGGAGTCTTTGAATGGTGAGAACAAGCTCGTTTCGTATTGTACTGCCTTCGCAGTTGAGTTCAGTTTCTATGTCGCTAACTACCTTCGAACACTGTATCCACATTTCTTCACTGTCATGTTGGTTTGAGGCAAGCGCAACAAGGCTAGACTCCAGAACCAGGGACATTATTAGAATGACGGATAGAATGCTTTTTATTATACGCATTTTTGCTCCTTTCCTGTTTGAAAAACAAAAGTGACTTTCAGCTACAAGTTGATCCGTTATTTACTATCCGTAAGGTTCTTTGCAATGATAAACCCAAACAATGTGCCAAGCGTGTTTAGTATCAGATCGTCCACATCAAAGACTCCTCGTTTTAGTATAAACTGAGCCGACTCGATCAAAAGAGATACGATAAACCCGGCTGCAAGAGTATATTTGAGTTTTGTGTCCTTGATTTTAAATAAAACACCCATGGGGAGGAACATAACGATGTTTACAAGCACTTGCTGGATATAATAATAATTCTGGCCCTTTATGTTCCTTATGAGTGTAATAAACGGAATCAGCTGATATTGATGATCCGGATATGTTGTTCCATATAGCAGTGTCAAACTTAGCAAGCATCCTATATACGCAGCAAATGTGACAATATAAAGTGACCTTTTAATAGTAAACTTTCTGATGAGGCAGAATATCGATGAACATATCGCAAAAGCTCCTCCCCAAAAGAGCATCATAAGAAGGTATTTATGCATTTAGTTTGACCCGGTAATCACGAAATTAGTAGTAGTTTCGTAAGTCTGATAAGGCTGTGTAAACTGGAAATAGTAGCTTGTATTGGTTGATAAACCGGAAAAGGTATGCGAATAAGACCCATGGGCCAAAAAAGTTTCCTGGTCATCAACAACTTGTCCCCAGAAGTTGGTGTGGCATATTTTGACTGTCATAGTTGCTGTCATGTATCCCATGTCATTAGAATTAGTAAAATCAATGTTTATTGCTCCACCATGATCCGAAAACTTATAGTTTGTAAATACAGCTACTGCATATGTTGCTGTCCCGGAATAAGAAACTCCATTATATAGGGATACGGTCTGCTTTGGTAAACTTGTACCACGAAGCATGCTGCTTTCTAGTTCAAATGGTGAGTTTATTACCGTGACAGGGATAATATAACTGTTATTATCAGATTCTGTCGATCCTGCAAATACAAGCGGCGAACTAGCGATTATTAGAAGTAGAGTCGCAAGTATGGATAAAAGTTTCTTCATTGTTTTGTCCTCCTTTAAAAATGTGTTGATTCTTTTTGTTTCATTACATCTGCTCCCACCTGACTTGCTTAGTTTTATATTTAAATAGCCAGATAACAAAACAAATGGGGGGGGTAGATGGTTAATTGGGCTTATGCTGTTTTTGTTACGGAACATGGAGTAAACTCAACTCCGTTTATCGTTCCGCTTACAGTAAGCGTGTACGTTAGCCCACTGACAACTGAAGCTGTGCCGGATAGTGTAAGAACGCCTGTATTGCAGTCTGTCCAGCTTG
>JAFRZB010000029.1 GCA_017442785.1 Bacillota bacterium
CGAGCTGCGGGCGCCTTCCGGAGCTGACGTGAAGGAGATCTCCCACTACGACGAACAGACCGGCTCCCACTATATCCGCTACATCTACACACCAAAGCCCCGAAGAAAGAAAGGCGGCCCCGTAAGGCACGAGACCAAGCAAGAGGCAAGACAAAGGAGGAAACAGACATGAGACCAAGCTTGCGGACCTGCAAGATCTGCGGCAAGGAGTTCGAGGGCATAGGGACTGCGAAATACTGCTCCCGCAAATGCAAGAACAAAGCTATATCAAAGCAAAAGCATGAGAATTACCTTGCCCATAAAGCGCTCGCCCTGGGCAAGACCCTCGAGCAGGTGAAGGCGGAGGATGCCGGAAACACCGAATCAGAAGATCCCAAAAGGGGCCTTGATGCGAAACTCGGTGAGCTCCGGGAAAAAGGCCAGACCTACGCTCAGGCACAGAAGGCAGATACCATCGAGAAGTTCGCGAGGATAGAGATCCCTGACCCTTTCGTATCGTCTCCCGATGAGGAGATTATAGAGGATCCTGCGGAAGATTCGCCGGTCATCCCGGCAGAGAGGAAGAAAAGCATGTATATGGACAGTCAGGTGAGGGAATTCCTCGCAGAACTCATGGAAGCCCTCAGCGTAATAGCAGCCAATGATGATGTCTTCGGCGGCATCGTAGAGGTCTATGTTGACCGTATCAGCAAGGTCCTGAAAGAGGAGGCGCAAAAGTGAAGTACATCGTAGATGTCCCGGGCGAACTGCCCTCCTTCGGCGCTCTCGCCAAAGCCGAACCACTTATAACCTGCAAGGACTGCCGGTGGCGCGGCAAAGTCGACAAGATGGGTCTTGGATCCTGCTACTGGGACAAGCGGGAGATCTATCCCGAC
This sequence comes from Bacillota bacterium, assembly GCA_017442785.1. Lineage (GTDB taxonomy): Bacteria > Bacillota > Clostridia > Peptostreptococcales > Anaerovoracaceae > RUG13409. Next base: position 876 of record JAFRZB010000029.1, read on the forward strand.
GACTACTACTGCAAAATGGCGACGGTGAGGAGGAATGAAGAATGATCATCACACGCAGGACAACAGTTGCCTTTAAGCTCCCCGAAGAATGGAGAGGACAGAGGCTGTTTGAAAAAGATCACGCTGACTGGGAGAAAGACGAGGACACGCAGTATGCCTATTACACGGATGAGCATACCTACCACGTAAAGACGGGGACGGAGGCGGACCATGAGAGCTAGTTCTCCCTGCTTTGGATGTCCGGATCATGCGCCGGGCTGCCACAATGACTCCTGCCCTCACGGCTGGAAGGAATACGAAGCCGCTACCCAGAAGATACGCGAAGCCCGTGAAGCCTTCGCAAAGACATGGAGCTACGAGTCCGGAAGAGACAGGGGCCGTACACTTAAGCTCAAAGCTCGTCAAAAGCACAGGAACTCTCGCAACCGCTAAGGAGATCTCACTGATATGAATCGCAGCAGGTACAGTCTTGCACACCATCCGGAGGCCAGACAGCGGGCGCTCTGGCTCATCAGAGACTATCCGCATATCAAAGCCAGGCTCGAGGAGCTGGACGGCTACGGCACCGGCGGAGCATCTGACGGACAGCCAAGGGCACACGACCCCAAGAGCCCCGTCGAAGTTCTTGCCATCAAGCGTGCGGCTCTGTCCGCCCAGCTGAAGCCGGTCGAGAAGGCCTTCGATGAAATACCCGAGGAATACCGCAAAGGCCTGTGGGAGGCCATCACAGCCCGCAGGCGCTATCCTCCTTACGCTACGGTCCGCACCTGGAAGAAGTGGCGCCAGCGCCTGCTCTGGTATACGGCCTTCTATGCCGGGTTTCTGGAATGAAAAGGGGTCCCTTTTTACGCTTTCAGCATGCTAATATGATACCGATGTCAATTGGTCCACAGAGTCCTTGCCTCGCAGCTTCAAAATATGCCCATCGGAAGAAGCGCCACC
>JAFRZB010000030.1 GCA_017442785.1 Bacillota bacterium
AGCCCCTTCAGGGGCGGCCAAAGTGACAAGGACACTGAGGCTTTTGAACGAAGTGAAAAACCCGCGTCTTTAGGCGCGGGTCAGTGTCAGGGGCTTACAGCCCCGGTTCGAACCACCCGTTTTACGGGTGGCACCGATTTCGTCAGGAGGATAATGAAAGCTATGAATATCAGAAAGACCGCGGCTCTGCTGCTTTGTCTTGCGCTGGTGCTGTCCATGCTGGCAGGCTGCGGAGCGGCCAATACCAACAATGCCGCAGTCCCGGAAAACAACAGCAATGTTGAGAATTCCTCGGCCAATGAGAATACCGTGCCTGCCGGCCCCACCGAAGAGGAGCTGTCGAAGCTCGATGACATCGCCAAGGCTGGCGCACAGGCAGTTGCCGGAGATAAGCTGAAAGAAGGGAGCTACGACATAAAGGTGGCTTCCGGCTCTGCGCTGTTCAAGGTACTGGAGAGCAAACTGGTCGTAGTTGGAAACATCATGCAGCTGGTGCTCAAGGTGGAGGGCGACGCCTACAGCAAGATGTACGCAGGCAGCGCCTCCGAGGCGGCTTCGGCGCAGACTGTTTCCGAGGGAGAGGTGGATGCAGACGGCAACACCACCTTCAGGATAGTGATAAAGTCTCTCAATGAGGTCCTTAAGTGCTCCGCATATGCGGATGCCCCGGGCAAGTGGTACGACAGGACCATACTCGCGGACGCCGAGAGTCTGGACGCCGCTGCGTTCAAGCCTGTTGAGACCGCGGACGATCCCGGAAAAAAGGACGAGGGCAAGACCGACTCCGGAAAGAAGGACGAGGGCAAGACCGACTCCGGAAAGAAGGACGAAGGTAAGACCGACACCGGAAAGAAGGATGAGGGCAAGACTGACTCCGGAAAGAAGGATGAGGGCAAGACCGACTCCGGAAAGAAAGACGAGCAGAAGGATCAGGGCCTGGCAGACGGCGACTACACCGTAAAAGTGACGTTCAGTGGCGGGACAGGAAAGGCAAAAATAGTCTCTCCGGCAACTCTTCATGTCAAGAACGGAAAGATGACAGTCACCGTCCAGTGGTCCAGTAAGAACTACGATTACATGAAGGTCAACGGGACTAAATACATGAATGAAAACAAGGGCGGGAATTCGGTATTCACATTCCCCGTGTCTGCGCTCGGCAAGTCGTTTACAGTAATAGGCGATACCACGGCCATGAGCACGCCTCACGAGATAGAGTACACTCTGAGGCTGGATCTGCAGTAGGAAGCAAGATGCTGTCAATTCGGGCCTTTCTGCAAAAGGCGGCCTGATGCAATAATAAATATATAAAGGAGAGAGAAGTATGAGGAACAAAAAACATCGTTTCTTAAGTCTGCTGCTTGTAGCGGTAATGGTGCTGTGCCTGATGCCTGCGGCAGCGTTCGCTGCAGACTTCGACAACTCGACCACCGTTCCTGACGGAGAGTACTCCGGAGAGAGCATCACGTTCGACTGGAGCGGAAGCAGCGGCAAGACCAAGCTGTCTGTAGAAAAGGTCATAGTTGCTGAGGGAAAGGCTACAGCAGTATTCGTTGTTGAAAAAGACACAATAACACATATCTGCTATGTCGGCCACACCACAGAGGAGGGATCATCTGAAGGAGAAAACACTGCATTCTACGATCCTGACACAAAAACCTGTGCAGAGGGCGTAGCCGCATTTGCGGATCTGAAGGTGACGGTCCCTGTAGTCATTGGTGAAAAGACCAATTTCGCGATGCGTTCCACCGCGATGTCTTCGCCCAAGTGGATACAGTACGATTACACCATCACTGTCAATGTTCCCGAAGAAGAGACTGCGGGCAAGCTCGCCTATACCGGAGCTGACGTTGCGTTCCTTAAGGAAGACCTTACCAGCAAGTTCGGAATGCTCACCCCGCAGAACGGCTCCTACTGGGCACTGGACGGAGACAACGTAGTCATCCACATCATCCCCAAGAACACCACTGTGTACAACAGTTGGCACTGGGGAGCCATCACCGATGAACTCACCAAAGACGTCACATTCAACGAGGACGGAAGCATAGATCTTAAGCTCGCCGCCGCTGATTACTGCGGATTTGCGAGCCCGGTGGCTCCCATAAAGGTAAAGGACGGCAAGACTACAGCAGACCAGTACTATCTGGCTGTCCCGGCAAAGGACAAGCTCAGCACTCTTGAGGAGGTAAAGAAGGACCTTGAGGCCGCCGCTCCCGTTGAGGAGAAGATAGAGGCGATAGGAGAGGTCACACTTGAGAGCGAGGAGAAGATTGCCGCAGCCCGCGAGGCTTGCGACGCTCTTACCGATGCTCAGAAAAAGCTCGTAGCCAACGCCGCGGATCTTACCGCAGCGGAGGAGGCACTCAAGGCTCTTAAGGAAGAGGCCGAAAAAGAGGCTGCCAAGCATATCGAGCTCACCATCACAAACAACACCAACATGTTCAAGGCTGTTACGGCCTTCCTGGATACCGCTGACGACGGAACTCAGACCCTTGTCGTGGCGCTTTCAGGCACCAGCTATGAGAACATCTTCAAGGGCAATTACGAAGAGGCCAAGTCTAACGGAAACGACAGGACCAAATGGATAAAAGCCGAGACCAACGCCGACGGAAAGCTGGAGTTCAGGATCCCGGTAGCTGAGGATGAGACCTATCTCCCGCTGGTATCCATATCCAACACCTATCTGGCCAAGTTCGAGGCAGGCGAGAACCCGATCGAAAGGGCGTTCTATCCGCGCCAGATGGTAATAGACCGCGAGGCAAAGACTCTCGTTGTGGGAGACTATGAGTTCAGCAAGGAGCTTGAGATCGTAAACAATGTTAAGATGTTCAAGCCTGAGTCCGCGACACTGACTACGATAGGCGGACCCAACTCCAACAATTACGCAGCCATACTGGACCTCGTAATGGGAAGCGATTCCTTCGACAAGGCCTTCATAGGAACCAAGGACGAGGCTGCTGCCGCCAAGGAAGGCGTTGTCAGCCTGGAGAACAGGACATTCTCCTTCAAGCTCAAGTGGGTGGTAAAGGCCGGCGAACCGGATTCCGTAGTGGATCTGATGAAGGATACCATCATAGTATCGTTCCACTCCGTTTCCAAGGATGCCTGGTACGAGAGGCAGATGACGGTAAGCGAATCCAAGGGCAAGCTCACATTCAACGAGGCAGCAACGGATGACGACTCCCCGGTAAAGGTAGTATCCGTAAAGGATAAGAGCTCCGAGCCGGTGCCCTTCACACTCGGTGATGTCGAGAAGAACGTCGAGCTCACGATACCCGTGGCCGTAAAGGTGAACCCGGATGTTGATGATCCCGAATCCATAGATATCAAGTGGCAGAAGGACATAGTCCTCCCCGCCGACACCACCTTCCCCGTGACCATAGAGTTCGAGTACGAGAATAAGTCTCAGAACTTCTTCATCTATCACTACGATACCGAGAAGAAGGTCTGGGAAGTTGTAGGCGAAGGCAAGGAAGGAAAGGCGACGGTAACCTTAAACAGCCTCTCCCCGGTAGCTCTCGTAGCAGTGAATACTCCTAACACGGGAGACTCCGCCGCTCCGTATCTCTGGGGCACGGCAGCTGTTGTATGCGCTGCGGCAGCGGTATTTGTCGCAAGGCGCAGAAGAGAAGAGAACTGATAAGATCCTCCTGAAAAGCTGAGATAACACATAAAAGCTCCCCTCCAGTAATCCGGAGGGGAGTTTTACTATCCTTTATTCAGCGGGTCAGCCTTCGATGGCCTTTTTGCAGTGGTAGGCTATCATGCGCTGTATGCGCCAGTCGCTTCCGAGGCCCGCAACGCGGCAGGTGACTTTGAAGCCTGCTTTCTCGAAGGTGCTCTTCCAGGAATCCTCGCCATCACCGGCCATGTCGTTTGCGGCGTGGTCTCCGGCGACTATCATGAGAGGGGAGAGCAGCACTTTCTTAAAGCCGCGCTCCTTTACGATCCTTACCATGTCTTCCAGTGTGGGCTCGGCCTCGACCGTGCCGATGAACATGTCGCCTATCCCTCTGGACTCTATGGACTTCTGGAGCCTTGCGTAGACCTCGTTGGCCTTATGCTCCGTACCGTGCCCCATGAACACTCTTGCTGTGTCTTCTCCGGCAAAGGGAGCGGTCATCTTATCCAGTACCGCGGCCATGTGCCTGAAGTCCCTGTCCTCCGTCAGAAGGGCGTGTCCTATGCGCATGTCTTCAAAGCGGTCTTCGAATTTTTTTGCTTCAGATACGATCTTGTTGTCGAACTCCTCGCCCTCCATCATGTGGGTGGGCATTACTACCACTTTCCTTACGCCTTCTGCGGCAAGCTTTTCCAGCGCTTCCGGAACGCTGTCGGTCTTTATGCCGTCGCGCTCCAGGAGCTTCTTCCTTATGATGTTTGAAGTGAAAGCTCTGCGGACCTCGTATCCGGGGTTCCTCTCGGCCAGGGCGCTCTCTATGGCGCCTATGGTGATGCTGCGGGTGTCTTCGTAGCTTGTTCCGAAGCTTACTGCAAGTATCACAGGGCGCTTATCATCTGCCATCTGTCAGACCTCTTTTCTTATTATCTCTTTTCCCAGTTTTTCGGCAAACGCTATGAGCTCGGCGCAGCGGCGGTTTCCGTGGCCGAAGCTCTCATTGCATATTATGAGGCTGTCGCAGCCCTTAAGGCACTCAATGGCCTCCTGCAGGGCTGTCTCTGACACCTCGGTGTAGGACGGAACGCTTATGACCTTTGCCGCCAGATCCTTTGCCACCTGGTAGTCTGTGTCGTTCTCGGACAGTATGCCCGCGGCGAAGGGCACCAGCTGCTTCTGAAGGCTCCTGAACGTGTGGACTCCGGTGCCTCCTCCGCAGAGAACGAAGGCCTTCGGCTCTCCCTCCACGCGAAGCATCTCAAGGCAGCCGAAGAGGGGATTGTAGGTGCCGTCCTTAAGGTCGTAGAGCTCCGTTACGAGGTCGTGCCTGAATATCTCCTCGGCGGAGCCGTAGTGCGCTATCGTGTCTCCCTTCACGCACATGACGTAGTCGGAGACGCGCTCGGCCATGTCCAGCTCGTGCAGGGACATGACTACCGCGATGTTCTTCTCCTGGGCAAGCTTTCTCATGGTGCCCAGAAGCTCCAGCTTATAGCGAACGTCCAGGTAGGATGTGGGCTCGTCCAGGACTATTATCTGGGGCTGCTGGCATATGGCGCGGGCGAGCAGTACTCTCTGCCGCTGTCCGTCGCTTATGCGGCGGTAGTCGCGGTCCTTAAGCTCCGTAATGTTTACCTTTGCCATGGTCTCGGAAACTATGCGGCGGTCTTCGTCGGTAAGAATGCCGAGCCTTCCGGTATGGGGGTAGCGGCCGGTGGCTACTACGTCCTCGCAGGTCATCATCTCCGTGCGGAGGCGCTGCGTAAGTACTACCGACACCTGCTTGGCAAGATCTCTGTTGGTTAGGGTGTCGATCTCCCTGTCTCCCACGTAGACGGTACCTGCTATGGTCTTGAGGTACTTTGTGAGAGTCTTGAGTATGGTGGATTTGCCGGAGCCGTTGGGCCCGATAAGCGTAAGCACCTTGCCGCGCTGAACGCTTATGTTGATGTCGTGGATCAGGGGCTTTCCGTCGTAGCCTACGGAGAGATCGGACGTTTTAAGGATGTATTCCTGCATCAGCGTTCCCTCCTTCTCCTGATCATGATAGAGATGACTATAGGAGCCCCGAAAACGGCTGTTACAGAGCTGATGGACAGCTCGGTGGGTGAGAATACCGTCCGGGCGATAAGATCGCACAGAAGGCAGAATATGGCGCCTCCGAGGAAACAGCCCGGGATGACTGCTATCGGTTTTGCCGTGCCCAGAACGCGCTTTACGATGTGCGGCACCGCTATGCCTACGAAGGAAATGGGACCTGCGAAGGCAGTTACCGTTGCGGCCAGAAGGCTGGACAGCAGCACCAGGAAGAACCTGAAGCGCTTGATGTTTACGCCCATGTTCATGGCGTAGTCCTCGCCCAGCTGGTAAGCGCTTATGGGTTTTGCCATGAGGAAGGTGCAGACGGAGCAGATGATCACCACCACTACCATTACCTTAACGTTGTCCCAGGATATTCCGGAGAAGCTTCCCTTGGACCAGTTGTGTAGGTTTACTATGCTGGCGTCGCTTGCGAAGGTGACGACGAAGTCCGTAATGGCTGAACATATGTAGCCCACCATTACTCCGCTTACTATCAGCATGGACGCGTTGCTTACTTTCTGGGATATTACCAGTACGAATCCCATGGATACCATCGCGCCAACGAAGGCAGCCATTATGGTAAACGCGGAGGAAAGTCCGCCGGATGCCTGCATCACGAATACCATCGTAAGGGCTACCGTAAGCTTTGCTCCGGAGGAGATGCCAAGAACGTAAGGACCTGCTATGGGGTTTCCGAAGAAGGTCTGGAGCAGGAAGCCCGCAAGACCCAGGGCGCCGCCCAGGATAAGGCAGGCCAGGAGCCTGGGGAGGCGTATCTGGTGGAGTATGGCGTACATCGTGGAGATGAGGCTTCCCGCTTCCGCGGTGGGGCCGTCCCTGAATACGCTTATTATCTTGTCCGCCGGTATGCTGTAGCTTCCGATGCTTATATTAAGCACCACCAGCACCAGCATCAGCACGAACAGTATTATGAGGGCGGCTGTTATGCGCCCGGTTCTCTTGTCTTTCTGCTGCATGGCTTTAGTTGAGCTTCTTCATGTATGTGAGTCCGGTCCCGTCCGTCTCTCCGGACAGGATGCGGTTGAATTCGAGTATCATCTGGCCGAGGTCGGTAGTCTGCTGGTACAGGTTCTGTCCCGTGCACCAGACGTTGCCTTCCTTTACGGCCTTAAAATCCTTGAGGAGAGGGCTTAAGCTCTTAAGATTTTCTATGGAGCTGACCTCTCCCATTATGGTGCTGTTGTAGAATATGTAGTCCGCGTCCTTGGCAGTGGCATAGAACGTCTCCATGTCCAGGTTTACGGTGGACAGGTTGTTGTCCTCCTCATTGCCGAGGTCGCTGAAGATGTATTTGCCTCCGGCCAGCTCTATCATGCCGCAGACATAGTCTCCGCTCTTTCTGGCTACCACGCTTCCGGAGGAGTTGACGTAGAAGAACGCCACGGTCTTGCCGGTGTGCTCCTTCTTTTCGGCTTCTTCAAGGTATCCTACCTGCTTGGCGAAGATCTCGTCCGCCTTATCTTCCAGGTTGAGCATGGCTGCGTAGAGCTTTATCCACTCGGTCCTTCCGAGAGGATGGCCCTCATATGTGGATTTTTCGACGAATACCGGTATGCCAAGGGTCTCAAGCTTTTCCTTGATCTCCGGGGTGTGGTATATCATCATGGATTCCAGAGCAAGATCGCAGCTCTTGGAGAGTATCAGCTCGAAGTCCGGCGCGCTGTATTTTCCCGCGTAGACCATCTTTCCGTCCTTCATGGCCTTTACGGCGCCGTCGACGTACCAGTCCTCCACCTTAAGGCTTGACATCTTTACCTCGTCTATGGCGTCCATTGCGTCAAAGAGGCACATGGTCGCGGTAGCCGCAAGGTATATCCTGTCGAGCGGCTGCTGGAGCTTTATCACCTTTTTGCCGAGGTCCTTGACCAGCCTGTCCGTTACCTTGCTGTCCGCGCCTTCCGGTATCACAAGATAGATATCCGGGCCTTCCTTAACGGTTATGAGCTTATAGCCGTCCTCGTAGTAGTCAACGATAAATCCGGTGGCGTATTTGAGCTCCATGCTCCTTACGAACGCGGGGGTATGGTCCTGTCCGGCGGTGTTGTTCTCCGACACGGCGCTGTTTCCGCCGTTTCCGCACGCGCAGAAGGACAGCAGCAGGACTGCCGCAAGGAAGATGCATATAACAGGTCTTTTCAGGCTCTTCATTAGATCTCTCCTGTTGAAACGCCGGGCCAAATAAGTCGTCCGACATTATCTGGCCCGGAGAATGATAGTTCAGATAAGATCACTTGAGCGGTTCCGGATCGGATACCGTCACCTTGTGATCGTACCAGTTGTCTTTTGAACCAAGGATCGCGCAGTCAAAGGGATCGTTCAGGTACGGCACGGGAACATCGAAGCCGTAGGCTTCTTCCGTTATGCCGTCGGAGTAGGTGACGCTGTCTACCGTGGGCTCTATCAGCTTTGCTCCGTCCTTTTTGGCGTCCTCGGCTTTTCCGAAGAACAGCCGGGTGATCTTCTTGGAGGCAAGGGTAATGTGCACTGTCATCCTGCCGTCTTTTACGGTAAGCGTGCCTTTGCCGTTATGCGCCTCGTTGATATGGAACATTGAGCTGTCTGTCTTTACCGTTACGGTATAGACCCCGTCAGCTACGGGCGCCTTGGGCTCATCCTTTCCGCATCCGAAGAGCGGTAAGATCACGAGCGCCGCAAGGATAAGAACGATCGCCCTTTTTATGATGCGTTTCTTTCGGTCCATTACTTAGTAGCTTCCTTGATGGCTGCTGCGGTGTGCTCCACGTAGATATTTTCGACAGCTTCGATGCGTCCGAGACCGGCGATCTGAGTGTCGACCTTTTCGAACTTCTTGCTGGCATTGAACATGCTGAGCCAGGATTCGGGATCCTCGGGATCTGCCATGTCGTTGTTGGCGTGGTCGCCTGCAACTACCATGAGCGGACGGAGAACTACGGTCTTGTATCCTGCTTCGGATACGGCCTTGATGACCTCTTCGCAAGCGGTCTCTTCGGGCTCGCCTTCAACGGTTCCGATGAACACGTTCTTGTAACCGAGCTTGTTCATCTGGGTCTGCATCTGGCTGTAGGTGACCTTAGCGTTGTGGGATGTTCCGTGTCCCATGAATACGAACGCAGTGCCGGCCTTCTCGGCGGCATCGAGGCTGTCGAAACCAGCTGCCTTTACTGCTTCGGCTACGACTGCCTTGGCAACAGCTTCCTTGTCGGCGTTGATGATGGTGGCGTCTGCGCCTACCTCACCGAGGAGAGGCTCTGCAACTACGATAGTAGCGATCTTATCCTTGTAGTTGTTGAGTTCTTCTACGAGCTCATCGTACTCTGCGCCGTGCATCAGGTGGGTCGGCTGTACAACGAGGGTCTTGACGCCGTTCTTGACTGCTCTTTCGAGAGCCTGCTTTACGTTGTCGATCTTCTCGCCGTCACGAGCCTGAACGTGGTTGATTATGATCTGAGCGGTGAAGGCTCTGCGTACTGCCCAGTCGGGATAAGCCTTGGCAAGAGCGTCTTCTATACCCTTAATGTCGGTGGAACGGCTCTCATTGAAGGATGTACCGAAGGAAACTACCAGGAGCTCCTTCTCGCCGATGTTGTCAGCGTTGCGGGGATCGTCCTTCTTGGCGTCGCCGGTGTCGCGTCCGAAGTAATCCGGATCAGCCTCTTCGCCTTCTACCAGTTTCTTCTGAGCATCTGTAAGAGCATCCCATGCTGCCTTTGCTGCCGCGCACTGAGCATCAGTCTTATCTGTCCATTCCTGAACGTAGATAGCGTCGATAAGATCAGCTACATTCTTTGCAAGCTCCTCATCTGTCGGCTTCTGGGGTTCCGGCTCGGTATTGGTGTTGTTGGCATTGTTGGTGTTATTCGGAGCCGGGGTGGTGTTGTTCGTCGTGCCGCAAGCTGCAAGGGCGAATACCATTGCAATAGCCAGCACGACTGCGAGAATTATCTTTGCGTTTTTCATTTTAATACCTCTCTTTCCGCAAATACGCTTCTCAAAAAAAGTCTTTTATGAAAACCTACCGGAGCGTTGAGAGAGACCTCTCTTCTTGTTTTCGACCTAAAGAAGCCAAAAGCCCGCATTATCTGCGGGCGGAAAGAACGGTATCACGGCAAAAGTTGCCTGTCCATAGCTCCGGATCTCCGCAGAGTTGAACGCCTGCGCATTACTGCGCATGAAGACAGGCAAGTATTCTGACTTGTCGCGGGGACCATAGGACCGGTCCCTTTGGATCTCTGCCTTCCCGGATGATTTTCCAGTGGCTTTGTAGAGATCTCTGCGCGATTCACAGCAACGGCCTTGTGCGGGGTTCTCACCCGACTTCCATGACCTGTCTCCCGATCGAGTTTTCAATAATATATGGATTTTACATTATATGCAGGCGCTTGTCAATAGATGCGGAACTTGTTTGATATAATAAGAATATCGCGTTGTAAGAGCATTTTCTTTGTGATATAATCAGCAGAACAAGTGAATGACGCAGTGCCCGGGGGCGCAGATCTTCCGGGATCATAGGGAATCGCGTGAGAACCGCGAACGGTACCGCCGCTGTAAGCACTTACGGAAGGGGCATGGGCAGAGCCCGGTCATTGGGAGCATCCTGAGAAGGCTGCCTTTTCCGGTAGGGGAGACCCTGAAGGTGTGAGTCAGAAGACCTGCTGCTTCTTTTTCTGCATGCGCACGGTCCTTGCGCAAAGCGGTCTTGGATACAGCCGGCTGTTGTGGTATTAAACGCCTCAGCCGTGTTTTTATTTTGTGAGGTAAATGATATGACAGAGATCAAAAAGGGGACAGCATACGGAGTGGGAGTAGGCCCGGGAGATCCGGAGCTTATGACGCTCAAGGCCGTAAGGCTCATAAAGGAGAACGAGGTTATAGCGCTCCCGGGCAGGGAGGCCAGGGAGACCGTTGCTTATAAGATAGCTGCGGGCGCCGTGCCGGAGATAGCGGAAAAGGAGCTGATATCCGTGTATTTCCCGATGAGCACCGACAGCAAGGCTCTGGCCGAGGCCCACAGGAAGGGCGCGGACCTTATAGAGAGCTACCTGGATCAGGGGAAGAACGTGGTCTTCCTTACGCTCGGGGATTCCACGGTTTACTGCACCTTCAGCTACGTTCAGCACCTTATGGAGGAAGACGGCTACAAAGTTGAGCTGGTAAACGGCATCCCGTCCTTCTGCGCGGCTGCAGCAAGGCTTGGGATATCCCTTACCGAATGGGACGAGATGCTCCACATACTTCCCGCGTTCCACAAGAGCGGAGACGACCTGGATCTGCCGGGCAACTACGTCCTGATGAAGTCCGCAAGCCACATGGCAGAGGTAAAGGACATGCTCAGGAAGAGCGGCCGCAAGGTCTGCGCGGTAGAGAACTGCACCATGGAGAACGAGAAGGTCTACAGGGACCTTGAGGAGATACCGGACGATGCCGGATACTTTTCGCTTATAATAGCAAAGAAGAAATGATAGAGATAAAGGACCTTACAAAGCGTTTCGGAGATTTTACCGCGGTAGACGGGCTCTCCCTTTCCATAGGGACAGGGGAGTTTTTCGGCCTGCTCGGGCCTAACGGAGCAGGTAAGACCACTACCATAAGCATGATCTCCACCGTGCTGCTGCCTACCTCCGGAGAGATACTGGTGGACGGGCAGGTCCTGGACCGCAAGGCCTCTGCCCAAAAGAGGAAGCTCAGCGTAATAACCCAGGAGTACTCCATGCGCCAGGACATGACCATGGACGAGGTGATGGAGTACCAGGGAAGGCTGTACTACCTCCCCAAGCCCGTCATAAAGGAAAAAAGCACGGAACTGCTTGAATTCGCGGGGCTTGCGGAGTTCAGAAAACGCACAGTAAGGCATCTTTCGGGCGGCATGAAGCGAAAGCTCATGATATGCCGCGCGCTTCTTATCGAGCCGGAGATACTGCTTCTCGATGAGCCTACGGCAGGCATGGACGCTCTTTCCAGAAGGCAGATGTGGAACCTCTTAAGACAGCTGAACGAGAGGAAGATGACCATCATCCTTACAACTCACTACATAGATGAGGCTCAGGCGCTCTGTGACCGCGTGGCGCTGATAAACCGCGGAAAGCTGCAGAAGATGGATACCCCGGACGCCCTGATAAAGGAGCTTGGGGCCTTCGCCGTGGACGAGACTTCGGAGAGCGGCCTTGTAAGCAGGTATTTCAAGGACCGAGCGGAGGCCATAGAGTATCTGTCCGCAGCCGGACCGATGGCAAGCTTCAGGGCAACCACCCTGGAGGACGTTTTCGTGGACTGCGCCGGAAGGAAGATAACGTAGAGATGGGCATAGTAACAGTTCTGTGGGAAAAATGGGTGGAGTTCCGAAGGGACTTCTACAAGATAACGGTGGCGGCGATGATATCGCCCCTGATGTATCTTATTATATTCGGCCTCGGTATACAGACTACGTCTCACGGTGAGCCGTACCTGCATTTTCTGGTGCCCGGAATAGTCTCCATGGCCACCATGACAGGAAGCTTCAGCGCAATAGCTCAGAACATGAGCGTGCAGAGGCTCTATGAGAAGGCCCTGGATCAGGTGATGGTATCGCCCACGCCCTTGTGGCAGTTCATACTCGGGCAGATAATAGGGGGGAGCCTGCGCGGGCTGTACGCCGGCGGAGTGATCCTTCTGCTTACGATACCCATCCGTACGGACCTCATATTCAACGGTCTTTCGGTATTCATAATGTTCCTTAACGGTACGGTCTTCTCGACCATAGCGCTGGTGCTGTCGTTTCTGGCAAAGAGCTACACGGACGCTCCGCGCTACACCGCGTACATAATCACTCCGATGTCGTTCCTGTGCAACACCTTCTTCTCCACGGACCAGATGCCCGCGGGGTTCAGGCAGGTGATATCCTTACTGCCGCTGTCGCAGACAAGCGCCATGATAAGGAGCATAGCCAACGGACAGCCTGCAGGCGCGTTCGGGTTCATCATCCTGTTCGCGTACCTGATCGTCTTCGGAGTTATATCCGTAGTGTTCATCTACAAGAAAAAGAATCTATAGAAGGGAGACGCGCAATGCTTAAAAAACTGCTGAGAACGATAAGCGTTCTGATGGTGATGGCGCTCGCCGTCTCCTTTATGTCTCCCGTTTGGGCGGACGAGGAAGAGGATGAGGAGACTCCGGGCGAGAGGCTCTCCGGGATCCAGTGGACGATACTTACCGAAAAGGCCGGAAAATACGGAATGCTGCCTGTATATCCCCGGGACATTAAGGACGGCACCTACGAGGTAAAGGTGGATTCCACCTCACCATTCTTTAAGGTCAGAAAGGGCGAGATAATCGTAGAGGACGGGCAGATAACCGCAAGGATAACCATAGCAAGCACCAGCTACCTCTACGTGTTCCTTGGCACCGGAGCGGATGCCGGGACCGAGAAGAACGATGGCTGGCTGGAGCCGGAGATAGTAGACGGGCGCACCGTATTCACCTTCCCGATAGACGCCCTGGATAAGGCGATAGACTGCGCCGCGTACAGCAAGGCAAGGCAGCAGTGGTACGACCGCAAGCTGGTGTTCAACGCCTCGTCGCTCCCGAAGGATGCGCTCTTAGTGGAGATACCGGATTATTCTATGATAGAGAACGCTCTTCTGGCTTACAAGATAGACGGATCGGAAGACCTGCAGCCTTCTCCCGGAAAGCACCGTCCTTCCTCCGGACCTCCGGAGCCGATATCCGTAAACATTCCCGACGGTGAGTATTCCATAGAGGTGAATCTGATAGGTGGAAGTGGAAGGGCCAGCATCAGCTCCCCGACGCTCCTTGTAGTACGGAACGGCAAGGCGTATTCCAGGCTCCTTTGGAGCAGCGCCAACTACGACTACATGATAGTCGACGATAGCTATTACTACAACCTTACGACCGACGGCGGCAACTCCGTCTTTGAGATACCGATAACCGTCATGGACGACCCAATGTCCGTGATAGCGGACACCAATGCCATGGGCGATCCTCTGGAGATAGAGTACGCGCTTACATTCTACCAGGACACCATAAGCAGCAAGGGGAAGATCCCTCAGGAGGCGGCTAAGGTGGTGTTCCTGATAGCAGCGGTCATAATAGTCGTCGGCGGAGTGATAAACTATTTCGTAAAGAAGAAGCGCTCGTAGGAGGAGCAGATACATGGCATTTCTGCCGATATTGATAGAGATGGAAAACATGCCCTGCTTGGTAGCGGGCGGAGGCGCAATAGCTCTCCACAAAGTAGAGAAGCTGCTTGAGCACGGAGCGGACGTTACCGTCGTAGCGCCGGAGATATGCGCGGAGATCGAAAAGCTCCCCGTAAAGATCCTCAGGCGCCGCGCAGAGGCCTCTGACTGCGAAGGCATGGTTTTGGCTGCGGACGCCACAGGAGACAGAGACGCGGAGGAGCTTCTGTCGAAGACCTGCGCAAGGCTCCGCATACCGTACATATGCGCGGGGAGGGGAGAGCTCTGCACCGCGATACTCCCTGCGGTCTACAGCAGCGGACGTACCGTTGTGGCAGTCTCCAGCAAGGGCGCCAGCCCTGCCGCAAGCGCATGGCTGAGGGACTGTCTCGCCGAAAAGCTCCCTGAAAACACGGATGCCGTACTGGACAGGATGGCGGACATCCGCAGGACAGCAAAAGACAGCCTGGATGCCCAGCCTGTAAGGCGGGAGTTCATGCGCAGCTGCCTTAAAAGGATGACAGATACCGGAGAGATCATCTCCGATACCGAAATAAAAGAGATACTCAAGGGGTATCTTAAGGAGGAAACAAAATGAAAAAGAAACTGGTAGCGCTTACAGCCCTGGTCCTGTGCCTGGCTGTCCTCGCGGGCTGCGGCACCGTTCCGCAGAACAATTCCGCCGCGCAGGACACCAACAACGCCAACGCCGCCGACGCATGGAAGCCCGTCACCGTAACGGATGACATGGGAAGGAGCGTCACCATAGAGCAGGAGCCCAAGCACGTTGCGGTAATAATGGGAAGCTTCGCGGACGTATGGGTGCTTGCCGGCGGAAGCATGGTCGCTACCGTAAACGACGCCTGGGAGGACTTCCATCTGGAGCTCGGACCCGAAGTCAAGAACCTCGGAAAATACAATGCCGTCAGCACCGAGATGCTCTTCTCCGTTGAGGCTGATCTTGTAATTGCCAGCAGCAATACGAAGAAGCAGGTAGAGCTCAAGGATACTCTTGAGGCAGCCAAGGTGCCGGTGTTATACTTTGAGATAAATGAGTTCAGCGATTATCTTCGCATGCTCAAGGCCTGCACGGACATAACCGGAAGAGCCGACCTGTACGAGAAGAACGGCCTGAAGATCCAGGAGCAGATAGAGAAGGTAAAGAGCGCCGCGGCAGACGCTGTAAAGACCGCAGGAGCGCCCAAGGTGCTGTTCATAAGGGCAGCCGCCTCCGGGATACATGCCAAGGGATCTACGGGAACGGTCCTCGGACCCATGCTCAGAGACCTCGGCTGCGTCAACATTGCAGACGGCAGCGAGCTTCTTGATAAGCTCAGCATGGAAGTGATAATCAAGGAAGACCCGGACATGATATTCATAGTCCAGCAGGGCAACGATGACGAGGGAACGAAGAAGATGATAAGCGAGACCCTCACGTCCAACCCGGCATGGTCCGGTCTTAAGGCCGTAAAGGAAGATAAGGTATTCCAGCTTGAGAAGAATCTTTATCATCTGAAACCGAACGCCCGCTGGGCAGAAGCTTATGAAAAACTCGAAAAGATCCTCTACGGAAAATAGAACAGGTCTGATAATGATCGGGGGGCTGGTCTTCCTGATAGTTTCCGCTGTGCTTAACGTGTGCCTGGGAGCCTCGGGTCTGTCGCTCTCAGATATATGGAGGGCGCTCATATCCGGCCCCGGCACATCCGCTGCGTCCAGGATACTCTGGTACGCGAGACTTCCGCGCATACTGGCCTGCGTGCTGGCGGGCGCAGGTCTTGCGGTGTCCGGAGCGGTGATACAGAAGGTCCTGGCCAACAGCCTTGCATCTCCGGGCATCATAGGCGTCAACGCCGGAGCCGGTCTTGCGGTATCCGCGTGCTGCGCCTTCGGGATATATTCCGCATGGGCGATAGCGGGCGCATCGTTTGCAGGCGCAATGCTGGCTACTTTCCTGGTAGTAACCGTGGGAAGAAGGACTCACGCTTCCAGGACCACGGTAGTCCTGGGCGGGGTTGCAGTTACCGCATGCCTTAACGCCATCACCGAGACCATAGTTACCATGGTGCCGGACGCCGCGCTCGCAAGCATAGACTTCCGCGTGGGAGGCTTCTCCTCGGTCAACCAGGGCAGGCTGATACCCGCCGGCATACTGATAATCGCCGGAATTCTGGTCGTCTGCACCCTGACCAACGAGCTGGACGTGCTCTCTTTGGGCGATGATACTGCGCGGTCCCTGGGGCTTAATGTCTCCGCTGTAAGGAACGGAATGCTGACCCTTGCTGCTCTGCTTGCCGGCGCAAGCGTGAGCTTTGCCGGTATACTCGGATTCGTCGGCCTGATAGTTCCGCACATAGCAAGGAAGATAATAGGCAGCGACAGCGGAAAGCTGATACCTTTCTGCGCCCTGGCAGGCGCGGGCTTCGTGTCGCTGTGCGACCTTCTGGCGCGCATGCTGTTTGCGCCGTTCGAGCTTTCCACGGGTATAATACTCAGCTTCCTGGGCGGCCCGTTCTTCATCTGGCTCCTGCGCAGGAGAAAGGAGGATAACTGATGGTAGATATCAGAGACCTTCATGTATCCTACGAGGGCGAGGAGGTGCTCCACGGAATAGACGCGCACTTCCCGAAGGGAAAGATCTCCGTGGTTATAGGCCCGAACGGAAGCGGAAAGAGCACTACGATAAAGGCGATGATGCGCCTTATTGAGTCTGACAGCGGCAGCGTGGAGATAGGCGGGGAGCCTGTAAGCGGGCTTTCCCAGACTGAGCTTGCAAGGAGGATGGCCTACATACCTCAGGGCAGGAACATTCCGGATATTACCGTAAACAGGATGGTTATGCACGGGCGCTTCCCGTATCTGAGCTACCCGAGAAGGTACAGGCCCGAAGACCGCGAGATGGTAGGCAAGGCGCTGGAATGGGTAGGGCTTATCGAGCTTTCGCACAAAAAGATGAGCCAGCTGTCCGGAGGGCAGAGGCAGAAGGTCTACCTTGCCATGGCCCTTGCTCAGGATACGGAAGTGATCCTCATGGACGAGCCGACGACCTATCTGGACATCAAGAACCAGTTCGAGCTTCTTGACAGGGCGAGGCTGCTTGCCGAAGAGGGCAAGACCATAATAATGATACTGCACGATCTCGAATCCGTGCTCCGCTACGCGGACCACGTGGTGCTGATGGACGCGGGCAAGCTTACCGCTTCCGGACCCGCGCGGGAAGTGCTTGGATCCGAGGCTCTTAAGAAGGCCTTCGGCATAGAGCTCAGCTTCATTGAGACGGAAGACGGAGTGCACTGCTTCGTAAAAAGATAATGCCGCAACGCTGTTGACAGCGCTGCGTGATGAAACTATAATCTAATCGAAAATCTGACGGGAAAGTAGGGTGAAATTCCCTCGCAAGTGCGTTGCCGTGAAAGTCGGGTGCCGGGTATGTGGTCTCCTTGCGGACACCGAGGAGACAAAAGCGTTTTTTGACGTGCACAGCTCCGGCAGACAAATGCCGGAGTTTTTTATATGGAACTTACAAGATATGTAAACGGAAAAGTAATGAGGTGCGGCTACACCACCGGGTCATGCGCCGCAGGCGCCTCCAAAGCCGCGGCCATGATGCTGCTCGGCGGAAAGCCCGTCGAAAAGGTGGATCTTATGACCCCCGCCGGAGAGCTGCTGCATCTGGATATCCTTGACATAGGGGACGGTTCTCTGTGTCAAGACGGAAGGCCGATGTTTCCGCAGCTTAAGGCCGGGGAAAAAGCCGTAAGCTGCGCGGTGCGCAAGGATTCCGGGGACGACCCGGACGTGACCAACGGCATGCCGGTGTATGCCTGCGTCAGCCGCTGCGGTGAGGATGAGCTTTCCAAGGCAGAGCCCGGAAGCAAGGTCGTTATAGATGGAGGCTTCGGAGTGGGGCGGGTGACAAAGCCCGGGCTGGACCAGCCCGTGGGGAACGCCGCCATCAATTCCACGCCCCGCCGCATGATAAAAGAGAGCCTGTCGGAGGTCTGCAGGCAGTACGGATACGACGGCGGCCTTAAGGTGATCATCAGCCTTCCTGAAGGGGAGAGGCTGGCGAACAGGACCTTCAACCCACGCATAGGCATAGTCGGAGGGATCTCCGTGATAGGCACCACCGGAATAGTGGAGCCCATGAGCAACCAGGCTCTGGTGGATACCACAAGGGTCGAGATAAGGCAGCTTGCCGCAAAGGGGAAGAAGGACATCTTCCTTGTGCCCGGGAACTACGGAAGGGACTTTGCAAGGGACAGCCTCGGCCTGGATGTGAGCGAGTGCATCAGCGTATCCAACTTCATAGGGGACGCGATAAAGTCCTCGGTGGAGCTGGGCTTTAAGAGGATACTGCTGGTGGGGCACATAGGAAAGCTCGTAAAGCTCGGGATAGGGCAGACCTTTACTCATTCCTCCGGAGGAGACGGGCGCATGGAGACACTTGTTGCCTGCGCTCTGGAGGCGGGCGCGGATACTGAGACTCTTAAGAAGGTGCTCTCCTGCGCCACTACGGACGCGGCGCTTGACGTGCTGAAGCCCGCGGGACTTATGGATGAAACGCTCAGGATACTCGGGCAGCGCATAGAGGCTACTTTGCTGCGCAAGGTCCCTGACGACGTTCAGATAGAATACATTTGCTTTACCAACCGCGCGGACCTGGGCGGCGTGCTCTGCCAAAGCGCCGGCGCGGCCGGATTATCCGAAAACTGGAGGTTGTAATGGTACATTTTGTAGGTGCAGGCAGCGGCGCTGCCGATCTTATCACATTAAGGGGAAAGAAGCTTCTGGAGGAGGCTGACGTGATAATCTACGCGGGCTCCCTTGTTAACCCCGAGCTGCTCAAGTACGCGCGGAAGGACTGCGAGATCTTCGACAGTGCGTACATGACCCTCGACGAGGTGATAGCTGAGATAGAAAAGGCGGAAAAGGCCGGAAAGACCACTGTAAGGCTGCACACCGGAGACCCCTGCGTCTACGGCGCCATAAGGGAACAGATGGACAGGCTGGCCCCCATGGGCATAGAGTACGACGTATGCCCCGGAGTATCCAGCTTCTGCGGAGCTGCCGCCGCCCTTAAGGCGGAGTACACTCTCCCCAACGTCTCCCAGTCCGTCATAATCACCCGCATGGCCGGGCGTACACCTGTGCTCGAAAAGGAGAGCATCAGGAGCTTTGCAGCTCACCACGCCACCATGGTGGTATTCCTCTCCACGGGGCTTTTAAAGGAGCTCTCCGCGGAGCTTATAGCGGGCGGCTACAGCGCTGACACCCCTGCGGCCATTGTCTACAAGGCTACATGGCCGGATGAGAAGACCTTCCGCTGCACCGTGGGAACTCTCGCTCAGACTGCCGCTGAAAACAACATAACAAAGACCGCTCTCATGGTGATAGGCGACTGCCTGGGAAGCGAGTACGAGCTCTCAAGGCTCTACGCTCCGGATTTCTCCACGGAGTTCAGAAAGGCAAGCAAGTGATGCTTATCAAGGCGATAGCATTCTCAGACAACGGAATGAGGCTCGGTGAAAGGCTTAAGGCCGCGCTTTCGGAAGGATCCGGGGCGGCAGAGTTTTCGCTTGATCGCTGCGCTTCGGGAGGGCTTGCGGGCTGGACGGAGGGCGCCTGGAACAGCGCGGACGCACTGCTGTTCATAGGGTCCTGCGGCATTGCCGTGCGGGCCATAGCGCCTCACGTAAAGAAGAAGACCGAAGACCCCGCGGTAGTCGTTATGGACGAGCTCGGCACCTACTCAATACCGGTGCTCTCCGGGCATCTCGGCGGCGCCAACGAGCTTGCGGTAAGGATAGCAAGGGCGGCGGGTGCCATACCGGTAGTCACCACGGCTACGGACATAAACGGACTTTTTGCCGCGGACGACTGGGCAAGGAGCCAGGGCCTTGCGGTAGCAAACCCGGAGAAGATCAAGTGGGTCTCCTCCAGGCTCCTGGCGGGTGAAAAGCTGAAGGTAAAGAGCCTCTACGACATAAAGGGAGACATGCCGGACTGCCTGGAGTACGCGGACACGGGATACGACATACTGGTGTCTCACAGATCCCGAGGGAGCGCGGATGCCTTAAGGCTGGTCCCTAGGATAGTGACTCTCGGCGTGGGCTGTCACAGGAACATAGAACTGGACGCCCTTGAGGAGGCCTTCGACGCCGTGCTGGCCAAGAGCGGAGTCCACAGGACGGCGGTGTTCCAGGCGGCGAGCCTGGATCTTAAGAAGGACGAGCCCGCCCTGGTGGAGTTCTGCAAAAGGCACGGCTTCCCCTTCCTTACATATACGGCAGGGGAGCTTACGGCTGTCCCGGGCGAGTATTCCGGGTCCGATTTCGTAAAGCGAATAACAGGTGTGGACAACGTCTGCGAGAGGGCGGCGGTGCTGGCCTCGGGCGGACGTCTCATAAACAAGAAGGAAGCCGGAAACGGCATAACCATGGCTCTTGCCATTAAGGAGCCGTCGCTGCAGTGGAAAGGAGCAGTAAATGGGTAAGCTTACAGTAGTAGGGATAGGCCCCGGAAAGTTCTCCGGGATGACCTTTGACGCCGACGCAGCCATAAAGGAGGCAGACGTCATAGTAGGGTATAAGAAGTACGTGGAGCTGGTGATGCCAAGCTATCCGGACAAGGAGTTCTTCGACAACGGCATGCGCCAGGAGGCGGACCGCTGCCGCGAGGCTCTGAAGATGGCTTCCGACGGAAAGAACGTGGCGCTGGTGTGCTCCGGCGACAGCTGCGTCTACGGCATGGCGGGGCTTGTCTATGAGCTTGCTCCGGATTACGATAACGTTGAGGTTTCAGCCATTCCGGGCGTTACGGCGGCTCTTTCCGGAAGCGCGGTGCTGGGAGCGGCTCTGGGACACGATTTTGCGGTTATAAGCCTCTCGGACCTTCTTACTCCGTGGGAGCTTATAGAGAAGAGGCTCGACGCCTGCTCCTCCGCGGACATGTGCATAGCACTCTATAATCCGGGAAGCCACAAGCGCACGGACTATCTGCAGAAGGCCTGCGACATAATGCTAAGGCACAAGGCGCCCGAGACCGTCTGCGGCACCGTCAACAACATAGGAAGAGAGGGCGAGAAGGCAGCTGTGATGACCCTCGCCGAGCTCAGGGATACTGCAGTGGACATGTTCACTACTGTTTTCATAGGAAACAGCGCAACTAAGGTCATAGACGGAAAGATGATAACTCCCAGGGGGTACAGGATTGGCTGACATAGTCATTTTCGCGGGGACTACCGAAGGCAGAAAGCTCGGAGAGCTCTGCAGAGAGCTCGGCATAGATGCCCTTGCCTGCGTAGCTACCGAATACGGAGAGGCCCTGCTTGCCGCGGGCGGAAGCCTGAGGGTAAGGACAGGAAGGCTCTCCGAGGAAAGAATGGAGGAGCTCCTTGAGAAGGAAACGCCTAAGCTGGTGCTGGACGCGACGCACCCTTACGCGGCCGAGGTGAGCGTATCCATTACCAGGGCCTGCGCCGCTAAAGGCGTAAGGCTGGCGAGGGTCTTAAGAGAGGCCGAGAACCACGACGGCTGCATGGAGTTCGCAACTACTGAGGAGCTTGCGGAGTACCTGGACAAGGTGCCCGGAGTGGTGTTCTCATCTCTTGGGACCAAGGAGGTGCCGGCTCTTTCTAAGGTGAGCGGGGCAGCGGAGCGCATATGGCTGCGGATACTTCCCTCCATAGACGGGATAAAGACCTGCCTGGACGCGGGCTTTCCCGCAAAGCACATAATATGCATGCAGGGACCGTTCTCCGCGGAGCTCAATACCGCAATGTTTAAGGCAAGCGGCGCGGAGATGCTGCTTACCAAGGATACGGGCATGGCCGGAGGCTTTCCGGAAAAGCTCGCCGCCGCAAAGCAGTGCGGCATGAAGGTCCTGGTGATAAGGCGTCCCAAGGACAGCGAGGGCGAGAGCCTTCAGAAGTGGATCGACAGGCTCAAAACAGGAGATTACTGATCCGCGGAGGACAGCAAATGAAGAAGATATACATAATAGGCGCCGGTCTGGGCGCAGGAAGTCTTACGGCGGACGCTGCAGCGGCTCTTTCGGAGTGCGGCGCGGTGTTCGGGGCGGAGAGGCTTCTGGAGGAGTATTCTAAGCTCCTTAAGGGGAAGCGATGCTCAAATAGCTATGCTGCGGGCGAGGTCCTGGAGGACGTTCTGGCCGCTTGTGAGGACTGCTTCGGCGTGCTGGTATCAGGAGATCCGGGCTTTTACAGCGCGGCGCTGAAGCTGCTTGAAGCCTTCCGCGGAAGGGAAGGATACGAGCTTAAGGTGCTTCCCGGCATCTCGTCCCTTAACGCAATGTTCGCGGCGCTTGGGCTGCCCTGGCAGAACGCTGCTCTGTGCAGCCTTCACGGAAGGGACGCCAACGCGGCGGAGATGGTAAGAAGGAACAAACTGACGTTCTTCCTTACGGGAAAGAACACGTCGCTGCTCTCGGAAAAGCTCGTCTGTGCGGGGTTCGGAGGGCTTAAGCTCTACGTGGGTCAGGACCTGGGAAGCACGGAGCAGAAGGTCATAAGCTGCACGGCAGAGGAGCTCGCAGGGATGGATCTCTCGTCTCTTACCGTTGTGGTTGCCGAGAATCCCGACGCTGACGACAGGGTGAGGACGGGCATACCGGACGGGCTCTTTACGAGGGGCGACGTCCCCATGACCAAGTCCGAGATAAGGGCGGTCATAATGAGCAAGCTCGCGATAAGACCCGGATACGTCTGCGCGGACATAGGCGCGGGAACGGGATCCTGCACCGTGGAGATGGCTCTTGCGGCATGGAAGGGCAGGGTCTACGCGGTGGATCCGGAGCCGGAAGCCGTAAGGCT
Source organism: Bacillota bacterium (assembly GCA_017442785.1). GTDB lineage: Bacteria > Bacillota > Clostridia > Peptostreptococcales > Anaerovoracaceae > RUG13409. The sequence continues at coordinate 22,706 of JAFRZB010000030.1, forward strand.
CATAAACGAGAACTGCAGGAACTTCCACATAGGAAACGTCGAGGCCGTGCAGGGGCTGGCACCGGACGACATTAAGGACTGGCCCGCTCTTGACGCTGTCTTCGTGGGCGGCTCCAAGGGCAACATGAAGGAGATATTCGACGTGGTCCTGGCTAAGAACCCCAGGGCACGCATAGTTACCAGCGCCATAGTGCTGCAGACCGTGGGAGACGCGCTATTGGCCTTCGAGGCTCACGGAATAGTCCCGGAGGTGGTACAGATCTCTGCGGCGGCGTCAAAGCGCGTTGCGGGCAAGGACATGATGATGGCCAGGAACCCGATATTCATTATAAGCGGAGGCGGAGAAGACTGATGTCCGCAAGGATACTCATAACAGGCACCAATTCCGGCTGCGGAAAGACGACGGTGAGCATAGCTCTGATGAAGGCCCTTAAGGATAGAGCCTTGGATATCTGCGCCTTCAAATGCGGTCCGGACTACATAGATCCCATGTTCCACAGGGCAGTCCTGGGCATTCCGTCCTACAACCTGGACCCGTTCTTCTGCACCCCGGAGCAGCTTAAGGGCGTGCTCTTTGCGCACGCGCGGGAGATATCCGTGGCGGAAGGCGTGATGGGCTATTACGACGGCATAGGCCCGGAAGGGGACGCGAGCACCTTCTCGGTGGCGCAGGCAACAAAGACACCGGTGATACTCGTGGTGAACGTCCGCGGCATGTACACCTCGGCGGGTGCTGTGATAAAGGGCTTTAAGAGCTTTAGGGAAGGCAGCGGAATAGAGGGCGTCATATTCAACGGCGCTTCCGCCATGACGTACATGGACCTTGCAAAGATAGCAGAGGCTCAGGGCGTAAAGCCTCTGGGCTTTATGCCTAAGCTTCCCGAGGCCGAGATAGGCTCCAGGCACCTTGGGCTTATAACCGCGGCTGAGATAGAGGATCTTCAGGAGAGGATAGCAGCGCTGGGAAGAGCGGCGGAGGAGCATCTGGACCTGGACGGGATAATAGAGCTTGCACGCACAGCACCGGAGGTGACAGGCCCTGACGCGGCCGGCTGCGTAAAGAAGGCCGGGAGCGGAATACCCATTGCTGTAGCCCGGGACGAGGCCTTCTGCTTTATCTATGAGGAGAACATAGAGGTGCTCAAGGCAGCCGGGTTCGAGCCGGTATGGTTCAGCCCTCTGCACGATAAAGAGCTCCCGAGGGGCGTTAAAGCCCTCTATCTTCCCGGAGGATATCCTGAGCTATACACATTGCAACTATCGGAAAATAACAGAATGCTTCATTCTGTAAAGAACGCTGTTTTGCAGGGCCTTCCGACCTTTGCCGAATGCGGAGGCTTCATGTACCTGCACGAGTATCTGGACGGAGTTCCGATGGTAGGAGCGGTAAAGGGAAGGTCCTTTAAGACCCCCAGGCTCCAGCGCTTCGGCTACGTTACGCTCACCGCAAAGGAGGACAATCTGTTCTGCCGGGCGGGCGGATCCATAAGGGCTCACGAGTTCCATTACTACGACAGCGACAACAACGGCGCTTCCTTCAGGGCGGAAAAGCCGTCCGGAAAGCGCGGCTGGGACTGCGTCATAGCGAATAAAAACTTATACGCGGGCTACCCGCATCTGTATCTTCCCGCAAATCCCGGTTTTGCGGAGAGCTTTGCAAGGAGGGCTTCTGAATATGCTCCTTTGTAACACTTTGTGCATCTTTCTGGGCTTCTCCCTGGACGGCGTCCTCGGAGATCCCCACGGATGGCCTCACATAGTAATACTTTACGGAAAGCTCATAAGCTTTCTTGAGAAAAAGCTCTACGACCGCATGGACAGGTTCAGAGGCGGCATGATCCTCTGGATCTGCGTGGTGCTTGCCGCTGCCGTAAGCTCCGGACTTCTGCTGTTCATAGCGTGGAAGATACATTTCGTCGTGTACATCGTGGTCGGGACCTTGCTCTGCTGGCAGTGCCTGGCGGCCAAGTCCCTGGTAAACGAAAGCAGAAGGGTGTACACAGAGCTTAAGGAGAACGGCCTTGAGGCCGGAAGGAAGGCCGTCTCCTGGATAGTCGGGCGGGACACCGACGTTCTGGACAAGGCAGGAGTAATAAAGGCAGCAGTGGAGACTGTCGCGGAGAACACCTCGGACGGTGAGATTGCCCCGATGTTCTACATGATGCTCTTCGGGCCTGTGGGCGGCTGCGTCTACAAGGCGGTCAACACCATGGATTCCATGATAGGCTACCGCAACGAGCGTTACGAGCATTTCGGGACCTTCGCTGCCAAGGCCGACGACGTCTTCAACTTCATACCGGCAAGGCTCTCGGCGCTCCTGATGATAGTTGCCTCTAAGATAGGCGGCTTTGACGGGGAGGGCGCCGCGCGGATCTGGAAAAGAGACCGCAGAAAGCACGCCAGCCCCAATTCCGCCCAGACGGAGTCCGTTATGGCCGGAGCGCTTCAGGTGCAGCTGGCCGGGGACGCTGTCTACGGCGGCGTGGTGCACAAAAAGGAGTTCATAGGGGACGACATACGTCCCATAGAAGCGGATGACATATACCGCTCAAATACGATACTTATGCTTACATCGTGGCTGTCCCTGATTGCCGTGATATGCGTAAGGCTCATAGTGATGATATTTGCCGGATACGGGTTAAGCATATGAGGAATTACGAACACGGCGGAGACATATTCGCCGGAAAAGAGAAGCTGACGGATTTTTCCGTAAACATAGACCCGCTGGGAATGCCTGCGTCAGCCGCGGAAGCCGCGCAGAGGGCTGTCAGGGAGGAGATCACCTACCCGGATCCCTTCTGCAGAAAGCTTACGGCAGCGCTCTCCGAAAGGTACGGAGTGCCCGCGGAGAACATCGTCTGCGGCAACGGAGCGTCGGACCTTATACTAAGGCTGTGCGCAGCGGTAAGGCCGGAGTCCGTGCTGGTGCCGGCGCCGGGCTTTTCCGAGTACGCCAGAAGCGCCGCGCTTTTCGGCGCTGAGATCTTTGAGTACGCAGTGCCCGGCTTTGATATACCTGACAAGGGCGGTAAGGGAAAGCTGCTCCCCATAAGAGAAGCAATTGAAAAGTACAGCCCGCGCATGGTATTCGTCTGCAGGCCCAACAACCCGGACGGAAGCCTCATGGGAACGGAAGAGCTTTGGGGCATCGCGTCTTTGTGCAAAGAGCGCGGGGCGCTGCTTGCGGTGGACGAGTGCTTCCTGGAGTTCACGTCGGCAACGAGCGCGCTGGCCATGATCGGGAAGTTCAGTAACATGGCCGTGATAAACGCCTTCACCAAGACCTACTCCATGGCCGGGCTGAGGCTGGGCTTCATGTTCTCGGCGGATACGGAGCTTCTGGACGAGGTCTACCGCTTCGGGATACCCTGGAGCGTGTCTTCGGCCGCTCAGGCGGCGGGCACGGCCTGCTGCGCCGAGATGGGATTTCTTAAGGATGCGAGGGCTTATATAGACAAAGAACGAAAACGGCTCGTTTCAGCCCTCGAAAGCTTCGGTCTGAAGGTATTCCCGTCCGCGGCGAATTTCCTGCTCATACGGGACGAGAGAGGCTTTGGAGGGGCATCCGCTGCCCGGGGCGGCGCAGGCTTAGTGCCGATGCTTACGATGAGGGAAAAGTTCGAGTGCCGCGGAATAAAGGTCCGGGACTGCAGGAGCTTTACCGGCCTGGATGACAGCTATGTCCGCATAGGGGTGCGCACTGAGGAGGAGAACGACGCGTTTATTAAGGCGCTGGAGGAATTATATGGCTAAAGCGATAATGATACAGGGGACCATGTCCAACGCAGGCAAGAGCCTGGTGGCTGCCGGTCTTTGCAGGGTCTTCAGGCAGGACGGCTACAGGGTGGCGCCCTTCAAGAGCCAGAACATGGCCCTTAACTCTTTCATAACCAAGGAGGGCCTTGAGATGGGCCGCGCCCAGGTGGTGCAGGCGGAGGCCGCGGGCATAGAGCCTTCGGTGCTCATGAACCCCATACTCCTTAAGCCCGTCACCAACATGGGCTCACAGGTGATAGTAAACGGGGAGGTCATCGGAAACTACCACGCGCAGGAGTACTATAAGATGAAGCATACCCTGCGCCCCGCCATACAGAAGGCCTTCGACACGCTCTCGGAGCAGAACGATATAATCGTAATAGAGGGCGCCGGGAGCCCGGCGGAGATAAACCTCAAGGCGGACGACTTCGTCAACATGGGAATGGCAAAGATGGCCGCCTCTCCCGTGCTCCTGGTGGGGGACATAGACCGCGGAGGCGTTTTCGCGCAGCTCTACGGCACAATAGAGCTCCTCACCGAGGAGGAAAAGAACTACGTTAAGGCAACGGTGATAAACAAGTTCCGCGGAGACGTGGAGATCCTAAAGCCCGGCCTTAAGCAGCTTGAGGAGATAACTCACAGGCCCGTGGCCGGCGTGCTGCCGTACCTTAAGGTGGACATAGACGACGAGGACAGCCTCTCGGAAAGGCTCGTAAGGAGCAAGGCCGCAAAGATCGACATAGCGGTGGTGCGCCTTCCGAGGCTCTCCAACTTTACGGACTTTACCGTCCTGGAGGCGACGGACGGCGTGGGCGTGCGCTACGTAAGCTCCGAAAGGGAGCTGGGAAAGCCGGATCTTATCATACTTCCGGGCACCAAGAACACCATCTCGGACCTTCTGTGGCTGCGCCAGAACGGGCTCGAGGCTGCCATAAAGCACCTGAATGCGGACGGTACTCCGGTCATTGGCATATGCGGAGGCTACCAGATGCTGGGACGCAGGATAACGGACGTCTCAGGCGTTGAAGGCGGCGGCAGCGTAGCCGGTATGGGGCTTCTTCCCACAGAGACCGAGTTCGCGGAGGAAAAGCACCGCACAAGAGTCGGCGGAAGGGTGTCAGCGGAAGGCTTCTGGAAGGAGCTTTCCGGCATAGAGCTCGAGGGCTACGAGATCCACATGGGAGAGACTGTCCTTAAGGATGGAGCAAGGTCTCTGGCGTCTTTGGACAACGGACATAGCGACGGCTGCGCCTCCGGCAATGTGCTCGGAAGCTATCTGCACGGCTTCTTCGATTCCGCGCAGTGCAGGAAGGCGGTGCTTTCGGTGCTCTGTGCGAGGAAGGGCATAGATCCCGCGGAGCTTGCAGTCTTCGATTACAAGGCATACAAGGAAAAGCAGTACGACATCCTCGCGGACGGCGTAAGGAACAACATGGACATGGATCTGATATACAGGATACTGGAGGCCGGGATATGATAACAGAGCTTGAAAAAGTGCTCCCGATGGAGATAGAAAAAAGGAGCTTCGAGATAATAGAGTCCGAGCTTCCGCACCCGATAGACCCGGCGCTTGCGCCGATTATAAAGCGCGTCATCCACACCAGCGCGGACTTCGACTACGCGGATAATCTCTGCTTTTCGGAGGACGTCGTTGCAAAGGCTCATGAGGCCATAAAAAACGGCGCCTGCATCGTTACGGATACCCAGATGGCAAAGGCAGGGATCAACAAGAAGAATCTCGCAAGATACGGCGGCGAGGTCTACTGCTTCATAGCGGACGAGGACGTAGCCAAAGCCGCAAAGGAGCAGGGGACTACGCGTTCCGCCGCCTCCATGGACAAGGCTGCCGCGCTGGGAAAGCCTCTCATCTTCGCAATAGGAAACGCTCCCACGGCGCTGGTGCGCATATGCGAGCTCATCGACGAGGGAAAACTTAAGCCGGAGCTGGTGATAGGTGTTCCCGTAGGCTTCGTAAATGTGGTACAATCCAAAGAGATGATAATGCAGCGCCCCGTGCCCTACATAGTTGCCCGCGGCCGCAAGGGCGGAAGCAACGTAGCGGCCTGCATAGTAAACGCGCTGCTGTACATGCTCGGCAGATGACCATTACTATCTTCAACGCAATATCGCACTTTCTTGTGGACGCCGCGTGCGTCGGGGCTCTGTTTTCGTTCGGGACGGAAGCGGAAGGCTTCGCTGCCGCGGTGTTCGTTTACAATACCCTTGCTTTCTCCACGCAGTGCCTTTTCGGCTTTGCCATGGACAGGATATTACGTCCCGGCAGGCGTCCGGACGACCGTTTCCTGCTGCAGGGCTCGCTCCAGGCAGGAGCCATGTTCGTCGCTGCAGCGGCGGCGTTATCGCCCTTAGGTCCTGTGGTAAAAGCTGTGCTTCTGGGCCTCGGCAACAGCGTGTTCCACGTCTCCGCCGGGTCCGTGACGCTGGACCGCAGCAGCGGCAGGGCAGTCCCTCTGGGCGTTTTCGTGGCGCCGGGAGCCTTAGGCGTCACCCTCGGGGTGCTTTTGCCCGGCTCTTTGGACTACGTATGTCTTGCCCTGGGAATAGCATCCATAGTGTGCTTCAGCATCTACAGGCGAGCTGCGGCAAGGTATGTTTTTGAAGATAAGGAACCGGAGGTCAAAAGCTCTGCAGTGTTTCCGGTTGTCCTGCTCACGGCGGCTGTAGCCGTGCGGGCTGTCGGAGGGACTGCGGCGGAATTCACCTGGAAGACGGGCGCGCTGCAGGCAGTTCTTCTTACGCTCTGCGTGTTCCTGGGCAAGTTCGCCGGGGGCTTCGTCCGCGACAGGCTGGGCGTCGTAAAGCCTGCGATCGCAGGCATTGCGGCCGCAGCCGTCCTTACTGCGTTCTTTGCATGGAGCATGCCTTTGTCGCTCATAGGCCAGCTTCTGATAAACCTCAGCATGCCCGTCACACTGTGGCTGATGTACCGCCACATCCCGCAGTACCCGGGGCTCGCTTTCGGGCTTACGGCTTCCGCGCTCTGGCCCGGGACTCTGATCGGCGGCCTGATAAAGCTCACGGGTCCTCTGCAGAGCATTCTTATCATCGTCTGTTTTCTGCTGGGCCTCGGTGCTATAATATACTCGGAAAAAGCTTTGCGTAAGTGATCCTTCGGAGGTAACGACATGAAACGTTTTCGCATACTCGCAGCCACGATGCTCATAATAGTTCTCGGAACTTCGGCCGCGTTCGCGGACATAGCGCCCAGTCCTATCGTAAGGGCGCTGCCGTGGATCATCTACTGCATCCCGGCGGTGGTGATCATCGTCGCGATCGTGCTGCTTCGCCGCGCCGTCAAAAGACGCAGGCTTGAGAACGACGGCATGCAGCCGGAAGAGCCCAACGACATCAACATGCGCTGATCCGCGCCGGTCTTTCGATCCGCTATGACATACGACAACTTCTGGTCTTTTTGGGACAACCCCATACTGTACTTCGGAGCCGCATGCATCCTGACCGTCCTGATCGAGACAGTCTTTTTCCGCCTGTTCGGGTATAAGGGCAGGCAGGATCTGGGGATAATCGCCCTGACGAATGTTTTTACCAACGAGGCGCTCAACCTGTTCCTTCATTTCGATCCCCGCGCGTTCGACGTGCCGTGGCTCATCATCCTGGAACTGCTGGTGGTCGCGGGTGAATATCTTATCTACCGCCGCGCGTTTGGCCCGTCCCGCAGGCTCCTGGTCCTTACTTTCTTTGCCAACGTGCTGTCTTTCTTTATCGGCGCGCTGATCTTCAACATCTTCTGAAAGTCAAAAATAATTATTTTCCGGAACGACAGATCTTTACTATCGGCCTGGGGATCGGCCTTTTGATACGTTATCCGTCTCGTTGCCGTTTTTCTCATTAAATAAGCATTTTGTCAGCATATGATCCTGTTTTTACTGACATTAATGCCTTGCTGAACGCTTTCCTGTCAGCATCTGTTTTTTTTATCATGCAAAACAGCATTTTGGCGCGTATTTCTATAATAAAAAACGTGCTTTACTGACAAAATGGACACAAATTCGCGAATTTGTCAGGGGCGCCGGTGATTGACATTCCACCTCAGCGACTTTACAATTATTTTGTAGTCATCCACAAGTTATTTCCGCAATTATTATCGAGAGGACACAAGTCATGGAATTCGGCATCAACAGCCCGGTACTGTTCGTACTCGCGGGCATCATCGTAGCCGTAGTGCTTGCACAGTCCGTCTTCTTCCTCCTGAAAGCCTGGAAACGGGCCAAGGAGCTGGGGATGAGCACGGACAAGCTCAAGCGCATAGCGCGCACGGCGGCCATCTTTACCATCGCTCCGGCGATAGCAATAGTCATAAGCGTAATAACGCTGTCCAAGGATCTGGGCCTGCCGCTTCCGTGGCTGCGCCTTTCCGTGGTAGGAAACCTGTCCTACGAGACGGTAGCGGCCACCAATGCTGAGAGCGCCATGGGCCTTACCTTCGGAAAGGTGGCGGGGCTTTCGGCAACTCAGTATGTAACCATAGCAGGAGTAATGACGCTTTCCATCCTGGTGGGCATCTGGCTGGTGCCGCTCATCGGAAAGAAGCTCCTCACCGGCGTTATAAACCTTGAGAAGCGCGACAAAAAGTGGGCAGAGATCTTCCAGAATTCGATGTTCATAGGCATGATCTCCGCGTTCATAGGCTTCGTGTTCTGCGACGTGGCGGGAGCCTTCAAGGGGGACTATACAGGCCTCATCCCGGTATGCATATTCTTCATATCCGCAATTGTTATGGTGGTCTGCGGGCTGCTGCTCAAAAAGACCGGCAAGCGCTGGATAATGGACTACGCGCTTCCGATAAGCCTGATAATAGGAATGGCCGCGGCGATACCCATCACCGCGTGGCTGTCATAAAAGGGAGGACAAGGCGATGAAAAAAGAAATGACTTACATCGATCAGGTCCACAGCTTCGGGCGCAAGTGGAACATATTCGTGATGATAATGCTTCTGGCATATCCCATAGCCACGGGCATCATCTTTAAGACCGGGCCGGACTGGCACGGCTTTGCCCTGGGCCTTGTCGCCACTGCCCCGATGTACTGGGCGGTGGGCATAGTGGAGACCATTACCTACGTTCCCATGCTGGGCGCAGGCGGTTCCTACCTGTCCTTCGTAACAGGCAACATCTCCAACCTTAAGCTGCCGGTGGCGCTCAACGCTCTTGAGCAGGCGGACGTTAAGGCAAGCTCGGAGGAGGGCGAGGTGATCTCCACGATCTCCATCGCGGTCTCCAGCATAGTTACCACGATAATAATCATAATAGGCGTGCTCCTCATAAGACCGCTGACACCGGTGCTGAATTCTCCGGCGCTTACTCCTGCCTTTGCGCAGATGGTGCCCGCGCTGTTCGGAGCCCTGGCTGTGGTGTTCGTGTCCAAGAACATAAAGATAGCCATAGCGCCGATGATACTGATGCTGATACTGTTCATAGCGGTGCCTGCGCTCAACGCGGGGACCGTAGGCATAATGGTCCCGGTGGGTGTGCTGTTCACGCTGGGCGTATCCAGACTTATGTATAAGAAAGGCATGTTGTAATGGTCGGATATATCATTCTTGCGATAATAGTCGTATTCCTTGCGGTGCTGCTGGTGCGCACCGCGGCCTTTAAGCCTGCGCCCGCGCCTGCGGAAGACTTTGCGGACGTGGAGTTTGACAAGGCCAAAGCCGCGGACTGCCTCGCGCAGCTTGTAAAGTGCAGGACGGTGTCCTACACGGACCACTCGCTGGAGGACGACGCGGAGTTCGAAAAACTGATCGGCCTGCTGCCTTCGCTCTATCCCAACGTTTTCGCGGCGTGTGACTTTACGCAGCTTGCGGACCGCGGCATACTGTTCCGCTGGCCGGGAAAGGGCTCTGCCAAGGGCGAGGCTCCCAAGGCGTCCAAGGCTGACGAAGGCCCCGCAGTCCTCATGGCGCACTACGACGTGGTGCCTGTAGAGGAGAAAAACTGGGAAAAGGATCCGTTCTGCGCGGAAGTATCGGACGGTGTAATGTGGGGCAGGGGAACGCTGGACACCAAGGTTACTTTCAACGGCGCTCTGTTTGCTGCGGACACCCTCATTGCGCAGGGCTTCGTGCCTGAAAAGGACGTATACATGGCCTTCTCCGGCCAGGAAGAGATAAACGGCAAAGGTGCGGTACACATAGTGGACTGGTTCCTGGAACATGGAATAGAGCCTGCCATGGTAGTGGACGAGGGCGGAGCCGTGGTGGAAGGAGTCTTCCCCGGAGTTTCAGGCGCCTGCGCGCTGATAGGCATTGCGGAAAAGGGTCTCATGAACGTGGATTTTAAGCTGGACACCAACGGCGGGCACGCTTCCGCACCTGCTCCCCATACGCCTGTTGGCAGACTGTCGCAGGCCTGTGTGGACATAGAAGACCACCCCTGCAAGAGCCACTTTACTGAGCCTGTCCTTAAGATGTTCGATACTCTCGGAAGGCACTCCGGCTTCATTTACCGCATGATCTTCGCCAATCTCTGGTGCTTCGGCGGAGTGCTGGACATGATATGCAAAAAGAGCGGCGGCGAGCTCAATGCGCTTGTCCGCACCACCACCGCGTTCACGCAGATGAGCGGAAGCAAGGCCAACAACGTAATACCGCCTTCCGCGTCCATGACCGCCAACGTGCGCATCAATCCGGCTGATACCTCCAAGACCGTCCTGGGGCACTACCGCAGTGTCATAAAAGATCCGGAGATAAAGATAGAAGCCGCCGTGGAGGCCGAGCCAAGCCGCATATCCCGCACGGACGTGGATGGCTGGGAGCGCGTCTGCAGGGCGGTGCGCGGTACGTGGAAGGGCGCCCTGGTGTCTCCGTACCTTATGGTGCAGTGCTCCGACAGCCGCCACTACGGAAGGCTCTCGGACCGCGTGTACCGCTTCTCCGCCATGGATCTTACCTCCGAGGAGCGCCGCATGATACACGGCAACAACGAGCGCATACGCCTGGACTGCATGGCCCGCGCCGTGGAGTTCTACATAAGGCTCATACAGCAGTGCTGAAAAATAGGGCCGGGACGCAAAAAAAACTTTGCAATCCCGGCCTTTTGTGTTATTATATCCATTGCGCAGCGGAAAAAGCGCAGTAACGGTCCATTAGCTCAGCTGGGAGAGCGTCTGGGTGACAACCAGAAGGTCACAAGTTCAAGTCTTGTATGGGCCACCAGTCAGAACCCTTGAAATTTCAACGATTTCAGGGGTTCGTTCTTTTTTGAAAAATCGGCCAAAATCATTTTTTCTCCATTTTTTCTCCACCACTTGTCTTTTGGGTAATTTTTGGTAATCCCAGTTTTATGCATATTTATAATCAGTCCCAATTATCCGGGGCTGTTTTTTGTCTAATAGGCCCGCGTTTATTCGAAAAAAGTTTTAAAAAACTTAAAAAAGTTTCAAAAAACGAGTTGCTATTTTGAAAAAAAGTTCACGTCTAAGGGGTGAGAGGAAACGACCTCTCACGAACTTTGAAAGCTTAATAGTCACTCATCAGATACATTATCTGAGTTATGGGAGAGGATCCCTAATCGGTCACTTTCTTCATGTAGGGCACGATCATTTCGCGTATTGTATCCGGCGAGAAGAATATACCGCGCTGGTGTCCCCAGTCATCATGCAGGCATACTGCATCGATCCTGTCTCCGAAGACCTCCAGATATTTGTCGATCAGAACTATGTACAGATCCGCGAGCTTGTCGAACAGGTCCTTTACGGCATCCTGCTGGTCCTCATCTATCATCGCCATGGCGGCGTTTTCAAAATCCATGAAAGAGATCAGTCTTTCGTAGAAACCGGTGCAGATAATGATCTCCCAGAAATCCTTATCTCTCATGAACTTGTCGGCATTCGCCTTTGCATCTGCCCAGTCCCAGCTGTCGATGACTTCTTTGGTCGGGAAGACAACTTTGTCATACCATTCATTGGCATCCGCAAGAAGAGGCTTGCCCGGACGAACTGTGGATCCGCCTACTTCGGGAACATACTCCCAGTCTATTCCGAACATGTCTTTTCCACCGAGTTCCTCCGGAGGGAGCTTATAGTCGGACACATTGCCTTTGGCTGGGTTGTCCGGAACGCAGCGGGGGAAGAGATAGCCATAATCAAATGTGGAAGGGAGCCAAACCGGGTCTTTTCCGTCGAGCATATCCTCGATCATCTTCTTCGGCTCGATAGGGGTGTCCAGTTCTGTCAATTCGCATCCGAACAGAAAACGAGTTTGACCTTTTTTAATTTCTTTTTCATTATAGGGATAGTTATTCATTCTGCGGCCTCCTGTCTGAATATGCTTTTCAGTTGATCATGATGGTTTTTTGCCTGCCGGATGTGGCAGTGGTATCGTCAAGTAAAGTATAGACTGATGGTTTTTTCCCTGTAAATACGCGGTTTTTCCGAATTGAATCAAGGTAAATAGACATATTTGTCGACTATTTTTTAATTCCGAAGGATATCGATAAAAATGACGGCGTATTTTATAGCTATAATTGTCAATCAACTGATAAAACAATTGACATGAACGCCGGAAAACGAGATAATGAATAAAAAGAAAGAACTGATTTAGACAAAAATCATCTGAAAATGCTTTCACTTAGTCAAGGAGGTCAAAGATGCTGTTTAATCTGAGTATAATAAGGGACAGGATATCCGGAGATCTCTTGCTTCAGGAAAAACTGGATCCTATGGCAGAACGAACGCTTAAATACGTCCGCCAGTATCACAAAGGTGATGACCTGGATCCGGAGGTCCTGTTCATAGCATCTGCAGAAGATCTTCCCGTAGAAGCAGATCTGTCCAGGCATATTGCTTTGATATGTTTTGGATTCCCGCCGCCGGTATTCAACAGTGATTCATGCGAGCTGCTTTGTTTCAGCGCGTCAAAAGACAAGCAGTCGCTGTTCCAGGAAGTTCTGGATGTCTTTTACTATTATTCGGATTATGATGAAAAGATAAAGGACATGATAATCGAAGGACATCCTGTCCGGGATTTCGGCTCTGTCGCCCTGGAACTCTTTGAAACACCTGCTTCTGCATTTGGTGTTTTTGAAAAGATCCTATTCATTGCTTACGACCCGGAGCGTCCGGAAGGACAGGAGATGTATGGCTCCGCGAACGACGAATACTTCCCGGAGGATGAAAGAAGCATCCTTTATAAGAATGAAGAATTCCTGAAAACTTTTGAAGCCCAGGGACCGACTTATTCAGGTATAGAGACCTATAAGACTCATATCATTTTTTACAACCTGTTTGACCGAAACAATTATATGGGTCGATTCATGATAGAAAACACATACCGTCCGTTCAGGCGCGGAGATTACAGACTTGTAGAGTGGTTCGGAGAGTACATCAAACTTTTACTCAGCCGCAACAGAGAATACCATTTCCGGGCCAACAGAGAATTCGACCAAATGATCCAGGAACTTGCTTCTCCAAACGGCCGCTACAGGGACAGCTTTGATCATGCCATACGCTCGTTAGGGTGGGAAAAGGATGACAACTATATGTGTTATGCGTTGTCTGACGGCATGCCGGGTTCCGAGAAGTCGCTTAATGAGGCTGCGTTTTATCTGGAAGAACTGTTTGACGGACAGTATATTTTTATCCAGAACAACATGATCTACCAGATAATCGATCTGGACAGATCGACTCTCCCGGCTGCGGAGATCGAGCGAAGGATGAATCTGTTTCTGAGCAACAATGCGTTGTATGCGGGAACGAGTACGGATTATGGGGATTTTTCAGAAACACCGTCATGTCTGCGTCAGGCAAAGCTTATGACTCAGTACGCACTAAGGGACCGGCAGAAGAAACTGTACTATTTTGATGCAAACATACTAAATGCTATGATAAGCATTCTTGATATGGGTATCTTACCCGAGGTGTTCTGCACAAAAGGCTTAAAGGCGCTGATCAAATACGATATGGAGGCACATGCAGACCTTGTGCCGACACTTCGCTGCTATCTTGAAAACGACTGCAGCATAAGCAAAACATTTGAAAAACTCTTTATAGCCCGAACTACATGTTTATATAGAATACGCCGCATTGAAGAACTGACCAAAATGGATCTGGGCGATCCGGACATCACGCTATATTTGCGCATGGCGCTCAGACTGCTTAAGTAGAAAGTCCGGGATACGTTCTTCAAAGCGTATAATCATTCATATTATAGCGGAGACGGTGCATGATCTGTCTCTGTTTTTTTCTCCATTTTTTCTCCACCACATACAAAAAACGAAGCGTTTCCACACCTTTCCACAGTGCTCTACGGTATACACGCAAAAATCGGGAAAAACGTTGGAATTTCAACAGAAAACTGTGGCACGATATCCGATGGTTTTCGACAGTTTTTTACGCCAAAAACTGCGTTTGTTGCCCGTGACAACCAGAAGGTCACAAGTTCAAGTCTTGTATGGGCCACCAAATTATGCCCCCGAAACTAAAATGTTTCGGGGGCTTTTTTTCTCCGGGGACTGCCGTTGAGGATTTGCCATGGCACAAAAGGAGTGTTTTTGATAAAATAAACATAAATCACCGGCATCGTGCGCATGAAAAGCCGCTGCCGGATCAGGACGAGGAATGAATCATGAGCGAAAGAACTGTCTCTCAGCAGGTCCTGGATTATGTTCTGGACCTGGACTTTGGCAAGCTTCCGGAAAGGACCGTAAAGGCCCAGGAGCACAGCGTAAACGACATGCTGGCCTGCATGCTTGCGGCAACGTCACTGGACGAGACCACGCCTAAGGCGGCGGAATACGCGGCGAGGCAGACCGGCCCCTGCACGATCCTTTATGACGGGAAGAAGACATCCCCGGAGATGGCGGCTCTTGCCAACGGGGTGCTCTCCCATGCAATAGACTTCGACGATTCCCACGACGCGCTGGTGCACCCCAGCGGAGTGATATTCCCGGCGGCTCTTGCGGTCTCCGAATACCTGGGCGACGTCTCCGGCGAGGAGTTCATAACCGCTCTGGTGATAGGCACGGACCTTTCCTGCAGGTTCACCCAGGCCATAACCGTAAACACCCAGCCCTTCGGCTGGAACCACCCGGCCATAACGGAGTGCCTGGGCGCTGTCTACGGCGTGGCTAAGCTTATGCGCCTTGATGAAGGGGAGATTATGGACGCCGTGGCCATGGCTATGACGCAGTTTACTTGCAGCGGGGAATCCTTAAGCAGCAAGGGCTCTGTCATCCGCACCATGAGGGAGGGCTTCGCGGCTCAGGCCGTGGTCCAAAGCTGCATGATGGCAAAGCTGGGGATGCACACCCGTTTCGATACCCCCATAGAGGGCAAAATGGGTTTCTATACTATGTATACCCGCGGTAACTGCGACCTCACCAGGATAACAGACGGCCTCGGGAAGCGCTTCGAGACTGACAACATAACTTACAAGCCCTGGCCGAGCTGCAAGGCAACGCACACACCCATACAGGTCCTTACGGACATAATGGCAAAGGAAGATCTTAAAGCGGAAGACATAAAGGAGATCCATCTAAAGCTGCACGAATCCGCAGCCATGGCTTTAGAGCCCTTCGAATATAAACTGCAGCCGGAAAGCGTTGCCATGGCAAAGGTCAGCATGCCTTTCGTTCTTGGCACGATACTCAAATACGGCAGCCTGGACCTTGGCAGCTTTACCGAAGAACGCCTTGCGGACCCGGACATAAGAGAGCAGGGGCGCAAGATAAGCTTTGAATACGAGTCCTCCTGGGGGAAGCCTCAGGCGCATTTCGCGGACATGACGGTAAAGTCCTCCAAGGGCGAGTTCTTCCGCCACGAGGAGAGCTCCATGGGAGGCACCGGCCATCCTCTTACGGACGCGCAGGTAAAGGACAAGTTCTTCTCCTGCCTTAAGTTCTACCGCATGCTTAGGAACGAAGAGCAAATTGAAAAGCTCTTCGGCGCCAGCATGAACGCTTCCGCGCTTAAAAACGTTAAAGAACTCATAGACCTTCTGTAGCCGCATCCGGCAGGCATTTTTGCGTTTTTTCCAAGAAAATAGTTTTATATTGTCATTTTTTTGACTTTAGTTTGCAGAACATCTTTGATATAATTACAAATTAGATATTTATCTGGCGGAGGACCCAGCAGAGGCCCCGCAGAAAGGAGAATTAATAGTGGACTATACAAAGTATGTGCTAAAGGATGCGGAAAAGCTGAACGCTCTGCTGGAAGGCAGGGATAACATCTTCGTCGTATCCTGCAACAAGTGCTTTAAGGAATTCAAGACTCTTGAGGAACCGGAACTCAAGGAATTCACAGAGCTTGCTGCGGCACAGGGAAAAACAGTTACAGGGACCGTGTCTTTGGACTTCCTCTGCAACAGCATCCAGACCAAGCAGAAGCTGGACGGTAAGATCCCCGCAGGAACGGAGAACATCATCGTCATCTCCTGCGGACTGGGCGTGCAGACCATAGCCGAGCAGGAGGGCCTCAACGTATTTACTGCGACAGACTCTCTCAACTACATCGGCTTCCACGGCATGGCTCTTACCAAAAAGACCTGCGATGCCTGCAACCAGTGCTACCTAAACATCACCGGAGGTATCTGCCCCATTACGGACTGCACCAAGAGCCTTATCAACGGCCAGTGCGGCGGCGCAAAGAACGGCAAGTGCGAGATCGACCCCGCCAAGGACTGCGCATGGGAAAAGATCTACAGAAGGCTGGAGAAGCAGGGACGCAACCCGGAATTCGTAAATCAGCCAGTACAGCTGCGCGACTATTCCAGGGTCAACTTCAAGGCAGTGCACGAGTACGTGGAGAGCGTAAGAGACAAGAGACTGGACGGCTACTACGGCGGCATCCATCCGCTTGAGAAGAAGGAGCTTACGGAGCACATGGCTCCCAAGCCGTTCCCGGCTCCGGCAGAGGTCGTCATCCCGATGTCTCAGCATGTAGGAAAGCCCGCTAACCCCATCGTTAAGGCAGGCGACTACGTAAAGGTCGGCCAGAAGATAGGCGAGCTCGCAGGCTTCATAAGCTGCAACATCCACTCCAGCGTAAGCGGAACCGTTACCGCGGTGGAAGACCGCCCCGGAAGCAGAGGACCCGTAATGTCCGTAGTCATAAAGAACGACTATAAGGACGTTCTGGACGAGTCCGTTAAGCCGGCTAAGCCGCTGGAAGAGCTTACCAAAGAAGAGATCGTAGAGATCGTAAAGGAGAAGGGCATCGCCGGAATGGGCGGCGCTACATTCCCCACATATGTAAAGCTGATGCCCGGCAAGCCCATAGACGTGGTGCTTATCAACGGTTCCGAGTGCGAACCGCTGATCACCGTGGACCACAGAGCGCTGCTTGCGTACGCGGACGACGTGATCTACGGACTTAAGGCCATAATGAAGGCCGTGGACGCTCCAAAGGGCATCATAGTCGTAGAAGACAACAAGCCGGACGCCATAGCCAATCTTAAGGAAAAGCTGGAAGGCGTAGAAAACATAGAAGTCCTTCAGGCAAGGACCAAGTATCCGCAGGGCGCAGAAAAGATGCTGATCAAGCGCGCAACCGGACGCAAGGTTCCCAGCGGCGGACTTCCCGCAGACGTAGGCGTTGTAGTAAGCAACGTCGGCTCTGCCAAGGCCATAGCGGACGCCATTAAGACAGGCATGCCTCTCGTGGAGAGGCTGGTAACGGTCTCCGGCGAGAAGATAGCTCATCCGGGCAACTACCTCGTAAAGATCGGTACCGACGTTGAGGAAGTCATCGACTACTGCGGCGGCGTCACCGGAGACAATGTCACATTCAAGATGGGCGGACCGATGATGGGCGTAGTGCTCAAGGAGCTCGGCGTTCCCGTAAACAAGGGCACCAACGGTATAATCGCCCTGGAGACGGACCACACCGTGCCGCAGGAATGCATCAAGTGCGGGCGCTGCGTGGACGTCTGCCCGATGGAGCTCAGACCGCTCCAGTTCTACAAGGCTTCTGCAGAGCCGGACGGACAGACCTTCAAGGATCTGAACGTAATGGACTGCATGGAGTGCGGATGCTGCGAATACATCTGCTCCTCCAAGATAAAGCTTCTTGACTGCATAAGAGCAGGAAAATCGGCAGTAAGGGGGATGAAGTAAAATGCTTATTACAAATCTTAAGAACAAAGAAGCCCTTGCACCGCTTATCGAAAACAAGAAGGTATTCGTCATCAACTGCTACGGCTGCAAGGAAGTCAGCTTCCCCGAAGCCGCGGCAAACGAGTATCAGGCAGAGCTTAAGGAAGCAGGACAGCTTGCCGGCATCATCACCACGGACTACATCTGCAACCCCGATAACCTTGAGGAACGCATAAAGTGGTTCGGCAAGGACATAGAGAAGGCGGACTGCATACTGGTATTCTCCTGCGGCGTAGGCGTACAGACCGTGGCCGAGCGCTTTGAGGACAAGCCCGTATACGCTGCCTGCGATACCCTGCGCCTTCCGGGATTCCAGGGCGTCACCCCGCTCACCGTGGACTGCGGCCAGTGCGGTGAATGCTTCCTGAACCTTACCGGAGGCATCTGTCCCATAACGGCCTGCTCCAAGAGCCTGGTAAACGGACCCTGCGGAGGAACCAGCAAGGACGGAAAGTGCGAAGTAGACCCCGGCATGGAATGCGGATGGCTGAGGATCTACAAGCGTCTGGAGGAGAGGGGACGCCTCAAGGAGTTCAACTTCCCCACGCAGATGCACAACTTCGCCACTTTCGAAGCGACAAAAGAAGCAAAAGAAACTATAATTGAGTAATGATAGGAGATACACGTAATGAAGATCACTGAATTATTTAAGAATGGTGAATTTGTAGTAACTGCTGAAGTCGGTCCTCCCAAGGGTTGCCACGTCGAGGGCATGGTGGAGGAAGCCAAGGAATACCTCAGCAAGCTGCACGCCGTAAATATAACCGACTGCCAGTCCAGCGTAATGCGCCTGTCCTCCCTGGGCATGTGCAAGGCTCTTAAGGACGCCGGACTCAACCCCATATTCCAGCT
>JAFRZB010000031.1 GCA_017442785.1 Bacillota bacterium
AATATGCTGATTGAAAAAATCGTTGTCCATGAAGCGGTCAAAGGTGAGGACGGAAGCCGGGAACAGGAGGTAGAAATCTTCTACCGCTTTATCGGCAAAATTGATTGAATGATACCAATATCTTTAACTATGTGATACCGGCGAGGGCTGGCCGGAGGTGGAAAAGCTCCTTGCTCTTGCGGATAAGTTCGGAGTTTCGCTGGACTATCTGATGGATCGCGCGACTTTGGAAAAATCGCATGTTGATGCTTCTGCGGATGCGCCTGCGTCCGGTGTTCCCGCGGATCTTCAGTCGCCTGAGATCGTGTCCTATGTTCCGAGGCAGGATGATGACCCTCTGAATTTCGACGAGGATCCGGAACGCGAGACCCCCGAAGCAAAACACAACAGGCTCCTCCTTGCTATCGCGATGATATGCATAGCCGCGATAGTGGTACTTTTCCTTATGGGTCTTAAGTAAAGGAGCATTGCCATGAGATACAACCCTAAATCGATGTTCATGCTTAACAGAGACATGCTTAAGCGCGATCTGTTTTTCGTGTTCGGAGCAGCCGTACTATTTGATATCTATGCTGCCGTACGCGGGGGCGGCAGAGAGCTGACCATCGGACTTATAGTTACCGCCGCAGCGGCGATAGCCCTGATACTGTTCTTCGTGCTCACAAAGCCCAAGCGCCTGATCCCCGACGAGCTGATAGACACTGCGGAATCGTTCGAATATGTGATCCCTTCGGACGCGACAAAAAGGATGATCGAAGACTATGCCCCGGGACTCGAAAGGGGTCACTTTCTGATCTGCCGCAAAGGAGACGAGGGATTCGAAAAGGTATGCGGGGCTTTAAGGAGCCTTAAAGGCGCAAGGACGAAGATACTGCCGGACTATCCGCGTTTCAACCTGTACGTAAACACCGCCGGCGGACAGGAGCCCATAAGCACCTTCCACGAAAACGTTACTTTCGGAGATTCCGTCTACCGGGTCCGTGAGGATGAGCTGGAGAAGACTTTCTTCAACCCGTCCTTCACGGCGCTTTTCCACGAGAAATAAAAACTATATGTTAATAGATACCGTCTCTTGGACGGTCAGATCGAAAGGATATCCTCCGGTTTTTCCGCAAGTAGCGTTGCGCCGTTTTCCAGCAGGCAGTCTCTGCTCCGGAACCCCCAGAGCACTGCTATGCAGGGGATTCCGGAGTTTTTTGCTGTCTTAAGATCCACCTCGGAATCGCCTACGTATACCGCCTCGCCGGCGCTGCTTCCGAGCTTCTCAAGAGCAGCCAGGACCATGTCCGGGGCGGGCTTTCTGGCAACTCCGGGGCGCTCGCCTATGGCCGTGTCCGCGTACCGGGCAAAGAACCTTTCGTTAAGCTCCTGCACGGCGGGATCTATCTTGTTGGACACGATGGCTATCCTGCAGCCTCTTTCCTTAAGCTTTTTCATTACCTCCGGGATGCCGTCGTACGGACGTGTCTTGTCCAGGCAGTGCCTGTTGTAGTGCTCTCTGAACACGGGGAGCATTTTGTCTATCAGCTCCTCCGGAGTGCCGGGCGGTACGGCGCAGCTGATCGCGTGGCGTATCCCGTTTCCGAAGAACTCCCGGTATTCGCTTAAGTATCTGGGCGGCAGCCCGAACTTTTCCAGAACGAAATTGACCGAATCCGTAAGGTCCTCCAACGTATTCAGTATCGTTCCGTCCATGTCGAAAATGTAAGTGTTTATTCCATCCATGTTAATACGTTTTTTTATGATATAATACGATAAAACATCACTGTGCATGATCCGGAGGATGATATCATGGCAAAGAATGACAGATTCGTAAAGGTGTACACGCAGGGAACGCTTACCGGGACCGAGATCTGGGTAGACAGAGAGACAGGTGTGAACTATATATTTCACTTCAGCGGCTATGCCGGAGGGCTCACTCCTCTGCTGAACAAAGAAGGAAAGCCTGTAGTCACGCCTTGTCTTTTAGAATAAGTTCGTCCAGAGTCTTCTGCTCCATTACCACAAGGAGCTTGCTGTTCTCCTCAAGGGGCTTTCCGGGGTCAAGAAGCATCCAGCTGTTGTTTACGTCCCTTCTTGCGACCACGTTAATGTTGTTCCTTATTCTCAGGTTCAGCTCCGTAAGAGTCTTTCCGACCCACTCCTTAAGAGGTATCATCTCTATCATGCAGAGGCTGTTGCCAAGCTGGAAGTAGTCCAGCACCGTTTCCGAGAACAGTATCGTTGCGGAGCGTATGCCGGCGTATTCCTCGGGGATGAGAGCCTTGTTGGCGCCTACCCTGAGAAGTATGGCCGACATCCTTTCGGAGGAGCTCTTTGCCACTATGTAGGGAACGCCGAGGTCCTTTGCTACCGCTACCGCAAGTATGCTTGCCTCCAGGTTCTGGGCCATCGCCACCACGACTATGTCCATGTCCTTAAGGCCGAGGGATATAAGAGCCTCCTCGTTGGATACGTCCGCGCATACCGCTGCAGAGCAGTAGTCCGCTATCTCGTTTACGAGAGTCTCGTTCTTATCTACAGCCAAAACGTCGGCGCCCATCTCGTAAAGAGTGCGCACCAGGCTGGTCCCGTACTTTCCGAGTCCAAGGACCGCAATAGATTTTGCCATAAGATCCTCCTTTATCCTATATAGAAATTACCGTCCGCGTACTGCATCTCGGGCTCCTTGGTGCCTTTTCCCCTTGCGAGGAATATGGCCATGGAGATGGGTCCTATGCGCCCGAGATACATGGCGAGGGTGACTATAAGCTTTCCTGCCAGGTTAAGTGTCGTCGTAGCTCCTCTTGTAAGCCCCACCGTGGCGCAGGCGCTCATTATCTCAAAGAGACCGTCCTTTATGTCTATGGGGTTGGTCGCTATCAGAAGAAGGGTAAGGACGAGTACCGTTATGACGCTCACCTCTACTATTACGGAAGCCTTCTTCATCTGCGCGCCGCTTATGCTGCGGTTGAAGACCTTTACCTTGCTCTTCCCCCTTATGTAGGAGCTTATGTTGAGCAGGTACAGGTAGAAGGTGGTGGTCTTTACTCCTCCGGCGGTTCCTATGGGTGAGCCTCCTATGAACATCAGAAGATACGCCGCGACGCAGGTGATGTCCGTTATGCCTTTCTGCGCGAAGGTGGCAAATCCCGCGGTGCGGAAGGTGACGGATTCGAACAGGCTGTTAAGTATCTTGAACGGTACGGACATGCCGCCTATGGTGTCCGGGTTGTTTCTCTCCGCAAGGAATACCAGCACCGCGCCGGAAAGCACCAGCGTAAGGGTGATGGCGAGCACCAGCTTGGTGTGCTCCGACAGGCGCTTTATGATCTGCCTGGGGGAGAAGGAACGCCTTATCCCGAAGGCCGTCTTCTTGAGAAGGTCTATCCAGACCACATATCCTATGCCGCCTATGATTATAAGCAGCATGGTGACTATCAGCACCAGGGGCTGCGTGCGGAAGGGCGTCAGACTGTCCGGCCCGAGTATGTCCAGCCCGGCGTTGCAGAACGCGGATACGGAGTTGAACACGGACACCCATATGCCGTGCCGCGTGCCATAGACCGGTATGAACGCCGGCATGTACAGCAGGGCGCCTATTATCTCTGCTATAAGTGTTCCGCGCACCACACGGGAAAGAAAGCCCAGAAGCCCTGAGATGCTGTCTAAGTTCAGTGCGTCGCGCAGCGCAAGCCTGGAGCTGAGGGAGAACCTCTTGTGAGCTATGAGCATCAGCGTGGCCACGACGGTTATTACTCCGAGGCCTCCTATCTGGATAAGCACCAGTATCACCGCCTGCCCGAAGACGCTCCAATAGAGATAGGTGTCCACTACCACGAGGCCCGTTACGCATACCGATGTTGCGGATGTGAACAGCGCGTCCTCAAAGGGCGTCCAGCTTCCGGACGCGGAGGATACAGGCAGCGTCAAAAGAACGGTGCCTATAAGTATGGCCGCGAGAAAGCTGAGCGGTATAAGATGTATCGACGACAGTTTGAACTTCTTCATTGCCGGTGATCCGTATCAGAAGTCCTTTCCGAACTCCTCGTAGAGCTGCGGCAGCACGTACGCCAGGTGAGTGAACTCCTTGATGTTGTGAGCCAGCAGGGCCTGCACCGGGATGAGCGGGAAGGTGACTCCGTCCGGGAGTATCTTCCTCGGCTTACCGTCTATTATGCTGTAGCCGAACCAGAAACGTGTCCTAAGCTCGCAGCCGGTCTTTGTCGGCCTTAAGAAGTGGCACATGATGACGGGGTTATACTCGTTGCCCGCGCAGACTATGGTGCCCTTGAAGTTCTTAAGCTTTTCGGGATCGAAGCCTATGTCGGCAGGGTTTCTGAAGTTTATGGCTATGTGATCAAGACCGAGCCCCACGTCCTCCTGGACGTCGTGGATCGTGTTCCAATAGCGCTGCTTCATGGGCAGGGACTTGTCGGATGAGATCTCCGGATTCCTGGTCATCACGTAGTAGTGATCCTCGTGGTTCCATATCTTGTAACGCATGGGCTCAAGGCCGTGCCACGCGAACCACCAGTCGAACATCTCAGGTGTGACTCCGGGCATATCGGTGCAGTTGGCCAGCATGCCTCCTCCGTCAGGAAGGTTGCAGAAGCCGGATTCGAGCGGCAGGTAGCCGGGCTCGAAGAGCTTATTGAGCTCTGTGGGGTGCAGCCCCAGGCTTCCGTCGACAGGCTTTGCAGCAGCCGCGTAGCGCCTCGGGTCCGCCTGCTTCATGTCCATCAGGAAGTATTTATACAGCGGGCCCTGTTTCTCCTCTTCTGTTATGGGTACAAGGTGGTCCGGCTTCATGGGCCATTTCTCCACGGGAAGATCGCGGGTGCCGAAGGTCATCTCGCCATCCACGTTCCTTACGGTTATCCACTTGAGCCAGTTCTCGTTATCCTGCTCGGGGTAGTCCTCGCGCAGGAACCAGCCTCTGGACTCCTTGCGCATCAGCGAGGCCTTGTAGTGCATGTCCGCGGAGAGCACCATGGCTTCCGCTTCAAGGCATTCAAGGGTCTGGTGGAGGTCCGCTGCGCTCATCTCGGGCACGAGCTTCTTTGCCTCTTCTATATATCCCTGAGCCTTCTCCATGCGGTCCTTTCTCATGACCACGGAGAGCTCCACCGGAGCCATGGCCTTCTGCACCAGGGCTATGACGTCCTTTGCCGTAACGCCGGTCTTCCTCTGCATGGGAGCGTTTACCCTTGCGATCGAGGCCTCTATCTGAGCCTCGTCAAGGCCGCGGGCTTCTTCTCCGAAGCCGTTCTTTTCAAGGTCTTCCGCTGCCATGAGAGCCGCGAATACCGCGTTGAGTATGCCGGAGCCTCTGTTCCTTCCCGGAGGGGCAGGCACCGCGCCCGCAAGGCCGGATCCGCAGTAGCTGCAGTCGCCTATGGCGTAGAGCCCGGGTATGGTGGTCTGCATATCGTGTCCCACGCTGATTGGGGACTGCTCTCCTATGAACATCGGTGAGACCGTAAGATCCTTATCCACGGCCGCTCCGTTCTCGTCGTTGAGAACTCTGAACTTCTTTCCGTAGGGCCTTGGCCACTGCCTTTCGAGGGAGTTGTCCCCGGCCTCCTCGCCCATGAAGTCCAGATGCACGGGGCCGTTTCCGGCCTTCATCTGTTCGTACCATTCACGTATGGCGCGGCTGCTGATGTCGGTCTCGCGGTGGGCCTGGAAGTGCGGGGTAAGGTATTCGCCCTTGGCATTGAACATGTAGTTCTCGCCGAACACCACCTCGTTGTGGCTGTTCTGCCTTACGAGCTGCGCGAAGTTTCCGAACTCGGTGTTCTTAAGCTCCGCGCCTGCCCTGTAAGCCGCCGCTATACCGTCGCCTCTGCCGCTGCTCCACATGGGACCTACTCGGTAGTCCTGGCTTCCGGTGGCGAGCACTACATTGCGAGCGGAGACGGCGGTGAACTTTCCGTCCAGCACGCTGAACACAAGCGCTCCTGTTATTCCTTTGCCGTCTGTTATAAGGTCCGCCATGGCGGTCTTATCCATGAAGCGCACGCCCAGCCTTTCGGCCCTGCGGCGCACGTTGAGAGTAACGTCCAGGTCTATGCAGATCATCTCGGTCATGGGGCCGGTCTGCATCTTGTTGTATGTGCCGTCTTCCTTCTTGGGCATCTTTACGCCCCAGGAATCCAGGCGCTCCACCATCTTGTTGTTCATGGAGACGTACTTTGCCATCAGCTCCTGATCCGTAAAGTCCGCTCCTATGTTCTTGGTGTGGAAGAAGGCAAAGCCCATGGGATCCACCTTGGTGAGGTCGAAGTACTGCAGAACTCCGCCGCCTCTGTTGGCCTTGCCGGAGTATCCGGCGAAGTTCTTCTCCACCACCAGCACGTCCGCGCCGGGCATGGCTTCCTTTACCGCGACGGCGCAGGAGAGGCCGCCTATCCCTCCTCCTATGATAAGGACGTCACATGCTGCTTTTTCGTAATTGCTCATAGCTTCCTCCTTACCTGCATCCGTCGAACGACTGCATCAGATGCTCGCTGCTGTAGTCCGGGACCACCTTGATGGCGTCTCTTTTGCACATGAACTGGCAGAAGAAGCAGCGCTCGCAGTCCTCGACGTACTTGAAGACAGGCTGCTTCTTTTCCGCGTCCCAGCGGATGACGTCCACGAAGCACGCCTTGTAGCACAGCTGGCAGCCTACGCATTTTTCAGGATAGAATTCTATTTTGTGTTTGGTATTGATCAAGTGGATTACCTCCAGGCACTTTATACAGTTTGTTTATTTTTTATTATACCACAAAATAACAGAGACCATAGGCCTCTGTTTATTGTATAGTAAAACCCCGCGTTAGACGCGGGGTTCGTTGAAGCTATGCATTTGACCAAAAGTTCTCCAAGTCTTAGACTAACAGTGCGGTCTGCCAACTGCACAAGCTAAGAAAGGAGAACAAATGGGTCTAAATGACATA
>JAFRZB010000032.1 GCA_017442785.1 Bacillota bacterium
CTTCTCGGTCTCGTACTCAACGTGAGCGGTGTTGATGGTGATTCCTCTTTCTCTTTCTTCCGGAGCCTTATCGATGTTCTCGAATGCTACGATCTGGTTGGTAGCGGACGGAAATCTGGTAGCGAGCACCTTGGTGATCGCTGCGGTGAGGGTGGTCTTACCATGGTCGATGTGGCCGATGGTACCGATGTTAACATGCGGCTTTGTTCTTTCGAATTTTGCTTTTGCCATTTTGATCCTCCAAAAATGAATGTTAGTACTAACTTTTTAATTATACATTATTTATTTATTTTTTCAATCAGTGAATCAGGTAGTTTTTCAAAATGATCCATCTGCATTACGTACGCTCCTCTGCCCTGTGTCTTGGACCTCAGGTCAGTTGCGTATCCGAACATCTCGGACAGCGGCACCATCGCGTGGACGCTTGCTATACCGTTGAAGATGTCCGTGCCCTCTATGCGGCCTCTCCTGGAGCTGATGTCTCCTATGACATCTCCCATGTAGTTCTCGGGAGCTGTTACCTCCACCTTGAACACAGGCTCAAGCAGTATGGGCTTTGCTTTCCTTGCGCCTTCGCGGAAGGCCATGGATGCTGCGATCTTGAAAGCCATTTCGGACGAGTCTACCTCGTGGTAGGATCCGTCGAACAGCTCCACTCCCATGTCCACCACCTGGTAACCGGCAAGAGGACCGTTCTGCATGGCTTCGCGGATACCTTCGTCGATCTTGGGTATGAACTCCTTGGGGATGGCACCTCCGACGATCTTGTTGACGAACTCGTAGCCCGCGCCTGCTTCTCTGGGGTAGAGCCTGATCTTTACGTGACCGTACTGGCCGTGACCTCCGGACTGCTTTGCGTACTTGTACTCGCTTACAGACTCCTGGGTTATGGTCTCCTTGTAGGATACCTGCGGCTTTCCTACGTTGGCTTCTACCTTGAACTCTCTGAACAGCCTGTCCACTATGATCTCAAGGTGCAGCTCTCCCATGCCGGCGATTATGGTCTGGCCGGTGTCGGGGTCTGTCCAGGTCCTGAAGGTGGGGTCTTCCTCTGCCAGCTTGGACAGGGCTATTCCCATCTTTTCAAGACCTGCCTTGGTCTTGGGCTCTATGGCTATCTGGATGACAGGATCCGGGAACTCCATGGACTCGAGCACTATGGGGTGCCTTTCGTCGCAGAGAGTATCTCCGGTGGTGGTGTCCTTAAGACCTACGGCGGCTGCTATGTCACCGGAGTAGACAGTCTCTATCTCCTCCCTGTGGTTGGCGTGCATCTGCAGTATGCGGCCTATGCGTTCCTTCCTGTCCTTACGCGGATTGTATACGTATGATCCGCTGTCGAGGGTCCCGGAATAGACGCGGAAGAACGCCAGCTTTCCTACGTAGGGGTCCGTCATGATCTTGAAGGCCAGAGCTGCAAACGGCTCCTTGTCGGAGGAGTGGCGCTCTTCTTCCTTGTCGGTCCTGGGGACTTTTCCCTTGATAGCCGGTATGTCCGTGGGTGCGGGCATATAATCGACGATGGCATCCAGCAGGAGCTGTACGCCCTTGTTCTTATACGCGGACCCGCAGAGGACCGGTACCATCTCGTTGGAAATGGTCATCTTCCTTATGGCTGTCTTGATCTCGTCAAGGGTGAGCTCCTCGCCGTCGAGGAACTTCATCAGGAGCTCCTCGTCGGACTCGGCAACTGCCTCGACGATCTTCTGGCGGTACTCCTTGGCCTTTTCGAGCATGTCCGCGGGGATCTCGGTCTCTTCTATTATTTTTCCGAGGTCATCCTTGTAGATCTCGGCTTTCATGGTAAGAAGATCGATCTCTCCTACGAAGCTGCCCTCAGCGCCTATCGGCAGCTGCAGCGCAACGGCGGGAGCCTTTAAGCGGTCCTTTATCATCTGGAGCACGTGGTAGAAGTCCGCTCCGGTGATATCCATCTTGTTGACGAATATCATCCTGGGCACATGGTACTTCTCCGCCTGCCTCCAGACGGTCTCGGACTGCGGCTCTACTCCGCCCTTGGCGCACAGCACCGTTACGGCACCGTCAAGGACTCTCAGGGAACGCTCTACTTCTACAGTGAAGTCCACGTGGCCCGGAGTGTCTATGATGTTGATCCTGGTGTTCTTCCACTGGGCTGTGGTGGCGGCAGAAGTGATGGTTATGCCTCTCTCCTGCTCCTGGACCATCCAGTCCATGGTAGCCGCACCGTCGTGAGTCTCGCCGATCTTGTGCGTCCTGCCGGTGTAGAACAGTATCCTTTCGGTAGTCGTGGTCTTACCGGCATCGATATGGGCCATGATGCCGATATTTCTTGTGTTTTCAAGAGAAAACGCTCTTGGCATCGTGGGTCCTCCTTAAAACCTGTAGTGAGCGAACGCCCTGTTGGCCTCGGCCATCCTGTGAGTATCTTCTCTCTTCTTTACGGATGCTCCGGCTCCGTTGGAAGCGTCTATAAGCTCCTTGGCGAGCTTTTCGCTCATCGTGCGCTCTCCGCGCAGCCTTGTGTAGCTGGTGAGCCAGCGCAGACCCAGGGTCTGACGTCTCTCGGGCCTTACCTCGATAGGTACCTGATAGTTGGCACCGCCGACTCTCCTTGCCTTTACCTCCACCTGCGGCATGATGTTTGCCATTGCAGTCTGGAATACCTCTAAAGGCTCTTTTCCTGTTTCTTCCTTGATCTGGTCGAATGCATCGTAGACTATCTTCTGTGCGACGCCCTTCTTGCCGTCCATCATTATGCTGTTGATAAGCTTGGCGACTACGATGTCTCCGTAGACCGGATCAGGAAGCACTTCCCTTTTCGGGACATTACCTCTTCTTGGCACTTGTCTTCCCTCCTTGTTAAAAAACAATTCATCGGTACTCAGTAGCACTTTTTCTACTGCCGTGCCCAGATCTATGTAAATGGGCACTTACCCGATATAATTCTTTTGACTAGTTACAACTTTCTGCTCTTAGGACTACTTCTTTGCAGCAGTCTTCTTGGGCCTCTTGGCACCGTACTTGGACCTTGCCTGCATGCGGTTTGCAACGCCTGCGGTATCCAGAGTACCTCTGATGATGTGGTACCTTACACCGGGGAGATCCTTTACACGGCCTCCGCGGATGAGGACTACACTGTGCTCCTGAAGGTTGTGACCGATCCCGGGGATGTAGGCAGTTACCTCGATTCCGTTAGTCAGACGGACACGGGCTACCTTACGAAGTGCGGAGTTCGGCTTCTTAGGGGTGACTGTCTTAACGGAGGTGCATACTCCCCTCTTCTGAGGCGCCTGAGTATTGGTAGGCACTCTTCTGAGTGAATTCATTCCCTTAAGCAGAGCCGGGCTGTTCGACTTCTTTACGGACTGGGTCCTTCCTTCTCTTACGAGCTGGTTTATTGTCGGCATTCTATTTCTCCTTTCCTCTCAGATTTTGCTTTTTGAATGGCGCATCAAAAGATACGCCGCCCAAACGGCAACAGCGGTAGTGTATCATACTACCGCCGCCTGTGTCAATTGATTTTTTAAGCTTTTTTAGGGTTTTAAAGCCCTTTGTGCATCGTTGTTTTCTACTATAAACTATTGACCGCAGAATATTATAATGCTAAAATACGACTAGTACAATATTTTTATATTTCCAGGTGTCCCCTTTCCGGGGGAAGAATAGGGAACCGCGTGAGAATCGCGGACGGGACCGCCGCTGTAAGCGCCGTACCTCTGCCGATGTGCCATTGGATGATACCGAGAAGGCAGGCAGATGCAGCAATGCTGCAAAGGGGCGCGAGTCAGAAGACCTGCCTGGATCTTAAGCACGGATCATTGCGACCTCAGCGGAAAATCGGCCACTGCAGCGCGTGGCCGTTTATGTTTCTCAGGAGGATAATATGAAACGTAATCTCAAGCTGGTGAGCCTGCTTCTGGTGCTCGTCCTTGCGCTCGGTGTCATCCTTTCCGGATGCGGCGCAAAGGATACCGACCCCGCAAGCTCCGTATTCGTTACAGTCTCCAACGCAGCCGCTCTCGGAACGACCAAGGACGGAAGCTTCGCTGCAGCCATCGCAGTCGAAGTGCCTGCTGCCGGAAGCACTGTAAAGGAAGTCATCACAGCGCTCCACAAGAACTACTGCAAGGAAGGCGAGGCCGGATTCGCTACAGCTACTTCCGAGTACGGCGAGACCATCGCCAAGCTCTGGGGCGTAGAGAACGGCGGAAGCTACCTCTACTATGTCAACGGAACCATGGCTAACGCTCTTACTGACCCCGTAAAGGCCGGTGACACCATCGACCTGGTCATCATGAAGGACGCTGCCGGATTCTCCGACAAGTACTTCGATCTTAAGGCTGCCGTCGACGGTACTAAGGTCACCGTCACCGCTACTTCCCACGGCTTCGACGCCAACTGGAACCCTGTCGACAAGCCGCTCGAAGGCGTAAAGATCTACAGAGTAGACGGCAAGAAGCTCGTTGACACCGGAGCAGTTACCGGCGCCGACGGAACAGCTACCCTCACCCTCAAGGCCGGGGTCTACAGGCTCGCAGGCGAATACACCGCAGAGCTCTACAGCATGACTGCCGTAAAGGTCGTCACCAAGTGATCCGCGCGTAATGCGTAAATTATTAAGGATATCTTTGATACTGATATTGACCGTGACCCTGTCCGTGCTTTGCTGCGGACAGGGTTTCGCTGCAGACGGGGATGTTTCGGACAGAATAGAAGCCATTCTGAATGCCAGGATGGAGAAGGCCGGGGCGTCCTCCCTGCAGGAGCTTGTCTGGGCATTTGCGGACCAGGCAGGCTCCGCCGAGGAATGGTACATAGTCTCCCTGAGACAGTACTTCCCAGGAGAACTGGACTTTTCCGAGTACAGAAAGGCCTACGAGGCCTACGCAAACAGCGGCATCAAGAACGCCACCGCAAGGCTCAGGGCGGCAATAACGCTGAAAGCTCTCGGGAGCAGCGACCCCTTCATTGATCAGGCCGCGGACAGCTCCATAGGAGAGCTTGGCATAATGAGCTGGATCTACGGGCTGCATCTTCTGAACAACGGCGCGGCAAGCAGCAGGTTCTCTGTCGAGAGCGTTACCGACGAGCTGCTTAAGCTGCAGCTCTCCGACGGAGGCTGGGCCGTGATGGGAGACGGCGGAGACGTGGACGTTACCGCCATGGCGATACAGGCCCTTTCTCCGCACATGGAGCAGAGGGAAGATGTCCGCGCATCCGTGGAGCGCGGCATAGTAAAGCTGGCGGAGCTGCAGAGGGACGACGGCACTTTCATCTCCTTCGGAGAGGCCAACGCGGAGAGCACCGCGCAGGTGCTGATGGCGCTGTCCTCGGTAGGGATAGACTGCACTAAGGACGAACGCTTCATAAAGGACGGAAAGACCGTACTGGACGTGCTGGATTCTTTCAGTCTGGGCGGAGGACAGTACGCCCACAATATCGGAGGCGGCGCTAACGCCACGGCGTCCATACAGGCGCTCTACTCCCTCGTAAGCTATGAGATGATGCTTAAGGACGGAGGAAGATATTACATCTTCGGGGAATTCTCCGAGCCCTCCGTGCCGCGGCCGGAAAGACCGGATCCAAAACCGCAGCCTCAGCCGGAGCCTGTTCCCCCGCAGCCGGCAAAGAACATCAGACCCCTGCTCTACGGCATCACCGCCGCAGCGGCAGTCATCGCCTGCATAGTCCTTGCGCTTCTTAAAAAGCGCAGCTACAAATCCTATCTCTTCGTGGTGATACTGGCGGCCGTCGCTGCCCTCGGGATCACCTTCATAAACGTCCAGAGACCGGACGATTACTACAACAATACAGCAAACGTAAAAGACCCGGTAAAGACCTACATCTCCATACGCTGCGACACCGTGGCCGGTGAAAAGGACTACATACCCAAAGACGGAATAATACTCGATAAGTACGAGATAATCATAGACAAGGGGCAGAGCGCCTACGACCAGCTGATAGCGGCGGTAAAGGCAAATTCCCTGAAACTGGACGGTTCGCCCGGATACATAGCCGGCATAGAGAACATTTACGAATTCGACTTCGGAGACCTCTCCGGCTGGATGTTCCGCGTAAACGGCGCCTTCTCCGACGTCGGCTGCGGTGAGAAGATCCTTCAGGAGGGCGACTACACCGAGTGGCTCTACACAAGAGACCTCGGGAAAGACATAGGCAACGAATACAACGGAGGAAAGTAGCTTGAAGAGCTTCAAGGACTACAACCCCATAGCGATATTCCTGTACTACGCGCTGGCGGTGATACCCGCCATGTTCTGCAGCAACCCCGTCATCATGAGCATATCCATGGTGTGCGCGGTGCTGTTCAGGCTGGTAAAGGACGGCCCCGCCGCATGCAAAAAGATGTGGTTCTTCCTCATCTTCCCCTTTGCCGGAATGATAGTGAACCCCATCTTCATCCATAAGGGAGTCACCACCCTGTTCTTCATAAACAACAGCCCCATAACCCTTGAGGCCGTGATGTACGGCCTTACCATGGGCATCATGATATTCGCCACCATTGCGTGGTTCACAAGCTTCAGCAGCATAATGACTACGGACAAGCTGCTGTACATCTTCGGGAGCGTATCCCCCAAGATAGCGCTGATACTGTCCATGGCGCTGCGCTACATACCGCTCTACGGACAGCAGATAAAGAAGATACGCCAGGCTCAGCAGGTGGTGGGCCTCTACAAGGAGGACAACGCCATAGACAAGATACGGGGAGGCATGAGGATATTCTCCGTGATGGTATCCTGGGCCCTGGAGAACGGGATTATTACGGCTGACAGCATGACCGCCCGGGGCTACGGAGTGGGAAGGCGAAGCCGCTTCGCCATATTCAGCTGGAAGAAACAGGACTTTATGCTGCTTGCGGCCTCGATGCTGCTGGGCGGCATAACGATCCTTGGCATTGCGGCGGGACACATGGGCTACGAGTGGTACCCGCAGATAGCTGCGCCAAAAGCCGGCCTGCTTACGATATGCACCTACATAGCCTACGCTCTTCTGGCGCTCATACCCTCTTACCTGCAGTTAAAGGAGGACTCAAGGTGGAGATCCTTACAGTCAGAGATCTGAATTTCAAATATACGCTCGGAAAAGAGGACGCCATACACGGCGTCAGCTTCGGCGTGGAGGAAGGCGATTTCGTTGCGATCTCCGGCCCCACCGGCTGCGGAAAGTCCACGCTTCTGCGCATGCTTAAGCGCGAGCTTACGCCTCTGGGAGAAAAGAGCGGCACCGTGCTCTACAGGGGCACCCCTCTTGAAGACATAAACGACCGCACGGCGGCCTGCTCCATAGGCTTCGTCATGCAGCGCCCGGAGCAGCAGATAGTTACGGACAAGGTGTGGCACGAGCTGGCCTTCGGCCTTGAGAACATGGGCGTTCCCCAGGAGGTGATCAGGCGCAGGGTGTCCGAGATGGCAAGCTACTTCGGAATAGAGGACTGGTTCGAGACCAACGTTGCGGACCTTTCCGGAGGTCAGAAGCAGCTCCTAAACCTGGCCGCCATAATGGTGATGCAGCCGGGCATACTCATACTGGACGAGCCCACCAGCCAGCTGGACCCCATAGCGGCGTCGGACTTCCTTGCCACGGTGGCAAAGCTGAATACGGACATGGGACTTACCGTGATAATCGTGGAGCACAGGCTCCAGGAGGTGGTCCCCGCCGCAAGCAAGCTCATGATAATGGACAAGGGCGGGCTGCTGCTCTACGGGGAGCCCAAGAAGGTCTGCGCGGAGCTTCCGTCAAGGCCTGACCTTCTTGCCGCGATGCCCAGCACAGTAAGGCTCTTCAGCAGCGTCAGCGGCAAAATGCCGGAGCTTAATGGAAGCGCCGCGGAATGCCCGCTTACGGTAGGAGAAGGACGCCGCTGGCTGGAAAGCTTCGGAAACAGCGTGCAGCCCGAGTTTAAGGACGCTCCGGAGCTTACCACTCCCTACGCACTTGAGATAAAGGACATATGGTTCCGCTACGGAAGGAACCTCCACGACGTGCTGCGCGGCACGGATCTTAACGTGCACGAGGGCGAGATCCTCTGCGTGCTGGGAGGAAACGGCAGCGGCAAGAGCACCTGCCTTGGAGCGGTGTCCGGGCTTCTTAAGCCCTACAGCGGAAGCATAAGGATCTTCGGAAAAGACATAAAAGAATACAAAAACCAGTCCCTCTACAGGAACTGCCTTACCATGCTGCCGCAGGACGTGCAGACTCTCTTCCTTAAGAATACAGTGCGCGAGGAGCTTGCGGACGCCGGTGCCAGCGCCGCCCTTCTGCCCTACGACATGGAGAGCCTCCTGGACAAGCACCCCTACGACCTCTCCGGAGGAGAGCAGCAGATGGTGGCCCTTGCCAAGGTGCTTGCAACAGAGCCTAAGCTCCTGCTTCTGGACGAGCCCACCAAGGGGATAGACGCTCACTCCTCCGAGCGCATTATAGATGTTTTAAAGAGCCTCCGGGACGGAGGCATGACCATAGTGATAGTCACTCACGACGTGGAGTTCGCCTCTAAGGCGGCGGACCGCTGCGCCATGTTCTTCAGAGGTGAGGTCACCTCCACGGGCACCCCCAGGGAGTTCTTCTCGGAGAACAACTTCTACACAACGTCGGTCAACCGCATAACCAGAGGATATTACGCAGGCTGCGTCACGCTTGAGGACGCGGAGCAGGCGATAGCGCTGCAGAACAGATGATAAGGATAAAGGACCCGAAACTGAGAAAAGTGCTGCGGATTGTAGTTCCGTTCATACTCATCCCGCTTACGGTGTGGCTGGGCGTTTTCGTGTTCAATGAAAAGCAGTACGCCTGGATAAGCATAGCCTGCGTCATCCTTGCGCTGCTGCTGTTCTACGCAAGCTTCGACAAGAGGATAGTGGGCACGCGGAGGCTGGTGATAATAGCCGTGATGACAGCCCTCTCCGTCGTAGGGCGCTCCGTCTTTGCGCTCATACCCATGTTTAAGCCCATAACCGCCATCGTGGTGATCACAGCCATATGGATAGGACCGGAATCAGGCTTCCTCGTGGGCTCCCTCTCCGCCGTCATTTCCAACTTCCAGTTCGGCCAGGGACCGTGGACGCCCTTCCAGATGTTCGCGTGGGGAATGATAGGACTGCTGGCGGGCTACCTCAGCAAACCGCTCAAAAAAAGCCGGGTAGCGCTGGCCGTTTACGGCGCGTTCGCCGGCGTTGCATATTCGTTTATAATGGACATCTGGACCGTGCTCTGGTACGGCGAGGGCTTCAGCTGGGAGCTCTACCTGGCCGCCCTTGCGACCGCCGTCCCCTACACCGTAGGCTACGCGGTGTCCAATGTAATCTTCCTCCTCGTCCTCGGCCGCCCCTTCGGCGAAAAGCTCGAAATGGTGAAGCTCAAGTACGGAGTATAAAAAACAGCCGCCCGAAGGCGGCATTATTTATTTGAGCTCTCTTGCGACCAGGAACTTCGTTAGCTCGTCCTCGTCTGCCGGGCTTCCCATCTTTGCGTCGTGTATGAACCTCATGGCAGCGCCGCTCTCGTTGTAGCTCTTCCACTCTGGAAGCTGCTCTCCGCCTCTTCCGCATCCGTTGGGGTCCCCTGTCTTAAAGAAATTGGCCCAGTAGCTGCACATCTTCTCCGCAAGGTCGTAGTGCTCTCCCGTAAAGGGTCTCCAGCAGGAAGCCAGAGTCTCAAAGAAGAACCACAGGTCCACGGAGTGGAAGGCGCCCGGATCGTCCCAGCCGGGGATGTCCGCGTCGAACTGGTAGTAGAAGATCTTCTCAGGCCTTCCGGCAGCCCTTGCGGCGTCCATTATCACCCTGGCTCCGGCCTCCACGGGGCTGAACTCGCTCTTTGCTATGCGCTCCGCAAGATCCTTTCCGGCTGTGAGCCTTAAGAATCCTTCCGCGTCCTTTCCGAATAGCTTTCCGGCCTTCTCCTCAAACTCCGCGTCAGTATCCACAGAGAGCTTATTGTGGAACTCGTCGAGGGTGCCGCCTATTATGAGGGGCATGTGCATGTAGCGCCCTTCCCTCATGCATTCGGTGACGCCGTCTACGCAGAAGTTTCCGTCCACCGTTGTCTCGAACACCAGGTGCAGCGGAGCGTTTTCCGGCATGGGTCTGCTCTGGTTCCACTCTATGTACTTTCTGTTCAGCTCCTCGGCCGGCATTGCCCTGGCCTCGTCGAGGGACTTGAATCCCAGATAGTCGAAGAGCTCAGCGCCTTTTTCCTCGGCGTCCTTAAGAAGTATCTTGCCTCCGGGAGCATGTCCGCCGTAGCTTGCCAGGAAGGTGCCGCTCATTATTACGGCCTTATGGAACAGGCCCTTGTTAAGGGGCGACGCCAGCTGGGTCTGGACGCTGCCCGCGCCTGCGGACTGTCCGCCTATGGTGACGTTGTCCGGGTCTCCTCCGAAGGCCGCTATGTTCCTCTGCACCCACAGAAGTCCGTACCTCTGGTCCAGGTTCCCGAAGTTGGTCGGAAAATCCGGAGCCTCGGCGCTTATCCACGGATGAGCCAGGAAACCGAATACGTTGAGCCTGTAGTTTACGGTCACGACTACCACGCCGCGCCTTGCTATGCGCTCTCCGTTGAACTCCATCTCCTGGGTGTTGCCTTCCTGGAGCCCGCCTCCGAAGAACCACACGAATACCGGGAGCTTCTCGTCCTTAGTCTTTGCAGGGGTCCAGACGTTCAGATAGAGGCAGTCCTCGCTCATCTCTATGTCCGGGTCCACGTTCCACTCCCTCTCGTAGATGTTGTGCTGAGAGCCCGGCACCACCTGAAGCGATATAGGCTTAAAGCGCGCGCAGTCCAGAACGCCCTCCCAGTCCTCCGCGGGCTGAGGCGCTCTCCAGCGGTTCTTTCCGACGGGCGGCGCCGCAAAGGGCACTCCCTTGTATGCTATGATCCTGGGGTCTGCGCACTGTATGCCGCGCAGCCTTCCGTTCTCTACTCTGGTCTCTTTTATCATGGCGTCCTCCTATTTCTGCCCGTAGTACGCGTTCTTGCCGTGCTTTCTGCTGTAGTGCTTCTCCAGCAGGTAGTCGTCTATGGTCCTGCAGTCCGGGTCCAGCGCCAGCATGCGCCACGCCATCTCCGCTATCTGCTCCAGCGCCACAGCGTTGTCAACTGCCTGCTTTGCGGAGCTGCCCCAGGTGAACGGTCCGTGCTCCTTTACCAGGACTCCAGGGACCGCTATCGGATCCTTATCCTTAAAAGTCTCCGCTATCACCTTGCCGGTGTTGAGCTCGTATTCGCCCTCCACCTCTTCCTTTGTGAGTGCCCTTGCGCAGGGAACGCTTCCGTAGAAGTGGTCCGCGTGGGTTGTCCCGAACGGCGGTATCTCACGCCCCAGCTGCGCAAAGACCGTGGCGAACCTGCTGTGGGTGTGCACCACGCCCTTGACTCCCTTGAAGGTCCTGTATATCTCAAGGTGCGTAGGAGTATCGGACGAAGGCCTCTTATCCCCCATCACCTGCTTTCCCGTGGCGAGCTCTAAAAGCACAAGGTCGTTCTCCTTCATGGTCTCGTAGGGAACGCCGCTGGGCTTTATGAGCATGTAGCGCCCCGTGCTGTCCAGTGCTGACGCATTGCCCCAGGTAAGGGGCGCAAGCCCGCTGCTCTGAAGCCTCAGATTGGCCTCAAGTACCTGGGCCGCAAGCTCTTCGAACGCTTTCTTTACTTCAGGATCCTGCATCTTCTCAAGCCCTCCTCATTATATCCAGTTTGGAGAGGTAGCTCTCCATATATTTATCGAATCCGGCGGCGATCTTCCCGTCCGGCTGCTCCGTCACCACCTCGGACGCCGCAAGGACGTGCTCGTCCGTAAAGTCCTCCAGGCTTTGAGCCCTGTCCTTGCGGGCCATGTACGCCGCAAGAATGGCAGAGCCCCAGGGGCCGCCCTCGCCTGCTGTCTTCATAACCGCAACAGGCGTTCCGAGCGCGGAAGCCATGAGTTTCTGCACCGTGCCGGGGGTCTTGAACATCCCGCCGTGCCCTGTGAGCTTGTCTACCTGCACTCCGTCTTTTTCGAGTATCCTGTTTCCGTAGCACAGGGCTGCAAAGCTTGAATACAGCAGTGCCCTCATGAACTCGGGAAGATCGAGCGGCGCGTCAGGCTCCCTTGTAACTGCAGGGAAACCGCTGCCCAGGGACAGCACAGGCTCTCCCGAGAAGAAGTTGTAGTTGATGATCCCCCCGCAGTCGTCCTTTGCCTCCATGGCCTTCTTAAAGAGCGTCTCGTAGAGCGCGCCCATATCCGGCTCTTTTCCCGCGGCCTTAAGCACCTGGGAGAACAGTCCCACCCATGCGTTGATGTCCGAGCTGCAGGTATTGCAGTGCACCATAGCGACGGGCTCTCCGGAGGGCGTAGTCACTATGTCTATCTCCGGGTGCACCTTTTTAGGAAGCTCCTCCAGAACGATCATGGAAAAGATGGACGTTCCCGCGGAGACGTTGCCCGTGCGGGGCCGCACGCTTGCGGTGGCCACCATGCCTGTGCCCGCGTCTCCCTCCGGCGGGCAGAGCGGGATCCCTGCTTTAAGGTCTCCCTCGGGGTCTATCATAAGGGCTCCGGCCTCGGTGAGCCTTCCGGCCTCTTCTCCTGCGGGGAGCACCTTCGGGAAGAGCCTGAATATGTCGAGCCCGGTAAGCTTTTCGAACTTCTCCGCCATCACGGGGTCGTAGCCGGATCTGTCCGCAGCCAGGGGTATCATGCCGCTGGCGTCGTCCGCGCCTATTACCTTCCTTCCGGTAAGGAGCTCGTGTATGTAGGAGGCAAGAGTAGTTACGCTGTCGAGCCTTTCTATGTGTTCTTCCTTATTGAGCACCGCCTGGCAGAGGTGCGCTATGCTCCAGCGCTGCGGGATGTTGAAGCCGAACAGCTCCGTAAGCTTTTCCGCGGCCTCCCCTGTAATGGTATTTCTCCAGGTCCTGAACGGAACAAGGAGCTTCCCTTCCTTATCCCTTGCTATGTAGCCGTGCATCATGGCGGAAACACCTATGCCGGCCAGCTTTTCCGGCACCGGAAGGCCCCTGCCCCTAAGATCCTTCTTAAGGTCCAGGTAGCACTCGGAGAGACCCGCTGCCGCGTCCTTAAGGTCGTAGGTCCAGACCCCGTCCTTAAGGCTGTCCTGCCAGGAGAAGGAACCCTGCGCCAGAGGCTCAAGATCCTCCGCGGTAAGCACCGCCTTTATCCTCGTGGAACCGAACTCTATCCCCAGGAAACATTTTCCGGACAACACTTCTGCCATTGTCTTTTCAGTATCCATAAACGCTCCTTATATCTCTAAAGCACTGCTTTTCCTTCTTCCACCAGCCTGTCGAAGTTCTTCCTGGAAGCCCTGTACAGCTCCCTGGAGAACTTAGCGCTCCTTGAGCGGTCGAAGCCTCTGTTGTCGTATCCGAAGTCCTCCATGAAGCCCTTTACCGCGGCCTTTACCGTATCGTCGTCCGGGTCCCTCCCCAGATCCAGCTCGTAGGTAAAGAGCATCCTGTCACCGTACTTTTTCTTAAGCGCCGGCTTGTCGTTCAGCGGCTGGCCGCCCCAGGAATCCATGCCCTCCTGTATGAAGAGTGGCACCAGAGGCTCCACCTTGCCGCAGCAGTGAAGATCCACTATCATGCCAAGCTCGTGAGCCTTTTTGCAGGACTCCGCGACGTAAGGCACCAGCATCTCCTCGGCTGTCGCGTAGGAGAAGAACGGTCCGTTCTGGGTGCCCCAGTCGTCGTTGAAATTAACTATGTCCGCGTCGAACCACTGCTTTACAAGCTCGTAGTATCTCTTGCGGTAGGCGGTGACCGCCCTGAAGAACCTGTGGACGCCCTCCTTCTGATCCTCGTCTATGAGGGCTATGCAGGCGTTGCCGCAGTCCATCACCGCTATGAGCCTTTCGAAGAGGTTGCTCCCGAACATTATGTATGTAGCGTAGTTCGGGTCCAGCTCGTCCTTGTGCCTTTCCCAGCAGCCCTTCCAGTCCCATTTGTCGGGTTCCGGGACGGTTATGTAGTCCTCCCAGTTGTTTATGTCAGGCACCTTGGGGGCTCCGGGGCGCACCGTGGCGCCTCCCACCACGTCCACGAAGGTCCATTCCACCCCGTATCCGTCCACGCCGCCGCTGGGACTTCTGGCTATGTTCTCGGGGTCTATGTCTATCTTCATCTGTATGGTCTCGCCCAAAGACGGTATCCACATGGGAGTCTTCCCCGCGTACATTCGCATGAGATTCTCCTTGGGGCTTATAGGCGTATTGAAGATCTCGGTGTACGAGCCCTTAGGCCCGGGTATGGTCTTTACTACCTCCATCTCGTCTTCGGAAAAACGGCTGAAACTCATGGGTCCACCTCCTGATACTTTCTGTTCTTTTATTATACCCCGAAAACGTTATAAAAAACACAAAAAAAGAAGGCGCAGGATGAACTGACCCCCAAAAGTTAGACCAAGAATCTAACTGGAGGAGGTCAGTTTTGTTATGGCAAAGTATAGTTTTGAATTTAAGATGAGAGTAGTCAAGGAGTATTTAGACGGACAAGGAGGATATAAAAATCTTTCAAAGA
>JAFRZB010000033.1 GCA_017442785.1 Bacillota bacterium
AGATAAGCGATCATATCCACCACTATGGCCATCTAAATACGCCATGACTACATTAAGCTTAAACTCATCTGTATACTTCTTTTTTCCTGACATTTCAAAACCCCTTTCATTAGGTTTGTCTAACGAAAGGGGTTCACTTCAATTTCTGCCCGGGGCTGTTTCTTTGCTCAAAAAAATCTTGCGCGCTTGTGTGAATTGCTTTAAAATATTTTGTTGTGATAAAATAATGTGTTAAAGGAGGCATCCATGTATACCGTCCAAGACCTTTACAGCCTGGAGCATTCGCTCGCAGGCGAGTATCTTTCAGGATTCACCTATCCCTGGGAAGCCCTCAAGGGCATCAAGGAATTCATCCTTAAGCTGGGCCCCACCCTCAGCAAAGACGAGTACGACGAGGTGTCCGAGAACGTCTGGGTACACAAGACCGCCAAGGTCTTCCCCAGCGCATATCTGGGCGCGCCCTGCATAATAGGGCCCAACACCGAGGTAAGGCACTGCGCGTTCGTGCGCGGCTCCGCCCTGGTGGGCGCGGACTGCGTCGTGGGAAACTCCGTGGAGCTTAAGAACGTCATACTCTTCGACCACGTGCAGACGCCCCACTACAACTATGTGGGAGACTCCATCCTGGGCTACTACGCCCACATGGGAGCGGGCTCCATTACGTCAAACGTCAAGTCCGACAAGAAGCTCGTAGTGGTGCACAACGGCACGGAGAACATAGAGACAGGCATCAAGAAGTTCGGCGCCATGCTGGGCGACTACGTGGAAGTGGGCTGCAACAGCGTCTGCAACCCGGGCACCGTCATAGGAAAGCACAGCAACATCTACCCCACCTCCTGCGTACGCGGAGTGGTGCCTGAGAACAGCATTTACAAGGACAACGGCGTTATAGTCGCAAAGCACGAGTAAGAAAGGCATAATACCATGGGTAAATATTTCGGAACAGACGGCTTCCGCGGAGAAGCAGGCAAGGATCTTACCGTAGAGCACGCCTTTAAGATAGGCAGATATCTGGGCAACTACTACAGCAAGGACCACCGCGCCAAGATAGTAATAGGAAAGGACACCAGGCGCTCCAGCTACATGTTTGAGGATGCTCTCTGCGCGGGCCTTACAGCCTCCGGAGCAGACGCGTATCTTCTGCACGTGACCAGCACCCCGAGCGTCTCCTACATTACCAGGATAGACGATTTCGACTGCGGCATAATGATCTCCGCCAGCCACAACCCGTACTACGACAACGGCATCAAGCTTATTAACGGCGAAGGCGACAAGATGGAGGAATCCCTGCTGGAGGGCATAGAAGCCTATATCGACAGCAACGAGGAGCTCCCCTACGCCACCGGAGCGGACATAGGGCAGACCATAGACTATTCCGCAGGCCGCAACCGCTACATAGGCTACCTGATCTCCCTTGCGACAAGATCCTACAAGGGCAAGAAGATAGGCCTCGACTGCGCCAACGGCAGCACCTGGCAGATGGCAAAGAGCATATTCGACGCCCTGGGCGCCGACACCTACGTGCTTGCAAACCACCCCGACGGGCTTAACATCAACGTTGACTGCGGATCTACGCATATAAGCAAGCTCCGCGGCTTTGTGGTTGAGAACGGCCTGGACGCGGGCTTCGCCTTCGACGGCGACGCGGACCGCTGCCTTGCCGTGGACGAAAAGGGCGAGATAGTAAACGGAGACCATATCATGTATCTCTCCGCAAGGTACATGAAGGAGAAGGGAACTCTCGGCGACTCAAAAGTAGTTACAACAGTAATGTCCAACATGGGCCTGTACAAGGCTCTCGATGAGATAGGCATAGGCTACGAG
This sequence comes from Bacillota bacterium, assembly GCA_017442785.1. GTDB lineage: Bacteria > Bacillota > Clostridia > Peptostreptococcales > Anaerovoracaceae > RUG13409. The sequence continues at coordinate 1,825 of JAFRZB010000033.1, forward strand.
CAGACACCCGTAGGCGACAAGTATGTTGCCGAGAACATGAAGAAGAACGGCCACCTGATAGGCGGAGAGCAGTCCGGACACATAATCTTCTGGCGCTACGCCACAACGGGCGACGGACTCATTACTGCCATCAAGGTGATGGAGGCCATGCTGGAGATGAAGATGCCGCTCTCAAAGCTTGCCGCTCCCATGAAGATGTACCCGCAGGTGCTCAAGAACGTCGTAGTAGACGACAAGGACGGCACCCTTGCGGATCCCGCCGTCATAGCGGCCGTGGAGAAGGCGAAGAAGGAGCTCGGAAACAGCGGACGCGTGCTTCTGAGGAAGTCCGGCACGGAACCGCTCCTTCGCGTAATGTCCGAGGCGCTCAACGCAGCCGACTGCGAGGCCAAGGTGGACGACATCATAGAGTCCATGCGCGCCAGCGGCCACCTGATCAGGATAAAATAAAGTTACAAATACAGTTACAGGAGGTATTAAATGTTTCATGTAACCATCAAGGATACCTACGACGAGGTATCGAAGGAAGCCTTCAAGATAATGAAGAGCGTCCTTAACGGAGACCACACACCGGTGCTCGGCCTTGCTACAGGCTCCTCTCCCGTAGGGCTTTATCAGGAGATGATAAAGGACCACAAGGAGAACGGCACCAGCTACAAGGACATCCTTACATTCAATCTCGACGAGTACATCGGTCTTCCCAGAGACCACAGGGAGAGCTACTGGACCTTCATGCACCAGAACCTCTTCAACTACATCGACATCCCGGATGAGAACGTCCACGTTCCTCTGGGCTGCGGCGAGGATCCCGAGGCGGACTGCAGGGCCTACGAGGACGAGCTCTCCAGGCACATCGTAGACGTCCAGGTGCTGGGCATAGGAAGCGACGGACATATCGCCTTCAACGAGCCGGGCTGCCCGTTCGATTCCCTGACCCACCTGATGGACCTTACCGAGCAGACCAGGCGCGACAACGCCAGGTTCTTCGACGGAGACATCACCCAGGTGCCCACCAAAGCCGCTACCATGGGCCTTGCGAGCATCATGAGAGCAAGGAAGATAATAATGATCGCCACAGGCGAGAACAAGGCAGACGCCATAAAGGGCATGATGAAGGGTCCCATGACCGTCGACTGCCCCGCTTCCATACTGCAGGCTCACCCCGAGGTCTACGTGTTCCTCGACAAGGCAGCCGCAAGCAAGCTGTAAGAACAGGCAATAAAATACCCCCGCACCTTTGATGATGCGGGGGACTTTTTATTTTGTGAGGGACCTGATAAAGCCGGCGTCTTCCGAGCCGTCCGCCAGGACGCTTAACGGCGAACTGATGACGAAGAACTCTGCCCCGGGGTCCGGCTGACTGAGCAGAAGCAGGTAGCGCTTACCAACTTCCATGGAGCCCTTTAAGGCCACTACCATGGTCTCGCCTTTGACCTCACCTTTCAGGCTCTCAACGAGATCGAAACTGTATACCGTCCTTCCGGGGCTGTCGTCCGAGACCACGGCCTTGATATCTGCAGCAAGCACATTGGAGGAATACTCAAAGATCTCCCTGAGGTCCTCCGACCTGCAGTAATCGCCGGTGACCGAAGCATCTCCCGCGAACGGGTGCTTTGCGGCATAGTCACTGATATGAGCCCTGACAGCCTCCATGGAGGCAAATGAAAGGTCGGACGCGCGCTCGCAGACCACGCGGCCTCCGTCTTCATAAACTGTTATGCCGACGGAATAGAAGTCCTTCTGCTCAAAGACAGAGGCATACTGCCTGCAGAACAGGACGTACTCCTTTCCGGCAGAAAAGATATCGGAGCTTATGGCTCTGAACTCCGTTATGCCGGGATCATACTCTCCCTGATATACGTTTTGTATGTCGAAGCTCAGAACCGCAGTGCTGTATTCATCGTTATGTGAGACCCCGGTGCATGTACCCGAAAGGATAACCGGCATGTCTTCTATTATACGGTCGAACGGCACCCGGACAGAGCTTGTCTGAACGTCCGAAGGATCTGCATTATTCGTCCCGTTCTGCGGAGACGCAGCAGTGTTTCTGCCCGCGCAGGAAGGCAGCGCGATCAAAAGCACTGACAGAAAAACGCACAAAATTGTTTTTTTCATTGGAGGACCTCCTTACGGCAGCTGTTATACATACCCTAATATTATACCTTCTTCGCCTTTTTTTGCAGGCAGTCTGTCCAAGATCCCTGAAAGCTCCGCGCGCCTTGCGGAAAGCTCCGAGAGCAGCCTCTCCTTATCCCCGGGAAGGCGGCCTTTCAGCCCGGAAATGTTGGAAGGATGGGTGCTGTAGTAGCGACTGTTTTTCAGTTCAAGCCCGGAAAGCAGCGTTTCCTCCTCGTCCAGGTACTCTCCTATGGTGCTGTCCCTGAACTTTCCGCTCCTCATGTCCTCATAGAGCGGCGCCCCGGGGCTTGCATGGATGGTCCCGGTGAAGACCGTGTTCGGCTGGGCGGCGTTGAGGAGCCCTGCGGTGGCCTCCGCGTTCTTTTTGCCCAGGCCTCTTCCTGCTGCGCCGAAGATGACGTTGGCGCCGTATTCTATGCCGGCGTCAGTGAGCCTTTTGAGCTCGTATTCCGCCTGAACCGCGGTGTAGCCCTTGCCGAGGATCTCAAGGGCCTCGTCCAGGCCGCTCTCGACGCCTATGTTGAGGTCGTTTATCCCGAGGGCGCGCAGCCTCTTAAGTTCCGCGTCCGTCTTTGTCTGTATGTTCTTTACGGAGGCGTACATGGCTATGGTCTGCACGGCGGGCATGTACCTGTGTATGGCCTCCGCTATTTCCGTCAGCCTGTCCGCGCTGAGGCAGAACGGGTCCCCGTGCTCCAGGAAGACCCTCTTTGTGTCCGGATAGAGCCTTCCGGCCTCGATTATGTCCGCCAGAACGTCCTCGAAGGGGTCCGTGGTAAAGGGCGTGCCGCGGTACATGGTGCAGAAGGTGCACTTTCCGTGGGAACAGCCCCTTGTCACCTGCAGCAGAAAGGACCGTGCCTCGTAAGGTGGGCGGTAAGTTATAGTTTCGTACTCTCTCATGGGTCCTCCTTAAGGATGCAGCGGAAAAAGGCCGATTTCAGAGGCCTGTGTCCGACGCAGGCAGAAGGCTCAGCGTGAAGCCGCGCAGCGCGCTGAGAAAACGCGTGACAGCCATTCAGGCTGGAAGATGTCTGCGGGGATCGGCGGGACCTGCCCTATTTCCGCAGGGCCTTTAGTCTTTGCTCCGTAAGCTCCGCTATCTGCGTCCAGAGCGTCTTAAGCTGCCTCTTGTGCGTGCAGAGCTTTTCCGTGCAGTTTGCGCAGCGCAGGTATTCGTTGGTGACCGGCGAGAAACGCTCAGGATGCCTGTAGAAGGTTATCTCCCAGCGTATGAGCAGCGCCACCGACAGGATCAGAAGCCCCCAGGTATAGGTGCTGCGCACGAAGAACAGCGGCGTGAACATCATGGCGTAGTCCCAGTTGTATATCCTGCAGGAGCTGCAGCACTTGTTCTTGAGGAACCAGGTCTGGAAGGGGCAGAAGAAGAGTATGCATATCATGTCGCACACGGAATAGGCCACGCTCAGCAGCAGCATTATGCCGTCGTCCAGCACGCCCATCATGTGCAGCGCCCCGAAAATGCCGTTGAATACTATCCATACCAGGGCAACAAGCACGGTGGCGTTGTTCTCCTGTATGGATATGCTGGTCTCTCCGGACTTGATGTAGTTCTGCGCGAACTGCTTCTGGCTGCCGGGGCTTTCAAGGCGCGAGGGGAAGAACCTCAGCAGCATCTCCAGCGTAAACACGGCGCAGATTATGACGACTATGGCAGGCTCTCTGTTAAGTATGACAGCGATGTCCTCACCGTAGCGCACCTTGTAGATGATGTACATCACAAGAAGGGCCGCAAAAAGCGCAGAACGGTAAGCGAGCCTCACATAATGCAGCACGCTTACCGGTGTCAGCTTGATCTTTCTTTTATTTTGCATCAGAAGTCTTCTGCTTTGATGTGAGCTATGGCGTTCTCCATGATGGCGGGAACGTCCGCGCCTTCGGCATCCAGGCCCTCTACCTTAATGAGGTGGGTCTCCTTGATGCCCCAGAAGAACTCAGCCAGCTCCTTTACATAGCCGTAGCCGAAGCTGTCGTTTACTATGGTGCCGCCGGAGGTGGTGACATAGAACAGCTTGCTTGCCTTGCAGAGCGGAATGACGGAGTTGTTGGGGCCGTATTCGAACGCTATGTTGACTATGTTGATGGTCTCGATGTATATCTTGAGGATGGCCGGGAAGGACAGATCCCAGTACGGAGCGGCGAAGATTATAATGTCCGCGTCCGCGAACTGCCTTGCGTAATTGAAGGTGTCGTCCCAGAGCTCGCCCGCCTCAAGGAGTATGCTCCTGTCTACGAGCGGGAGTCCGTAGAGCGGCTTGATGCGCTCCTTCTCCAGGAATACTTCCGTAACGTTTCCGCCGAGCTTTTTGGCAAGCTGCCTGGCGAGCTTGATGGTCCTTGACTTTTTACGGACGCATGAGTTTACCAGTAAGATCTCCATATGGTCCTCCTAACTGAAAGAAGCTTTCTGTACCTTTATATTATACGATATATCTGACAAAAAAACATCAGGCAATGTGATTTTTTCGCAGTTCAGCTGCGTCTGATCGCTTCTGCGGTGCCGTCCGGGCCGAAACGGAAGCTGTAGCGGAAGTAACGGAGGTCGTCACCGTATTGCAGTTGCAGTACGAAGGTGCCGTTTTCTGCCCATCCTCCGGAGGCGAAACACCCGAGCGGGTCTCCTCCGTAGACCTTTGAGTAGCCTTCTGCGGGCATCTTTGGCCTCTGCGTGTTCCTTTCGAAGGCTCCGCCGAGACCGTACTGCAGATAGCACCTGCGGCTGCCCTGCTCTATGCGCACGAGAGCGTTCTTAAAGTCGAAGCCCGCGGCCGTTATGCCGTCGCAGGGCTCCTTAAGGACGTACCTTCCGGCAAGGGCGTCCTCGCCGTCCGCGTGCGCCGAAAGGCCCTCCGGCGCGGTGGACCACTCCTTAAAGCACTTCTCCATGGCGGCAAGGCCCTCCGGATCTTCGGGAAGCGCCGCTCCGTAGAGCCTTTTTACTATGAAGTCCCTTACGATCTGCGGCATTTTGGTGCCTTCGGCGGCGAGATGGGTGTTCATAGAGGTGTAGACCACCACCAGACCCTCCTCGGGCACTGCCACCGCGGCCTGCCCGGAGCCTCCCAGCAGCGAGAAGCCTCCGAAGGGGTTCCTCCATATCTGCATGCCGTAGCCGTAGGCGTGGAACTCGTCGCGGCCCTCCTCCATCCAGGTGGGCATGAGCATGGACGTGGCCTCCGTCACAAGCTCCTCCGAAAGCAGCTGCCTGCCCTCCCAGCGTCCCTTTTGCAGAAGGAAGAGCGCGAACTTGCAGAGATCCTTTGCCGTGGTGACGCTGGTGGAGCCGTCAAGATAGGTCTCCACATAGTCGTACATGCCGCGGGAAGGCGCCTCGAGGCTCCAGCCGTCCTTCATGGTCTCCTGCGCGTTGAAAAGGTCTACCTTAAGCGGCTCAAAGAGCCTGGGCCTCAGGTAGTTTATGAAATCCTCGCCGGCCACCCTGGTAACAAGGCGTATCAGGAGCTCCGGCACGGTGTTTACGTAGTGGAAGCGCGTCCCGGGCTTGTACTCCACCGGCAGCGAGAAGAATATCTGCGTAAGGCTCATTCCCTTTGGATCGAAGGGGAGGTCCTTCATCTTTTCCCTCTGGGTAAAGGGTATCATCCCCAGGCCGTAGCGGGATGCGTGGAAAATGGTGAGCGCGTCCTGAAACTGCCCCACGGACATGTTGAGCGTCTGCCTGAGGGTAAGCTCCCTAAGCTCCTTTGGGCAGTCCGCAGGGACGTCCTCCTTAAACCAGTCCGCAATGCGGTCCTCAAAGCTCAGCTTTCCCTCCTGCACAAGGAAGAGAACGGCAAGGGCTATGACGCTCTTCATGGTGGAATAGACCCTGCGGGGCGAAAGATCGGTAAACGGAAGGGCGGATCCGCCTGCAACTGAAAATCCGTTGCGGAAAATATGGAGCGAATGGACGTTCTCTCCGGTGGCTTTGATGGCCTCAAGGCACTCCAGTATGTCCCTGCTTGATATTCCCTGGCTCTCGGGCGTTCGCTTTTCGAACTCCCCGTCTATCATCCTGATGTCCTGTGTCTTCATTTCTTCTTTCCTTTATAATTCAGCACCTGCTTGAGGGCTGTCTGCTTGTCTATCCCGGCAAGGCGCAGCTTGTGGGCGTACGCCAGAAGCTCCGAGAACTCCTCCCCGGGCCTAAGGCCGGCCTCCACAAGGTCCTTTCCGGACACAAAGGGCTCTGCCATGGTCTGCCTGTACGTCTTAAGGCGCTCGAACAGGAAATCGCTGTCGCCCTCGAAGGGCTCGTTTCCGGACATTACAGGCTTGTCTGCCATTGCCATGTAAATGAGGTCCTCCGGCTCCTCGGCCTGGTCGAACATCTTGTTGGTGGACTTGACGGCCGCCCTGCTGTAGGCAGCCATGTTGGGCTTCATGTGCAGCTCCGCCATATTCAGCACGTATTTTATGACCTTTTCGTCCCCTGTGATGCGCCTGAGGAAGGTCTCTATTATCGGGAGGCCCAGCTTTTCGTGGCCGTAGGCGTGGATGCGCCCTTTTTCAAAGGACGTGGCCTCTATCTTGCCGAGATCATGCGTGAGCGCCAGCAGCATGTAGGCGAAGGGTCTTGCCGCGCGCTCTCTCAGGGCCGCCGCCCTGTCCAGCACCTGCATGGTGTGGGTCCAGACGTCGCCCTCCGGATGGAAGACGGGGTCCTGCTCCAGGCCTATCAGACTCTTAAGCTCGGCAAACCACGGCTCCAGCTGATCCATCTGCCTCAGTACCTCAAAGAACACGGACGGGGCGCTGCTCTTAAGGAGCGCTTTTTTAAGCTCCTCCTCCACTCGCTCTCTTGAGAGCGTGGAAATGTCTATGGTCCTGCAAAGCGCCAGGGTGTCCGCCTCAACGGAAAAGCCGAAGCGCGATGCAAACTGAGCGCAGCGCAGCACCCTTAAGGGGTCCTCGGCAAAGCTTTTCGGGTCCACGCAGCGAAGGACGCCGTTCTTCAGGTCCCCGGCGCCTCCGTATGGGTCCAGCAGCTCTCCCGTAAGCACGTCCCGCATTATGGCGTTGATCGTAAAGTCCCGCCTCCTTGCGGCCTCCTTAGGGCCGATGAAAGGATCCACGAAGACCGCAAAGTCCCTGTGGCCCCTGCCGGTGGCGTGCTCTTTCCTGGGCATGGCAATGTCTATCCCCAGACCCTTAAGGCCGTAGACGCCGAAGCTGCTGCCGTACTGCAGAGGCTCTCCAACCTCCTTAAGCAGCTCAAACAGGTCCTGCGGCGCGATGCCGTGGACCTCTATGTCGACATCCTTGGAGGAAACGTCCCGTTCGATGCACTCCTTCTCCGGGGAAGCCTTCCCTTCAATGTATTCTTTTTTATTTTGCCCGGCCAGCAGCGCGTCGCGAACCAGCCCGCCCACATAGTAGACCCTGCCGCCCTTCTGCGCCGCAAGCTCCGCGATCCTTACCGCGGCCTGCCTGTCCGTCAAATTACCATCCTCTCCCGGGGCCTGCCTGTCCATCAAATTACTATCCTCTCACACGGCCCGTCCTTCAGATCCCAGGACCCTTCTGCGAGCCTGTTTAGTTGATTATACCATAAAAAAGCGCCGCGGGCATGGTGATACGGCGGCAGAGATACTGAACAGGTCTGATCCGGCGGCAGGGATGCTAAACTGACGTGCCGGGCGGAGCTCAGGATGACAGAGCACCCCGGTTTGTGCGCATTTTGTCATTGTTTGGGCTGTTTTGGCGCAAAAATAGCCGTGTTATAACATAAAACCGCACCCAAAATGACAAGTTCAGGCCAGATCGGCCGATCTGTCATTGTTTTAGCGCAAAAACGATGACACACTCCCGTCTCTGATCCGGATCTGTCATTCCAGGCAGAAAAGCGGCGGGGGGAATGTCACAATAGACGAAAAAACCGCCGCGAACGCTGCACGGAGGTATATCGGCAAAGAATTGCTCTTGTTTCGCTGGTCCCGGTGAAATTTTGGATCTGTTTGCTTCAGTCCAGGACTGCAAGGAGCTCCTCGGTGTTTCTGATCCGAAAGCATCCTCTCGGGCTCTGGATCTCAGATCTTTTGCCGTCAGTAAAGATATATAGACCTTTTACAGAGCCTTTTTCATCCGAGTAGATCACCCCGATGGTCCTTACGTTGCCCTCGAACGGTACCCCGCTATCAAGCATCCTTATGCATTTTGCGGTCTTCAGATAGGTCTCGAGTTTTTCAAGATCACCGGCCTTAAGCGCCGCTCCGTTGAGCTCAGCCGATATGACCTTTTCACCGGCTGACAGCATCGTCGTCGGCTGTTTATAGACAATGACACCTATTGCCGCGATCACTGCGACCGCGATCAGTACGATCAAAAGTATACGCTTTGTTTTCATGGCACTAATACGACAGAATAACTGTCCTCCCCCAATACGTCAGCTTCACCGGGGGATCAAAGCTCCATTCAGCCGGATTGTGTATGTACTGATTATACATTAGTGGGCCCGGGTTTGTATAGTTTGTAGAGGTATAGTAGGTATTATAATGTCTTGTTATTGTTTTTTCCAGGAACGTTTGTGTGTAGAACTCTCTGGTTACAGATGTGTAGAGATAGTCTGCTGTAGTCTGGTATCCTGGTATCCAAGCAATATCATAGATATATGTTTCCTTACAGTATTTTTTAAGTGTAAAGTAAACATCTGCCCAATCATCTGTAGTCGCATAGCTTACAGGTCCAGCTAATGCAACATATGCATCATATGCACTTGTAAGCGCTCCATACAATGAAACTGTGAGCGATGCCTTACCTGCCACAGAAAGAACTCCATTAAAAACTGATTGCATTAAGCCCAGAACATTCGAACCTGCTCTGTGATAAGACGGCACAGACGCATTTGTAGATGTAATCACATTTTTCATGGTATACCCATTATATACAAAAGTGGATGTTCCAGGATCTTCTGGCAATACAATCTCACAAATAACTGAATCCCTATCAGCCGCAGAATAAATAGTGCTTGGGAAATATATTGCTATCTCAAAACCATCGCAAAAATCACCGTCATAAAATGCTAGTTCAGCAAGCACGCTATTGATGACATCTTCTGGTATTCTGTAGCCCTCATATTCTTTAAACGATTTTTCCGGGTTCGTGTGGTCAATAATAAGCTTGTCAGCCAATGTGTATGATGATCCGTTTGCCTGAACCAAATAACTATTTCCTGTTACGTGAAAAACAGTATCATCTTCCTTTGTTGCTGTTACAGCACAACCAACGCACATATTATTGAGTGTGCAAGTCTCTGTTCCTCTCGAGTTGTTGCTACTTCCACTGTAAGTGAATTCTCCATGCCCGACATAGTAAAATACTCCAGTGCTTCCGATCTGCACTCCATCAGTGTTATCCACATTTGGGCTATTACTATCTCTACTGGAATTACTATGCCCAACAGCAAATACACGGCTCGTCCCCATCATTGATACCACCAACACCATCGATACTATCAAGATGAGGGACCTTTTAACCTTTCTCATCGCTTTCTCCTCCCAACTATCACTCAAAAACCTTTACATAAAGCATGTCCCTGCTCCTATTTAATTTTATACTATCAGTTGAAGCCGTTATTGTCTAATAGCGCGTAGTTATGATAAAATATAAACAATAGTTATATTTTATCAGAGGGTAAACATGGAATTAAGGACTCTAAAGTATTTCCTGGCTGTTGTCAAGTACGGCAGTATGTCCAGGGCTGCAGATGTGCTGTTCCTTTCTCAGCCTGCACTTTCCAAACAAATGCAATCTTTGGAAACCGAAGTCGGGACGAAACTGTTTTTCCGAAAAAAACACAGGATCGAATTGACTCTGGCAGGAGAACTGCTTGCAAAACGCGCACAGGAGATCATCGCCCTGGAAGAACTGACAAGAAACGAACTGGCTGCAGAAGATTATTCGGTCTCCGGAAAACTGACGATAGCTATGATAGACAGGATCTATTCTTTAAAAATGTCTGATCTTATCGAGTCTTTCAGCGATTCATATCCCGGGGTAAAGATCTCATTTATATGCGGCTGTCTGGACTATATCAATGATATTTTCAGGAGAGGTAAAGCAGATATTTACTGCAGTTTCTTTGGAAAGCCTCCAACAAACAACCGATCGGTCAATACCGGACATTCCCGAAGACTCGGATTTGTAATGTGTAGAGACAATGGCCTTGCACGCTTTAACTCGATATCCGAGGAACAATACAAGGATAATCGTATTATATTGCCTATCGGTAACCTGTTCGGCATGGAAGGCGACAGTTTTCGGATCCATCCCGATGAAAATAAAGTGCGAGCCAGAGTGCAGGAACCGCTCAACTATATGTTTATGGTGAAAAACGACACCTGTATGTATTGCCTCGAACCACCGGAAGAGCTACTTGTCCGTTATAAACTCACTTTTCGTCCCCTGACTCCGCAAACGGAGGCAATTCTTATGTTTGCTTCGGACCAGCGCAAAGACCTCAGTGAAGCGTCAGCTGCATTCATGGATCACGCGGAACTATTCTTTAGTATCTATAAGGAGCTCAGAACGCCCCTATTTGATCATCAATTGGGATAAACTGCAGATCTCAAACTGCACTGATGTCCGGGAAATGACAGAACGTCCCGATTTGTGCGCATTTTGTCAGTATTCAAGCTGTTTCAGCGATAAAAATGGCTGTTTCGGTTACAAAAACGGTGCTGGATGACAGAACTCTTCCAAAACTGCAGAACTGTCAGTGTTTTCACCCCAAAACACTGACAAAACCGCGTCGCAACGAAAAAACTGTCATTTCGGACAGAAAACATGCCCGAGATACCGCGACCCCGGCGGAGAATCGGCCCGGGAAAAAAGTTCGCGGACGGGGCTAAAAGCGGTTGACATAAGCCCCGGAATATCGTAAACTTTGCTTACATGCTATTCAGCCCGCAAGGGGCGCAAAAAGGAGCTGATACTTCCAAAATGCAGAAAAATGAATATCTGAAGGCTTTCGCGGGTATGAGGAACCCCGCGCCAAAGGGCAAGCCCCCCTTTGACACATGCATGGCCTTGGAGGCATATATCGTTTATCGGACAGCGCAGTGCATTACGCCTGGGCTTTTTGTGTTTTAAATAGAGGAAAAAGGTATGATCGAACTCCGGCACTTAAGAAAGGAATACGAGGGCGTCACCCCGCTGGAAGACGTCTCCATCACCATCAACAACGGCGATGTAATAGCGGTGATCGGTCCGTCCGGCACAGGTAAATCCACCCTCCTGCGCTGCATCAACATGCTGGAGGAGCCCACCTCCGGCGAGGTGATAGTAGACGGACAGGTGATCAACGACGGAAAGTGCGACCTCAACGAGGTACGCAAGAAGATGGGCATGGTGTTCCAGTCCTTCAATCTGTTCGGTCACCTGACAGTAATAGAGAACATCATGAACCCGCAGATAGCGCTTCTGGGAAGGAGCCGCCAGGAGGCCTACGACAAGGCCATGGATCTTCTGAACAAGGTAGGTCTTTGGGCCAAGGCCCTGTCCTATCCGGACGAGCTCTCCGGCGGACAGCAGCAGCGTATCGCGATAGCCAGAACACTGGCCATGGACCCGGAGATAATACTTTTCGACGAGCCGACCTCCGCTCTGGACCCCTCGATGATAGGCGAAGTTCAGTCTATCATACGAATGATCGCTAAAACAGGCAGAACCATGATGATAGTCACCCACGAGATGGATTTTGCGCGCAAGATAGCCAACCGCGTGCTCTTCATGAGCGAGGGCATCATCTACGAGGAAGGCACTCCCAAGGAGATATTCGAGCATCCGAAGAAGGACCTCACCAAGAAGTTCATCCAGAGGCTCTCCACCATCACCTACCGCATAGAGAGCCGCGACTTCGACTTCGAAGCCGTAAACGACGAGCTGCAGCAGTACGCGGAGAAGCTGCTCATAGAGAACGAGCGTACGTCCAAGCTGCTGCTGTGCATGGAAGAGCTCATAATGAACAACCTCTTTGAGTTCGAGGAAGACCCCAACATATTCGCAAGCATAGACTACTCCGAGAAGAGCGACGTCCTCTCCCTGGAGCTGAAATACACCGGGCAGCATTTCGACCCCGAGACCTGCGACAGCTTGCTGTTTAAGGAGATCCTGGCCGAGCCCACCACCACCCTTTTGGACGAGACGGTCCAGGGCAAGTGGTACAACAACCATACCAAGATAGACTTCAAGTGGGAGGAGCAGTAAGATGAAAAAGAATATCAACAAGACTTTCGCGCTGCTTCTTGCGCTTCTCCTGGTACTGGGACTCACAGTCGGAGCCCCCTCGGCAGCCTTCGCGACTCTTACCACCGGCAGCTCCCCGTCGGAGGAACAGTCCGAAGACCGGGAAGATGACAACAAGATGGAGTCCAAAAACGGCATCACCAAGATCTCCGACCTCAACGGCAAGACCATAGGCGTCCAGACCGGCGTTCTCTACGAGGACGAGATAAAGGACGAGATAGACGGCGAGACCTGGGAATACTACAAGATGCCCAACGACATGATAGCGGCTCTTGAGGCAAACAAGATAGACGCCTACCTGATAGAAGAAGTAGGCTTCTACGCCCAGCGCTACGAACACCCGGAACTGATGCGCCTTGAGGAAAAGGCCGGCCAGAGCGAGTTTGCCGTAATAATAGGCAACAACGAGAAGCAGGACACCCTCTTCAGGCAGATGCAGGAGTTCATAAAGGAAGGCAAGGCCAACGGCTGGCTGGACCAGCTCTACGACTACTGGGTAAAGAACTGGGATCCCAACACCTGCAAGATAGAGAACGTCCCCACCACCACAGGTGAGAACGGAAAAGTAATAATCGCCATCGAAGGCGGCTACGAGCCCTTCTCCTTCGAGACCGCAAACGGCGTGTCCGGCTACGACGTGGAGTTCATGATGAACTTCTGCGCAAAGTACGGATACCAGTGGGATTTCTGGACCATGGAGTTCGATTCCATAGCCCCGGGAGCCATCTCCGGCAAATATGATTTCGGAATGAACATTGTAGTTGACGAGGAGCGCGCCGAGGACTCCGTCCTTACCGACTGGTACTACATCTGCGATCTTGTATTCGTAGTAGAAGGCGAGTACGAGAGCGACATGGGATTCTTCGAGAGGATGGCCTACAACTTCAACAAGACCTTCATAAGGGAAGACCGCTGGAAGCTCTTTGCCGAAGGTATGGGACGCACCATGCTGATAACAGTGCTTTCCATAGTATTCGGTACCGTCCTGGGCTTTGCCGCCTACATGGCCTGCCGCCACGGCAACAAGCTGGCCAACGGCATAACCGGGGTGATAAACTGGATCATAGAGGGCATTCCGACGGTAGTATTCCTTATGATACTGGCCTTCGTGGTATTCGGAAAGTCCACGCTCAACGCCACCTGGATATCCATAATAGGCTTCACGTTCATCTTCGGCTGCGGCATGTTCGGCATGCTGAAGGTAGGCTGCGACGCCATCCCCAGGGGACAGTTCGAGGCCTCCACGGCACTCGGATACAGCGATTCGCAGAGCTTCTTTAAGATAATACTTCCGCAGGCCGCAAAGCACTTCCTGCCCATATACAAGAGCAACGTGGTGAGCCTCATAAAGGAAACGTCCGTAGTCGGCTACATCGCCGTCCGCGACCTTACCAAGATGGGCGACCTCGTAAGGAGCCGCACCTATCTGGCGTTCTTTGCGCTGATAGCGGTAGCCATACTGTACTTCGTGATGGAAGCCATCCTTGTATTCATCGTAAAGCGCATCCAGATAAAGGTGGATCCGAGGAGAAGATCCAGGGACAAGATCCTGTCCGGGATAAAGGAGGCGGAATAAGGCATGAAGCAGATGTCTGAAGAGAACGCGAATCTTATAAAAAGGATCGTTACTACCATAGCTCTTACGGCGCTGGTCCTCGGGATATCGTTCTACGGAGGCTATAAGGCCGGACAGGCGGCAAAGATCTCCGAGAACGCTCCGGATAAAACCGAGCTCCAGGAGATGGTCTACAAGAAGATCGCAGACGCGGCAGACTCTGCTGTGAGCGAGTTCAGCTTCACCAACGTCCTTACAGGCGAAGATATCATAAAGTACGACGGAACACTTACCGTAGGGCCGGAGCTTCTGAAGATGCAGGTGGAGGTGGATGTCGCAAACAAGATCATCCGCATCCTGCTGCCGGAGGCAAAGATGCTCTCCTGCACCATAGATGAAAAGTCCATAGAAAAGCTGGACGCCTCCGGCAGGTTCAGCGCCTTTACCCCCGCGGACATGAATGCCTTTAAGGCGGAGCAGAAGGCCGCCTGCGAGAAGGCGGCAGCGGACAAAGGTTTCCTGGACAAGTCCTACGACAGCGCCAAAAGAGTTCTCACGGATTTCATAAAGAGCCTGGATGCCGCAGCGGACTATGTGATAGAGTACAGAAAGTAAAGCTGATCGATCAAAAAGACCGCCCTTCGGGGCGGTTTTATATTGCCTTGGGCGTTTTGTAATGATATAATAAACACAAGTAAAATATATCTTTCTATTCTTCAGGAACGGAGCACGTGGAAATGAATATCAACGAAGCCATAGCCAAAAACCTTACAGCTCTGAGAAAGCAGCAGAACGTCAGCATAGGAAAGCTCGCAAGGATCACGGGCCTTTCCAAGGCAGCAATTTCACAGATAGAACAGGGCAGCGCCAACCCCACGATCAATACCATATTCAAGATAGCAACAGCCCTGCACGTGCCCTACGCGGCCCTGCTGGAGACACACGAGTCCACAGCCAAGGCCATATTCAAGGACGACGTGCCCCTGGCTGCTTCGCCGGACGGAAGCCTCAAGTCCTACAGCTATTACTCCTCAAACCCGGAGAGGAACATCAAGATAATGGTGCTGGAGCTTGCTCCCCACTGCGCCCACCGCATAGAAAGCGCGCGCGACGCAGAGCGCTACATAATTGTAAAGAGCGGCTCCATGGCTGTTGAGATAGGAGAATTCTCCTACTTCCTCATGGAGGGAGACGCTATATCCTTCAGCGCGTCGGAGGACTGCATCCTTAAAAACGAAGAGGACGCTCCCGCGTCCTGCTTCTGTGTGAATCATTATTCCTTCGGAAGCGCCACCAGCTTGTCCAACTCGTAAGGCGTCTCCTGGTAGACGAAGTAGTTGAGCCAGTTGCAGTACAGCAGATTAGCCCCTGAGCGCCATGTGTTCAGGGGTTCTTTTGTATCGTCGTCGTCCGGGAAGTAGTTTACCGGAACGTGTATCGGAAGCCCCAGATTCTTGTCGCGGAAGTACTCCGTCTTGAGGGTGTCGGTATCGTACTCGGAGTGGCCGGTAATGAAGATCTGCCTTCCGCCGTGGGTGGAGACAGCGTAAACGCCGGCGACGTCGCTCTCGGCCAGGATCTTAAGGCGCGGCTCCGCCTTTATCTGCTCCGCGTCCACTGTGGTGTGGCGGGAATGCGGCACAAGGAAAATGTCATCAAAGCCGCGGAAAAGTATGGAGCCCTTGTGGGTGACCCTGTGCTTAAAGACGCCGAACATCTTTTCCGGAAGAGGCAGCTTGCGTATGCCGTAGTGGTAGTAAAGGCCGGCCTGAGCGCCCCAGCAGATGTGGTAGGTGCTGTAGACGTGGGTCTTGGTCCACTCCATTATCTCGCAGAGCTCGTCCCAGTAGTCTACTTCCTCGAACTCCAGGTGCTCCACGGGAGCCCCGGTTATCACCATACCGTCGAACCTCTGGTCTCGGACCTGGTCGAAGGTCTTATAGAAAGTGAGCATGTGCTCCTGAGTAACGTTCTTGGATTCGTGGCGCACCTTCAGCAGCTCCATGTCTATCTGTATGGGCGTGTTGCCCAGAAGCCTTGCAAGCTGGGTCTCCGTGACTATCTTGGTAGGCATCAGATTGAGTATGAGTATGCGAAGCGGCCTTATGTCCTGAGTGGTGGCGCGCTCGGAATCCATGACGAATATGTTTTCGTTCTGAAGCGTCTGGGACGCCGGCAGATCCTTGGGTATTCTGATAGGCATTTTTTACTCCTTATAAAACGAGGGGGCAGTCCTCTCCGTCCTTTTCGGAATAGAGAACTGCCCCCTATTATACCACATATCAAGGCGTAAGCGCCATCATTATTATGACGTCTAATCCAGCTGCTTTCCTGCAGCGTCGTAGATGTGGTAGATCTCCTCCGGCGCCGGCCGGTCCTCGGTAAGATCCAGGGCCACAAAGACGTGGGTATTGCCCATGTTGTCCTTTGCGGTGACCGTCACCGTAAAGTGCTGACCCTTCTCCACCGCGTACTTTCCCTTAAAGGGAATGCTGTACCTTCCCCAGGCGTCGTTCCAGGTGATGTCCCCGGAGATGTCCTTCTCCTCGGTCTTGCCGCCTATCTCAGTCTTAAGGATTATTCCGTCCTTTAAGAACTCCGCGGTCTCGGACTTGCTGAAGAAGTCCAGCTGAACTTCCCAGTTGAGGTCCAGCTTTCCGCCGGAGTATGATGCACTGCCGCCGCCGGAATACATTATGGCCGGAATGTAGTGCAGCCTGAGGTCGTTTAACTCGTAGTATTCGATCCTCTCGGAGCGCGATGTGCCGCCGGTGGTTATCACGATCTCCGGCTCATCCGGAAACTTTTCGAAGAGCCCCGCGGTAAAGCTTCCGGAAAACCTGCTGCCTGTTCCTGTCCTCTCAAGCTTTACGGTGTGGCTTCCGGCTATGAAGCTGACCTCCGTGCTGCTGTCTGCGGACTTGGGCGTCACGGAGACCAGTATGTTTGCGGTCTGCGACTGCCTGTCGAAGGAGCCGTAATCTATGCTGTACTCCGCTATAATGCTTTCCTGAGCGTCAAGCTTATCCTCAAGGTCCGCAAGCTGGCTGCGGATCTCCATTATCTGGTTGTTCTGGGTGCTGAGCATCTGGTTGGCGCTGTCCAGCTTGGAGCCTATGTTGGCCATCCTTATCAGCACTATGCCCAGGATCACTATCAGGGCTATTATAAGCCCGGACCTTCCCACGCTGCCCGGCTCCGGACCTGCTCCGTCCTTTCCGCCGCCGCTTGCCAGGGCCTTATTGACCCTGCTTCTGTAAATGAACAGATATATTATTACTGCAAGCGCCACCACGGCCAAGACTATAAGCACGGGCGCTATGACTTTAAATCCAACTGTTCTCATGATATCCTCCTATATCCCAATGGCTCTTTTGAATTCGCTGTAGTAACTGCGGGTAACGTCCACCCGGCTGCCGTCCTTCATCGTAAGGATGAACTTCTGAGACAGCGTCGGCCTGATATCCTTTATCTGCGCGCGGCTGACGATGACTGAGTTGCTTATCCTTATGAACTGCTTCGGATCCAGGAAGCTCTGCAGCTGGTAGAGCCTGTCGGCCGTCTGGTAGGTCCCTTCCTTGCAGTGGACCTCCACGCTGTGGCCGTAGGACTCTATGTATATGACGTCCTCTATGCTTACATGACGTTTTCCGCCGTCTTCAGCTGATCTTACCGAAAGGAAGCCCGCAAAGCTGTCCGCCTCGGACAGCACCAGATCCGCGCTGTCGTCTATCTCTATTCCCTTTTCATTAAGCTGCCTGGTGAGCTCTTCCAGGCGCTCTTCGCTGACAGCCAGTCTGAACTTCAATTGCTGCTTCCTCCTTTCGCGTCGGCTGATTTTAGTATAAACGCCGCCGGAAAAAAAACAATACCCCGCGCACAGCTTGCACAAAACGGCGCATACTTAGCATAAAAAAACCGTAAATGACTGTGCTGCGCAGGCAAAAAACGGGCTTTATGGGCCTTTCTTCTATGATATAATAATTGGTGTCAATACAGTTCTCAGTTTCCGGGAGGAACGAACCATGAAGAAAAACAATCCTATAGTAAAGATCGCGGTCTTCGGCGTCATCGCCGTCATCCTGTGGGGAGTCGGCTTCTTCACCAAGCTCTGGGACACTATCCCCAAGGGCACGGGCATCCATCTGAATCCGGCCAACATACTCCGCATGCTGTTCTGGATAGCCGCGACGATCTTCATCGAACGCCTGATAGTCTATCTCCTGAGCCTTACCAAGCCGGAGAACCGCAGGGCTAAGACAGTTACATCCATAGTTGCAAACATGCTCAAATACATAGCTGCCATAGTCATCTTCTGCGGCGTGCTTACGATACTGGGCGTCAATATCGCAACGATAATAGCAAGCATAGGCGTCATAGCCTTGATAATCGGCTTCGGCGCGGAGAGCCTCATAGCCGACGTGGTAACAGGCATGTTCATACTGCTGGATAACCAGTACAACGTGGGCGACATCATAGAGGTGGGCGGCTTCCGCGGCACTGTCTCCGACATTGGCATACGCACCACCTGCGTTACGGACCCCGGCGGAAACGTTAAGATAATCAACAACTCCGACATGAAGAACATCCTCAACCGCTCGGACAAGAACTCCAAGGCCGTCGCCGTGTTCCCGGTACCCTACGACACCGACATCCCGGCCCTTGAGGAGAAGATCCCAGCCATGCTGGACGGCATCTTCGAGGCCCATAAGGACATATTCAAGGCGGCCCCCAAGTACCTCGGACTGGAGGCGCTGTCCGCCAGCTCGGTAGACCTTAAATTCATAGTGGAAGTAGATGAAAAGGACATTTATTCCGGAGCAAGGCTACTCAACCGCGAGCTCTTCGTGGGCATGAGGAAGCTCGGCGTCGAGTGCCCGTTCCAGCAGGTAGACATCCACACAAAGTAAGGAGCGCAACATGGAAACAAGGGAATACACGGCGCTTCCGCCCGAGTTCTCTCAGCCAGCGCCGGAGTTTACGCCCCTGCCCGACGAATTCTCGCAGGGCAGCGGACCTCAGCCCCCTAAAAAGATAAAGAGGAAGATCAAGTGGCTGTACTCCATTGCCGTCCTTGTTGTGTTCGGCCTGGGCGTCGGACTGTGGGGAGGCTCCGCTTCCGCAAGCCAGGACAGCTTTCCCGTAAGCCCCCGCAAGGACGGAGACCCGCTCGTTACCATCGAGAAAGCCGTCATAATGCGCGCCGCAAGCTCAAACTTCAGCGTCGTGGGCTACAAGTACTCACTGGATAATCAGGAGACCGAGTTCCCGATCTACCTGTTCTTCCAGGTGACGGACAGCCACGGCGCCAAGACGGAGCTTTCGTCCAGCCCGGCCCACGTCCGCAGCGACATAGAAGGCGAGACAGGTTCCGTAGAGACCACCGAGCTGGATTCCAAAGGGCCCATGGTGCTTACCATATACGCCGGCTGGGATACGGAAAACGGCATAAAGTGGACTGCGACCTCCAAAGACGTGGAGGAAGAGCACTTCCCCGATTGTGAATTCGTAATAGACAAGGCAGTATACGTGCCGGCAGGAAACGGCCTGGGAGCACGCGTGGAATACAGCTACAGACTGGAGGCGGACCCGGAGTGCTATCCGTTTACGGTCTACGCCTTCCTGGAGGATGAGACCAATTACAACGTCTCGGATCCGAACTGTCCTGTCACCATAGATCAGTCGCAGCCCTTCGGCGACGGAACGTTCTTTGTCAGCGGCCTTCAGGGAGACCTTGAGCTGCACATGAACGCCACCTTTACCTACGAGGACGGCGAGATAACGATATTCGCGGAGAAGGAAGTGGACATGTCCGCAAAGAAGGACGAGCCGGAGGTCCCGGTATATCCTCTCGGAGACGGAAACATAGTCCTGACGGTATACAACAACAGCTTCGACATAGAATCCGCCGACGATCCGGTCTTCCCGTATCTTAAGATACTGGCGCACGAGACCATCCCGGAGAGCGCGTTTACTGAGTTCACGCTGCCGGAGCCTTTCGACCCCGACTCCGACGATTTCGACGCCGTAGGCTTCGTGCTGCACTACAACAGCGAGTTCGACATAGGCTACGAGCCGGGCATGTCAGGCATGGAGTTCGTGCGGAAGCTCGGACCGGTGCTCACAAGAGAGGACGTTGAGGCCGTACCGCCCGCCTCTGACGGCAACCGCTACGTGAACATCCACGTGCTGTGGCTCTGCAATCTGGATGAGAGGCCAAAGCTTGAGGTGATCCTTAACCTCGGCAACGGCGACGACATGCTGTTCGAGGGAGATCAGCCCTTCGCGTCCGAAGGCTACTTCTACCTGGCAGCCGTACCCGATCCGGAGCGCGAAGGCTACACCTTTACCGGCTGGTACGACAAGCAAGGCCGCAAGGTGGACTTCGTATCCTACTACGATTTCTTCCCGCCGCTTCCCGGAGCGCAGAGCCGCGAGGACCGCGACTGGGAGCACCCGCAGCCTGTGGAGCTGGATGCCGGCTGGAAAAAGAACTAGCCCGGAAACGGACTTAATACACGCAACTGAAACTGCAACTAAAAAAGGAGTAGAACAATGGGTGAATCACTTATAGTATCGAAGGAACTGGAAGAAAAGTACGAAAGCGGCAAGAAGGCCGCGGAAAAGCTGATAAACGATCCCGACAAGATGGAGATCTTCCTCCAGAGAGTGGAGCAGAAGCTGGACGAGATCCCCGTGATAGGCGAGCAGCTCTCCATGCTGCCCGTAATGATAAGCTTCGTCAAGAGCTACGTCAAGAACGACTACCGCGAGGCGCCTGTCACCGCCCCGATATCCATCGTGGCGGCGCTGATCTACCTGATCTCCCCCAAGGACCTCATCAGCGACAAGCTGCCCGTGATAGGCCTGCTGGACGACATAGCCGTAGTGCTCCTCGCCTGGAAGTACGTCATCAAGGACGTCGAGAAGTACCAGGCATGGCGCAAGGCCGAGGGCCTGGAGCGCGTGGAGCTTAAGGGGTAAGGTTTATAACGTACTTTACGGAAATACTGCAGTCTATATCTGAAAGGGGAGACGCCTTACCGTTGTCAGCGGGGAAGGGCCTCCCGTTCTGAAGTAAGCAATTCTTAAGAACAGTCTCACATGATATCTCAAGACCGCAGGCTGTAAATGAATAATTCTCAAAGGGATGCCCTAAGATGTGATCTGCTGCTTCTAAAGCTGCTCTTCCCAGAAAACCGGCATCCCTGTTTCTCATTGCCAGCGCAAGGATCGTCTGAGCCGCCTCTCTTACGGCGCCGGAAGAATATAAAACACCAGTCCGCTCCGTATAATAATCGATGATGATAGTCGTGATGACACCGTTTTCAGTAACATATCTGAATTCCGGCGCCGGGTCAACGTTGAAAACTATTATGCCTTGTTCGTGCCGTTCCGTCAGCTTCCCGTCAGGACCCATTTTATAATCGGATCCGCCTTCAAACACAATGTTGTACTGCTCATAGTTTTCTGCAAACTGCGCTATGTCGAGATCCCCTTTGTTGGCCGGGATCCTTGATAGATGTACTGACAGACTGCCGAAAAAGATAATACCTGCAAGGGCAAGCGGATACAGGACCCACTGCCACCGACCTGTTACGGTCTGTATCTGTTCGGAGTCCTCTTCCCACCTGAGGCGCTCTCCTCTCTCGTCTGCGCTCAGGCTCTTGTACATCCTTATTAGGCTGAAGATCGGGATCCCGAATCCAAGACCGTACCACATCAGAGAAAATGTCCTGCCGAACGCCTCCCCGTAGCTGAGCTTTTTTTCTGTGTCCGCGTTTCGGATACTGAGCCCCAGCAGTGCTTTTCCTGGCGTGGTCCCAAACAGGGTCAGGAACAGCGGCTCAAGAAACAGCATAAGGATAAGTGCGAACCATGCAGAGCCTATGGGAGCCTTGAATATCATATTTCTGAAAATGACACCGTAAATAAACATCCACAGCATCGAATAGAGCATCCTGTCCAAAAATCTGGCCAGATAACGCCTTGCAGGTGATATATTTGATACGACCTTGTCCTGGGACATGACATCCGCCAGACCGCTCTTTGCGGCTTCCAGTTCTTTAAGATAAGCACCTGCGTCCAGCTGCGAATAATCTGTGCCGCTGTCTATTATGCTCATGCATATGTCCCTGGACGCATAAAGAGACGGCAGCTCCTCCTCTATGTGCTTTATCCTGTTCTTCAGGATATCGGCCATATCGGCAGAACCACTGTTGAGAGCCTTGATATCATCTATGCTTACACCAAGCGTCCTCAGCAGTTTTATCCTCTGCAGGGTAATCAAGTCGGAACCGGAATAATCTCTGTATCCGTTTTCGCCGCGGGAAGGGCTCAAAAGACCTTCGGCCTCGTAAAACCTGATATTCGCTCTTGTCAGCCCGGACAGCTGTTCTATCTCTTTTACCGTCATATCTATATCCCTCTGCCTGAAAGCATACACTGTAAAGCCGGTTTACAGTCAAGCAAAAAACGGATATTTCTTTCGATCTGTTTCAAATTATTATGCTTCCCAGCACCTCGCCTATGGACTCGTGGAACACGAGATCCGCGGCGCTGTCGTACTGGGTGCTGTCGCGGTTGATGATAACCAGCCTGCCGCGGAAGCGGGCCACGTAGCCTGCAGCCGGCCAAACCGCCAGCGAAGTGCCGCCCACTATCATCAGCTCCGCCCCGGAGACGTATTTGTCCGCCTTGTAAAGCTCGTTTTCCGGGAGCATCTCTCCGTAGAGCGTAACATCCGGGCGGACGGTGCCTCCGCAGTGCTTGCAGCGCGGTATGGGACCTTCGCTCTTAAAGATGTAGTCCGCGGGGTACTTTGTGCCGCAGCTGCTGCAGTAGTTTCGCAGGGTGCTGCCGTGGACCTCGGCCACGTTTACGGAGCCGGCCCTCTGGTGAAGCCCGTCTATATTCTGGGTTATGATGCCCGCCAGCAGGCCCTTCTTCTCCAGCTCCGCCAGAGCGTAGTGCGCCCTGTTTGGCTCTATGCCGTGGGTATCCAGCTTCTGGCGATAGTACTCGAAGAACACCTCCGGCCTGTCCTCAAGGCAGTCTATGCTCAGAAGGTACTCCGGCTGGTACATCTCGAACTGCACGTCCCGCACGTTGTAAAGACCGTCCTTGGACCGAAAGTCCGGGATGCCGCTCTCCGTGGAAACGCCGGCGCCGCCGAAGAACACCGTCTTCCTGGACTCCTTTATAAGCTGCGTCAGCTTTTCTATCCTCTCTTCAAAGCTCATCTTGCGCTCCTTCTTCCTACTTTACCGGCACGCCGTTCTCCGTGCAGTATTTTATGATGGTCTTTCTGGTGACTATGCCTATAAGAGAGCCCAGATCGTCCGTCACCGGGATGAAATTCTGGTTCATGGCGCGGGTGAGGAGCTCCTCAATGGACGCGGTCACAGGCACGGCCGGGTTGCGGTCCTTCCTGAGTATGTCGGTTATCTTAATGTCCTCCAGGTGGCGTATGTCCACCTCCGTGGGGCCGCTCTGCCCGGTGGCGTTCTTCGGCCTGAACTTGACTATGTTCCAGAGGAAGTCACCCTCGCTCACCGTTCCTACGTACTTGTTGTCGTCCGTTATGACGGGCACGGCTGTATAACCGTGCTTTTTCATGGTCTCAAGGGCCTGGCGCACGGTGGAATTGACATTTATGCAGGTGACCTTGCTGCGCAAAGTCAGAAAAAAAGCTACGTTCATGGTTTTCCTTTTCTGTTTCGTCCGGCGCTTCAGGCGCCGTACCTCCTGTGTCTATCTTACCCTTTATGCAGGCGCGCCGTCAACCGCAGGAGCCGGAAATTGCGGTGAATATTCTGTGAAAGCGCCTGCAGGCTCCTGCCCTGCAAAATATGCCGTACATCCACGGTATTTATGGTATAATTAAGGGTAAATAACGACACACCGCTCCTTTGGAGGAAAACTAAATGCGCAAGTTCGAAAAATCCGTAAAGCTCAACAACGTCTGCTACGACATCCGCGGTCCGGTAATGGACGAGGCCGGACGCATGGAGGCAGAGGGAATCAAGATCCTTAAGCTAAACATAGGAAACCCCGCCACCTTCGGCTTCCGGGCGCCGCAGCACCTCATAGACATCATGTCCTCCAACCTGGACAAGACAGAAGGATATTCGGACTCCAGGGGCCTCCTTACGGCAAGGCAGGCCATAGCCGAATACGATAAGAAAAAGGGCATAGAGGGCGTAGGCGTTACGGACATCTACACGGGAAACGGAGTTTCGGAGCTGATAACCCTCTCAATGCAGGGCCTTCTGGACTACGGCGACGAGATCCTGGTCCCCTCCCCGGACTACCCGCTCTGGACGGCGTCCGTATCCCTTGCCGGAGGCACCGCGGTGCACTATATCTGCGACGAGCAGTCCGGCTGGTATCCGGACCTTAAGGACATAGAGCGCAAGATAACCCCGCGCACCAAGGGCATAGTAGTCATCAACCCCAACAACCCCACAGGCGCCCTTTACCCGGAGGAGATCCTGGAAGGGATAGTGCGCATGGCGGAGATGCACGACCTTATAATCTTTGCGGACGAGATCTACGACCGCCTTGTAATGGACGGAAAGAAGCACATATCCATAGCAAGCCTTACAAACAAGTGCCTCTGCATAACCTTCAACGGGCTGTCCAAGAGCCACCTGGTGGCAGGCTACCGCGTGGGCTGGATGAGCATTTCCGGAGCAAAGGAGAACGCCCGCGGCTACCTGGAAGGCATAAACATGCTCTCCAACATGCGCCTGTGCTCCAATGTTCCGGCGCAGTCCCTCATAGCCCCGGCGCTTTCCATGGAGGAGGAGACCAAAGCCCTGGTAGTGCCCGGCGGACGCGTATACGAGCAGCGCAGGTGCATAGTAAACGCCATAAACGACATCCCCGGGCTGCACACCACTACCCCGGAGGCCGCGTTCTACTGCTTCCCGAGGATGGACATTAAGAAGTTCCGCATACACGACGACGAGCAGTTCGCCCTGGACCTGCTGCACCGCCAGCACATACTGCTGACCCACGGCGGAGGCTTCCACTGGGAGCAGCCGGACCACTTCCGCATAGTCTTCCTGCCGGACGTGGAGCTGCTTACCGAGGCCGCTCAGGCCATTGCCCGCTTCTTCGACGGCTACAGGCAGACCGACCCCCTCTCCGACTACGGGGTGGACGAATAAGTATCCTTGATTTTTAAACACTCTTTAGGTAATATTAAGCCATGAAGACCATACTCATTACCGCCGGAGGAACCTCCGAGCCCATCGACAACATAAGAAGCATCACAAATACAGGCACCGGAACGCTGGGAAGCCTCATTGCGGACAGGTTCGCAAGGAAGAAGAGCGTGGAGCGCGTAGTCTACATCCACAGCAGTAAGGCCGTCCTTCCCAGGACTCAGAAGGCCGTGCTGATAGAGGCGGACAGCACCCTTGAGCTTCAGGAAGCTGTGCGCAGATCCTGCGCGGAGTACAGGCCGGATGCCATTATCCACAGCATGGCCGTCAGCGACTACAAAACAGGTGCAGTCGTAAAGGCCGAGGATCTGATAAAAATCGTTCTTAAGATAGGCGGAAACGTGCCTCAGGACGAGCTGGATAAGCTGACGTCCGAGGTCATAGAGGAGCGTCTTAAGAAAGCCTCCACAGCCGAGGAGCTTGCCAAGGCCTACGAATACCTGCCGGACGAACCGAAGAAGGCAGCTTCCGGAAAGGCAAAGCAGGCGGAGAGCGAAGCGCTTCTTAAGCTTGCAAAGAAGGCGGACCTTCGGGATAAGTACAACAAGATCCCAAGCAGCGCCGGAAACCCGATAATACTGCTTGAGCCCACGCCCAAGATAATACCGGAGCTCAGGCAGCTGGCCCCGGAGGCAATAATAGTAGGCTTTAAGCTTCTGGACGAGGTGGAGCACAGGGAGCTTATGGACGTCGCAAAGCGCCTGATGGAAAAGAACGACTGCGATTTCGTCCTTGCAAACGACTACTCGACAGTAAAGGAAGGCGCCGCGCAGCACGTGGGGCACCTTATGAGCAGGGACGGAAGCGTTGAGAGCTTTACCGGAAAGCCGGCCATTGCGGACGGCATAGCCTGCGCCGTGGAAAAGATCTGGAAAAAGGAGGAGCAGAAATGAAGCACGTGATACTCGGAGTTACCGGAAGCATCGCGGCGTACAAGGCCGCGGACCTTGCCAACACCCTCACCAAGCAGGGCGTCTCGGTCCATACCATAATGACAGAGTCCGCATGCAAGCTCATAACGCCGCTCACATTCCAGACTCTTACCAAGAACAAGGTCCACACGGACATGTTCGACGAATACAAGCCCTCCGAGGTGCAGCACATATCGCTTGCAAAGCAGGCGGACCTGATGCTCATAGCCCCGGCTACGGCGAACTTCATAGCCAAGGCGGCGGCCGGCATAGCCGACGACATGCTGACGACGGTCCTTACGGCCTTCATCAACAAGCCCGTGATAATCTGCCCGGCCATGAACACCAACATGTACTTAAATCCCGTCACGCAGCGCAACATCGAGACGCTCAAGGACCTGGGATTCACCTTCGTGGAGCCGAGAGAAGCCATGCTGGCCTGCGGAGACCTGGGCAAGGGAGCCCTCGCCTCCAACGAGATAATACTCTCCGCGGTTGACGAGTTCCTGAAATAATATAAATGCAAGACCGGCTCTCGGACTGAAGAGCTGGTCTTTTATTGCACTGAATTATGGTTGCTTAAACAGCGGTGTAGCCCACAAGCAGCCTGAGCGTGTTCTCAACGCCTTCCTTGTGGCTGCGCTCATAGCCATGAGACGCGTAGACGCCCGCGCCTATAAGCCCGTGCTTTATATCGTAGCCCGCGGAGAGCGTGGCCTCAACGTCCGAGCCGTAGTGCGGATAAATGTCCACAGCATAGTCCGCGCCGGTCTTTTTAGCGGCCTCGATAAGACCCTTTACCATCTCATAGCTGTAGGGGCCTCCGGAATCCTTTGCGCAGATGGATACCTGTCGCTCCGTGCAGGAGAGGCCATCGCCCACGCAGCCCATGTCCACGGAGATCGCCTCGCTGAGCCCTTCCGGAACGGGCGCGCATCCGCCGTGCCCCACCTCCTCGTATACCGTAACGTGAGCCCAGACGGGTCTGGAGGTCTCGGCCCCGCTGTCCTTAAGGTATTTGGCGTATCCCAGCAGTATGCCCACGCTGAGCTTGTCGTCCAGGAAGCGGCTCTTTATGTAGCCGCTCCTGGTGACCCTCGTGCGGGGCTCAAAGCAGATTATGTCGCCCACACCTATGCCCAGCTTTTCCACGCTCTTCTCGTCCTTGACGTTCTCGTCCAGGACTATCTCCATGTTCTCCCACTCGCGCTTGGTCTCGTCGTACTTGCCGTTGACGTGCACGGAGGCGTTAACCAGCTGGCAGGTGCCCTCGTAGACGCCGCTGAACTTGGTGACTACGCGCACGTTCTCGGCCTCGGCGTTGTTGGCGTTCATGCCGCCCAGCCTGGTGACCTCGAGCCTGCCGTCCGGCTTAACCTTGCTGACCATGCCGCCCAGGGTATCCGTGTGGGCCTCAAGGAGCAGGCCTCCGCAGCAGGCGGGATCTATGCAGCAGGGCAGGTCTGCGTTATTGTCGCAGCGCGCCGCACCATCCGAGAGCTTTACAAGAACTCCTCCCTTTACGGTAAGCTGAGGCGAATAGCCGAGCTTTTCGAACTCGCCCAGCACCCAGCGCGCCGCTTCTTCCGTGTAGCCTGTAGGAGAATCTATCCCAAGCAGAGCCACTGTCTCCTTAACCGCAAATTCCGTATATTTCTTAAGATTGAGCTTTTTCATTACATTCTCCTGTTATTTCCGCCTTGTTCATGCGGCGTCTTCCGGCTTGAATATCCACTGGGCCGGCCCGGTGTCGCGCATCAGGATGCGCGGATCTTTGAACTTCGTAAGCAGCATCTTCGTAATGTACAGATCCCCGGCGCATCCGGAGATGTGGATGGCAAAGAGCAGTCCGCTGACCATGTACCAGCCCATGTCCACGGTCCTGAGCCACAGAGTAAGCGGCACCAGCAGCACGGTAAAGACCGTAAGCGGCGCCACCAGGGACGCCAGGGCGGTGTTTCTGTAGACGTAAATGTCCGGCACCCCGCAGAACGCCGCGCTCCAGGTTATCCCGAAGGTGAGCTTTCTGTGCGTAAGCGCCTTGTAGACCGCGCCGTGCACAAGCTCGTGCAGCACTATGTAGACGATCATAGAGACTATCCAGACCGCGTAGTATTTGAAGACGTAGTCCATGTCTATCTGTTTAAAGTCCGCGCCCAGGATCACAAGCACCACGGCTATGACCATGATGATGACCGCCCAGATGGTCATCTTGACGGCGTCCTTCCTGTCCTTGGCGTCGAAATGAAAGACCTCGCGGTAGCCCGCGGGCACCTCGAATTCGTAATTAATGTGTTCCATGGCATCCTCCCGCAGAAGATTATACCATAAGCGCGGGACAAAACCAAAACTATGTAATATAATAGGATGATGTCTGTAAAAACACTGCTTAAACTGAATAAGCTCTTCCGCTGCCCGGCGCACCCGTTCAATGCTCCGGCTGAGGAAACGCAGCAGGGACCGGATCTTGCCTACGCCCGCTGGGAATACGGACGGGCAGAGGCCGGGCTGCTGCTTTTTGCGCCCTGGTACGCCCCCGGAGACATAGTCTTCCGCAAGGACGTCCTGGACATAGGCTGCGGCGCGGGAGGCTGCGGTGTATATTACGCGGAAAAATACGGTGCAAGGGTGACAGGTCTGGAGCTTGAGGAGCGCTATGAAGCTCAGGCGGAAGCCTTAGCCGCGGAGCTCCTTGGCGCGCGGAAGGACAGTAGTGCAGATCCACTCGCCGATCCGGCGCCCGGCAGCGCAGGCGGATCCTTCACCTTCCTCCTCGCCGACGCCGCGGAAAGCGGGCTGCAGCCGGAAAGCTTCGATACGATAATAATGAGCGACGCCTTTGAGCATCTTAAGGATCCGGAGGCAGTGCTTAGGGAATGCCGGAGGCTGCTCCGCCCCGGCGGAAGGGTCTTCATAAGCTTTCCGCCCTACGGCCACCCCTACGGGGAGCATCTTTCGGACCTTATTGGCATCCCCTGGGTGCAACTGTTTTTCAGTGAAGCTGACATGACCGCCGCCTACGCCCGTCTTGCGGCAGAGCTGGACGAAAAGGCAGGCTCCGGTAAAACCGCAAGGCCCTCGGTAAGCGGCGCGCAGCGCATTGCCTTCCGCTTTACAAAGGATCCTGACGGCACCTGCCGCAACACATACATAAACAGAATGACGCTGAAGCGCTTCCGCGGGATACTGGAGCGTTTCACCACATCCCCTGATAACTCCTCTTCCGGGCGCGGCGATGCGCCATCCGGAGCTCAGAAGCCCTTCAGGCTTGCGCTCTACAGGGAAAAGCCCCTCCGCGGCTGGTTGCTGCCCCTTGCAAAGCTCCCCGGAATAAAGGAACACTTCGTCCGCATGGCAGTCTGCGTGTTGGAAAAACAGTAATTGCAACCGCGGGTTGCGCAATTTCCAAGCGCGCTTTATGGATTGCCACCGGCTTGTAAAGTAGAATCCTGACGTAAATAAAAGCGCAGGGCAAGGCGCGGACCAAAAGGCCGCCCGCCCGCATGAAACGTCAAAGGAGAAAAAAATGATACTTGCAGACAAGATAACAGAACTCAGAAAGAAGAACGGCTGGTCCCAAGAGGAGCTTGCAGAGATGCTTGACGTCAGCCGCCAGTCCATATCCAAGTGGGAGAGCGCGCAGGCGGTCCCGGACATGAACCGCATAATAACAATGTCGAAGATCTTCGGCGTAAGCACGGACATGCTTCTTAAGGACGAGCTGGAGATATCCGCGGCACCCGCAGGCCCGGACTCCACGGAGAACGCTGCCAGGGTGGTTACCGTCGAGGAAGCCTCGGATTACCTGGCCTTTAAGGCCTTCTCCTCCCGCCGCACCGCAATAGGCGTAATGCTCTGCATACTCTCACCGGTTCTTCTTATCTTCCTGGCCGGCGCGTCCGAGACAGGTTTCATTGATATATCCGAGCACCTGGCAGCAGGCATAGGCGTCCCCGCCATACTGCTGCTTGTGGGCTGCGCGGTGGCGCTGTTCATAACCACCTATCTTAAGGGCGAGCGCTTCAGATACATAGAGGAGGAGCCCATAGACACCGCCTACGGGGTAAGCGGCATAGCAAAGGAGCGCAGGGAGCGCTTCAGGGGCGCCTTCGGGACCCAGCTGACCGTAGGCATAGTGCTCTGCGTGATAGCGGCCGTGCCCATCACCGCGGCTTCCCTGTTCCACTACAGCAATAACTCGGACTTCATAGTGACAGTCGCTGTCTGTGCCCTGCTGATCCTCATAGCCATAGGTGTGCTGCTGATAGTCCGCTGCTGCATCATCTGGGGAGGCTTCAAAGCGCTGCTGGAGGAGGGAGACTACACCCGCACGGAAAAGGCGGAGAGCAAGAGAGACGGAGTCATAGCAGGAGCGTACTGGCTGGTAGTAACGGCCGCCTTCCTTGCGATGGGCTTCCTCGGGAACTGGGACCGCAGCTGGATCATCTGGCCCATAGCAGGTGTGCTCTTTGCGGTGGTGATAAGCATAGCGAGGGCCCTGAGAAGAAGACCGTAACAAAAGATCATAGGCAAAAGAAAAGACCGGAGCTTTTACCGCTCCGGTCTTCTTTTCTTTTAACTAGTTCAGATCTGCGTCGAACGGCAGAAGAGCTACTGTCCTTGCCCTCTTGATAGCTGTGGTGACAGCTCTCTGGTGCATGGTGCAGGTGCCGGTGATCCTTCTGGGAAGGATCTTGCCCCTCTCGCTGATATACTTCTTGAGCGTATCAACGTCCTTGTAGTCGATGGTCACAGTCTTATCTGCGCAAAAGCTGCAGACCTTCTTCCTGCTGTGGCCTGTAAAGCTCCTCTTAGGCTTTCTTTCTTTATCCATTATCTTTCTCCTGTTTCATCTGACATCAGAAGGGTATGTCATCGTCAGTAAGCTGAGAGAACCCTTCCGGAACAGAAGGCATTGCCGGAGCCGCCGGTGCCGGAGTGCTGAAGCTCTGGCTGGTCTCGGACGTCCTGTCGCCCCTGTCCAAAAACTCTACTCTGTCCGCAAGGACTTCCGTGGTATAGACCTTCTTGCCGTCCTTTTCATAAGAACCGGTCTGGATCCTTCCAGTGATGCCTACAAGGCGGCCTTTGCCCAGATACTTTTCCACGAGCTCAGCGGTCTTTCCGAAGCATACGATGTTCGGATAGTCTGCGCCGCGGTCGTTGCCGTCCCTGTCCCTGCCTCTGTCGATGGCGATGGAGAAACGGGCTACTGCTGTCTGGGATGCTGCTCCGTAGCGAACTTCGGGATCCCTTGTAAGTCTGCCTATCAAAGATACCGAATTCATAGTTGCACCTCTACTTTACTTCTCGTCCTTGTTGATGATGATGTGTCTCATGACGTTGTCAGAGATCCTTAAGCGCCTGTCGAGCTCCTTCGGAAGTTCCGGGCTTGCAGCAAACTGCATTACTACGTAGTAACCCTCGGACTTCTTCTGGATGGGATAAGCAAGCTTCCTGAGGCCCCAGATATCTGTATCTGCGACTTCACCGGCTGCAGCGATGATACCCTTTACGGTCTCGATAACTGCTTCCTTCTTGTCATCCTCCAGGACAGGATCGATAATGAACATCACTTCGTACTTATTCATTTTTTCACCTCCCTATGGTCTTTATGGCTGCGGTCCTCCCCCGCAGCAGAGAGCATCGTCTAAAAGAATGCCCGATAATTATAGCAAGGACTAATTGCGAATGCAAGTAATTTTTGCTATACTTATCAGGTGATTTAATTGATGCGGAGGCATATTATGAAGATCGGCTTTGATGCGGAAAAATATCTCGAAGAACAGTCCCGTTATATCCTCGAAAGGATAGACAGCCACAGCTGCGACCGCCTCTATCTGGAATTCGGAGGAAAGCTTGTGCAGGACAAGCACGCCAAGCGCGTCCTTCCGGGCTTTGACGAGAACGCCAAGATAAAGCTCCTGGCCAAGATGAAGGACCAGGCGGAGATAATCATCTGCATCTACGCCGGAGACATACTCACCAACAAGACCCGCCAGGATTTCGGGATAACCTACGACCTTGAGGTGATGCGCCTCATAGACATGTTCCGCAGCTGGGATCTTTCCGTAAACAGCGTAGTCATAACCCGCTACGAGGACCAGCCGGCGGTTAACTCCTTCCTTACCAAACTGGAGCGCCGCGGAATAAAGACCTACAAGCACTATTTCACCAAAGGATACCCCACGGATGTGGATACCATAGTCTCAGAAGAGGGTTATGGGGCCAATCCGTACATTGAAGTAACAAAACCGTTAGTTGTAGTGAACGCTCCGGGGCCGAACTCCGGAAAGCTGGCCACCTGCCTGTCCCAGCTCTACCACGAGAGCAGGCGCGGCGTAAAGGCCCGCTACGCGAAGTTCGAGACCTTCCCCATCTGGAACCTTCCGCTTAAGCATCCGGTGAACATCGCCTACGAGGCCGCTACCGTGGACCTTAAGGACGTCAACATGATAGACAGCTACCACCTGGAGGCCTACGGAAAGCCGGCGGTAAACTACAACAGGGACCTTGAGACCTTCCCGGTCCTTAAGAGGATACTGGAGAAGATCTCCGGGCAGGCAAGCGAATACAACTCGCCCACGGACATGGGCGTAAACCGCGCCGGATTCTGCATTACGGACGACGAGGTCTGCAGAGAGGCCTCCAAACAGGAGATAATACGCCGCTTCCTCATAGCCAGCGTTGACTACAAGAAGGGCGCCATAGACGAGGAGTGCATGCGCAGGGCAAAGCTTCTGATGGACGAGGTGGGCGCCGTGCCTACGGACCGCCCGGTGGTTAAGCCCGCCCTGGACTACGCGGAATTCAAGCGCAGCATAGATCCGGACAAGTTCGAGAACGTGATAGCCATGGCCATAGAGCTGCCCAGCGGCAAGATAATAACAGGCCGCAGCTCCGAGCTGATGGTTGCAGGAGCCTCCATGCTGCTGAACGCGGTAAAGGCATTGTGCGGTATACCGGACGAAATACAGCTTATATCTGACGATGTTCTGGAAACGATACAGCACCTCAAGAGCGACGTGCTGAGCAAACAGCAGAGCGTGCTTAATGTGGAGGAGGTCCTTACGGCCCTTACGATATCAGCGACGGTAAACCCCATAGCCGGAATGGCCGTGGATAAGCTGGTGGAGCTCAGGGACTGCAAGGCGCACTGCACCGCGATACTGTCCGAGAGGGATTCACAGATCTTCCACGACCTCGGAATAGACGCCACCTGCGAGCCGGAGTTCTCGACGAACAACCTCTACACAGGCTAGCTTCAGTCTGCCAGGCCGGAATTCTCCCACACGAACCTGAAGAAATCAGTGGATTCTATCTTAAGACTCATCGAATAGCGGCTCTTTACCATATCGATGTATGTTTTGAGGTATTCTGCCTTTTCCTCGTCCGTTAAGGTGCAGCCCTCGGACCAGATGGCCTTTCCTGTGCTGCTGTTGTACTTCACCTCTTCCGTTACGAAGTTCTTGTTGTAGATCTGGGCGAAGTGCGGCGTATCCGAGAATATGTCGCGCCCCGCCATCAGCCTGGAGTCGTACTCCAGATCGAAAAGATTGCAGATGGTGGGCAGGATATCCACGTTGCAGCAGTAATCATCTACGTATATAGGTTCCTTAAGCCCTGCATTGTAAATGATGCAGGTGCTTTTATACATCTCGAAATTCTTGTCCACCTTGTGCCCCGCAAGGCTGTTGCAGTCGCCGTCGAAGAGATAGTACGGGTAGTGGTCTCCTATCAGGACTATGACGGTCTTTTCCAGCTGCCCGGCCTTATCCAGTTCCTCCAGGAGGTAGGCCATGGCCTTTTCCAGCTCGTAATTGCAGGCCAGGTAGCCCGTTGCTATTCCGGTAAGCTGCTTTGCGCGGTCTCCGAGCATCTTCTTTACCGTGCTGTAGTTCCTGTCGTACATGGCGTTGCCGGAGCCGTAATAGCCGTGCCCGCTGAAGGTCATGTAGTAGGTGCAGAACTGCTGAGTGTCGTTTACGTAGTCCGGGACGCTCTGCTGCATCATCTCGTAGTCGGAGGCCGGCCAGTTGGTGGTGAATGTCATGCCGGCGTTCATGAACTTGCAGGTAAAGCCGAGGTTGGGGAGGGACTTTTCCCTCATGTAATAATGCCCCTTGTAATTGTGGTAGCCCCTGCTGCTTATTCCAAGCTCCCTGTTGAAGACGTTGCCCAGGCCCTGCGGCAGAAGATGTGTGGCGCTCTTTGCCATGGTGCCGGAGGCGGAGCCCATGTCGGAATCCCTCGATACGTCCGGCCAGAGCCCTGTAAGGAAAGCATACTCACCGTTGGTGGTGGTGTTCTTGAAGCTGTTGTAGAAGTTGTTGAGGACTATGCCGTTTTCGGCCATCATGCTGAGCGTGGGCGTCACGTTTTCGTCCAGCGCGTAGCAGGAGAAGGCCTCGGCGCAGATATAGATGAGGTTATACCCACGGAACAGGCCTGTCATGTCGTTCCTGTCGGTGGGCTGCACCGAGGACAGGTAGTCGCAGAGGGCCTTTATATCCTTGTTGTCCGCCTTGGCGGCAAGATCCGTGAAGTTTATGGCGCTGATCTTGTTGGGGAACTGCCTGGGGTCTATGGGATAGCTGTCGTCCCGCTCGTCGGATACGACAGGCTTTAGGATCTCGGTCTCCTCCGCGGGCTCCGCTCCGCCGCCGAAGAGCATGCTCCCGGCCTCTATGGCGGAATTCGCCAGCACGCCGAGCTTGGACGAGGCTGTGTCGGTATCTACGTACTTGCTGTGGTAAGCGTTGTAAGCGGAATTATCCGAGGTCCCTCCGAGAGGCAGCGCCGCGGCGGCGCACAGCCACAGGGCTGCCGTAAGCACCAGGGCGCCTCCGTGGACGGCAAGGCCGTACCTTAAGTGGGTCTTAAGCGCGCAGATGACGAAGGCGAAGATGATCAGGGGGATGAGACTTATGAGTATGGCTACGGCGGTGTCCCTGAGGGTGGCCTTAAGCGCCCAGCCGAAGTCCGTCATGGCGTCCCCGGCAACTCCTACCATGGACACTGAGAACATGGACCCGAATACGTTGTAGTAGACCAGCTGTGCGGCGTAGAACAGCCAGACCAGTGCCATTACTATGATGCTTCCGATGCGGTTTACCACGCGCTGCCCTATCCAGCCGGTAATTAAGGTGCAGAGCATTGCCTCTGCCAGCGCGAAAAGAACAGCCCAAACGGTAAAGCCATCGAGCCCTCTGTGGATCTGGTCGTACAGAAAGACCTCCCAGAACAGGATGGCAATAAAGAACGCTGCAAAATGCAGGGCTGCGTTCCTGACCTGAACAGAGGCGGGTATGGATGATCTTTTGTTTTCCGCTGAGGATGCTTTCATCTTTTCCTTCTTATTTTAAAGTGACAAAGATATTTATAGCATAATCCGGGCCGAAAAGCACCTGTTTTTTATGTGAAGAATCCGGAACTGTACCGTTTTGCCCTTCGGGACGCTTGCGTGGGGCTCCGATTTTGCGTATACTGTGCGGGGGATCTTTGCTGCTCTGTCCAAGCTTTGGAGGACAGATGAAAAGATCTTTTTTACTTGTAAGAAAAGCGGCCGTGCTGCTTCTGGCGGCGGTGCTGTGCCTTTGCACCGCAAAACAGTTGCACGCTTATACCGCCTACGAAAAGGTCCGCACCCTTACCGCGACGGTCCGTAAGGTCTGCACGATAACGGCCTGGCACTACAGCGGAGGCTACTGGATGGCGGACAACGGAAGCGGCGAGCCCCGCGTAAGGATAGAGGATACCGCCGTTAAAAAGTACGGCTTTCCGAAGGCTCTGTCGCAGAGCATATCCGCGGACTGGACGATAAAGGTCCCTGAGGAGGTGCGCCTGGCGCGGCGGGACGGTGCCGTGATAGTTACCGATGTTCCCGAAAACGGCAGCTGCTACAGCAGCATACGATCGCGGGTATACGGCGGAGAGGAGCTGAGGATACGCGCGGAGCCCATAATACATGTGTCGGGAAAGAGCCTTAAGGACTACGTCCCCGGGGTGCGCGCGGAGATACCGCTGATAAGCATCGAATACGGCCGCAATCTCTACGCCCTCTACGGCAAAGGCCTTAAGGGCAGCACCGCGCCGGGAGCCTTTTCCGCGAGCCGCCCCTCGACTGTCTTTGAGCCCTACATCCACCCCTCCATGATAAAGAACGCCCTCGGAACACTCACCGATGACGGATATGTGTACGCCGGAGGAAGGAGCCTGCCGTCCAAAGGCCTGAGCGTGGGGCTCCTGACACTGATAAAGGGAGGCGCCGTGGGCGTGCAGTTTGAGATCCCGATAACAGTGTACTTCTACGCGGAGACTCTTGTGCAGGTGATACGGGACGCGGAGACTGCCGTACCGCAGGATACTCTGCAGCCGGAGACCGTGACGGAAGAAGAGCTGCCCGCAGAGGATCCGGAGCCCGCAAGACCGGCGGAAGAAGCGCCGCAAACGGAGCCTCCGTCCGAGCCCGCAGACGAAACTGCTTCGGATCCAGAGACCCCTCAGGGCCCTGCAAAAAAGCCTGTGCAACCGGATACCGGTCGCACGCCGGAGAGCCCTGCCGCGGAGCCGCCTGCCCCTGAAAAGCCCGCGGATCCCCCCTTGCCGGAGCCCCCAAAGCCCGTCCTTCCGGAATACCGCATACACAGGGCATACTGAGCCGCGAAGTCTTGCATTACAGGCCGTGCTGTGATAGAATAATTTGATTATTTTATACAATAATATATTAAGGGATAAGGGATATGCCTTCAGAACACGGTTATAACGGCAGGCCTTCGCGCTCTGCCGCTGCAAGAAGCACAAGAAGAAAGAAGAAAGTAAGGCTCAAGAAGAGAGCCTATGTTGTATTTGCCCTGCTTATCATATTGATATGCGCTGCGGTATTCTTCATAAACCACGCCGGAGTGCGCTTCAGCGTAACAGCCGAGGCCGGAGGCCCCGTGCCCGGCCTTGAGGCCTTCGTAAAGGGAGACCCCGCAAAGTACACGCTGGCTACGGACCTCTCCAAGGTGGACATGAACAAGCCCGGAAAGACCGGCGTCACCATAAAGGGAAGCCTCTTCCCCTGCTCCAGCGTCCTTGAGGTAAAGGATACCATACCGCCCAGGGGCGAGGTAAAGGACATGAGGGGCGCCGTAGGCATTGAGATCCCCGCGGAAAGCTTTTTCGACGAGATCTCGGACGCAACGAATGTTACGGTCTCCTTTAAGACCGCGCCGAACTTTAAGTCGGCCGGAACACAGAGCGTCGAGCTTTTGCTTAAGGATGCCGCAGGAAACACCTCCTCCTACACCGCATCCCTTGAGCTGGTGGACGACCGCGAGGCTCCCGTAATAGAGGGCGTAAAGAACCGCACCGTCTATATAGGAGAGACCATCGCCTACAAGGCAGGGGTCACCGTCACGGACAACATGGACCCGGAGCCAAAGCTCACCATAGACAACAGCCAGGTGGACCTGGACAAGGTGGGCGTATACCCCGTCACCTATACAGCGACGGACTTCTCCGGAAACATGGCTAAGATAACAATCAACCTGAAGGTGGAAGAGCAGCCGATAGGCTACGCTAACATCGAGAAGATGAACCAGAAGGTTGACGCCCTGCTGGCGCAGATAATAAAGCCGGAGATGACGGACATAGAAAAGCTCTACGCCTGCTTCATCTGGATACGCGAGCACATAGACTACCAGAACGCCCACGCGCAGTTCGACTATGTCAACGAGGCAATAAAGTGCCTGGACGGACGCCCGGGAGACTGCTACACCTGCGCTGCCGGCTTCAGGGCCCTGGCGGAGGCCATGGGCTTTGAGATCAAGGACGTGGTGGGCACCTACGCAAACCGACACTACTGGGTAATGGTAAAGCTCGGAAACGACTGGTACCACGTGGACGCGGTGCCTCTGTACGTGCGCACCTACGTGTGCTTCCTGGGAACGGACGCGGAGCTGGATGCTTTCATGAAGCTCCGTCCAAACTACTACAACAGGGAAAAGGACAAGTACCCGGCGACCCCCAAGGACACGCCGGTGCACGTGGAATACAAGAACGGCAAGTACGTTCTTACATATAAATAACGAGGGGAAGGACTGTTGATGAACAACATACTTGAATACCTTGAAAAGACCGTAAAGGAAGTGCCGGACAAGACGGCGTTCAAAGGCGGCGGCACGGAATACACATTCCGTCAGCTGGTCGACGTGTCCCGCTCCATAGGCACGGTGCTTGCGGCAAGAGACGTCCGCAAGAAGCCCGTGGCGGTCTACATGAAAAAGCACCCGGACATGATAGTGTCCTTCTTCGGAGTGCTGCAGGCGGGAGCCTTCTACATCCCCATAGACGAGGAGATGCCGGCCCACCGCATACAGTACATACTGGAGTCCATTGCTCCGGAGGTGGTGATCTGCGACGATTCCACCCTTGAGAACGCAAAAAAGCTCTGCACAAAGAGCGAGGTCCTCTACTTTAAGGACATCTGCGGCCTTCCGGCGGACGACGCCGTGCTGGCAGAGATCAGGAGCAGGGCTTTGGACATAGACCCCATGTACGTGGTCTTTACCTCAGGTTCTACCGGAACGCCTAAGGGAGTTACGGCCTGCCACAGGAGCGTCATAGACTACGTGGAGACCCTCTCCGAGACACTGGGCTTTTCAAGAGATACGATATTCGGAAACCAGGCGCCGCTTTACTTCGACGCTCACCTTAAGGACGTATACCCCACGCTCAAGTTCGGATCCACCACCTGCCTCATACCCAAGGAGTTGTTCATGTTCCCGGTAAAGCTGATGGAGTTCCTGAACGAGAACCGCGTAAACACCATATGCTGGGTGGTATCGGCCCTGTCCATGGTATCCGCCTTCGGCACCTTCAAGACCATCAAGCCGGAGTACGTGCACACGGTGGCCTTCGGCGGCGAGGTCTTCCAGATAAAGCAGTTCAACGCCTGGAGGGAGGCTCTGCCCGGCGCCAGCTTTACCAACCTCTACGGACCCACCGAGGCCACGGGCTTCTCCTGCTGGTACAAGGTGGACAGGGAGTTCGTTCCCGGCGAGGTGATACCGATCGGAAGGCCCTTCCGCAACACCGAGGTGCTTCTGATAAAGGAGGACGGCACGGAGGCTAAGGACGGAGAGCCCGGCGAGATGTGCATACGCGGCACGGCCGTCACCCTCGGCTACTTCAGGAACCCGGAAAAGACCGCGGAATCCTTCGTCCAGAACCCCCTGAACGATTCCTGGCCGGAGATAATATACAAGACAGGCGACATAGCCATGAAGAACGAGCGCGGCGAGCTGGTGTTCCTGTCCCGCAAGGACTACCAGATAAAGCACATGGGGCACCGCATAGAGCTTGGCGAGATAGAGGCCATAGTAAGCAACCTGGACGCCATAAAGAGCGTCTGCTGCATCTTCGACGACGAGAGGAAGAAGATAGTCCTCTACTACATAGGAGACATAGAAAAGGGCGAGCTCTCCGCAAAGCTTAAGGAGCTGATGCCCAGGTACATGCTCCCGAATTCGCTTATACCGCTTGACACCATGCCGTTTACGGCAACTGGAAAGATAGACCGCAATCTCTTAAAGAAACGCTATATGGAGGGAAAATAGATGGAAACTTTAATGGATATCCTTACAGAGCTTCATCCGGACGTGGATTTTGACAGCTGTGAGACCCTTGTGGACGATAAAATATTAGATTCGTTCGATATAATTACCATAATCACCGAACTCAATTCCCAGCTGGACGTCACCATCCCGGCTGACAAGATAGTTCCCGAGAATTTCAACTCCGCCAAGGCTCTCTGGGCGCTGGTGGAAGAGCTGCAGGACGAATAGAGGCTGAACTTACCGGATGTCCTTCGTTTCGTTCGAGTTCCTGCTCTTTCTCTTAATACTCTTTGTACTTTACTACACGCTCCCGAGGCGCTTCCAGTGGATGCTGCTTCTGGTGGGGAGCCTGGTTTTCTATGCCTTCGCAAGCCCTAAGTACCTGATCTACATAGCCGTCACCGCCATGTCCACCTGGGCAGCCGGCAGAGCCATCTCCGCCGAATACCGCGGCAGGGACAGCTACATAAAGGAGACCCCGGACATTACAAAGGAGCAGAAGAAGGCCCGCAAGGAGGCCGCAAAGAAAAAGGCAAAGACCATAATGGTGCTCTGCCTTGTCCTTAACCTGGGCATACTTGCCGTAATAAAGTACACGGACTTCTTCATCAGCAACATAAATTCGCTCTTCGGGGCGGACATAGCCTTCATGCGCTTTGCCCTTCCCATGGGCATATCCTTCTACACCTTCATGAGCGCGGGCTATATCATAGATGTTTTCCGCGGAAAGTACGCTGCCGAGGAGAACCCGGCGAGGTTCGCGCTTTTCGTGAGCTTCTTCCCGCAGCTGGTGCAGGGCCCCATAAGCCGCTTTGACGACCTCTCAAAGAGCCTTTACGAGGAGCACGCCTTCGACGCGCAGAGCATAACCCACGGCGCGTGGCGCGTTCTCTGGGGATACTTCAAGAAGATGGTGGTGGCCGACAGGCTGGCACCTCTGGTGGCGGGCATAGCGGGCTCTCCGGACAAGTACGCCGGAGGCTACGTGCTGGCCCTGATATTCTTCTACTCCCTGCAGATCTACGCGGACTTTACCGGCGGCATAGACATTACCATAGGAATAGCGAAGATGTTCGGGGTAAAGGTCACAGAGAACTTCGACAGACCTTTCTTCTCCAGAAACATTGCCGAGTTCTGGAGGCGCTGGCACATTACCATGGGCACGTGGTTCAAGGACTACATCTTCTACCCGGTCTCCGTAAGCAAGTGGATGATGAAGGTCTCCAAGTGGTCCAGGGCCAAGCTCGGAAACACCGTAGGCAAGCGCGTCCCCGTCTACCTCTCCACCATACTGGTGTGGCTGGCGACAGGCATATGGCACGGGGCATCCTGGAACTTCGTGGTCTGGGGACTGCTCAACTGCGTAGTCATAATGATATCCCAGGAGATCTCTCCTCTGTACGATAAATTCCACAAAAGGTTCAGTTTTTCGAACACTAAGGGCTGGGACATATTCCAGATGTTCCGTACCTTCTGGCTGATGGGCTTTTTAAGGGTGCTGGACGTCTACAGGGACGTGCCGCTTACCTTCCGCATGGTGCCCACGATCTTCTCCGGAAGGGGCTGGAGCGAGATGTTTTCCGGCGGTCTTCTTAAGTTCGGGCTTTCAACAGCGGACTTCGTAGTGGTGCTTGCGGCCTGCATAGTGATGCTTGTCGTCGGGATACTGCAGGGCAGGGGCACTGTCTGCGGGCAGCTCTCGGAAAAGCCGAGGGCAGTGCGCTGGACAGTCATCTGGGTGCTGATAGTTATCATCATAACGCTCGGAGCCTACGGCATAGGCTATGACGCGGCGCAGTTCATATACAACCAGTTCTAAAAGGAGGCGGCTTTCATGAAAAAGAGAATAATAAGCATAGCCGCGGCCGTGATAGTTCTGGCGGCAACGTTCTTTCTCCTCCAGAGGCTGCTCATGCCCAAGTACATAAGCGTCAACGAGGAAGGCGGCCTGGCGGCGGAGTACTACGACAATGCCGGAAACAACGACGTCATATTCATAGGGGACTGCGAGGTCTACACCAACTACTCCCCCATAAAGATGTGGACGGAAAGAGGCATAACCTCTTACATAAGAGGAACGCCTCAGCAGATGATATGGCAGGCCTACTACATGCTTGAGGACGCCCTCAGGTACGAGACCCCCAAGGTGGTGATCTACAACGTGCTCTCCATGAAGCACGGTGAGCCCGAGAGCGAGGCCTACAACAGGCTGGCGCTGGACGGGATGCGCTGGTCCTCCACCAAATACCGCGCCATAAAGGCCTCCATGACGGAGGAAGAGAGCGTCATAAGCTACGTGTTCCCGCTGCTGAGGTTCCACTCCCGCTGGAGCGAGATCACCGCGGAGGACTTCGAGTACATGTTTAAGACGGAGCCGCTCTCGCACAACGGCTACCTGATGAGGATAGACACCAAGCCCGCCGGGACGGTGCCGGACCCCATACCGCTTCCGGACTACAGCTTTGCGCAGGTCTGCTGGGACTACCTGGAGAAGATCCGCAGCCTCTGCGAGGACAACGGCATACAGCTGATACTTGTAAAGGCCCCGACCCTCTACCCGGCCTGGTACCCGCAGTGGGAGGAGCAGATAGAGGCCTACGCAAAAGAACACGGGCTTACCTATCTGAATTTCCTTGAAAAGACAGAGGAGATAGGTATAGACTATACTAAAGATACCTTCGACGCCGGAATGCACCTGAACCTGTCCGGCGCCGAAAAGCTTGCCGCGTGGCTTGCTGACTACCTGGCGGACAACACTGCCGTCTCCGACAGGCGCGGAGATACTGCAACTGCAGAGCAGTGGCAGAAGAAGATAGAGTTCTACGAGGCCATGCAGGCTTCCCAGAAAAAGCAGCTTGAGGAAAACGGCTCGTTAAACAGCTTCAGATAGGAGGAAATCATAGATGAAAAAGAAGATGGCAGCGCTCCTGGCGCTCGTAATGGTACTTTCACTGGTGCTCTGCTCCTGCGGCGGAGGCGGCGAAAGCAATAACGGAGGGAAAAATACCGGCAGCCTCGACTACTATTTCCAGGTAAAGGACGTAAAGGTAGAGATGAAGGCGGACGCAGAGGCCGTCCTTAAGGCTCTGGGCAGCTACAAGAGCAGCTACGAGGCTCCCAGCTGCGCGTTCGACGGCATGGACAAGATCTACAGCTACGGCGCCTACGACATCCTTACCTACACCGCGGACGGCAAGGACTTCATAAGCGGCGTGGTCCTGAGGGACGACACCGTGGAGACCCCTGAAGGCATAGCCATAGGCTCCAAGCTGGAGGACGTCAAGAAGAAGTATAATGCCAAGGAAGAAGGCAGCAGCATAAATGTCTATTCCGAGAACTGCAGGCTGCTGATAATCTTCGACAACGGCGTGGTAACGTCGATACAGTACATAGCAAGAAGCGAAAAGTAGACAGCACAGGATCCGGCATACAACGGATAATAAACTGCAGGCGGGCGGCATAGCTGTCCGCCTGATTTATTTGGGCGCGGGAAAAGGCGTTCACAGACACGCTCCCGCGCCGAAGCAGAACAGCAGCCGCTATGCCGATCACCTGCGGTCCATGGATCCACGAAAAGCCGGATCCGGTGCGGTCTGCCCGAACAAAAGACCCCGCGGAGCGGACTGTTTGTCCTTCCGCGGGGCTTTTTGTTTTGCAGAACCGGCTCTTAAACGCTCTGCACAGTTTGGGGGGATGCCTGCTACTCTGAGTATGACCGGAGCCGTTTGCATGGCCATATTCTTGCAAATATAAAAGCGGGCGTCAACAGATCCGCCCGCTCTCTGTACCGTTCTTATCTATTATCTGTGCTGTTTCTGATATTCCTTGGAAAGGTCCATCAGCTTCTGGAAGAACTCCCTCATATAGCCCTTCAGCTCCTCCGGAGCCTTTTCCGAGTGCATGGCAAGGACCTTCTCCTCGCGGGCGGGGTCGTAGGTGGGAAGGCCTTCGGCCGCCTTAAGCGCGCCTATCTTCCTTACCGTCTCCATGCGCTCCAGGAAAGCCTGTTCCAGGATGCTGTCTGTCTTATTGAGCTCCCCGCGCAGAGCCTCGAGCTTTTCGTTCTTCTTTTCCGCCATGGCGCCCTCCTACATGAATACGGCCTGCATTATCTCTATCACCGCTATGCCCAGCACCCAGGAGCTTAAGACGTCGGACGGCCAGTGCACGCCCACGTATATCCTGGACAGCCCCATGAATACTATGTAGAGTATCAGCAGGGTGTTTACCAGCCTGCGCTTTCCGTTGCTCCTTATGTAGGCCTCGGCGGGTCTGGGGTGCTTTTTATATATCGGAAGGGACGCGCCCTTGTTCTTGTAATAGTAGGCGAACAGCAGTATCAGCATGGTCCACGCCACCAGGCTGGTAAGGCTGTGTCCGCTGGGGAAGCTCCAGCCGTTCTGGATAAGCAGGTGCACGGAGACGTCCGGTCTGGGCCTGCAGAAGGTGTACTTAAGCGCCTGGTATACGCCCACGCAGGACAGGCAGGTGACGGACATGGGGATGCCGAAGGAAAAGCGCGTCTTGGGTATGGCAAGCAGTATGGCGCAGATCACCGTGGGCAGAGGCCAGTTGCCGCTGTAGGAAAACGGCACCAGTATCTTGGTGAGCCAGTCCCTCCTGAGGCTGAAGAAAAACTTCTGCACGGCGGCGTCGAAGCCCTCCAGGCGGCCTGTCATCATCAGCCAGGTAATGACCGCGAACACCAGCACGGAAAGGGCTATTTTGATAAGCCTTGTCTTGTTGAATTTTCTGTCCATTAGCTGCTCCGTTCCTTGTAAAAAAGTCTTAAATAGTATATCATAAAGTATTGGAAATATAAACAACACGGAGGTGTGACATGAGAAAAAAACCGGTACTTGTAGTAATGGCAGCAGGCATGGGAAGCCGCTACGGCGGGCTCAAGCAGATAGACCCTATAGGCCCCGCCGGAGAGATAATAATAGACTATTCTCTCTATGACGCAAAGGCTGCCGGCTTCGAGACCGTCATCTGCATAATA
The DNA here is from genome assembly GCA_017442785.1 of Bacillota bacterium. Lineage (GTDB taxonomy): Bacteria > Bacillota > Clostridia > Peptostreptococcales > Anaerovoracaceae > RUG13409. The sequence goes on from JAFRZB010000033.1 coordinate 46,533, forward strand.
AAGCATTCAATAGAGAAGGATTTCAAGGCCATAATGGAGCGCGGCGCCGCAAAGCACATGAAGGTCCTCTACGCATACCAGGACATAGACGACATCCCCGAAGGCTTTGAGGTCCCCGAAGGAAGGGAGAAGCCATGGGGCACCGGCCACGCGATCCTTGCGGCAAGAGATCTCATAAACGCTCCGTTCGGCGTCATCAACGCGGACGACTACTACGGCAGAGAAGTCTTTAAGAACATGTACGACTACCTTGCCAGGGCCAAGGACGGCGAGTACTACGACTACTGCATGGCAGGCTACCAGATAGAGAACACCCTTACCGAGAACGGCAGCGTCGCAAGAGGCGTCTGCGTAACAAAGGACGGCTATCTGGAGCACCTGGACGAGCGCACTAAGATCCAGTGGCAGGACGGAAAGATAGTATTTACCGAGGACGACGGCAAGACCTGGACCGAGGTAGCCAAGGGAACGCCGGTATCCATGAACTTCTTCGGCTTTACCCCCAGCATCATGAAAGAGCTTAAGGCAAAGTTCCCCGCCGCTCTTGAGAAGATCCTTAAGGAGAACCCGCTTAAGGGCGAGTTCTTCATCCCGATAGTTACCAGCGAACTCGTCGCGGAAGGCAAGGCCAAGGTAAAGGTGCTGCCCGCTCCGGACCGCTGGTACGGAGTTACCTACAAGGAAGACCGCCCCGTGGTGGTAGACGCAATGCAGCGCTTCACCGACGAGGGCAAGTACCCCAAGGAGCTCTGGAAATAAAGCGACATGCAGATGAAAGAGACGATAAAGCTCCTCTGCGAGGCAAACGGACCCACAGGCTTTGAAAGGCCGGTGTCCGTCATCGCGGCGGAAGCTATAAGGCCTTACGCGGACGAGGTGAGCATAGACACGCTTGCCAACGTCGTTGCCGTAAGGCGCTGCGGAAAGCCCGGCGCGCACAAGCTGCTCCTGGCGGCCCATCTGGACGAGGTGGGCCTTGTGGTTACAGGCCACGAGGACGGTTTCCTTTGCGTAGGGCAGCTGGGCGGCCTGGATCCCCGGGTCCTTCCGGACAGGGATCTTACGGTGCTCACCGATCCTCCCCGCCTTGGCGTAGTATCGGTGCAGCCGCCCCATGTCCTTAAGGCCGAGGATATGAAAAAGGCTCTGAAGCTTTCCGACATACGCGTGGACGTAGGCCTTACTCAGGAGGAGGCAGTCCGCGAAGTGCCAATAGGCACGCCCATCACCTACCGCATGGAAGGATGCGAGCTCTTAAACGGCCGGTACGTCAGCAAGGCGCTGGACGACCGCGCCTGTTTTGCCATACTCATAAGGACCGCGCAGCTTATAAAAGACGCAGATCTCCCCTGGGACGTGTACTTCGTGGGAAGCACGGGCGAGGAGCGCAGCGAAGGCGGAGCCCCTGCCGCGGCATTTGAGACCGAGGCAGACGTCTGCATAGCGGTGGACGTGGGCCAGGCAAAGACCCCGGACTCACCTCCGGAGGTAGCAGCGGACCTGGGCAAGGGACCTGTTCTTAAGGTGGGCCCAAACTTTACAAAACACGTAGAAAAACGCCTTACTCTGCTTGCGGGCAGGGAGGACATGCCCCTGCAGAGGGTGGCTACACCCGGAAGATCCGGAACGGACGCCTGGTTCATGCAGGTGGTACGGGGCGGAACCGCCTCCGGGATAGTTGAACTGCCTCTTCGGTACATGCATTCGCCCGCTGAGTGCATGGACTTTGCGGACGCGGAGATGTGCGCGAGGCTCCTTGCGGCCTACGCCAGGGACCCCGGAAAGGAGGCGCTGGAATGCTGAGGACTTTAAAGAAGCTCTGCCTTCTGAACGGCGTCACTGGCTCCGAGGAGGAGGTGCGCGGATACATAAAGGCGCGCGCTCTCAAATACACGGACGACGTCCGCGAGGACCGCATGGGGAACCTCATTGTCGTAAAGCGCGCAGGATCGCAGCTCCAAAGAGAAGACGCCACGCTTCCTAAGCTGATGCTTGCTGCCCACATGGACGAGGTAGGGTTCATGATCTCGCAGATAACGGACGCGGGCTACCTTAAGTTCATGCCCGTGGGCGGCATAGACCCTCGCATAGCCTTCAACAGGCGCGTGCGCGTAGGAGAAAGGAAGATACCCGGAGTTACCGGCCTTAAGGCGGTGCACCAGACTCCCGAGGAGGAGCGACTGGACATACCCAAGTGGAGCTCCATGTACATAGACATAGGCGCAAAGGACAGGGCTGAGGCCGAAAAGCTGGTGAGCATAGGTGACGCTGTAGCCTTCGAGAGCGATTTCGCGTACTTCGGCAAAGCAGACGGATACATCAAGGCCAAGGCAATAGACGACCGTTTCGGCTGCGCCGTGATGCTGACGCTCCTGGAAAAGGACCTCCCCATGGATGTTACCTTTGTATTTACCGTCCAGGAGGAGATAGGCACCAGAGGAGCGCTTGCCGCAGGCTGGTCCGTTGCCCCGGACATTGCGCTGATACTGGAGGGCACCACCTCCGCCGATCTTGCGGGGGTAGCAGGCCACAAGAAGGTCACCCGCCTGGGCGAAGGCCCGGTGCTGGGCTTCATGGACGCGGGCACTATCTACGACCGCGGGCTGTTTGAAGCCTTAAGAGACCTTGCAACTGAAAATAAGTTGCCGTGGCAGATCAAGGGCAGGATAGCAGGAGGCACGGACGCCTCCGCAGTCCAGAAGAGCCGCGCAGGCGTAAGAGTTGCAAGCATCTCCGCACCCGTGCGCAGCATCCACTGCCCCAACAGCGTGGCAAAGATCTCCGACATTAAGCAGAGCCTTAAGCTGGCGGAGCTGTTCATAGACGCCGTGGCGTCCGGTAGGATAAGATAGCGACAATACCGCTTCCCGAGGAAGAAAGGATCCCGGAATGGATATCACAGAAACACTTAAAACTCTCAGCGCTTGCTACGGGCCGTCCGGCTGCGAGACCGGCATAAGGGAAAAGATAGCTGAGCTGGCTGCTCCGTACGCGGACAGGATATATACGGATGTGATGGGAAACCTCATAGCCGTAAAGAGCCCCTCCGCAAAGGACGACAGCATTGCTCCGGCGGACTTTCCTCGCCTGATGTTTGCGGCCCACATGGACTCCGTTGGGCTTATGGTAACATATATAGAAGAGAGCGGTCTGCTGCGCTTCGGCGCGGTGGGCGTGCCGGACCTTGCGAGCCTTAAGGCTGCCGCCGTGCGCTTTGAGAACGGCACCTCAGGTACCGTAGGCTGGGACGCGGACGCCAAGGAGCCCTCCGCGGACAGCATGTTCATAGACATAGGAGCAAAGAGCCGCAAGGAAGCGGAAGAGCGCGTACGCTGCGGAGACATTGCCGTATACGACGCCCCGGCAAGGGCGCTTGGCAGGGACCGCATCGCAGGCCCCTACATGGACAACAGGGCGGGCGTTGCCGCTCAGCTTCTTGCGATGGAGCTTCTGAAGGCTCCGAAGTACGAGTGCTTCTTCGTATTTACCGCGCAGGAAGAGGTTGGACACCGCGGAGCCAAGCCGGCGGTCTTCGGGATAGACCCGCAGTATGCCGTAGTCTGCGACACCACCTATTCGGACGACATTCCAGGCTCCAAACATGTGGGGACTGCGGTCCTCGGCGGCGGCGCTGCCGTAAAGGTGATGGATAAGTCCGTCATCTGCCATCCGGAGATGGTGAGCGCGCTTAAGGCCGTAGCAGGAAAAAAGAAGATCCCCTGCCAGACAGACATAATCCAGAAGGGAGGCACGGACGGATCCGATATGCGAAAGAATGCCTCCGGTGTCTGGACAGGCGGAGTTTCCATAGCGACTCGCTGCATCCACTCCCCGCAGGAGGTCTGCAGCATATCAGACATCGAGGCTGCCGGAAGGCTGATGGCCGCCTTCGCAGAGACAAAGCCGGGGTTTTGACGGGATGTAGCGGAGCTTCGTTTAATATAATTTACTTTATTACACTATGATGAACCACTGCGGCACCAAAACACTGAATACCGACCGTCTCGTCCTGAGGCAGTTCACCCCGGACGACGCACAGGCCATGTTCGACAACTGGGCAAAGGACCCGGAGGTGACCAGGTTCCTGACCTGGCAGCCCCACGAAAACGCGGAGATCACGCGCAGGTTACTTCAGCAGTGGGTGGAGGGATACAAAGATCCCAAGTACTACCAGTGGGCCATCTGCCCTAAGGAGCTCGGAGAGCCCATAGGCTCCATCTCCGTCGTAAGCATGAACGACGAGCGCGACATAGTGAGCATAGGCTACTGCATAGGGCGCAGGTGGTGGCATCAGGGCATTACCAGCGAGGCCTTCGCGGCGGTCATAAAATACCTGTTCGAGGAGGTAGGCGTAAACCGCCTGGAGGCGCGCCACAACGTCAACAACCCCAACTCGGGACGCGTCATGAAAAAGTGCGGCCTCACCTGCGAGGGCACCCTGAGACAGGCATCGACGGACAACACAGGGATCATGGACCTTTCCGTATGGAGCATACTGCGCAGCGAATACGAGGCCATGGCATCGCGGACCAACTACCAAAACCGAGGACCGGAATGAAGAAACTGTTTTTACTGGACATGGACGGCACCATCTACCTGGGCGAGAGGCTCTTTGATGGCACCGCGGATTTCCTGTCGTGGATAAGGGCAAACGGCGGACAGTACGCCTTCCTTACCAACAACAGCTCCCGCGGCATAGAGGGGTATCTTGCCAAGATGGAGCGCATGGGGATACCGCAGAGCGCGGACAATTTCCTGACCTCCGCGGACGCGACGATAGACTATCTTAAGAAGACCTACGCGCCTTTCGCGCCGGGAAAGAAAAACGATCCACCCGCGGCATACTACGTCTGCGGCACGGAGAACCTCAAGGGACAGCTGCGCGCGGCAGGGCTGAAAGTCCTTGCAAATGAAGAGCTTTCGGCGTTTTTCGATGCCCGCGGGAAAAGCGGAGAAGATGGCAACTGCAATTCAGTTGCGCCTCCCGTGGTGCTCCTCGGCTACGATACTGAGCTCACCTATGAAAAGCTCGTAAACTGCGTGCGCCTTCTGGACATGGGCGCGGACTACGTGTCCACCCACCCGGATCTGGTATGCCCGACAGAAAACGGCAGCGAGCCGGACGTGGGGCTCGTCATCCACAGCCTTAAGGTCTGTACCGGCAGAGAGCCTGTCATAATAGGAAAGCCGCAGCCGCAGATGGTCTATTCCGCGCTCAGGAAATACGGCGCGGCGCCGGAGGAGACCGTTCTCATAGGCGACCGCCTCTACACGGACATAGCCTGCGGCAACAACGCCGGCATAGACACCATACTGGTGCTCTCCGGCGAAGGCAAGGAGGAAGACTGCGAAAAGTACGGCGTTCAGCCGACTTACATATATGAGAACATCGCCGCGGTCCTGGCGGACTTAAGGGCCGGAAAACTGTAAACAAGCTCAAGACTCAGGAGGAAACCCATGAAGCTCAACAACAAACGGACCATACTGGTAGGACTGGCGTTCCTGTCCATCTGCGCGTTCTGGCAGATGTACGACAACGTTGTTCCGCTTATCCTCAAACAGACCTTCCACATGAACGAAACGCTCGCCGGCGTCATCATGGGGGCTGACAATGTGCTCGCTCTGTTCCTGCTGCCTTTCTTCGGCACCCTTTCGGACCGCACAAATACAAAGATAGGAAAGCGCATGCCGTTCATCATTTTCGGAAGCGCGGCGGCGATCATCCTGATGAACCTTCTTCCCTTCCTCGACAACAGCTATGCAGCCGTGCCCGCAAACGGGAAGATCGTTGTCTTCGTAATTCTGCTGGGCCTTCTGCTGATAGCTATGGGCACCTACAGATCACCGGCGGTCGCACTCATGCCGGACGTAACTCCCAAGCCGCTGCGCTCCAAGGCCAACGCCATAATCAACCTGATGGGAGCAGTCGGAGGGATCATCTATCTCGGAATAACCTCGGTCATGTACCCGAACTCCAAGACGCAGGGACTGGACCACGTAAACTATCAGCCGCTGTTCATAATAGTGGCTGCCATAATGCTCGTCGCTATAATCCTCCTCTACTTTACCATTAAAGAGCCGAAACTTGTCGCGGAAAACAAGGCGCTCGAAGAAAAGCACCCCGAATGGAACCTGGCCGAGGACGACGGAAGCGGTCATGAGATCCTTCCTCCTGCGGTAAAGAAAAGCCTCGGATTCCTGCTTGCATCCATCGCGCTGTGGTTCATTGGCTATAACGGCGTTACCACCTGGTGGACCAACTATGTTGCAGAAGTCATGGGACAGGGCCTCGGCGGCGCGTCCACGTGCCTTATGGTCGCCACCGGAGGCGCTATCATATCCTACATTCCGATAGGCATAATCGCCTCCAAAATTGGCAGAAAAACGACTATCCGCATAGGCATAGTGCTGCTTGCGGCCTGCTTTGCTCTCGGATACGTCCTTACGACAACCTCAGATCATATCACTGTGATCATGTTCATAGTTTTCGCCCTTGTAGGCTTTGCCTGGGCGGCGATAAACGTAAACTCCCTGCCTATGGTCGTCGAGATGTGCAAGGGAAGCGACATAGGCAAGTTCACCGGCTACTACTACACCGCCTCCATGGCGGCTCAGGTAGTGACCCCCGCGCTTGCAGGCACACTCATGAGGAGCATCAGCTACAAGGTGCTCTTCCCGTACGCGGCCGTGTTCGTGGCGCTGTCCTTCGTCACCATGAGCTTCGTAAAGCACGGCGACTCCAAGGCCGAGGCCAAGAAGGGCCTTGCCGCCTTCGAGGACATGGACGATTAAAACATGAAGATCAAACTCAACTCGCCGCTGATACTAGGCTTCGTGTTCTTAAGCCTTGCGGCAATGATACTGAATATTACGACCGGCGGCGCAAGCAACCGCCTGCTGTTTATGACCTACCGCAGCTCGCTTGCGGACCCGCTCACCTACGTGCGCTTTTTCGGGCACGCGCTGGGGCACAGCGGCTGGCAGCACTACATAGGCAACATGTCCTACATCCTGCTGCTGGGGCCCATGCTGGAGGAAAAGTACGGCGCCAGAAGGCTGCTCGGGGTGATGGCCCTCACAGCGCTGATCACCGGCCTTGTGAACTACTTCTTCTTCCCGCACGTGGCGCTCTGCGGCGCAAGCGGGGTGGTGTTCGCGTTCATACTCATGACGTCCTTCACCAGCTTTAAGAAGGGAGAGATACCGATAACCTTCATTCTGGTCGCGATCGTATATCTTGGGCAGCAAGTGTACGATGGACTATTCATAAAGGACAATATATCGAACATGGCCCACATAGTGGGCGGCATAGTCGGCGCTGTTTCCGGCTACATGATGAGAAAGAAATAATAATGCACGAATTCTTTAACGGCCGCACAGGCCACCCAAAACTAGAAGAGCTCAGAAAGTTCAAATACGCACACAGGGGCTTCCACGACAAGCCTCAGATACCGGAGAACTCGCTGGGGGCTTTCATAAGAGCCATCAGGAACCGGTTCGGAGCGGAGCTGGACGTACACCTTACCAAAGACGGCAAGCTGGTGGTGTTCCACGACGACACCACGGACCGCTGCACAGGGCAGCCCGGAACCATAGAGGAGCGCACCCTGGAGGAAGTGCGGGCGCTGCGCCTTGAGGGCACCAACGAGAAGATACCGCTCTTCAACGAGGTGCTGACCCTCTTTGAGGACAGCGGCTATCCGCTGATAATAGAGCTCAAGGTGGTGGGCGGCAACTACGAGGAGCTCGCAAAGGCCGTATGCGAGAGGCTGGACAGCTACAAGGGGCTCTTCTGCATCGAGAGCTTCGATCCAAGAGCCATAAAAGCCGTAAGGCTGCTCCGCCCCGACATAGTCCGCGGGCAGCTCTCATCGGATTTCGTTAAGGATCCCGGCACGTCACCAAAGAATACGCGCTGGCTGCTCACGAACCTTAAGCTGGACTTCCTGTCCAGGCCGGATTTCGTGGCGTACAACTTTGAATACAGGGACAACCCCGCCTTCAGGAAGGCCGTCCGCAAAGGGATACAGGGAGTCGCCTGGACCATTCATACACCCGAAGACTATAAAGAGGCCGAAAGGCTTGGATATATAAGTATTTTTGAGAGGTTCGATCCAAATGAACAAGAATTATGATGTAGTCATCATCGGCTGCGGCACCAGCGGGGCTGCCATAGCGTACACGCTCTCAAAGTACGACCTTAGGGTGGCCGTACTTGAAAAGGAGAACGATGTAGCCATGGGCACCACCCGCGCAAACTCCGGCATACTGCACGCCGGCTACGACCCGGAGCCAGGAACACTGATGGCGAAGCTGAACGTAAGAGGCGTGGAGATCGCCAGGGAGCTGGCCGATAAGCTGGGCTACATGTACAAGCCGGTAGGATCCCTGGTACTGGCCTTCTCCGGACACGACGTCAAGACCATCAAGACCCTTAAGGCCCGCGGAGACGCCAACGGCGTAAAGGGCTGCAGGATACTCACCAAGGAAGAGGTCCAGCAGATGGAGCCCATGGTGTCCGAGAACGTGGTGGCCGCGCTCTACGCGCCGTCCGCCATATGCAGCCCCTGGGAGCTGTGCCTGTGCATGGCAGAGACCGCCGTCCTTAACGGGACAGACCTGCTGCTGGAGACGGAAGTCGTTGATATTTCAAGGGAAAAAGACGGCGACTGGAAAGTAGTTGCCGCAAGGAACCTTGATCCTCTTACCCAGGCAGACGCAAAGGACAGAAAGAGCACGGAGCTTCTGGAGTTCTCGGCGCGCTTCGTGATAAACGCTGCCGGACTGTACGCGGACAAGGTCCACGACATGGCCGCACCGCACAGCTTCGACATAATCCCCAGCCGCGGCGAGTACTACCTCCTGGACAAGGCCGAGGGCTTCCGCGCAAGGCACACGATATTCCAGTGCCCGGACGAGAACGGCAAGGGCGTGCTGGTATCCCCCACGGTACACGGCAACCTTATAGTAGGGCCCAACTCCGAAAAGTCCAGGCCGGACGACTACAGCACCACCTCCGAGGGCCAGGCCTACGTAAAGAAGGCCTCCGCAAAGTCCGTCCCGAGCGTCGATTTCAGGAACAACATAAGGAACTTCGCGGGGATACGAGCCAAATCCGACAGAGCGGACTTCATAATAGAAGAGGCAAAGGGTGCGGAGAACTTCATAGACGTGGCGGGCATTTGCTCGCCGGGACTCTCCTCCGCGCCGGCCATAGGCGAATACGTGGCGGAGCTGCTTGCCGGCAAGGGCCTTGCTCTTAAGCAAAAGCCGGGAGAGATGAAATACTACCGCAAGCCCGCGCATTTCAAGGATCTGAGCGCGGACGAGAAGAACGCCCTGATAGCAAAGGATCCCAGCTACGGCCGCGTGGTCTGCCGCTGCGAGAGCATTACGGAAGGCGAGATGCGCGACACCTTCGGCTCCCCCATACCGCCGCGCTCCGTGGATGCCATAAAGAGGCGCACCATGGCCGGCCAGGGAAGATGCCAGGGCGGCTTCTGCGGCCCGCAGGTAGTAAAGATACTTGCCGAGAACCTCGGTCTTACGGAGGACAGGATACTCCAGAACGCCGCAGGGTCCTGGATGGTAATAAGGAAGGAGGACCGCTGACATGTACGATCTCATAATCATAGGCGGCGGCCCGGCGGGTCTTGCGGCAGCTGTAAAGGCAAAGGAATGCGGCCTTAAGAAGGTAATGATATGCGAGCGCAGCACGGAGCTGGGCGGCATACTCAACCAGTGCATACACAACGGCTTCGGCCTTACGTACTTTAAGGAAGAGCTGACAGGCCCCGAATACGCGTCCCGCTTCATAGACATGCTAAAGGAGACGGACGTTGAAGTGCGCACGGATACCATGGTCCTGGACATCTCCCCTGAAAAGGAGGTCCACATGGTGAGCCCCGCCATGGGCTACAGGGTGGAGAAGGCTAAGGCCGTCATCCTGGCCATGGGCTGCAGGGAGAGATCCCGCGGAGCGCTCAGCATACCCGGGACCAGACCTGCCGGTGTCTACACCGCCGGCGCGGCCCAGAAGTACGTAAACATCGACGGCTACCTGCCCGGACGCAGGGTCGTGATACTCGGAAGCGGCGACATAGGCCTGATTATGGCGCGCCGCCTTACCCTGGAGGGCTGCAAGGTCCTGGCCTGCGTGGAGCTGAATGAGTACTCCTCCGGCCTTAACAGGAACATAGTGCAGTGCCTCAACGACTACGACATACCGCTGCTGCTCTCCCACACCGTCACCAACATCAGCGGCGACAGGCGCGTGGAGCGCGTGACGGTCTCCGAGGTGGACAACAAGACGAAGCAGCCCATACCCGGAACGGAGCAGTACTTCGACTGCGACACCCTGCTCCTGTCCGTAGGCCTCATCCCCGAGAACGAGCTCTCCCGCGACGCCGGGATCAACCTTGACCCGCGCACCAAGGGACCGTACGTGTACGACAACATGGAGACCTCCCTTCCGGGCGTGTTCGCCTGCGGAAACGTCCTCCATGTGCACGACCTCGTGGACTTCGTTACCCAGGAGGCCCAGAGAGCCGCTGCAGCCGCGGCGGAATACGTAAAGAAGGGCCAGCCCGAGCGCGGCGAGGTCCTGGACGTTAAGACCGCCGGCGGTGTCACCTACACGGTGCCCCAGCAGATCTGCCCCGCGGACCTGGAGGGCGACACCAAGGTGTCCTTCAGGGTAAACAGGGTGTTCGGAAAGTCCAGGATAGTGGTAAGCAGCGGAGACAGGGAACTGTTTACCCAGAAGAAGCCGTTCATGATGCCCGGCGAGATGCAGAACGTGATGCTGCCCGCGGACATACTGAAGGCGGCGGAAGACAGCATAACGGTAGAGGCCAGGGAGGACTGATGAGATGAAGGAACTTATTTGCATAGTTTGCCCCAGGGGCTGCCGCCTGACTGTGAACGAGAACAACGATTACGCCGTTACAGGCAACAGCTGCAAGCGCGGCGAGGTCTACGGCAAGGCTGAGGTGACCGCTCCCGTAAGAGTAGTGACCTCCACCGTAAGAGTGCTTCAGGACGGACGCGTCCCCTCAAGGGACCGCGCCGTGCGCTGCCCGGTAAAGACCAGCGACGCCATACCCAAGGGCCTCATATTCGACGCCGTAAAGGCCATAGAGGCTGCCTCCGTAAAGCCGCCGGTGCGCATAGGAGACGTAATTATCCCGCACATCTGCGGCACCCAGGCGGATCTTGTGGCTACCAAGAACATAATATAGCGCCATAAATAAGAAAAACGGCATCAGAAAAGCCTGCACTGTTTATCAGTTGCAGGCTTTTTATTGCTTTTTTTCGGTTAAGACCCTCCGGGAGCGCTATTCCGGCCAGTTTTGCCTTATGTAGTCCTCCATTACGGGCGCACCGTAGATATGCGTGGAATGGACCTCCACCGGGTAGAAGCGCCCGCGCTGCGCAAGCCATTCCAAAAGCCTTATGCCTTTTCCGCCGTCGAGCTCGTATTCGCCAAGCTCGTAGTCCAGGCTTATCAGCTCCGGAGCCTCTCCGCGGCTCTCGCATTCCAAAATGAGAGCCTTCGCCTCGCCTACGCTCCTTGCCCAAAGGAATTCGGGGAGCGGCCGGCGAAGATCGTCCAGCCATATCTTCATGCGCTATGCCCCCTCCGCGGCCTTCAGGAGCCTGAACTCAGCGCCCGGATACTGGTAGTCCACGGCGTCCCTTGCAAGAGCGCTCTCGCTGCCCTCCGGGTATTTCTCCGAAAAAGGCCCCTCAAGCGGTATCTGGAATCTGAAGAACTCCTCGAACTCCGTGCCGTAGAACCTGCTGCATGAGACGTCTATGTAGTCCGTAAAGCCCATCTCGGCGTACTCCGGGAGCAGCTGTCCCAGCCCTTTCTGGGCAACCAGCATGGCGCCTTCATCAGGAACGTATACAGTTGCGGCAGTAAAGCCTTCTGCTGTCATTCCAGCTCCTCGAGCACCGCCCGAAGCTCCACGTTTGCAGCCTCGAAGGTGCCTATGGCCTTGGTGAGCTTATCCTTTGCCTTGTCCGGAAGCATATCCAGAAGATCCGCCAGCTCGTCCGCGTGGTGCTCGTTGTGCTCCACCATGTAGTTAAGGAGAGCCTTCACCTTGTCCGCGTCCTGAGGCGCTTCGTGGCTGTGTACGTGTTCGTGAGCGTGGGTGTGCACGGTGCCGTCCGCGTGAAGGTGCTCATGCGTATGCTCGTGAGAATGCTCGTGTGTGTGGCCGTGGCCTGTTTCGTCGTTGATGTGCATAATAAACTCCTTTTCGGCGCCGCTTTTCCGCGCCGCGCCGGCTTCCTTAACTTTACTATATTTTTCCGCAAAACACAAGGGGAGGGCAGCTTAACGGTAGTTTACAAAACGCGGATTTTTAAGTATAATTACTTACAATTTGTTATAACTCTATTAATTTTCGGCAAAGTATTAGTTTATGGACAACAATCGCGCACAGTGGGGCAGCCGCATAGGATTCCTTCTCGCGGCTGCAGGTTCGGCCGTAGGCCTGGGCAACATCTGGAAGTTCCCGGGTAAAGCCTTCGAGGGCGGTGGCGGAGCCTTCTTGCTGATCTACATAGTAATAGTGGTGCTCATAGGCATGCCCGCCATGATCTCCGAGCTTGCCATAGGACGCGCAAGCCAGGCCAACGTGGTGGATTCCTTCGGAAAGCTCGGCCACAAGGGATACGCCTGGGTGGGCTGGGTAGGCTGGCTGGTGGCTTTCATCATTACCTGCTACTACTCCCACGTGGGCGGCTGGGTGCTGAGGTATGTTGCGGCCTACGCGGTGCAGTCCGCGGAGGTATACGCGGAGCCTGCCGGCTTCTTCTATAAGGTGCTGGGGCTCGACGCCGCGTCCGGAACAGGCTTCATGCCATGGATGACACTTCTGTTTGCCGCGGTATTCATCGCGGTCTGCGCCTTCGTAATAATCAAGGGCGTGGAGAGCGGCATAGAGCGCTTCAACAAGTTCGGGATGCCCGCGCTGTTCGTCCTTCTGATAATACTTCTGGTACGCGCGGTTACTCTTCCCGGAGCGTCGGAGGGGCTCAGATACATGCTGAGCATAGACGGCAGCAAGGTGAGCGGCCAGACACTGCTGACGGCGCTCTCCCAGGCCTTCTACTCCCTGTCTCTGGGAATGTCAATTATGGTGACCTACGGATCCTACCTTCCCAGGAAGGAGAACATCTCCAGGAACACCTTCCTCGTCTGCACCATGGACACTCTCGTGGCCTTCATGGCGGGGTTCATAATCATCCCGGCGGTGTTCGCCACCCTGGGACCGGAGGGCGTGGGAAAAGGCGGCGGCTTTGCCTTCATATCCCTTGCGGGAGTATTCAAGGCCATGCCCGGCGGCGTTCTTTTCGGCGTCATATTCTACCTGCTGCTGCTGTTTGCAGCTCTTACATCCACCGTTTCCCTCATAGAGGGCATCGTTGCCTTCCTTACCGAAAGGACAGGCTGGAACAGGACCCGCACCACCATCATCTGCAGCGCGGTGATGTTCCTTATAGGCTGCCTCTACACCTGTTCCCAGGCCGCCTTCAGCCTTAAGGGCATATGGTTCGACTTCGCCAACGGCTTTACCTATCCGGCTCTATGCGACGCCATGGAGTTCCTTACGGACCGCGTCATGATACCGCTCTGCGCGCTTGGCTGCTGCATATTCGTAGGATGGTCCTGGAAGCCCAAGAGCGCCGTGGATGAGATAGAGCGCTGCGGCATCAGGTTCCGCCTGGCAAAGGCCTACAGCTTCCTCATAAAGTTCATCGTTCCGGCGGCAATAATAGTGATATTCTTCGTAAGCCTGTTTACGGGCACCACGCTTAGCTGATCATATGAGACAGAACGCCTACGCAAAAGTAAACCTCATCCTGAACGTCCTGGGAACGCTCCCGAACGGCTACCACGAGGTCCGCATGCTGATGCAGGCCATCTCCCTCTGCGACGTCGTGGAGGCGGAGCTTTCGGAGCACATCCTCGGGCCGCAGGACTTTGCGTACGGCAGCAGGGACCTTGCATACAGGGCAGCCCTTCTCATGGCAGAGAGCTTCCGCCCGGAGCTCATATGCTCCGCCCTGGACGAGGACGGCCTTGAGAAGGCACCCGGCGTGCGCGGCGTTTCCGTAAGCATAGAAAAGCGCATCCCCGCCGCGGCAGGGCTTGCGGGAGGCTCTGCGGACGCTGCGGCAGTAATGATATGCCTTGCGAGGCTCTGGGGGATCTTTGGCCTTACGGAAGGCGCTGAGGGCTCTCCGGTCGATGCCCTGATAGCCGGGCTCTGCCCTCTTGGCGCAAAGCTGGGCTCCGACGTTCCGTTCTGCATAGCAAGCCAGCTTGGACGCCCTGCTGCCATAGCGTCAGGCACCGGCACCGAGCTTGAGTTCGTGCAGCCCACGGACTGCGCCGTCACTCTCTATCCGTCCGATCTTACGCTTCCGGACAAGACCCGCGCCGTCTACAGGGAGCTTAAGGAGGAGGACTGCAGCCCAGTCTATGACATAGATGCCTTCCTTTCTGCAAAGACCCTGGCGGAAAAGCGCAGCCTCATGGGAAACCACCTTCAGCCGGCCGCGGAAAGGATACTCGAAAGGCTCGGAATAAAGCCGGACCCCTATTTTACTCCTGAAACTAAGGCTTCCGCTCCCGTCCCGAAGGACGCCGTCCTCTGCGGAGCCGGACCCACCTACTTTTCCATAGGCGAGGAAGGCCCCTACCGCACCATCTTATAAGCATATTTGCAAGTTTTGCGCAATAACGGCCCCGCTTTATGTTATAATATATTAATAACATACCATCCACGGAGGCATACCATGGCTAAGACGAAGATCGCCGTACTGTTCGGCGGAAAGTCCGGAGAACACGACATCAGCTGCATCTCCGCCACATCTGTCATTAAGGCAATAGATAAGGAAAAATACGACATCATAACCATAGGCATCACCAGGCAGGGCGAATGGCTGCTCTACGAGGGCCCGCTGGAAGCGCTGCAGTCCGGAGAATGGGAAGGCCTTGCGAGGAAGTCCCTGGCAGAAGACCCGGAGCGCTTCGGGATAACGCTTCTTGGGACCGGCGGAAAGAGCCTTAAGGACATATGCGATTTCGTATTCCCCGTGCTGCACGGCCCCAACGGCGAGGACGGCACGGTGCAGGGCCTGCTGGAGCTTATGGACATACCCTATGCGGGCAGCGGAGTGCTCGGCTGCGCCGCCACCATGGATAAGATAGTGGCAAAGAAGATCTTCGAGGCCGCGGGGCTTAAGCAGACGCCCTACGTTGCCCTGGACTCCGCCCGGATAGGTCCTCAGATAGAAGAAAAGATAAACGCGGAGCTAAAATATCCGCTCTTCGTAAAGCCCGCCAACATGGGTTCCTCCGTAGGAATAAGCAAGGTGCACGCCCCCGGAGAGCTTGCCGCGGCGCTTAAGCTTGCCGCCGAGTACGACACCCGCATAGTGGTGGAGCAGGGCGTAAACTGCAGGGAGCTTGAGACAGGCGTAATGGGCAACTTAGAACCGGTTGCATCCGCCGTAGGCGAAATAATCCCCCACGCGGACTTCTACGACTTCGACGCAAAGTACAAGGACTCCGAGAGCAGGACCCTCGTCCCCGCGGACATAAGCCCGGAGGCGGCCGAGGAGATACGCCGCAGCGCCGTAGAGGCCTTCAAGGCCTGCGCATGCTTCGGCTTCTCGCGCGTGGACTTCATGATGGACAAGGACACCGGGGACATCTATATAAACGAGATAAACGCGATACCCGGGTTTACGAATATAAGCATGTTCCCCATGCTGTTCATGGCAACGGGGCTTACATACACACAGATAGTGGAAAAGATAATAGAACTTGGCTATGAAAGATATAATGCTGAAAATTAAAGACAGCGAAGGTCTGGAGTTCGTGACCGAAGGGCGCCTTTACACCAAGGGCACCACTACGCTCATCCAGTACGACGAGACCGAGATGTCGGGCTTTGAGGGCTGCACCACCAGCCTCACCATAACCCCCACAAAGGTCAAGATGCGCAGGAGCGGCGAGAACCTTCAGGACACCACCGAGATGATCTTCGAAAAAGGCCGCCGCATGAGAGGCCTCTATTCCACGCCCTACGGAAACTTCGGGCTGGAGATCCTCACCAACAAGATCTCCGGGCTGGGCGCTTTCTCCGGAGAGGCCGGAAAGAACCTGTCCATAGATTACTCCATCAGCCTTAAGGGGCTGTTCGACGCGGATAAGACCCTGGACATAGAGGTCATGGAAAAGTCCGCGGGAACAGGAGCTCAGGATGTCCAGTAATAAGGCACACAAGACCAACAAGAGGCAGCTTATGGTAAGGATAGTCTGCCTGGTGCTCGCGGGAATAATGGTGCTGGGCATGGCCATCTATCTTATAATGCTTATAGGAGGCGCGTGATGCACCGTTTTTCAGTTGCTAAAGCCGGGCTTATTCGCAGGCTCCTTGCACTGCTTCTGGCCGCCGCCCTGGTGCTTGGCTGCGCCGCTTTTGCGTTTGCGGGCGACGCCCCTGCCGCAGGGTCCGACGGCGCCCAGCAGTCCGAAGAACCCGCCGAGGGAACGTCGCAGCAGGACAGGGAGAGAAAGGTGGAGCTCTACACCATAGGCGCCATGGTCACGCTCGGAGCCATAGTCGTAGGCCTCAGGGAAAAGAGGAACAGGCGCTGAAAAGGCCGCCTTCATTATATAATACGCGCGCCCGGGCACGAGCCCGGGTCTTTTATTGCGCCGATCAGCGCCGCGGATGCCGTTTTTTGCTCCTAAAGACAAAATAACGCGCTCTATTTCGCTCCGGCAGTCATTTATCCGCCCTCGGCAGTTTGCTAATATATAGCCGGAAAGAGCGACAAGGCTCCCAGGAGGGAAATAAAATGATGAACATTCAGAACAACATGAACATCTCGCCCAGGCTCAGGGGCAGAGGAAAAAAGATAGCGGCGGCAGCCGTCATAGTCCTGGCGGTGATAATAATCGCGTCCACGTGCGTGGTGAGCATCCCGACAGGCTTCACCGGAGTGGTGACGAACTTCGGTAAGGTAACGGGCAGGACGCTGGACCCGGGGATCCACTTCAAGGCTCCCTGGCAGAGCACGGTAAAGATGGACACCAGGATACAGGTGAAGACCGTAGACCTGTCGTGCTTCTCATCGGACATCCAGGAAGTGATGATCAACTACGCTCTGAACATCCAGATCGCCAGCCACGACACCAAGACCATCTACAGCACCATAGGCACCGATTACTACAATGTAGTGATAGTCCCGAATGTGGCTGAATGCGTCAAGACGGTGTGCGCCAAGTACAACGCCGAGGACCTTATAAGCCAGCGCGCCGAGCTGGCCAAGACGATAGAGCAGATGCTCTCCGAAAGGCTCAGGGCGTACAACATAGCAGTGATAAGCACCTCGATCACCGACATAGACTTCAAGGCATCCTTCACGGACGCCGTAGAGGCCAAGCAGGTGGCCCAGCAGAACAAGCTGCGCGCCGAGACCGAGGCGGAGCAGAAGGTAATAGAGGCCGAGGCCGAGCAGAGGGTCCGCAAGATCAATGCAGACGCCCAGGCTTACGAGATGAAGATCAAGGCGGAGGCTGAGGCCGAAGCCAACAGGAGGATCGCAGAGAGCCTCAACGAGGACATCCTCAGGAAGATGTACTACGACAACTGGGACGGCAAGCTGCCCACAGTGATGGGAGGCGAAGGGGCGATGAGCCTGATAGAGGTACCGCAGAACTGAGCAGAGCATAAGAGCATATGAGCAGGCGCCCCAAAGCGCCTGCTCTGCTTCAGGCCCCGGGTGACCATGCAGGATCCGCCTGCGGATGGCTGCAGCCGCGGGCCACTGTCCTCGGAGGTGACGCTGCAGACGGATCATCACCGCAGCCTGAAGCGCCGCTCGCGAACTCACCCGGGGCCTGAAACAGTTAAAGCACTTTAGCACTTGACAAACAATTATCCGGTGATATAGTTTTTATCATTACGGTATTATTAATATAATTATATATAGGATATATAGGAGAGAAGAAATGCTTAAGATCGAACACCTTACAAAGACCTTCGGTGAAAAGACCGCCGTTGACGACCTCAGCCTGCACATCCAGCCGGGCGAGATCTACGGCTTCATAGGCCACAACGGCGCAGGAAAGACTACCACTTTAAGAGCGGTGGCAGGCATCATGAGCTTCGATGCCGGGGAGATCTACATAGACGGCAAGTCCGTAAGGGAGCAGCCCGTGGAGTGCAAGAGAGACCTTGCCTACATACCGGACAACCCGGATCTCTACGAGTTCATGACAGGTATCCAGTACCTGAACTTCATAGCGGACATCTTCGGGGTGGACCCGGACACCCGCGCCGAGCGCATACACCGCTACGCGGATACCTTCGGGCTGGAAAAGAACCTGGCAAACCCTATCTCCAGCTATTCTCACGGCATGAAACAGAAGCTGGCGGTAATATCCGCCCTGATCCACGCGCCTAAGCTCATTTTAATGGACGAACCGTTCGTCGGACTTGACCCCATGGCCAGCCATACCCTCAAGGAGATAATGCGCGGCATCTGCGACGCAGGAGGAGCGATATTCTTCTCCACCCACGTCCTGGAGGTAGCCGAGAAGCTCTGCGACAAGGTCGCGATAATCAAGAACGGCAGGCTGATAAAGTCCGGTACCATGGAAGAGGTAAAGGGCGACGATTCCCTTGAGGAAGTCTTCCTGGAGCTTGAGGAGGAGAAAGATGCTTAAGACACTGCTTAAAAAGGACTTCCTTTCCCTTATAAGCGGCATAGTAAACGACCGCAGAAAAGGGCAGAGGCGCTCCGCGGCAGGGGTCGTAGTGCTCTCGCTTATATTCCTGCTGCTGTTCGTAAGCGTAGCCGCGGCATTCCTGGGCTTTTCGGAGATGATGATAGACACGCTGCTCCCGGACCGCGCGTGGCTCTACATGGCCATGATATTCTGCGGAGGTCTTATTGCGGGCCTCTTCGGAAGCGTATTTACCACCTACACCACGCTTTATAAGGCAAAGGACAGCCAGATGCTGCTCTGCATGCCTATCCCCCCGAGGACGCTGCTGCTCTCCAAGATGGTAACGGTATACCTTATGACCCTGCTGTTTTCAGTCATAAGCACCCTGCCGGGCCTGGTAAACTTCTGGATCAAAATGAAGTCCTCCGTGGGAACGATACTTCTGGGGATAGCCGCCATGCTGCTTCTGGCGCTCTTTACGGCCGCGCTCTCCTGCATACTCGGATGGCTGGTGGCTCTGGTTGTAAGGCACATACCCAACAAGAACGCGGGCACTGTCATAGCCACACTGGCGTTCCTGATAGTATACTACGTGTTCTACTTTAAGATCACGTCCATACTGCAGAACATCATGCTTAACATGTCCTCCATAGAAAAGGGCATCAAAGGCTACGTATACCCGCTGTACAAGCTGGGCCTGGGCGCCGCCGGCGACGGTCTGTCCCTCCTGATATTCGCAGCCATAAGCATAGCGTTCTTCGCGGTAGTGTACTTTGTGCTCTCAAGGACCTTCCTGGGCATAGTCACCAGGACGGACAAGGTACGCACAAAGGTCTACACCGCAACAAGAGCCAGGGAGAAGGGATCGTTCGGAGCGCTCCTCGGAAAGGAGTTCCGCCACTTCCTGGGAAGCCCGGCCTACATGCTAAACGGAGCTCTGGGCACCCTGCTGATGCCTGTGGCCGCAGTCTTCCTGATCATAAAGGGCGGCGACGTAAGGGGGATCCTTGCGATGCTCCAGCTGGAAGGCCTGGGCGAGCTTGTAGGCGAGTATCTTCCCCTGATACTGGGCGCCGCCATATGCTTCATCTCTACCATGAACGCGCTCACCGCGCCGTCCATATCCCTTGAGGGAAAGACCCTGTGGCTGACGAAGTCCCTGCCGCTGGACACCAGGGCACTGCTCCGCGCAAAGCAGGCTCTGCACCTGCTGCTTACGGTGATACCGGCTCTGATACTTATCGCGGCCTGCGCCGTAGTATTAAGGCTCTCCGCAGTGCAGATACTGCGCGTTGGTCTGATGTCGATAATATTCATATTCTTCATAAGCGCGCTTGGGCTTATGGCCAACCTGCTGATGCCCAACCTTAAGTGGAGCAACGAGACCGAGGCCGTAAAGCGCAGCGGAAGCGCCCTGATATCCATCTTCGGAAGCTGGGCCGTGATAATAATCCTGGGCGCCCTGTACATCTTCCTGCTCAGGGACAGGATGTCTCCGCTCACCTTCATGAGCATTGCAACGGGTGTCTTCCTTGTCGCAACGGTGCTGATGGACCTTTGGATAGAGACCAAGGGAGTGCAGAGGTTCAACGAGCTGTAGAGCCAAAAAGTCTTGAAAAATAAAGAAAAACGGCGTTGCAACCATTTTTCGGTCGCCGCGCCGTTTTATTATGTCCTGTTTAGTTTTCTTTGGGCTGCTCGCCTGTGGGGTTTATCACCCTGGTCTCCGCCGCGCCGCATCTGCTGCACTTGCGGGTCCTCTCTCCTGCCTCTGTGGCGGTAGGCTCCTTGGTGATCTCCCACTCGCTCCAGTCGTGACCGAGAGCCGGTATGTCCTCCGTCTCAACAGCTCCGCACTTGCTGCAGGTCCTGGTGACGGTCCCCTTGGCGGTGCAGGTGGGCTCCTTCCTGGTCTCCTTATAGTCGTGCGGCAGTCCGTAAGCCGCTATGGGCTCGGTGTAGCTGTCGCCGCATCTGCTGCAGGTGTAGGTGGTTACCCCGTCAGCCTCGCAGGTGGGCTTCCTTGTTACGACAGCCTTATAATCGTGGCCGAGAGCCGGGATCTCCTCGTCAGGCCTGGCGTCGCCGCAGACGGTGCAGACTTCCCTTGTAAGACCGTTCTCCGTGCAGGTCGCCTTCTTAAGCTCCTGCGTCTCGTAGTGATGCACTCCGGTAGCCGGGATCACCTCCGTATAGGACTCGCCGCAGACGCCGCAGGTGTAGGTGCGCTCGCCTGGCTCCACGCAGGTGGCCGGCTTGGTGACGGCGGACTCGTAGGCGTGGACTCCCGTAGCCGGGATCACCTCCGTATAGGACTCTCCGCAGACCGCGCAGGTATAGGTCTTTTCGCCCTCGTGGATGCAGTTGGCCGGCTTGGTGACGCTCTCTACGTATTTGTGGACTCCGGTGGCCGGGATTATATCCTCGTACTCGGTGTCGCAGTTGATGCACTTGTAGATGTAAGCTCCGTCATCCTTGCAGGTGGCAGGCTTTACCTCCTTCTCCGCGAACATGTGGTTGCCCGTTGCGGGGATCACCTGGGTGTAGCTCTTGCCGCATACGGTGCAGGTGTAAGTCATCTCGCCTTCCTTGTCGCAGGTGGCTTCCTTGGTGGTTACGGCCTTGTAATCGTGCTCCTCGGCCTTGGGCAGCTTCTTGGTGTAGCTGTCGCCGCAGCCGTAGCAGGTGTATACCGCCTCTCCCTCCGACTGGCAGGTGGGCTTTACCGTTATCTTCTCTATGTAATTGTGCTTGTGGGCATGGTTCTCGTTGTTGTTCCTGCCGCACGCTCCCGTCACAAGCAGCACAGCAGCTGCCAGCACCAGGACCAGCGCGACACGAACTATCTTCTTTATATCCATGTCTGCCTCCTTTCTCCGCGCGCCATTAAAGGCCCGCGGGGCTTTCTATCTTCCGGGAAGCACCGGAAGGTACATCTTCCCGAGGATCCACTGCTTTAAACGGTCCGGCAGGAACCTCAGGATGAACATCAGCGCCTTGTACTCGAAGCCTATCGCAACGCGGGGCGGCGGGTTTTTCTTGCCCGCCAGCTTAAGGGCAACGGCGGCCACGGTATCCGGGCTCTTGCCGCCCTGTTCGTCCCTGGCCATCTTCTCCACGCTGTCGATAACGGACTTGTAGTACGGAGATCCTTCCTTTGTATAGGTCTTTCTTGCGGCTGTAAAACCGGTCTTGGTGTCTCCCGGCTCTATTATCACCGCTCTTACCCCGAAGGGCTTCATCTCCATAGCCACGGTCTCCACGTAGGCCTCCAGAGCGTATTTGCTGGACGAGTAGTGTCCCTGCATGGGGATGGGCACCTTTCCTGCTATGGAACCGACCACTATGAACAGTCCCTTGCCCTGCTCCCTCATCCTGGGGAGCACCTTGCTGCCCACGGTAAGGGTGCCGAAGTAGTTGGTCTCCATCTGGGCCCTTATGAGGTCCAGCGGCATCTCCTCGGCGGCGCCGGCAATGCCCATGCCTGCCGCAAGGAATGCAATGTCCACGCTCTCCATGGCGCTTACTACGCTCTCTACGGACGCCGCGTCGGAGACGTTCATGCGCCTGTAGGTTATGGATCCGCCTCCCGGCATCTCCACTGTTTTCTCCTCGCAGCTCCTGGATACAGCTACCACGCTGCAGCCCTCAGCCGCGAATGCCTTGGCAACGGCTTCGCCTATCCCGCGGGACGCGCCCGTCACCAGAACGTTTTTTCCGTATATGTTGTTCATGTCCGCCTCTTTTTTTGATGCTACAGTATACCACAATTATATTGAATTACAATGAATTTGCAAGTTTTTGAGGCTTTTTTGCGCCCAAACTGAAATTCAGTTGCTGAAATCGGCTGTTTTTGGCTCAATTTTGTATCCGGACCCCATTCCATTTTGTCAATACTTGTGGTAAAATACTAATTCATAATATCGAATGAAAGGAGTCCGGACATGAGCATACCTACATTTAAGGAATACGCGGAAGAAAACTTCACCCTCTGCGAAAAGAGGATCCCGGACGAACTCTATAAAAAATACAACGTCTACAGGGGTCTGAGGGACGAGAACGGAAAAGGCGTAATGGCGGGAATCACCAACGTCTCCACCATCTACGGAAAAAAGGTGGTGGACGGCAAGGAGGTCCCGGCGGACGGCATACTCCTCTACAGAGGCTACGCCCTGCAGGATCTGGTAAAGGGCCAGAGCCTTAAGGAGCACAGGCTCTCCGAGGAATGCGCCTACCTGCTGCTGTTCGGCGAGCTCCCCACCAGAGCCCAGCTGGACGAGTTCACCAAGGTCCTGGCAAACGGAAGGACTCTGCCTACGAACTTCAACAGGGACGTAATAATGAAGGCGCCCAGCGGAGACGTAATGAACTCCATAATAAGGAGCGTGCTTACCCTCGCTTCCTACGACAAGGACGCCCTGGATAACTCCCTGAACAACGTGCTTCGCCAGAGCCTGATGCTCATAAGCACCATGCCCATGCTGGCGGTCTACGCCTACCACGCGTGCAACCACTACATCAAAGGCGGGAGCCTCATAATCCACAGACCGGATCCGGAGCTTACCTGGGCGGAGAACCTTCTTATGATGCTGCGTCCGGACAAGCAGTTCACCGAGCTTGAGGCAAGGGTCCTGGATCTGGCGCTGGTGCTGCAGATGGAGCACGGCGGAGGTAACAACTCCACCTTCACCACCCACGTGGTCACCTCCACGGGCTCCGACACCTACTCCACCATAGCTGCGGCGCTTGCTTCCCTTAAGGGGCCCAAGCACGGCGGCGCCAACCTGAAGGTGGTAGGCATGATGGACGACATAAAGAGGCACGTAAGGGACATAAGGGACGAGGACGAGGTAGCGGCCTATCTCGGCAAGATACTCGACGGAGAGGCCTTCGACCACGCCGGCCTTATATACGGCCTTGGGCACGCGGTATACTCCCTGTCCGACCCCCGTTTCCTGGTATTCGAGTCCTTCGTGGAAAATCTTGCAAAGGAAAAGGGCATGTCCTCAGAATATGCTCTCTACAAATCCGTGGAGAAGCTCGGACAGAACCTCATATGCGAGCGCAGAAAGATATTCAAGGGCGTTTGCCCCAACGTAGACTTCTTAAGCGGCTTCGTGTACAGGATGCTGGGTATACCGGATGAGATGTTCACCCCGATATTCGCCATAGGAAGGATAGCCGGCTGGAGCGCCCACCGCATGGAGGAGCTCTACAACAACAGGAAGATCATCCGTCCGGCCTTCAAGAGCATCATGGATGAGCGTCCGTACATTCAGCTGGACGATAGATAAATATATTAGACTTATATGACCCTCACTTCGTCACCCTCGACAGTAAAGTGGGGGTCTATCTTCTGATCCAGGGTTATGGAGGTCATGTAATCCGCTATCTCCTTAAACTCCGGGTCGCAGGCCTTGACGAAGCGCGGGATATTGTCGTCCGAGAGCTTTACCGGAAGGAAGCTCACGCGCTTAATCTTTTTATCCTCTATTACGCACTTTACCGCCATGGACTTGTAGGAATCCTCGGGCATTGTCTTCTTTTTCTTTCCCATGTCCGGGTTTAGCGCGGCTATGTCCTGGTGGGACCTGGAATCCCGAAGGTCCCCCTTGCCCTCGAAGAACTTCTCCGGTCCTTCCAGCCCGAAGTTGGCCATGCCGTAGATTATCGCCTTGCCCTTATAGACCTCTATGGGCTTTAAGATGTGCTCGTGGTGGCCTATTATAATGTCCGCCCCGGCGTCTATGGCAAAGCGCGCGGCGTACTTCTGGTAGTACGCTATTACCGCCGGTATGAAATGTATGCCCCAGTGGAAGGATACCATCAGTATGTCCACCTGCGGGCGCAGCGCGGCAATGTCCGAGAGCATGTTGTCAAGGTCGTCCGGGTGCGGGAAGGAGAACATCCTCACCGGTGTCTCAGGCTGGTCGTGCTCCTTGGGAACGTACGCGGTGACGGCCCTTAAGGGGTTCGCCCCGGGCCGCTCCTCGTTGGCCCAGTAGTCCTGGGGGAGTATGGAGCAGTAGGCAAGGAAGCCTATCCTTGTGCCGTCGTCCAGGGTCTTTATTACGGGCTTTCTGGCGTCAGCAAGGTCCTTTCCTGCGCCCACGCAGGCCATTCCGTGTTCATTTATGAACCTTATCGTATCGAAGAACGCCGGCCTTCCCCAGTCCATGCAGTGGTTTGTGGCAAAGGATATGACGTCGTAGCCGGCGCGTTCTATGGCCTCCGCCATCCGGGGCCTGCAGCGCATTGGAAGCCTCGGCTGGCAGGCAGGGGTGCCGCTTGCCGCTATGCAGGGCTCAAGCTGCCCGAAAACAAGGTCCGCGCCCAAGAGCACGTCCTTTACCTGAGCGAACATCTCGTCCGGATCCTCCCTGTTGGGGCCTATGTCTCCGGTGGCTATGAAGATCTTTTCCATGATGTCTCCTTTCTGCGTCCGAATCAACCCTTCCTTTTGAATTATACCAAAACCAGAGATTCCATTCTATACAATAAACGTATCTTACAACAATACAAAAAGCCGCCCCCTTATCAATCCTGGAGGCGGCTGGTTTGTTGTTTAAATATCCGGGAACCTGATGAGTTTTGGGCCATCAGTGCCCTGAAGCAAAATGTCCGCGCCGATATCTAAAAGATTTAATTCCCTTATTCTTCTTCTGAAATACACGGACGGCAGGTCCAGCTGACTGTTCCGCCATAGACAGATCATGGTCCTGATCTTTTCGGGATCCGATGCTGCAAGCTGCTTGATAAAGCTGTCTTCATCACTGTGATCGCCTGAAAACACCGAGTGGTTACAGCAAAACTTAACTGCTCCGGATGACAGCACGGCACATATCACCTGGTCTGCATTATTGTCTTCTATCAGTTGCTGCTTTGCTTCTGTCAGTATTTCACCGAATCTCATTTGTCCTCCATTCTTACTCTAGAACTAACTTATTATCCAAAGGCGCCTTCTGTAGATAATGATAGCATTGCGGATCGTCCCTGTATAATAGTTTTTCTGCATGAAAACAATACATTTATTATATCTTATGATATTATATGTGTGTAGACCATAACATGATCATCAGGTAACAAAGTGGAACTCGATAACCTAAGGAACTTTATAAAAGTAGCGGATTCCAGAAATATCACGAAAGCCGCAGAACAACTTCATTTATCACAACCAACGCTTTCCAGACAGATACGATCGCTGGAAGACATGCTTGGGAAGCCTTTGTTCGAACGATCTTTTCATAAGCTTTCTCTTACTGCTGAGGGCGCGATCTTTTATACACGCGCAAAAGAAATAGTACAGCTGGTCAACAGATCTGTATCAGAGGTCTCGAATAAAGGCTCGGGGCACCTTACTATTGCCTCTGCATTCGGCGCTCAACCAGCCGGCTTTGACATTCTTATAGAAAGCTTCATGTCTACCTGCCCTGACATTACGATTACAATGCAAAACGGAACGGACTGTGAGATAACAAACATCCTGGGCAGCAAGGCTGCTGATATTATTTGCTGTGCCGGAATCCAGTGCAACACTATTGAAAAAATCGACACACATTATCACAGGGTCCTTGGCGTCCTGATGCGTGAAGGTGATCGGCAAAGCAACAACAGTTCGATCAGCCTTGAGGATCTCTCAAAGTCAAGGCTGATGTGCCCGGACGGAGTTGGATCAAACACTGCAGCAGCAAAACTGCTGTCTGTTCTATTGCCCGGATCGATCTGTGTGAGATATGATGACCCTGGATCAGTCTTTAGTTGGATCTCCAAAGATTCTTTATATCTGGTAGGATATGAATACTTAATAAAAAAACCGGGCGCAGCAGGGGTCTGCTTCCGGCCAATAGATACCTTGGAACCTGACGATATATTTATATACAGAACATCATCAGTAGATAATCCTGCTGCTGACATGCTGATGCAATTCCTGTCATCCTTTTACGCCCTTGATCCTTGAGGGCGCATTTCTGCTCCCGTTATACTTTTCGCCCCTTAAAACACAGTCATATACAATATTGATGACGTCTATCTCCCTGGCGTCTTTGAACTCCGCCAGCGGAAAATCCTCTCCGAACATGTCTTTATATTGAAATAACAGCACTTCCAGCATTTTTCGCTCCTTGGCATAAGGCGTGCAACTATATTCCGGTTGCAGTTTTTTTTAACTGAACACCAGCACATTCCAGGATGCCGCCGGAAGGATCACAGACTCCGCCTTCGGATCCGCGGGGAGCTCTTTCGGGACCACATTGTCAGGCTCCGCCTCGGTGTTTGCGGCCTTGACGTCGTAGTGGTGCAGCACGCTGTGGGACGCTTTGGTAAAGCCTCCGAAGGACCTCAGGTCCAGGCTCAGCTCCGCGGCCTCCTTAAGGTCCCTGTTGACGGCGAACACCACCAGGCTGCCGTCTTCGCGCAGCACAGCGGCCGCGTCCACCATCGGTACACCGCTGTAGTTCTTCGTGTCGCTCTTCTCGCAGCTTATCTGCGGCAGCAGGCTCTTGCCTCTTCCGAAAGTACTTGCCTGCATAAGCGGCCAATATATGGTCTGCGCCCAGGCACCTCCTCCGGGACGGGTCATTATCGGGGCTATAACGTTCACCAGCTGCGCCATGCAGGCTATCTTTACGCGGTCCGCGTTCTTAAGTATGGTTATAAGGATGAGACCGACCAGCAGCGCATCCTCAAAGTTGTACACGTCCTCCAGAAGCGGCAGAGCCGTCCCCCAGGGCTTCCTCTCGTAGAGGTCCTGATCCTGGCTGTTGGAGTGGTACCAGACGTTCCACTCGTCGAGGCTTAAGTCCACGCGCTTCTTGCTGTGCTTTCTTCCCTTCACCGCGTCGCATATGGAAGCCACGGTGCGGATGAACTCGTCCAGGTCCATGCTGGACGCCAGGAAGTCCGCCGTATCCCCCTCCGTATTGCCGTAATAGCGGTGAAGGGAGATATAGTCCACGTTATCATAACATTCGTTCAATACAGTGTACTCCCACTCTCCGAACGTGGGCATCAGGAAGTTCGAGGACCCGCACGCGACGGTCTCTATGCGCCCGTCCGTCCATTTCATCATCTTGGACGCCTCGTTAGCGATCCTCCCGTATTCGTACGCTGTCTTCTGCCCCATCTGCCAGGGGCCGTCCATCTCGTTGCCCAGGCACCAGAGCTTTATGTCGAAAGGCTCCTCCGCCCCGTTCTTTCTGCGAAGGTCGCTCCAGGCGCTGCCTCCCTTATGGTTTGCATACTCCACAAGGTGCTGAGCGTCTGCAGGACCCCTCGTTCCGAGGTTTACGGTGTACATTATGTCCGTGCCGGCCTTGCCTGCCCAGTCCGCAAACTCGTGCAGGCCCACCTCGTTGGTCTCTGTGGTCTTCCACGCAAGGTCCAGGCGCTTCGGGCGGTCCTCCTTGGGCCCCACCGAATCCTCCCAGTTAAAGCCGGACACGTAGTTTCCGCCGGGGTAGCGTATCACGGAAAGATCGAGCTTTCTTACCAGGTCCAGAACGTCCCCGCGGAAGCCCTGCCCGTCGGAGACCGGGTGCCCCGGCTCGTATATGCCGGTATACACGCAGCGCCCCAGGTGCTCCACGAAGCTGCCGTACACGCGCCTGTCTATGTCAGATATAACGTAGTCCTTGTCCAGGATGAGCTTTGCCTTTTTCATGGGTCTGTCCTTTCAGCTTCGTCTATGCCTCAAAATACTCCACGCCCTGAGTGCGCAGGAACTCCTTTATCTTTTCCGCGTTTATGCAGTGCCCCACATGCAGGAAGGGCTGGTTGTTTACGGTCTGCTCCTTTCCGCGGAGCATCATCTTCTCGCCAACCATGTCAAAGCCCAGGTGCAGGTGCTTGGTGGCGGACTGCATGCCGCATATCCTTCCGTCCTTGGTAAACAGCGGACCTCCGCTCTGGCCCCTCAGGCCCGGCGTGCTAAGCTCCAGGCCGTAGATCTTTCCGTCACTGCCGGCCAGTTGCCGCGTAAACATTCCTTCTATGGGAAAGCGCGGGGTGTTGCCGCTGCCTGCGGAGTGGTCCCAAACTATGTCGTCCGCCGCTGCGTCGTACTTAAAGTCCGAGAACTCCGGGAACGGAAAGCCCAGCCTGCAGAGCATGTCGCCCGGCCTTACCTCCGCCATGTCCCTTACGAAAACCGCATGCCCCTTGTAGAGAGTCTTTTCAAAGCCCTTAAAACGTATTATCGCTATGTCCAGCTCCGGGTGAAGGTTTATGTCAAAGCCTGTAAAGCTGCTGACCGCGCCGTCGAACTGCACCTTCATCTGTATCAGCTGCCCTGCCTTAAGCTTGTGCACCAGCTCCAGCTTCTTTACCGCGGCAGCCCGGCTCTTGCCCTCAGGCGTCCTCGCGCATGCCGCCTTGAACTCCGCGTACTGCCTGTTTACGGTCTGCGCGTGTATTATCTGCTGGGCCACGTGCTTGCATGTAACGGCGCAGCCGTCATCGTTTACAAAGAAGAGCGTGGCAAGGCCCGGTATCACCGCAGACTCCTTATAGTTCCTGGAGATCGTCTTTATCGGCCTTGTAAATCCGCCCACATTTTCTATTGCGTCCGCAAACATCTTATTCCTTTCTTCCGGAGAATATCACCTTTACGGAGTCTCTCAGCCTCTGATGCTTTATCTTCTTGGCATCGAACCTTACGGTCCTGAAGGCGAGCTGCATTATTGGGCCTGCTCCGAAGGCGCAGATGATGGTCCCAAGGCCCACAGGCCCTCCCAAAAGCCAGCCGATAAGCGTAGCCGTGCTGAGCAGCAGTATGCTCACAAGGCCTATCGGCAGCCTGTCAAGCCTCTTTGCAAGCCCCACCAGAAGCGTATCCCTTGGGCCGCAGCCCAAAGACGCCGTCATGTAGGTAAACTGCGTGTAGGCAAGCACAACCAGGCCCGCTATCATTACAAGCACGCCCACCAGCGGATCTTTGCAGGCCGGCACAACGTTCAGCCTGTTGTAGAAATCCACCGCCTTGCCCACCGTCAGCGCATCTATGAACATCGCTATGCCTATGGGCTCCTTAAGCAGTATGTCTATAATAAGTATGGTTATTGATATGGCTATGGACGCGTTGCCGTAGAGTATGCCAAGTGTCCTGGACACGCCTATGTTAAGCACGTCCCACGGACCCGCGCCTATGTTTGCCTGTATAGTAAGATACACGCCGAACCCGTTGATAAACAGGCTGACGAACGCTATTACCATGTTTATCAGGATGGACCGCAGCGTGCGGTTCTCCCGAAGATCTGCCATTGCGCTTTTATTCAGCATTTACCTCGTTAAAAGGGCACCTTTCGCCCAGACACTGGGGATTCTTCCCCGAAAAACCGCAGACTACGCGGCTGTCTCCCAAAATTATGCCGTATCTATCCCTGATATAGGGGACTACGCTCTTCATAGCAAGGTACGCATCCCTCTTGCAGCACCTCGGTCCGCCTATATCTGCAAGCTTTCCGAGCGCCCCGGAGGTGTAGCGCATGTGAGACCCCCACGACTCATCCGCGGACAGCGGTCCCGTGCCGTCTATTATCGCCAAAGCGGCACCAATGGAGCTTACCGCTCCGCAGACGCCCCACTTTCCGCAGGCCGCGCCCGGCATCTTAAGGCCTTCCGCGCGCAGCTTTTCCAAAGCGTCCTTCAGGTCTATCCTTCCTCCGGCATTGTAAAACGCCGTAAGCACGCAGGCTCCGTCCAGCACGTGATGCTCCGGGCCGTGCATGTTTACAAAGTCCGTACTCGCCACCTTATTGAATATCTCAAAGGGATCCGCGGAAGTCTCCCGCGCGCAGGCCTCTGTTATTTTCAATGCTCTTTCTTCTGCAGTCATGGATCGTTTCCTCCGAGGGGCCGTAAGGACACCTACTTTACTGCTATCTCCACGTCAGGAGTCTTGCTCTGCATGCCCATCTCGCCCTCTTCAGCAAGGCGGAAGCCTGTAACTGAAATGTAGTTCATATAGTCTTTGATGTCCGGATACTGCACATCGTCCGGTATCTGCACCTCAAAAGTCTGAAATTCGAACACATACGCCAGTCCTTCTGTCAGCTTGCCGGTCATGTCCTCGTTAAAGCGGAGCAGGAACGGTCCGTCCTGGAAAAAGTGGACCACCGCAACGCTGTTGCCGGGCAGAGCGTAATAATCCGGGATCAGCGTACCTACCGACGCCGTAAAGGATCCAGAAAATCTGGCAAACTTCCGGCCGGACGTTCCGGAGGATGATCCTTCCTTTATGCCGTCCTGCTTTCCGGCAGCGTAGCCCTCGGTCTTTCCGGCTGCGTAACCCTCGTCGTATCCGGCCTTCCTGCCTTCTTCGGCACCTGCCTTCTTTCCGTCTTCGGCGCCTGCCTTGTAGCCTTCGTCATAGCGCGCCTTAAGCGCCGCATCATCGGTCCCGCAGGCCGCCAGCGAAACTGCAAGCACCAGACAGAGCAATATGGCTGAAAACTTCTTCATGTCTATACCTCCTGATTTTACTTCTCCCTTATCTTTTTATTATACCTCAGCCCGGCGCTCTGTAAAAGAAATAACCGCTTCTTTTAAACAAAGCGGTTATTAAGACTATGTATCATATTGTCTGCGGCGTGCTACTGAGCCTTATTCTTTTCGTTCTTAACAGCAGCCAGCGGTCTTTTGAAGGCATAAATGATCGCCAGGGCTATAAGGCCGCTTATAAGCGCTCCGCCCGTAAATCTTACGACGAGCGACACTGCAAGCCCCAGCACAAGCACCAGGATCACGTAGACCCTGCGCATGGACCCGAAAGCGAGCGTCTCCAGCGCGCCGGTGAACGCCACCACTACCGGCCAGATGACGACAGTAGACATAAAGATCCAGCCTAATTCGTTGCCCGGGTTAACAACGTACCATCCGATCGCTGCTGCCGCAGCTCCCAGTATAAGCAGAAAGACGGATATCCACCGTATCGACTTCACCTCCATTACATCAGCTCCTTTTCAGACCGTCGCGTAATAGCATTTAATATATTATATCATAAATAACGAATCTGGCGAAGTTGCAGCGGGGTAAGTGTTGCGTTCTCTGATCTATTGTCTTATACGATCAGCCCGATAGACCAACCGTACTTGTGTCCATTCGGCACGGCAAATTGACGCGTTTTCGGACTTTTTGGGTCCATTAAGCCCTGAAAGTCCGTAAAAAAGAAGGATCAAGCCCTTTTAGCGTATAAATACTGCTCTTGCCGGCCGGATCCGTTACTCAAACCATTTTTTATTCACATAATAAGCCTGTTTTATGGCCCTGAAAAGCCTTGATACAGATTATTTTGCGTACAGAAAGACTAAAAATACACCTAACTGTCCGAAAAGTCAAAAACGCGGTGTTTTTCACTGATACATTTCCATAACGGTCCGATCAGCCCGGAACGTCCAGATCGATATGCGTTTTCGTCAGACGGTTGCACAGCGACAGCATTTCATCCAGAACACTGTCAAAACAGAAGCAGTGTATCAACACCTCACCATCACACATGAACAGATCGTATTCATTAGGTGTCACAATGTATTCATTGCCCTGCCTGTCCGGCATGATCCATCTGCATAGATAGACCGTGTACCCGTTCACGTTGGCGGGCTTATATGAGGGCTTTACTATGCCCATAGGGTCTGTCGGGACTTTCGAGCCTTTTTCGATAGATACAGACAGGCTGCCGTCATTGAAAGTCCATGAAAAATAAAGGCCGAAAACAGATCCGTCGCTGTTATAGTAAGCGCGGTATTGTTTCTCACTGCCTGCAGCAAAAGGAGCCAGTTCAGAGATGTCTTTTCCGCCGAAGAAGGCCTTCAGATCTTCTTCAGATAGATCCTTTGCATAGCATCCTGCCGGGAGCGCTTTCATAAACGTGCTTCTGGACATCGATGCGGAACGCTTTTCAGATATCGCTTCGACTTCTGAAATGCTGTTTGCCGATCTCCACGGCCCGATAAGAACTGCAGCAATTATTATGATGACTGCAGCGGCGGCTATAAGAGCTGTTTTTTTCGATAAGATAGGTCTTTTATTTTTCTGACCGGAGCAAATGGCTTTCCGGCTCCCCTGCGCATCGGTAATAATCGATGCTGCCTGTTCACAGAGCGTTTCATCGATCCCGTCCGTAATTGCAAGCAAAGATAACGTATTCATAGCAATCCCCTTTTTGAAATATATGCTTTGAGTTCTGTGCGCATTCTTGAAAGTATCGTCCGCACATGAGAGTCGCTCAGGCCCGTGTCTGAAGCGATCTCGGTACTTTTTCTGAAGTAATAGTAACGGCACAGAAAGATGTTGCGGCTTCGTTCATCTTTTGAGCGGAGATAATCGTTTATGGCTTCGATCAGCTCCTTTCTGATGAGTTCATCTTCTATGGATAGTCCTGACGGAATGGCTAGATCCAGCTCATCCATTGCCAGCGTTACCCGATCCTTTCCCCGCATCAAAGCGCTGTTTTTTCTGAAACGACGTATGGATATGTTTCGAGCCAGCCGGCATATGTAGCCTTTAAAATTTTCAGGTCTTTGCGGTGGAATGTTGTTCCACAGAGCCATCAGTACATCGTCTGCACATTCTTCCCGGTCTTCGGGCGAATCCAGGATGCCGTTTATGACCGCACGATAATACGCACCGTATTTTTTCTTTACGGCATCGATCGCAGTCTCATTTCTGCTGAAAAACAATGTGATTATCTCGTTATCATCCATATCTGCAGCAATCGTGATCTGAACATCTTTTCCAAGTATAGTAGCATAGCGGACCCAAACCGCAACAGAATATACGAAAAAACACAGGACATCTGATGCCATCCTGTGTTTTGTGGTACGATCGTAAATATCGGATTTTGTGAAGTTGCAGTCAGGTAAGTACTTGATTTTTTTCAGAAATGTTCCGCCCAGTCGTGCAGGATCTGGATAGCCTTTTCCTGATCGCTCTCATCGCAGAGTATATCGAAATCATATGCGATACTATTCTTTGTCAGGAAACCGCGCACAACTGATCTTCCGTCAATATTACATACTGCGACCTTGCAATTTATCCCATTTGCGGTATCAAATTCAGATACATCAGGCACCACCATGTCCTCATTCCCATCGTAGTATACAAGATCAAAACTATGATGACCGGGGGTCTTATCCTTGCTTAAATTGAACATGTTCGTGAAACTGAAGCGCATCCCGTCTTTTTCTCCGTCACCATTAAGGCTTACCCAACCGATCGACCGAACCATTTGTCCGGTATAGATAACGTCTACCGACATCTCACACGGATAATGCGGTATTTCAAGCTTATCACAGCCCAAATAATCCACAGCCTCTTTCACACTTGAAAAGGTCTTAACGAAAAATATACCGTCTGTGGAATCTGCTTGCTGTGCGAGAATGTCCTCCCCGATCTTTCCCTTAAGCTCTTCCGGCATTAATGGATTCAGCAGGACATCGACCATTTTTCCGTTTACTTCATTTCCGTTTTTATCAACTATCGTATAACCTTCGGTCACTACCTCAAAAGGCTTAGTAAACCAGCCTGCAGCATAGGCACCTGTTCCGCACACCAGCAGCAAACAAACTGCTACGACCGCGGCATGTATCCATCTGCGTTTGTTTCCGGTTTTTAGTGATCTGGCTGTGCCTTGGGGCACATCCAGTTCTTTTATAAACTCTTTTCTATACGCTGCAAGCTCTCCGCTGACGGGGGCTGCGTTTTCATATGCGGTCTTTATTCTATTCATATTCATCCTCCAGTATCGCCCTGAGCTTTTTCCTTGCCCGAGAAAGCCGCATGGATACTCCGGATGCAGTGATCCCAAGGATCTGTCCTATCTCCTTCACCGAATACCCGTCAAAATAGTAAAGCTGAATGACGGCTCTGTCCTCCGGCTTAAGTCCCGAAAGAAGTTCCCAGACTTCCCTGTCTGTTTCTTGCGAGGTCATGTCCTCCGGAAGCTCTTCTGTCGGACGGGATCTCCTTAGCATATCCCTGCATTCGTTCGCCGTAACTTTCAGAAGCCACATCTTCTCTTTTCCCGGGATAAGAACGATGTTCGACCTCATCAGTTTGACGAAAACATCCTGCGCCGCATCCATGGAGTCCTCTTTGTTTTTTAGGAAGGAAAATGCCAGACGCTGAACGTCAGGGAAGAATTCGTCATAGAGTTCTATCAGCTTTTCCTTTTCCAAAAGAAGACCTCGCTTGGGTGCTTTTCAGGCTTTCACTTATATAACGAATGAGAAGGGTGAAATATCACAAATATATCCTACAATACTGATCAAGCCGCTGCAAAACAGAAATTAAAAGAATGACAGTGAGATCATTCACTGTCATTCCAAGTGGTGCAATTGTAAATAACGGATTTAGTGAAGTTGCAGCCAGGTAAGTGTTTTCTCTAATTTCATTCTACTGCACGCGCATGAAAGACGAGTCATACTCATAATCATACACATTGTGAGTTCGTATAACCCTCTCTTTTACACCAATTCAGGAAAGCGATAATTGTAATAAAGTAGCAAAGAAACAAAGGGGACAGTCCGCTATGCTGAAGCTCGCACAGAGAACCGTCCCTTATGTCATTTATTGTGTAAAAAGAACCGTCCCTTTTGCACATTACTTGGTGCCGGTGAGGGCTGTGCCGTTCACGTAAAGGGTGTAGCCATTGCTCACGATGCTGGATGCATCGCCGCTGAAGCTTGTGATGTAAGTGTCGGCGGTAAGTGTCCAGGTGCTGGAACTGTCGATCGTAACGTTAACTGTGCCGACTTCGGTGGAAACTGCAGTTCCCTTGGCGTTGGTGATATTGCCGCTTATGCAGCCTGTGAAGGAAGCTCCGTCAGCAAGAGTAAGGGTCAGGGTGCTGTTGTCTCCAACCAGAATGGTGCCTTCGAGCTCCTGAGCACTTGCGTTCAGGGTGGCTATGTTACTTGCGCCGCTCCAGCCGTCGTCGCAGACGGAAAGGAGCACGTTGTCTGCATCCTCGTTTACGATCTTAACACCGGAAAGGCTGATCACCGCGCTGGTGTTGGTAACATGGAACACGTGGCCGCTCTTGCTGGTAAGGCTGCCGCCTGTCATGCTGAAGCTGGAAGTTCCGCTTGCTGCGTCCCCGGACATGGACTGGTAGATCATTATGGTATCCAGGAAGGTGGCGTTGCCGTTGCACTTGGTGTTGTTTGCGGTAAGATTGCAGTTGCTTAGGGTTATGGAGTTGAGACCTTCTATGCATACGCCCTCGGAGAGGTTGGATACCAGTGTGGCGTTTTCAACTGTAATGTCTGCTGTCGAGTAGATGGCCGGAGAGCCCAGGCCGTTGCTGGTGTAGATGCCGCCGTCCACGTAGACTGTGCCGCCTCCGCGGTCTGTGCGTATTGCTGCGGAGGACTGCCCGCTTGTGGTAACGGTAAGGTCGTAAGCCTTTGTAACTCCGCCGCCTGTTGTCATTATTCCGCCGGAACCGTTTCCGGTGGTGGTTATGGTGCTGTTTTTGATGATCACTGTGGTGCCGTCTCCGGCTGCGCCGTTCTGGCCGCCGTTGCCGCCGTAGCTGAACACTCCGTTGGCGCCTTCGGCATCGCTTGTGATATTCGCGTTTTCTATAGTGACTGTTGCTCCGTCCTTGGCGAGCACCGCGGCGTTGAGTCCGTAGAAGTTGCAGTTGTCTCCGCCGTCGGAATCGCCGGTCTTGGTGACTGTTGCGTCTGTAATGGTAACTGCATCGGAGGTGCTGATGATAAGAGCGCTTTCATCAGCGGTGGAGGATGCGTATGTCTTGCCGCTCTCGGTGGCAGCCGCGCTGATCTCTGTGGCTGCGCTGTAGCTTACGTCGGCAGAGGATGATCCTCCGGGTGTGCCGCCTGGGCCTCCCTGGCCTCCGTCAGGAGGTGCTGACGGGCGGCTGCTGTCGGTATTGGTATTCGCCGATCCGTTTGTATTTTCAGCTTCGTTTGCAGAAGATGTCTGCGCGTTGGTATTTGCCGTACTTGATGTTCCGCAGGCTGCCAGCGAGAATACCAGCACTGCGGCCATAAGGATGTATAGTATTTTTTTCATGATCTTGCTCCTTGAACTTGCTGTAGCGATAACTTTGGAGTAATGATACGCGTGATCTGTAAAGCATTTTTGTGTGCTGAATGTGTTTTCTGTAAAGTCACACTTGGGTTTTGGTGAAGTTCCGTTGCTTGCCTGGCAGGCATGCAAGTGCTATAATTCTTTGTGTATCACTAAAGGAGTATCCGGTTCAGAGGATGTTTATTACTACGCATCCGTTCTTTTTGAAAAAGCTGCTGCAGGCTAAAACCGTCTCCAACAGGAAAAGCAAGAAAAAAACCACAACCGCTTAAAATTCAGCGATTATGGGTTTTTGGCCGGAGTGCCGGTCAGGGATTTTTTGAAAAGCAGCCGGGCGGATCCCGTGGGATCTCATCGCCAATCGGCATCTAAGATCATTATAACCACGCAAGGAAAAACAGCTACAATGCTTTGATGCCTGTAGATGTTTGATATGTGGATGGTAAGGCGCCCGGCTCCGTCACTGTCATGGTGTAGATATATGGCAAGAGCAGCCGGGCAAAGCTATTATTTAATAAATCTCAATAGAAAATCTGCAAGCCCTATTACAGTAAACCCGTGATCATCCCTTGTTTCGTTAATGGGTTTGTTAACTACGATCAACTTTTGTATTTGATCATTTAGAGGCATATACGGCCTTATCTCCCGAGCTCTGGTATCAGAGTCTGACAGATCCGCGCAGACCTGAATATAGTACATGCGCTGATTCCTTACTGCATAGAAATCTATTTCATTTGTTTTTCTGACGCTCTTGCCGTTCTTATCCTTGCTTACACTGTCATAAGTTCCGACATTTACAGAGTATCCGTTATAAATGAGTTCATTGTATACAAAATACTATGTCGACAGCCCTGTCGCAACGCCAAATCTCTTTTTTTGTAGAATTCTACATTTTTTTCGGTTTAGAGCGTTATTAGCGCAAAAAAGAACGACAGTGAAATCTTTCACTGTCATTCCAAGTGGTACGATTGTAAATAACGGATTTAGTGAAGCTGCAGCCAGGTAAGTGTTTTCTCTAATTTCATTCTACTGCACGCGCATGAAAGACGTATCGTACTCAAAATCAAACACATTGTGAGTCCGTATTGGGAGATCGACCCTTTTGGGTACTGCTCCGGTATTATCTATCCAGTCTATCAGGTATTCAGCAGGGCTCATGAACGGCAGCGCTATTTCCTGGTGGACATAAAAGACTGCGGTGTACAGAAACTCCGGTATCTTGTCCGCTCCTCTTATGATATATCCACGCACTTTTTCTGTGCTGTCCGGGACAGAAAAGCTTAACAGATTATTGCGGCTTTTAACGGTTCTCTTTTCTTCCTCTGAATATGAGTTTCCGTAGTCTCCTGTAGCGTATGCGGCTGCTGTCTCCCTGCCATCTGCGCTGCAGATCACCCTGCCGCTGATGTATGGACCGCTCTCAAGCAGATAAAAGCAGTCGCTGCCGTGGAAAGCAGTGCCTTCGGGCCATTCGAAAAAGAGCAGATCACGAAAGCCCCCGCCGGGAAGCCTGATTATGTACGATTCCATGTACGGAACCTTGTCAGCAGTCCCCATTGCCCTGCCATACTTGTCAAATACACCGGCCTGACCGGTCTTTTTTGCATACAGACTGCCGCCTTTCAGTGAAAGAAGTTCATCTTCTGTAAGCAGTGCGAGCATATCTGCAGGTACGCCCTCAGAACTAAGGTCAGCCGAAATGCTCTGCGCTTCGGAGCCCGAAACTGCAGTGATCTCAGACCATTTCATGGACACCCGGTTTGCCGCAAAGGAACCGATCAACAGAGCAACTGATATTGCAACTAAACCCAGAACCGCAGTTATATCAGGCACTTTGGAAGCAGAAGCATTGATCGAATATCCTGGTTCCTCCAACTCGCGGAATAGCTTTACAAGGCTGCGTATGAACAGTGCCAGAAGTGCAGCCATGATCACCAGGAAGATGAATGGATGTATTCTGAGCTTTTCCGCAAAGGACATACTTGAAATGAATGATACTGCCAAAAGTAGCAGATACCAGATTGCAAGCATAAGGGCATTACCCGAGCATATACTGGCACCAGCTTTCTTTTCTACCTGCTTTAATCCGATATAGAATGCTGCCAGCAGGCACAGAAAAGCCACAGCTTCCGCAGGTATGATAATGTTTATCATTTTTACCCTGAAGAATTCCATGGTGCCAGCAAAGCAGGAAAGCAACTGCTTTACAAGCCCAAGCACGACCATAACAGAGCTTATTCCAAAACATGCTTTGAAATAGTGGTTCTCTCGGCGAAGCTTGAAGCTCCCGCAGGCGCAAAGAGCAGACCCTACAGTGAAGAAAAGCAGATCCATACGGTTTAGCGCCAACCCTATAAAGCAGAGAACAAGTCCCGGGAATAACAACTTCATTGCTTTTTTCCAAGGCGAAACCGTTCTGGCTATGAATTCCGGTATGTCCTGAGGCATCGCGCCTGCAAGCAGTGCGTCAAGACCATCGAGTTTTGCGGTTTGTATATTATTCATGGTAATACCCCTTGAGCATTTCTGCGAGTTTAACTCTGATCCTGTAAAGCCGACCTTCCACAGCACGTTCTGTTAGGCCCGTTTCTGCCGCTATTCTGGAAATGGACTGCATGTACCAATAACGCCTGTAGGCCAATGCTCTATCTGAATCCGAAAGCTTATCCAATGCAGCCCGTACCGCAGCCTGAGCGTCTTTTTTTATAGCTTCAGCCTCAGGACCTCCGCTTTCTGCGGGTATCTGATCCGAAAGCTCCTCATAAGACTCGGTCTCACACCGACGCTTCAGTTTGTCCAGGGCAGCATTTCTGGTAATAGTCGTGACCCACGTGGAAAAGCGGGCTTTTGCTTCATCATAGCGGTCTATACGCTCCCAGACGCGCAGAGCAACATCCTGGAGCAGCTCTTCACAATCAGAGGCGTTCTCCAGTATAGGCTCGGCAACATAGCGTATCAGTGGGCCGTAATGCTTCAGCAGGCTCTGCATGCCCTTCTCGTTGCGCTCCCTAATAAGTTGTACAGTCTGGTCGTTCTGCATACGTGGATCCGGATCACGTTTTATAAACCAAGTATAGCGGATAGTGCTTTATACAGTGCAGCGCTGTCATCAACAACGCCGGTATAATGGATCTTTTCCGGAAGCAGGAAAGAGCGGGATTCCTCCGGGGTCTCGGAGTCGAAAACATACGAGCCATCACTCTTGAGTTCCAGAGTTCGGTTGTAAGTGCGGCCGTTCAGATCGTACTGATAAACCACTGTTATGTCATAATTCTCGTAATCGTACTTATTGATGTCATATTCATAATGAAAGCTGTGTTTTGAGAGTTCCTCAAACACTTTGCCCAGAGTGGCATCATCTACAGGAAAGCCTTTTTGATCTACTTCAAGCCCCGGGTGAGTGCCTATTGTGTTACCTTTTTCATCGATATCGAGGATGTCCACCAGCCTTATTGAAGCAGCCCCTTCATGGATCATCGGACGCGGACGATTCTGCCAGCTATTGAGCCACAGAAAGTATCCGCCGATAAGCACAGCAACAACGAGTACAAGTACTATAAAAAACAAGTATTTTCTAATGCCTTTAGCTTTCATATCTTTCTCCCTGAGGGGCGTCTGGGCCCGTCTTTTTGCCCTCTCACCTAATAATACGACAAAACACGCAAAAGCACACGAAAATAGTTTTGAAATGCATCAATTGGTTTTTATGGGCCATTTTAAGCCGCTTTTTAAAGTGTACCCTTTGTCAAGGACACATCAACTTTTTTCTTACAACTATTGTTGACCTTTTCCTTTGGGTATCTTAAGCGGGTAAATGCCTGTCTTAAGATACTCATAATATTCAACAGGAGCCAGCTTTGCTAAGTCCCA
>JAFRZB010000034.1 GCA_017442785.1 Bacillota bacterium
TTCTCCGGCAAGGACCCCACGAAGGTCGACCGTTCCGCAAGCTACGCCGCAAGGTGGGCTGCCAAGAACGTAGTGGCCGCAAGGCTCGCAGAGCGCTGCGAGATCCAGCTCTCCTACGCCATAGGCGTCGCGGAGCCGGTATCCGTGCTCGTCGACACCCAGGGAACAGGCATACTCCCGGACGACAGGATCTCCGAGATAGTCTGCAAGGTGTTCGACTTCAGGCCTGCAGCCATAATAAAGGATCTGGACCTCAGGAGGCCCATATACAGGAAGAGCGCGGCATACGGACACTTCGGACGCGAGGACGAGGACTTCACCTGGGAGAAGACGAACAGGGTGGACGAGCTCCTGCGCTATGCCGGGATCATGGATGACGATAACATTTAGAATTACAATATAAACGGAGAAGATTTCAATGAGTGTAAAAGTAGCTAAATTCGGCGGAAGCTCTGTAGCCGATACCATACAGTTCACAAAAGTAAGGGACATAGTTTTTTCTGACCCCGCGAGGAAGTTCGTGGTGGTATCCGCTCCCGGCAAGCGTTTCAACCAGGACACCAAGATGACGGACCTGCTCCTGCTCTGCCATACCCACCTTATGAACCACCTTCCCTGGGACCAGCTGTTCCAGGTGGTCTGCGACAGGTTCAGCGCCATTGCCTTCACCCTTGAGATAGGGCAGGACAAGCTGGATCTTCAGTCCGAGTACCAGAGGATAAAGGCAGCCATGGAGGACGGAGCGGGCTCCGACTACATAGCAAGCAGGGGAGAGTACCTGAGCGCCAGGCTCATGGCGGCTTTCCTGGGCTGGGACTTCATAGACGCGGCGGACGTGATAAAGTTCGACGCTCGCGGCAAGTTCCTGGCCGAAGAGACCAATTCCATACTCTCCGAGGAGCTCAAAAAGCATAAGAACGCAGTTATCCCGGGCTTCTACGGAGCCATGCCGGACGGCAAGATAAAGACCTTCAGCCGCGGCGGCTCCGACATCTCCGGAGCCATAGTGGCAAGGGCCGCGAACGCTGACGTCTACGAGAACTGGACGGATGTTCACGGCTTCCTGACCGCGGACCCCCGCATCGTGGACGACCCTCAGCCTATAAAGTATATATCCTATCAGGAGCTCAGGGAGCTCTCCTACATGGGAGCTAACGTAATGCACGAGGACGCCATCTTCCCGGTAAAGGAAGCGGGCATCCCCATAAACATCAGGAACACCAACGATCCGGAGCACCCGGGCACCTTCATCCTCGCAGAAACTCCTGAGGACAGCAGGGGAGTCATCACAGGTATAGCGGGAAGCAAGAACTTCACCGTAATAGCCATGCACAAGTACATGATGAACTCCGAGAGGGGCTTCATGAAGCGCGTATTCAGCATACTGGACAGCAACGACGTGAGCTTCGAGCACATGCCTACCGGCATAGACACCCTCTCCGTGGTCCTGGACAACGACATGGTGGGGAACAAGCTTCCGGATATAGTCGAGGACATCAAGAGGACTCTTGAGCCGGACAGCCTGGACATCTACGACGACATAGCCATGATAGCCACCGTGGGCCAGGGCATGACCTACCGTCCCGGCGTTGCGGCCAAGCTCTTCGGAGCTCTTGCCGAGCAGGGCATAAACATCAGGATGATAGACCAGGGCTCCTCTGAGATCAATATCATAGTCGGCGTTGCCGGAAGCGATTTCGAGAAGGCCATAAGAGCCATCTACAACGCATTCAATCAGGAGTAAAGATGGGTATCTTTGAAAAGATCTTCGGGGACTGGAACGCGAACGAGATAAAGCGCATAGAAAAGATCGTCGCGAAAGTGGAGGCCCTGGACGAAAAGATGCAGAAGATGACAGAGCGCGAGCTCAAGGACATGACGCCCTACCTTAAGGGACGCCTGTCCGACGGCGAGACTCTGGACGACATACTGCCGGAGGCCTTCGCGACCTGCAGAGAGGCCGCGTTCAGGGTGCTGGGCATGAAGCACTTCCACGTGCAGCTGATAGGCGGCGTGGTGCTCCACGAGGGCAACATCGCGGAGATGAAGACCGGTGAAGGAAAGACCCTCGTGGCCACGCTTCCCGTCTACCTTAACGCGCTGGCCGGTAAGGGCGTGCACGTTGTCACCGTAAATGACTACCTGGCAAAGCGTGACGCCGAGTGGATGGGCCAGATCTATCAGTATCTGGGCCTTACGGTAGGCTGCGTCATCCACGGGATAGACCCCGCGGAGCGCAAGGCTGCCTACGAGGCGGACATCACCTACGGCACCAACAACGAGTTCGGCTTCGACTATCTGCGCGACAACATGGTCATCTACCAGAAGGACCAGATGCAGAGGGAGCTCTCCTACGCCATAGTGGACGAGGTGGACTCCATACTCATAGACGAGGCCAGGACGCCGCTGATCATCTCCGGCCAGGGGGACGATTCCTCCGAGCTCTACAGGACAGCGGACAGATTCGTAAGGACACTCATAAGGGGCGAGGTAATAGAGGAAGGCAACCCGCGCCTGGGCGGCACCAAGACCACCACGGGCGATTTTACCGTGGATGAGAAGGAAAAGACTGTCTCCCTTACCGAGCAGGGCGTTGCCAAGGCCGAGAAATACTTTAAGATAGATAACTTCTCCGACCCGGAGAACATGGACATCAACCACCACGTGCTGATAGCCCTTAAGGCGCATAACATTATGCACAGGGACATCGACTACATAGAGCACGAGGGAGAGATAGTAATAGTGGACGAGTTCACCGGCCGTCTGATGTTCGGACGCCGCTACTCCGACGGTCTGCATCAGGCCATCGAGGCCAAGGAGGGCATAGAGGTCCGCTCGGAGTCCAAGACTCTTGCCACAATAACTCTGCAGAACTACTTCCGCATGTACAAGAAGCTCGCCGGAATGACCGGTACCGCCAAGACGGAGGAAGAGGAGTTCACGGAGATATACAACATGCAGGTAGTGGTGATCCCCACCAACAAGCCTGTAATAAGAAACGACATGCAGGACTCGGTCTACAGCAACCAGAAGGCCAAGTTCAAAGCCATAGTCAACGAGATAGTGGCGCGCCACGAGACCGGGCAGCCGATACTGGTAGGCACCATCTCCGTCGAAAAGTCCGAGATGCTCTCCGAGATGCTGAAGAAGCGCGGCGTTAAGCACAACGTCCTGAACGCCAAGCAGCACATGAGAGAAGCCGAGATAGTGGCAGAGGCCGGTAAGAAGAACGCCGTGACCATAGCCACCAACATGGCCGGACGTGGTACGGATATAATCCTTGGCGGCAAGGACTCCACAAAGGCGGAGCACGACGAGGTGGCCGCTCTGGGAGGCCTTCACATAATAGGCACTGAGCGCCACGAGGCAAGGCGAATAGACAACCAGCTGCGCGGACGTTCCGGAAGACAGGGAGACCCCGGTTCCTCACAGTTCTTCGTCGCTCTCGATGACGATCTTATGAGGCTCTTCGGAGGCGAGAGGATACAGCTTCTTATGGGACGCATAGGCCTTTCGGAGGACGAGCCCCTTGAGGCCGGCCTGCTCTCCAAGACCATAGAGAACGCCCAGAAGAAGGTGGAAGGCCGCAACTACGGCATACGTAAGTACGTCCTTCAGTACGACGACGTAATGAACCGTCAGCGCACCATCATTTACGAGGAGAGGAACCGCGTGCTCAAGGGCGAGGACCTTAAGGACCACATACTCTCCATGATGAACGACATCGCCGCGGAGATAGCGGACGGTGTGTCTGCCATGTCGAAGGATCCCATGGAGTGGGACTACGGCGAGCTGGCTGACAGGATAAGGAACGTATCTCCGGCGCTTCCGCACCTTTGGATAAGCGACGAGGACAAGCCTCATCTTACAAAAGACCTGCTCAAGGAGCGCATAATGGACCTCTTCAGGGACACGTACGCCAGGAAGGAGAGGGAGATAGGCACGGGGCGCATGCGCGAGATAGAGCGCATGATACTCCTGCGCATAGTCGATACCAAGTGGATGG
Source organism: Bacillota bacterium (assembly GCA_017442785.1). Lineage (GTDB taxonomy): Bacteria > Bacillota > Clostridia > Peptostreptococcales > Anaerovoracaceae > RUG13409. The sequence goes on from JAFRZB010000034.1 coordinate 4,007, forward strand.
ACCATATAGACGACATGGACCAGCTCAAGACAGGTATCGGTCTGAGATCCCTGGGACAGCAGGACCCCGCGAGAGCCTACGCCAACGAGGGCTTCGACATGTTCGAGCTGATGCTCAAGAGCATATGCGACGACATGGTGCGCTTCGTGTTCGGCGTAACGCTGCAGACCAACTCCGAGAGGAGACAGGTCATAAGGGTGGGCGCCAGCTCCAAGGAGGACGTGAAGTCCGCTGCCGACGAGGCTAAGGCGGAGGCAGCCGAAAGGGCCAGGGCCCAGGCGAGCCTTGCAAAGGGAAGCATGCCCAAGGCGGCTCCCAAGGCAAACGACACCGGCGGGGAAAAGCCCATGCCCGTAAGGGTGGAGAAGACTCCGGGCCGCAACGATCCCTGTCCCTGCGGAAGCGGCAAGAAATACAAGAACTGCTGCGGAAAGAATCAGTAGGAGGCAACATGGTATTACTGGACAACATAAAGCTTCAGCTGCCTCAGCTTACGGAGACTCTGGGGAAACTCAGAGACTCTCTTTGACATAGCTGTACTTAAGGAGAAGCTGGCTGACATAGATCTGCAGATGCAGATAGACGGTTTCTGGGACGACATGGCCCGTGCCCAGAAGCTCAGCATGGAAAAAAAGAACCTGGAGAACACCATAGGCGAGTACGAGGACTGCGTATCCGAGCTCGAGGATCTTAAGGCCTGCATAGAGATGGCCGAGGAGGCCCAGGACGATGAGCTGGGCGACGAGGCCAGGACCACCTTCGACACACTTTCGGAAAAGGTGGAGGACCTGCACCTCAGGACTCTTCTTAAGGAGGAGTACGACCACAACAACGCCATAGTCACGCTGCATTCGGGCGCCGGCGGCGTTGAGGCCCAGGACTGGGCGGGGATGCTGATGCGCATGTATCTTCGCTGGGCGGACCAGAAGGGCTACAAGGTGACAATGATGGATGTCCAGGACGATACCGAGGCGGGCATCAAGTCCGCGGAATTCCTGGTGGAGGGCGAGAACGCCTACGGGTACCTTCGGAGCGAGCGCGGCGTGCACAGGCTCGTAAGGATAAGCCCGTTCAACGCCCAGGCAAAGAGACAGACGTCCTTTGCTTCCGTGGACGTTACACCGGAGCTGGACGATACCGTTACCGTGGATATAGACCCTCAGGATCTGCGCATAGATACCTACAGGTCCAGCGGAGCGGGCGGCCAGCACGTTAACAAGACGGACTCCGCGGTGCGCATAACCCACCTTCCCACAGGCATAGTGGTAAGCTGTCAGAACGAGCGCAGCCAGCACCAGAACAAGGAATTCGCCATGAAGGTCCTGTACGCCAAGCTGTACGCCCTGGCAAAGCAGGAGCACATGGACAAGATATCGGATCTTAAGGGCAATTTCAACCAGATAGCCTGGGGCAGCCAGATCCGTTCCTACGTATTCCAGCCCTACACGATGGTCAAGGATCACCGCACGGGCGAGGAGGTCAGCAACGTTCAGGCTGTGATGGACGGCCGCATAGATCCGTTCATAAACGCTTACCTTTCCGGAAAGAAGAAGGGCGAGAACGATGACAAAGAAGTATAAGGCGGTGCTATTCGACTACGACGGCACTTTGGTGGACACCAACCAGCTGATCGTGGATTCCTGGAACCACATGTACATGAAGCACTTCGGAAGAAGGCTCACCGGAGACGACGTTAAGTGGACCTTCGGAATAGTGCTGCGCGAGGCCGTGGACAGGCAGATGCAGATATTCGGCCACACAGGTTACGACCTCGACGAGCTCGTGGAGAGCTACAGGGAGTTCCAGTTCAGGCCGGACACGACGCCGGCGCCTCCCTTCGAGGGGATGACGGAGCTGGTAAAGGAGCTTAAGGCAAGGGGGACGCTTCTTGGAATAGTTACGTCCAGAGGGCGCGAGACCTGCATCCAGGGCCTTAAAAAGTACGGCATGGCGGACTGCTTCGACGCCTTCGTTACCGCCGAGTCCACCAATATACACAAACCGCTGCCGGAGCCCGCGCTCATATGCTGCAGGGAGCTTGGAGTGGAGCCGCAGGACGCGGTGATGATAGGTGACAGCGTGTTCGATCTTCAGTGCGCCAACGCGGCAGGCTGCGGGTCGTGCTTCGTCACCTGGTCCTACGCGACCAGCCTGGAGACTGCGCTGGAACACGGAAAGCCCACGCATGTGGCAAAGACGCCTGAGGACATTCTGGCGCTGGTCTGAGGAGGATGACTTTATGGCAAAGTGCGTGTTCTGCGGTGAAAAGGCCGCGCGAGGCAAAACTATCGTGATAGGGGACATGTCCCTGAGCTGCTGCGAGATCTGCCACGAGCACTTCAGCGGCATGGACAGGGAGGATATCGCCAGAGCAGTGTTGGACGCCGGCATCTACGGCTATCCCTGGCTTTTGGAGGAGTATCTTGAAAGGGAGGCCGCAAAGCGCAGGGAAGAGTACGATAAGCAGCTGCAGAGAGCGGAGGAATACAAAAAATGGCGCGAGGGCCGCGAGGCAGGGATCTGCCCCAAGTGCGGCGGAGCCATGATAAAGAACGATCCGGTGGACTTCCTTTCTACCGGAGGGACCGCCCTTACTCTGCAGTGGAGCACATTCAATACCGATATCTGCAGATATGTCCCGGTAAGCTGTGAGGACTGCGGATATACGGAGTTCTATTCATTCAGGAGGAGACCTGCAGATCCGGTACCGCCGGAGGGTCCCGGGGAGGAAGAGAATGACTACTAAGGAAACGATCGAAGGGCTGCTCGAAAGGAGCGAGGATGCTTTCATAGTCACGGACCTTATCGCAGAAGGCCTGATGATAAACAGGATATCCGTCATGAGGCTCATAAAGCAGCTGGAGTCCGAGGGCTACGAGTTTGAGGACATGCACCGGAGGGGCTACAGGCGCAAGCCCGGAAGCGACCCTCTCAACGCTGCCTGCATAAAAAGGCATCTGGACGACTATTCCGCAAGGTTCAGGATAGACTACTTCGATGAGATCGGTTCCACCAACCAGTATCTTAAGGACAGGGCGGAAGATCTTCCCGAATGGACTGCAGCCGTTGCTGCAAGCCAGACAGGCGGCAGGGGCAGGATGGGGCGCAGCTTCTACTCTCCGGAGAGGACCGGCGTCTACCTGAGCATGCTCCTCAGGCCGTCCATACCCGCGGAGAATGCCGTAAAGATAACCACTGCGGCGGCTGTAGCTGCCTGCCTTACCATAGAGGAGGAGACCAGGGAGGTCCCGTCCATAAAGTGGGTCAACGACATATACGTGCGCGGCGGCAAGGCCTGCGGGATACTGACCGAATCCGCTGCGGACCCCGAGACCGGAAGGCTCAAATGGGCAGTCATGGGCATAGGCTTTAATGTCTACCAGCCCTGGGGCGGGTTCCCGGAGGAGATAGCCGAGACAGCGGGGTTCATAAGCAAGAGCAGGAGCGGGGACTTAAGATGCCGCATTGCAGCGTCGTTCATGAGGCATTTCTACGACATCTGCGGCGATCTTTCGGACAACTCCTACATAGAGGAATACAAAAAACGCAGCTTCCTTCCGGGAAAGAGGGTAGACGTACTGCGCGGAGATACTTCTGTGCCTGCAGAGGTCACAGGGATAGACGACGAGTGCAGGCTTCTGGTGCGCTACGACGACGGAAGCACTGAGGCTCTTTCCTCCGGCGAGGTGTCCGTAAGGCAGACCGATGGATAAAAGTAATGATAAAAGGGGAAGGGAAGAGAATACAATGAACAGCAGCAATTCGATCAAAACTAAAGACATGGCGTACATCGCGCTCTGCGCGGTACTGCTTGCGGTATGCTCCTGGATAAGCATACCGTTTACGGTGCCGTTCACGCTGCAGACCTTCGCTGTGTTCTGCACGCTTCTTATACTCGGCGGAAAGCGCGGGACTGTCGCGGTGGCTGTATACATACTGATGGCCGCGGTCGGTCTTCCGGTGCTCTCCGGCTTCAGGGGAGGCGCTGGTGCACTGCTGGGGACGACAGGCGGCTACATCCTGGGCTTCATACTCACGGGGCTCATCTACTGGCTCTCGGAGAAGGTCCTCGCAGACAGCCCGGTCATAAGGATCGCAGCCCTGGTATGCGGGCTTGCGGTATGCTACGCCTTCGGAACCGCGTGGTTCATGTACGTATATGCCAGGAACACCGGCCCCGTGGCGCTGGGCACGGCACTCTCATGGTGCGTCATTCCTTTCATCATTCCGGATCTTGCAAAACTGCTGCTTGCCGTGGTAATAAGCGGCAGGGTTAAAAAGCTCATAAGGTTCTGATACAGAAGACAGTTATCGGGAGGGGAGATCATGCTTGAGGAAAACAGGAAGTTCCAGTCTGAGATGAACGAGGTCCTGAAGCTGCGCTACGACGCGGTGGCGTTCAGGATGATAAAGGATCCGTCCGAGGTCCCGGAAGGCGCTTACAGGCCATTTAAGGACGAAGGCGCTCACCTGGCCCTGTGCCAGGCCCTTACACTTGCAAGGGTAAAGGGGAAGACCATATACATGGAGAAGCAGGACCAGTGGTGCTGGAGCCCGCTCATCTCCTACGGCATGGTTGACTTCAGGGAGGGCACTCCGGAGTTTGATCTTGCGACAAAAGTGATGGGAATAGAGGACCCGGAAAAGGCAAAGGAGTTCGTAAGGAGCTTCCCCAGGTTCGGGCTAGGGGAATACAGCGGCTTCCTTCTGGCTCCGCTGTCCGCTGCGGATTTCGAGCCGGACGCGGTGCTGATCTACTGCAGGAACTACCAGCTGCGCAGCATACTGGTAGCCGTAAACTACAAGACAGGGGAGATGCTTGAAAGCAAGTTCACGCCTTTTGCATCCTGCGTATACTCGATAGTGACCCCAATCCAGGAGGGCTGCTACAGGATAACCATCCCGGACCCCGGCGAGTTCGAAAGAGGACACACTCCCGAGGATGACATCATCTTTACGGTGCCCGCACAGCGCATCGAAGAATTCAGGCAGGGGCTCGGATACATGATAGACAGGGGCAGGAACGTCAACTCGTTCACCCCCATGATAAAGGAAAATTACGAGCAGGTGGCCTTCTACAAGAAGCTTTTCAAGGCCTGGGGGCTCACCGGCGAAGAAGAATAGGACGCTTTATACGGTATGAAAAAGACTTTTCCGAAAAGCAGTACGGCAGAGATACTCGAATTCATCAACGAGAACATAAAGAAGCACAAGCTTAAGAAGAACGAAGACTACAGGGCATCCTTGATGACTGAGGAAACTCTGGTCCTCATTACCGAGCACGCATCCGGGGATGAGATAACCATAGGGATAAGCTACATCGACGGAGTGCTCAGGATACGCATGATCGCGGCAGGAGAGCCTTTCGATCTTCTTGAGGCCGCCGGGTCCGATCCCATGCGCGCTGCCCTGATGCAGTCCTTTGCGGACGACATACGCGTAAAGAACCACAAGGGCACCAACATAGTCACGATAACAGCCTATAAGTCCAGGTACCTTCTGCTCTTCAGGCTGGTAGGCGCGGGAATATTTGGGCTTTTGCTGTCGCTGCTGCTCAAGACCGTCCTTCCGGCGAACGTCAGCACCTGGATAGCCACGGAGATAATGGCTACCGGCCAGACGCTCTTCATGAACTGTCTTAACATGCTGATACCTCCGCTGGTGTTCTTCTCCATCGCCAGCGCCATATCGGGCTTCGGAAACACCTCCCAGCTGGGGCGCGTAGGAGGGAAGATAATAGGCATCTACATGATGACGACCCTCTGCGCCACCATATTCGGGTTCATACTCGTGGAGTTATTCAAGCCCTATAAGGTGGGTTCGGTATCCCTTACGGGAGCTGTCTTCGATTCCGCAGAGGGGATATCCTTCAAGGATTCGTTCATAAAGATAATACCCGAGAACTTCGTAAAGTCCTTCCTTGAGGCGGATACTGTTCAGATAATATTCCTGGCGGTATTCCTGGGGATAGCGGTGACGGTGGTGGGCTCAAAGGCAAAGCCAGTCCAGGACTTCATCAGCGCGGGGAACGAGGTCTTCCTCAAGATGACCAACATTCTGGTAGGGTTCATGCCCTTCCTGATATTCTGCATAGTCTCCGAGAAGATACTCTCCGGAGGCGTGGGTAAGGGCGGCATGGGAATGCCGATAATAGCGGGCGTAGGTGTGTACCTGCTGGCCATAGTTGTCATGATAGTGTTCTACCACGTGCTGCTGAGGGTGCTCGGAAGGCTCAAGCCCTTTACTTTCACAAAAAAATACCTGCCCTACATCCTTCAGGTGGTAGGGACAGGTTCAAGCAGCGCCGCCATTCCGTTGAACATGAAGGTGTGCAGCGACCTCGGCATAGACAGGAAGGTATACTCGCTCTCGATACCTCTCGGGGCCACGATCAACATGGACGGGACTACCATCTACATGTCGGTCTTCGGGCTTATACTCGCAAGGCTCTACGGCATGCCGATAAACCTTCCTGTCTACATTACGATGACATTTGCGATATTCATGCTCTCCGCAGGCGCTCCGCCCGTGGTGGGCTCCTCTATAATCTGTCTGTCGGCGCTTCTTAAGACTCTGGGGCTTCCCGTATCGGAGGCCATAGCAATGGTGCTGGGGCTCGAGGTGATAGCGGGTCTCTTAAGGACAGCCAACAACGCGGTCTGCGACATGGTCGGTTCGCTGATAGTCGCCAACCGGGAGGGGCTTCTGGACAAGGACAAGTATTATTCCTGATGTCCTGACTCGTAGTCTATAACCTTGCGGAACTGGGTCTCGTACAGCTCTCTGTAGACCCCGTTCCTGGCAAGCAGTTCGTCGTGCGTGCCCTGTTCGGCTATAACGCCGTCCTTTACCACAAGGATGCTGTCCGCCTTAAGTATCGTCGTCAGCCTGTGTGCTATGACTATGCTGGTGCGGCCCTCCATCATATGCTCCAGGGCGTCCTGGATAGAGCTCTCGGATATGGAGTCCAGAGCCGATGTGGCCTCGTCCAGGATAAGTATCTTCGGGTCCTTAAGAATAACTCTTGCTATGGAGATCCTCTGCTTTTCTCCGCCGGAGAGCTTGAGGCCTCTGTTTCCGACTATGGTATCGTAGCCGTCCGGCTGCGAAGTTATGTAATCGTGGATGTTCGCTATTTTGCAGGCTTCCTCCAGCTCCTCCTCAGTTGCGCTCTCTCTTGCGTAGAGGAGGTTTTCTCTTATGGTACCGTTGAAGAGGTAGGTCTCCTGTGTGACCACTCCAATGCAGTCTCTGAGATACTGAAGATCGAAGTCCCTTACGTCTACTCCGCCTATGGTCACCCTTCCGGCGTCCACGTCGTAGAGCCTGGGCAGGAAGTTCACCACCGTGGATTTTCCGGAGCCGGAAGGCCCTACCACAGCGTACATCTTTCCTCCGGGCACCCTGAAGTTGATGTCTTTCAGGAGAGGCTTTTCGGGTATGTATGAGAAGCTGACGTGCTCGTATGCAATGTCCGCGTTCTGAACGTCGGGCTTTTTGCCGTTCTCGGGGGAGACTATGGTGGCCTCCTTGTCGAAGTAATCGAATATCCTGGTGAACAGAGCCAGGGATCTGGTAAAGTCCACGCCGATGTTCAGCAGGGACTCCACAGGTCTGTAGAGCCTGTTGACGAGGGCTACGGTCGCGGTTATGGTACCGACGGTGAGCGTGGTGTCCAGGTTGTTTATTATGAAATATCCGCCCGCGAAGTAGATCAGAAGAGGTCCTATCTGGGTGAACATGCCCATGACCACCCTGAACCAGCTTCCGCTCCTGGTCTCCTTCAGGGAGAGCTTCGTTACCTCCTCGTTTACCTTTACGAAGCGCTCGTATTCTTCCTTCTCCCGCGTAAAGAGCTTCACCAGCATGGAGCCGGAGACGCTTAAGGTCTCGTTTATCAGCTGATTCATCTCGTCCTGCTTGGCCTGGCTCTCGGAAAGGAGCTTCCATCGGGTGCGGCCCACGGTCTTTGTGGGAAGTATCAGCAGCGGAATGACTATTATGCCCACGATCGCGAGCTGCCAGCTCATGGAGAACAGCGCCACAAGGGTGGTCACTACCGTTGCAACGTTTGACACTATGCTGGAGAGCGTTCCGGAGATCACGCTGGAGACGCCGCTGATGTCAGTGTTCATTCGGGTTATGATGTCTCCCTGCTTCTCCGAGGTGAAGAACGAATGCGGCATGTGCTGCAGATGGTCGTACATCTGGTTCTTCATGTCGAAGATTATGCGGCGCGATATCCAGGAGTTTATGTAGCTCTCAATGACTCCTATTATCTGCGATACCGCAAGAGTGCAGAAGGCGAGTATCAGGAGCTTTATCAGGAGCTGAAGGTCCTTTCCGACAAGTGCCTGGTCTACTATCCTTCCTGTGATAATGGACGGGAATAGCCCTACCACCGAAGACAGCAGTATGGCTATGAATACGAATATGAACTGCACCCAGTAGGGCTTGAGGTATCCGAATATCCTTTTGATCAGCCCTGCGGATACCTTGGGCATGTTCTTTTTTTCCTCGTCCGTAAGAAATCCCCTTGGGCCTAATCCGTGAGGTCCTGCCATTTGATCTCCTCTGACTTTCCGTGCCGATAAAGAGAAAAAGCAGCCACGCTAAAGGCGGCTGCTTTTAAAGTTCAGACTAAACGCGTATCAATACTCCTTGACTGTCTCGGAGTCCGGAGCGTTTCTGCGGATGCTGTCGATCCCGTTGAGGCAGGATGCCTTAGCCTTATAGCCTTCGCCGACCGCTATGATCTCGCCGTTCTTAGCCTTGAGCCTGAAACGGAACTCGCCGGCCTTGTCCTTGTATACCTCGAACTTGGGGTTGGTGACCTTTTCGAAGTTCTCTGCGGTCTGGTCTTCGAGCTTGGCCTCTACTGCGTTCTTTCTTACGCTCTCGATGCCGTTAAAGCATGCGCTCTCTGTGGTATATGTCTCGCTGGTAGCGATGACCTCTCCGTTGCCTGCCTTAAGATTGAAGGCGAATCCGCCGTTCTTTGTCTGCTTTACTACAAATTTGCCCATGGGTGTGTACTTCCTTTCCGAAATGCTGTAAGCATTATCCAGCTGTTTTTATTATAACGAAATGAACATAAGGTGTAAAGATTTTGCGCCCATTTTTTTATGTTCGTTTTGTGAGTTTTTACGATTTATGATATAGTTATCTATATCGTATTTATCGAAAGGCACAGTATGACATCATGCCGGAGGACACACCATGAAATATAAGGAGATAACCGTATACGCGGAGGACAGCAGGCAGCTCTCGGAGCTTACCGAAAGGCTGACCGCGGAAGGCATGGAGGAGCTGATGATCAACGATCCCTCGGACATTGACGAGCTGATAGAGGGCTCCTGGGCCTATACCGGAAGCGTGGCGGACAGGGAGCTTTTGGACAGCTTCAGGGAGAAGGCCTGGTGCACATTTTACCTGGGCGAAGACGAGAGCCCCGATGAAGAGCTTCTCGCCGTGCTTAAGGATTACGACTGGAAGCAGGCCATAGCGGACGACGAGGACTGGCTCCACAAGTGGGAGGAGTATTACGTGCCGTTCAACATAACTCCGGACATAGTCGTAAAGCCTGTCTGGAGGGACTACGACGCCAAAGAAGGAGAGCTGGTGATAGACATAGACCCGGGACTCGCCTTCGGGACTGGAAGCAGCCCCACTACGTATCTTGCCGCAAGGCTCCTGGAAAAGTACATGGAGCCCGGCATGGACGTGATAGACGCGGGCTGCGGAACAGGCATACTCTCCGTCATTGCCGCCAAATGCGGCGCGCGGGACGTGCTGGCCCTTGACATAGATCCCGAGGCCGTGCTGAGCACGGAGAACAACGCGCGGATCAACGGCTGCGGGAACATAAGTGCAGGGGAGGCGGACCTGCTTAAGGGCGTGGAATACAAGGCTGATCTTATTATAGGAAACCTGCTGGCGCCTCTTGTGATGAGGCTTTCGGAGGACATACCGTCCTGCGGAAAGGAAGGCGTCCTGTTCGTGGCCAGCGGGATAATAGACGACATGGAAGAGGAGTGCCTGCGCACCGTAAAGGCTAACGGTTTTGAGATACTGGAGCTTGTCCGCGATGACTGCTGGACGGCCTTTGCCGCAAGGTATGCGGGCAGGCACATGAGCTGAGAAGGAGGATACCATGGATAGTCTGACAGTTCAGGCCGAGATCGCCGAGATCGATAAGGTGAACGATTTCGTGCTGGGGAAGCTGGCGAACTTCGATTGCGATAAGAACATACTTTATCAGATACAGCTGGCGGTGGAGGAGATATTCGTAAACATAGCCAGCTACGCCTATGCGCCGCAGACAGGGCCGGCGGAGGTGCGCTGCGAGGTCCTTGCAGACCCGATGCGCGTGGTGCTGCAGTTCCTGGACGGAGGGAAGCCCTTCGATCCTCTTGCAAGAGCCGACGCGGACATCTCCGAAACGGGGCTTATGAACAGGGAAGGCGGTCTCGGTATACTTCTCGTAAAGGAGACCATGGATAACGTGGCATATTCATACGAGAACGGAAAGAACATACTCACGATATTAAAGAAGATAAGAGGGTAAAATGTCTCCAAAATCGATAAGAGAAATGAGCGAGCGCGAAAAGCGGGCGCATTCCCTTTCCGCGCGCATGTTCAACGCCGTGCTGCTGACATGCATGATCGTGGGTGTCGTGGCGTTCATAATAGGTCTGGGCTTCTACAGCTACGCTCTGTCCAGGCAGCTCGTTAACAAGGCATACGGCGCCGCTCACAGCGCTGTTATATCCGTTGAGCACGGAGCAGACAGCGTCGGCCTGTCCGGTAAGGTCATGGATATTTACCGCGGGCTGGGCGAAGAGGAACGCGGCAGGATGGGAACAGATGAGTACAGAGCCTTCTTCAGCGGTATTGAGGATGAGGAAGACTATAAGACTCTCATATCCATACTCGGGGAATTCAGCGCGTCCAGCGGGGTGTTCGATGTTTACCTCGGAATGTTCGACAGGGATACCGGCGCTCTGGTATACATAGCCGACCCTGAGACCGAGCCGGAATACGTCTGCCTGCCCGGAGACTGGGAAGCCGTGAGCCAGAAAGAGATAGAACGTTTCCTCGGCGGGGACGGCAGCGGCATGCTGTACGACATAAGCAACACCGAAAAGTACGGATGGATGTGCACGGCGGGCTCCCCCGTAAAGGACGATGCCGGCAGGACGATAGCTTTTGTTCTGGCAGACGTTACCCTGGGAAATGTTCTGGACGGAGCCAAGGGCTTTGCGCTGCAATTCTTCCTCGCGATGATAGTGATAGTCGCCCTGATAGTATGGGTGATGTCAAGGAGGATCAAGAAGAAGATAGTATCCCCGATCAATTCCATAACCGATGCGTGCTCCGCGTACATAGATGACAGGGAGAAGGGCGAGCTCAGCCGGGGGCGTTTCGAGGCGCTGAACATACGCACTGGAGACGAGATAGAGAATCTCAGCCTCGTGATGGCCGACATGGAGCACAGCCTTGAGGGTTACGTTAAGGACCTTACAAAAGTCACTGCCGAGAAGGAGAGGATCAATACCGAGCTGGATCTTGCCTATAAGATCCAGACGACCATCCTTCCCAACACCTTCCCGCCGTTCCCGGACAGGAACGAGTTCGACATATTCGCTTCCATGGATCCTGCCAAGGAGGTGGGCGGAGACTTTTACGATTTCTTTATGATCGATGACGACCACATCGGCCTTGTGATGGCTGACGTTTCCGGAAAAGGCATACCTGCCGCGCTGTTCATGATGACGTCCAGGACCATGCTCAAGGACGCGGCGCTCAGCGGGATCGGTCCGGCCAGGATACTGGAGTATGTGAATGCCAGGCTGTCCGCGAACAACAAGTACAACATGTTCGTTACGGTCTGGATGGGGATACTTGAGATATCCACAGGCAGGCTGCGCTGGGCGGATGCCGGACACGAGGAGCCTATCATCTTCCGCAACGGCAAATGGAGCAGCCTGAGGAAAAACAGCGGCACGGCTCTCGGAGCTTTTGATCCTGAGCTTCTGGCCGCGAGCGGCAGACCTGCGTTCACGGAACAGGTCCTGACCATGCAGCCCGGAGATGTTATCCTTCAGTATACGGACGGAGTGACCGAGGCCATGACCGCGGAAAACAAGCAGTTCGGCACCGAGCAGCTGATAGATACCGTACGCAGCGCGGCGTCTACGGATCCCGCGGTGATCCTTCCGTATATACGCGGCAGGATAGACAGCTTCGTAAACGGCGCGGATCAGTTCGATGACATAACGATGATGGCATTACGCTACAACGGCAGATGGAACAAACGGAATACAGACAAATGAATTACAGAAGGCTCGGAAAAACAGGACTTGAGGTAAGCGAGATAGGCTTCGGCGGTGAGTGGCTGGAACGCCACGACGAGGAGCATTCCATAGACCTCATACATTACGCCGGACAAAAGGGGATAAACATCATAGACTGCTGGATGGCCGACCCCAAGTCCAGGGATATAATAGGGGAGGCCATTGCCGGAAGCAGGGACAAATGGATAGTCCAGGGCCATATAGGCTCTACCTGGCAGAACGGTCAGTATGTCCGTTCAAGAGACATGAGGTTCGTCGTCCCTGCCTTCGAGGACCTGCTGAAAAGGACAGGCGGAGGGTATATCGACCTGGGCATGATCCACTATGTGGACGCTCAGGAGGACTGGGACAGGTGCATGGGCTCGGAGTACATAGAATACGTAAAGAGCCTTCACAGGGACGGGATCATACGCCACATAGGCATATCCACGCACAATCCGCGCATCGCAAGCCTTGCCGCGGAGTCCGGCTTCATAGAGATGATAATGTTCAGCATCAATCCCGCCTTCGACATGAGACCCGCAAGCGAGGACATTGAAGTTTTGTTCGGGGAATACGAGAGCGGCCTTTGCGGCATAGATCCCGAGCGCGCGGAGCTCTACAGCCTGTGCGAGCAGAATGACGTGGGCATCACGGTCATGAAGCCGTTTTTCGGCGGGAGGCTTTTTGATGTTAAGTCTTCCCCCTTCGGGGCCGCCTTCACCCCCGCTCAGTGCATCCACTACTGCCTCACAAGGCCCGCGGTATGCTCCGTGCTCTGCGGGTACGATACTAAGGAACAGATAGATATGGCGGCAGGCTACGAGACCGCCTCGGACGACGAGAAGGACTACGCATCAGTCATAGCATCCGCGCCGCTGCATTCTTATACGGGGCAGTGCACCTACTGCGGACACTGCAAGCCATGCCCGAAGGACATAGACATAGCCATGGTCAACAAATTCTACGACCTGGCCGTGCAGCAGCCGGAGGAGCCGGAGAGCGTGCTGTCGCATTACAGGCTGCTTAAGAACAAAGCGTCGCAGTGCATAGGATGCCGCGGCTGTGAACAGCGCTGCCCGTTCGGAGTGCCCGTAGCGGAGCGGATGGAAAAGGCTGCCGCATTGTTCGGAGAATAGTCATGAAACGACTGGCGGTACTTTTATTGTTGCTCATCCTGGTCCTTTCCGCCTGCGCGCCGCAGAACGGAAGCTCCGGGAACGTCCCGGGAAATAATACGGTTCCCGGGAACGAGACCGCTCCGGCAGCGTACAGACAGATAACGCAGGAACAGGCAAAGGAGATGATGGCCAGGGACGACGGCCACATTATAGTTGACGTGCGAAGACAGGACGAGTACGACGATGGCCATATCCCCGGCGCTGTCCTGATACCCAACGAGGAGATAGGCACGGAAAGGCCTGCTAAACTTTCGGACCCCGAACAGATAATACTTGTTTACTGCCGCAGCGGAAGGCGCAGCAAGGAGGCGTCGCAAAAGCTTGCGGACATGGGCTACGTGAACGTGTATGAGTTCGGAGGCATCACAGACTGGACCGGCGAGACAGTAAAGACCGGTGAAGAGGAACAGGAGGGCGCCATGAGGCTTAAGATAGGAGGCACTGAAGTACCCGTAAGATGGGAGGATAACGCGTCGGTAAAGGCGCTGGAGGAGCTGGCTCCGCTGAGTGTGCAGATGTCCATGTACGGAGGATTCGAGCAGGTAGGATCTTTGGGCAGCAGCCTTCCGAGAAGCGACGCGGGGACCACGACTCAGCCCGGGGACATAGTGCTGTATTCCGGGAATCAGATCGTGGTCTTCTACGGCAGCAACTCCTGGTCCTACACAATGCTTGGGCATATAGATCTCCCGGCGCAGAAGCTTGCGGAGCTTCTGTCAAACGGCAATGTCGTCATAGAGCTGGTGAAATAGCAGCCTGAATTTAAAAAAAACGAAAAAACAGACACGCCCCTGTGCAGATATTTGCACAGGGGCTTTTGTATAATAAGGCTGAAAGAGAAAGGAGAAAGCGATATGACAAGGGTGTTCTTCGATATGGACGGCGTTTTGGCCCGCTACAGGCAGGTGCCCTACGAGGAGATGCTCAAGGAGGGCTTCTTTGCGGAGCTGGATCCTCAGGAGGAGGCTCTGGAGGCTCTTAAGTCTCTTGCCAGGGACCCCGGACTTGAGGTCTGCGTGCTCTCAGCGGTGATAGGGGAGAACCCCTACGCCCTCGGAGAAAAGAAGCGCTGGCTGGCAGCCCAGCTGGGTGAGGACCTTCTTAATGTAAAAAGCTTCTTTCCTCTATGCGGCACAAGCAAAAAGGACGCGGTGCCCGGAGGCGTGCGTCCCACCGATATACTCATTGACGATTACAACATGAACCTGAACGACTGGGGCAGGCAGGCTGTCCCGATAAAGTATCTCAACGGCATCAACGACCGCCACGGTTCCTGGAAGGGGCTCAGGGCGTCCGGAAGCGCCGAGAGCATAGTCAGGACTGTGTACGAGGCAATAGATCCGAAACGAACTGCATGCAGGATGCCGCGTCCGGAAGCAGCGGGATGAGGCTTACGGATACATATCCTTCCTTCAGGAGTGTGGTGTCCGCCGTGCCCGTTCTGTCCGTGAGCTTCAGCGAATAGCTGTTGAAGGTGTAGCGCTTCCTCCCGGGCACGGACTCTTCATCCTCCGCCGGCAGGTACCCCGGCGGGTAGGTGTTTATCGAAAGACCTGCAGCGCGGTATCCCCTGATATCCTCCCAGGGCTTGTCCATCGCGTTAACGTTGAGTATGGTGTCCTGAGGGAGCTTTCCCGCAAAGCGCGTAAAGATCTCCGGCACTATCCTGAGGAAATTGTCCGCATGGACAAGTCCCCTTGAGCTGGAGAATGCCATGGCCGGGACACCGTCTATCACCGCCTCCCTGCAGGCTGCTATGGTCCCCGAGTAATTAATGTCTGTTCCGGTGTTAAGACCGTTGTTTATCCCCGCGCATACCAGGTCTGTCTTTATTCCTCTGCCCTCAAGAATGCTCAGGGCTATCCTTACGCAGTCCGCGGGCGTTCCGCTGCAGGCAGCTGCCCATTCGGCCTTCGGGCCGAACCTCTCCGCGCTGCATTCGGTAAGGTAAAGATCCGAGCGCACCGTTATCCCGTGGCCTATGTTAGAGCGTTCCGTATCCGGAGCGCAGATGTAGAGCCTGACGTCCTCGACAAGGCTGAGGCCTTCCGCGAGTTTTTTTATCCCTTCCGCAAAGATCCCGTCATCGTTGGATATGAGGATGTTCATCCGAGTGTCCTTTCGCGTGCATTCCGTTCTTTCTTACATACGTAATTTTACTATAATACTGCCCCGAATGCAAAGCCCCGAATGCTTGCGCCGGCGTGCCTTTCTGCGGTATAATAATAAGGGGCAAGTTGACTTTCTATTCAGGAGATAATAAATGGACGATCTTATAATCAACAGCGGATACGAGCTCGAAAGGCAGTGGAAGGAATACCTCGGCCTTACGTCATTCGAGGACCTCAACAATATGTACAGAAACGGATGGACCAAGGAGCTGATAATGGTCTGCGAGGCCATGCACGACAGGCGCATGGTTGAGATAACGGATCATATAAAAAACAGCGGCGCGCGTCTTATCCTTCTTTCCGGTCCGAGCTCTTCCGGCAAGACGACCACGGCGCTGAAGCTCTGCATACACCTTTGTGCCGTCGGCTTAAGACCTGCATACCTCGGGATAGATGATTATTACAAGAACAGGGACGACATACCGGTAGGCCCGGACGGGCTGAGGGATTTCGAATCGCTTTCCGCCATAGACATGGAGCTCTTCAACGACCAGGTCCAGAGGATATTGGACGGAGAGACCGTTGATGTTCCGTCCTTCGATTTCATAAGCGGCAAAAAGGTCTTCGGTAAGAGGAAGATGCGCGCCGAGCCCGGACATCCGATAGTGATAGAGGGCATCCTTGCGCTCAACCCTGAGTTCTATGAGCAGCTCCCGGAGGAGAAGCTGTTCCGCATCTACACCTGCCCGCTGTCGTGCCTGAGGACGAAGGACGGCAACAGGATACCCAAGGCCGAGATCAGAAAGATAAGAAGGCTGGTAAGAGACCACGCCAAGAGGGGCTGGGGCCTGGAGCAGACCTTCGAGATGTGGCCCAAGGTCCGGGACGGGGAGGTAGGCAACATCTTTCCGTACAGCAAGATGGCCGACGAGGTGTTCAACAGCTCACAGCCCTATGAGCTCTCCGTGCTTAAAAAGAGGGCGCTTCCGCTTCTTGAGACGGAGCCCGGAAGCAAGTTCGAGGCCGAGGCGAAGAGGCTGAGATCGCTGTTCGATCAGATAGATACGATAGAAGACGAGTCCCTGATAGAGGCAGATTCCGTCATCAGGGAGTTTATAGGGGGAGGATCGCTATGAAGATCTCTTTCTGCGGTGCGGCTTCCGGTGTTACCGGATCCTGCCATCTGATAGAGACTGATAAATACAAGGTGCTCCTGGACTGCGGGCAGTTCCAGGGCGGGGAAGACCCGGACGCGATGAACAGGGCGGACTTCCCGTTCAATCCGGCCGAGATAGACTGCGTAATACTGAGCCACGCCCACGTGGACCACTGCGGAAGGCTGCCTCTTCTGGTAAAGAGGGGCTTTAAGGGACTCATATACTGTACGGATGCCACCGCGGATCTGGTGGATGTAATGCTCAAGGACGCCGCTCACATATGCGAGCAGGACGCCGAGCGCGACAACCGCAAGAACACCCGCGCCGGAAGGCCTTTGGTGGAGCCTCTTTACACCACCAACGACGCAATGGACGCGCTCAAGCACATAGAGCCTGTCATCTACGACACGCTCATAGTGCTCAACGAGCAGATGAAGGTAGTCTTCAACGACGCGGGCCACATTTTAGGCTCCGCCATCATAGAGCTGTGGGTGACAGAGGGCGAGAACACCAGTAAGATAGTGTTCTCGGGAGACATAGGCATGAAGGGCCGCCCGATAATAAACGACCCCACCATCATCAAAAAGGCCGACTACGTAATAATGGAGGCCACCTACGGAAATCGCCTCCACGAGCCGAATAAGGAGAGCGTGGACAGGCTGCTTTCCATAATAGCTGAGACCGCGGAAAGAGGCGGCAATACCGTGATACCGAGCTTTGCCGTTGGACGCACCCAGGAGCTTCTGTACCAGCTGAACAAGGTCTACGACGGAGATACGCCATACACAAAGAGACTGAGGAACGTTCCGGTCTACGTGGACAGCCCCATGTCGGTAACTGCGACAGAGGTGTTCCGCACCAACGCCCAGGCCTACAACGAGGAGATGAAGGACTACATACTTTCCGGAGACCATCCTCTGGACTTCCAGGGCCTTCACTATTCTAAGACCTCCGCGGAGAGCATGCAGATAAATGTGGACAACACCCCCAAGGTGATCATCTCCGCAAGCGGCATGTGCGACGCCGGAAGGATAAGGCACCACTTAAAGCACAACCTGTGGAACGAAAAGTGCTCCGTGGTGTTCGTAGGATACCAGGCGGAAGGGACTCTGGGAAGGCTGCTGCTGGACGGAGCCAAGGAGGTGAAGCTCTTCGGCGAGGCCATAGAGGTGAACGCCCAGATCCATAACCTGGAAGGCTTCTCCGGACATGCGGACAGAGACGGGCTCTTTGAGTGGCTGTCGGGCTTCCAGAAGAAGCCGAAGAAGATCTTCCTTGTCCACGGTGAGGAGGAATCCAAGAACGCATTCGCCGAATTCGTCAGGGAGCGCCTGGGCTGGGACTGCACCGTGGTCCACCATTTCTGCAGTTTCGAGATAGGCGGAGAGGACGGAGGCCCTGCGGATCTTGAATCCGCCGAGGAGGAGTTCGCCGGCAAGGAGAGCGTGGAGGAGATAAGAGAGCGCCTTAAGAACGCGCTGTCGGACGTGTCCGACGTAATAGACAACGCCGAGGCGGCCACGGATACCAAGCTCACCAGCGAGGAGCTCGTGCAGCTGAAGAACCGCATCGCGGCGCTGGAGAAGGAGATAATAAACCTGGGAGCTACGGTGTCGAAATAAATACTGTACGAAAAAAGAGAGCCCGAGCTGAACTGACCCCCAAAAGTTAGACCAAGAATCTAACTGGAGGAGGTCAGTTTTGTTATGGCAAAGTATAGTTTTGAATTTAAGATGAGAGTAGTCAAGGAGTATTTAGACGGACAAGGAGGATATAAAAATCTTTCAAA
>JAFRZB010000035.1 GCA_017442785.1 Bacillota bacterium
ATGCTGTTTTTGTTACGGAACATGGAGTAAACTCAACTCCGTTTATCGTTCCGCTTACAGTAAGCGTGTACGTTAGCCCACTGACAACTGAAGCTGTGCCGGATAGTGTAAGAACGCCTGTATTGCAGTCTGTCCAGCTTGCAATAAGCGAACTCCCTTGCCAAAGCTCCAAAGTGGCATCGATTGTTTTGCCTGTAGCTCTTATCGTAACACTGCACGATGCTTGGCTTCCTGTGATAGTAAGAGTTGGCCTGGGGCCCAAAGCATCGACCTCATCTCCTGATATAGGTGTTGCGGCATAACTACCAACGCTGGATAGTACTATTGCTAACATCAAGATCGCCAAGATAATTGTTTTTCTGTGTTTCATTTACTTCACCTCCTGAAACAATTGAAATATGAAAGCCGGGATCAGCTTTCATAATATATTCGTTTCGGATACAGAAAAATGTACATCAAAAAAGAGAAAACTTTGTTTTCTCTTCTGCCTTTTGTTAATAGTTGTGTTTTATTCTATGGCTTTTATACTTTCCGCGAATCTAATCGTGGTTTCTATATCAGAAAAGCTGTCGATTGCAAAGATCAGTTTTCTAGTATCATCCACCCAGATCAATACCAGGCCGTTATAAATGCTGTCCGGATCATAATCAGGATCAGAAGAGTTTGTATAACAAACCGTGGCTTTTATCCCGTTGATCTCTGTATCTTCTATAACATCAGCATCGGTGAGATAGCTATTAAATACATCAGTATTGCCGTAGTCGTAATAATCCAGACTTATCATGCTTCCACTCTCGGGATCATAATAAGTTGTAGAAGCACAGCCGGGATCTCTGTACTCATCAATAAGTTCGAAACCTTCCGGGATCCATGTGGGGCCGTATTCGGGCAGATGCCAGTCCAGAGCAGAGAATGCCTGTATCAGCTCTTCCGACGGCAGATCGCTTTCTGCCCTGAATCCAAGCATATTATGAGGCTCATACCATTCGAGCGAGGTCTTGCTTGTTTTTTCATTAAGTAAAGCCTTGTAATCGAGCCAGATCGAGACACTGCCATTCTTCTCAATGCTCTGCTTCAACTTGTCTGCTTTCTTCCTGCTTATCCATCGATAATCGAAAACTATATAGTCATCATTTGTTTTATCGACGTACTTCAGCGTCCTGTATCCGTCACCGTTGTCATCAGACTCCAGCTCGAACTGACAGGGAATGCCTGTGGGTGTAATGACCGGAAAGGCGTGATCATTTCCGGAATGCGGGAAATAATAGGTCACTATGTTGTTCCAGACTGTGGTGAACCATCCGTTGACTGTGGCATGGATGCTTGGAATGATCATGTACGCGCATGCGAAAAGCAGCAGTACGATCACCAGGCATGCGGCCAGCTGTCTTGCAAACGGTCTGCGTCTTTTTCTGCCGGCGGCCGCAGACAGGATCCTGCGCATGGCGGTCTCGTGTCTTTCAGAGAACACGTGGAGAGGCCTGTCCGATATGTCGAATGACGCAAGCGCTGCGCCGACAGCGGTGGCTGCATCCCTTATTGCATCGCTGTTTATTGCTGCATTCATCATCAGTCCTCCGACATGGATGCCTTAAGAAGGTCTTCTGCTTTCCTGATGCGCCTGAGGATCGTACGGTAATTGACGTTTTCCTGAGCAGCCAGTTCTCCGGCGCTCATACCTACATAGTAATAGTTTACCAACACGTCTCTGTAAAGTGCAGGGAGTTCAGACAAAGCCAGCGCCAGTTCCGAGCCTTCGACGGGGGCGGATATTCCCAGGTGTATATCTGTCAGCTCCTCATAAGAGATGTACTTTCTCTTTCTCATAAGATCTATTGCTTTGTTCCGTACGACCGATGTCAGAAAGGCCTTGAGCTTCTCCGGTGCGGCGTCTGGCAGACTGTCTTTTTCGATCAAGGACAGGAATGCGTTCTGCACAGCATCCTCTGCCATTTCATCGTCCTTAAGGATGATCCTGGCAACAGCAAACAGATGCTGCCTGTATTTATAATATGCAGCCGAGTATTCTTCCCTTCTGGACGCGTCTTCAATTAGCAGCAGAAAAAACGGCAATCAGCAGTCTCCGATCCTGTCTATAACTTAATCGTTAAATAAAAGCAAAAGTGTACACCATTAGTGTACACTTTTGAAAAAAACAGTCAATATTCTGTAAGGATCACACGTCCTTGCGCCTTATGATGGCGAAGCTGGCTGTGTAGTTTATGACTGTCAGCGCCAGGTATACCGTCAGCACTATTCCCGCGGGGATCATGTTGTTTACCGTGGTAATGACTCCGCTGTTTGGGGAGTGCGCCAGGTCCGGATCTATGGGGGTCTGCCGGAAGATGTTCATCAGCATGGTGGGTATCTCAAGCTGGCCGGCGGTGCCGTTTATGCCCCCGAAGGGCTCCATGCACCAGCGGAAAATGCTTCCGAAATGGTAGTTGAGGTCCACATACCCGAGAGCGTCCAGGGAGAAGCTGCCCCTTATGGACAGCACCAGGCGCACTACGAGAGGCAGCACCAGTACGAGTATTATCACAAGCAGCATGGGAAGAAGAGCTATTATGCGCTTCTTTGCTACGCAGCTTAAGAGCACTGCCAGCGAGCTGAAGAACAGCGTCACTATCAGCCCGTAAAGCAGGTAACCCGGGAAGTAAGAGAGCAGGGAGCCGAATATGTTTCCGTCGTAGCTGCCGCAGACGTAGTTCATAAGATACATTGCGGAGAGGGACATCACCATCAGCATCAGGGCGCCTATAAGCATCCCCAGGATCTTGCCCAGCAGTATGCTCATTCGGCTGTTGGGCTTGGCAACGAGCATCCTGAAGGTGCCCTCGTGCACCTCTCCCGCAATAAGCCCTGTGCTTACAGCGCTTACTATCACCATCAGCAGTACTCCGCAGATAAGGAAGAACACGGTGGTGTGCTGCTCTATCAGCCTCTGGTTGAGGTAGTAACCGAAGGCGGGGACATTCATTATCTCCGCGGATCTTGCCAGGACGAATCCTCCCAGGATGCCGGCAAGCACGCTTATTATTACGGCGCTAAGCCCCAGCGTTCTCTGAAGCGTCCTTTTCAGTATCACTCCCATTTTTTTCTCCTTCCATCATCTGCCTGTAGAGAGAGTCGAGCGAGAGCACTTCCTCGCTGAGTCTGTTGAGCTGCATGCCGCCGCTGTATACCAGCCTTACGACGTCCTTCTTGAGCGCGTCCATCTCCTTTGTGGTTATGCGGACGCCCTCGCCGGGGACAAGCTCGGCGTTGTATGTTCCGGCAAGTCCGGAAAGCAGCTTTTCGTTGTCGCTTGTGTCCACCCAGAGTATCCCCTGCTTGAACATCTCCTGGGCCTCGGCTATGGGGGCGTTCAGGATCAGCCTGCCGTGGTCTATCATGAGGACGTGGCTTATTACGGTCTCAAGCTCCGTAAGCACGTGGGAGCTTATCATTACCGTCAGGTGCTCGTCCTGCACCATGCGCCTTACGGTGTCCAGGATCTCCTGCCTGCTGGTGGGGTCCAGGTTTGCCGTGGGCTCGTCCAGAAGAAGTATCTTGGGGTGGTGTATCATTGCCTGGGCCAGGGACACCTTCTTCTTCATTCCGGTGGAGAACTTTGCCACCTTTCTGTCCTTGTGCTCCTTAAGCTCGAACTGCTCCAGAAGCTCCTCCGTGCGCCTTGCGGCATCCTTGGACGAGAGCCCGGAAAGGCATCCCATGTACCATAGGTATTCATAGCACTTCATGTCGGAATAGAAGCTTGTGAACTCCGGGGAGTAGCCCAGGAGCTTAAGAGCCTCGGGGCTTGCAAGCGGGTGTCCGAACACGCTTCCGTTTCCGGAGGTGGGGAAGAGCGAGCCCATTATAAGAGCCATGGTGGTGCTCTTTCCGGCGCCGTTGGGACCTACCATTCCGTAGATCCTGCCGCTTTCAAGCTTAAGGCTTATGTTGTCCACGGCCGTGAACTTGCCGAATCTTTTGGTTATGTTGCTTAATTCTATGCAGTATTCGCTCATTTTCCGGCCTCCTTGAATGTCCCGGCTATCCTTGCCTTCCTCAGTATCCCGAAGAACAGGCAGGCGATCAGCAGCACACCCGTCAGTACGGCGGGAAGCACCGGGAAGCTCTTCTGCTCGGATATGTTTATATGGTGCAGCTCGCTGTAGTTCTTGCCCTGGCCGTCGTTCATGGAGAGCGATATCTCGTGCTCGCCCTGCATCAGCGGGATGCTCGCATCCGTTCCGGAGCCAAGGTATACGGTGGTGCCGTTGTCCTTTATCGTCATGATGCTGTATTCCTGAGCCGGTGTCCAGGAAAGCTCCAGGATGTGGTCTTCCGACTGCTCCGGTATCTGCTCCTTAAGGGTAAAGCTCTTGTCCATGTTGAGCTTAAGCAGCTTGCCTGCAAGCGTGGTGACTACTATGTCGTTGTTTATCTGCAGCGCGCTCTTTGCCGATACGCTGTAGTCCGCAAGAAGCTTCTGCTCGGAAAGGTCCAGGAGGCTCAGCTTGTCTGCGCTTAGGACCGCCGCGTAGCGGTCGCTGCCGTCTACCTTAAGGAGATCTCCTTCGGAGTAGCCGTCTCCTGCGCCCAGCTTTACCTCGCTCACTACCTCAAAGCTTGCGGTCCCTATGATTATCAGCTTCTTAAGGGGCATGTAGGTCTCGCTGTCCCAGTAGCTTAAGATCTGCGTAATGTCTCCGAGGCCGTCCCCGTCAACGTCGCTGGTTATTATGAACATAGGAGTGTCCTGCAGGGGGCAGAAGGGGATGAGGTAGTCCGGGTGGTAATCTCCCTTTCCGCCTCCCGGCCCGAAGGTTATGACTCCGCCTATATCTCCCTCGCCGCGGCCTGCTGTGGACAGATTCACCAGCATCTTGCCGGTCTTTCCGTCGTTGATGCAGTACTCCCAGTTCATGTTCCTTGAGTAGAGCTCGTTGATGCCGTCGCCGTTGATGTCATAGCCCAGGGAGATGTAGCTCTCGCCCTCGCTGGTTATGCCGTCGGGGCAGAGGTCGTAGAGGAGCTCCAGGGTCTTTCCGTTATACACCTTGTAGGTCTGGAAGCCCATGGCGTTCTTTCCGATAAGGACTATCTCGCTTATGCCGTCGGCGTCTATGTCTCCTATGAGGTCCGAGGTGTTCATGGGCTCAAGATCCTTGTTGTTCTTTATGAAGGTGTTCGTCTTTCTGTACTCAACAGATGCAAAGCCGTAGGACATGCCCAGCCTGGACTGGTAGAGACGGGTCTCCTTGTCGCTCACCACCAGGAAGTCCGGCAGGCCGTCCGCGTTTGTGTCTCCCACCTTAAAGCTGCGGCCTTCCGCGTCCACTCCTCCGTAGAGGCTGCCTATTACGGTGCGCCTTCTGCTGGAGACTATGGTCTCTCCGCAGAGCAGCTCCGGCTTTTTGTCGCCGTCAAGGTCTCTTATCATGTCGAGGCTGTCGGCAAGGAGGAAGTATTCCACTTTCTTTCCGTCCACTCTGCCTTCGCCGGTCTTTATCCTGTTGTTGAAGAGCTCGCTGCCGTCCGCGCCGGAGATCAGTATGAACCAGCTCGCCTTCGGCGTGCCTTCATTGTCCTGCTCGTTGACTATGGCCATGATATCGGTCTTGCCGTCACCGTCGTAGTCGCGGTCGCTGCGGATGTATTCCATGCCTTTGTTGGCGAACTCCGCGCTCAGGACGTAGTCCCAGGCGGGGCTGTCCAGGCTGCCCTCGAACTTCTGGATGCGGTCTTTTATACCGTTGGTGCTCTCGGATATGAAATAGGATCCGTCCGGAGCCTTGACAAGGGCAACGCCTGCGGTATCGTAAGCGTAGTTTATGTCCTTAAGATCCATGGACGCGGTGATGCAGCCGGCGCCGAAGAACTCCAGGCGCAGGCCTTCTCCGTCCGCGGAAAGCTCGCATCTCGGGGCATTTCCTATTACGGAGGAGGCTATCTCCTTCTGGTAGATGAGAGCGCCGGTGTAATCGTAGTAGCTGACGGAGGCGCTGCCTTCGAAGCAGCTGGTCACCAGCGCTATGCAGGGCGTTCCATCGTAGACCGCAAGGCAGCCCTTAAGATAAGGAGAGCTGAAGCCGGAAGAGAGCGGTATGAGGGCTTCTACGGTCCCGGTCTCGGTGTCGTACAGCGCGGCCTGGGAGGGCCAGTTGCTGTCCTGATACTGAGCGCAGGAATCCGCGTCCCCGCGGTAGCAGTCTATGAGTATGTACCTGCCGTCCGTGTCCGCTATGCGGTAGCCCATGTAGGCCCAGTCGTTTATGCCTGTCTGCCTGAAGCCCAGGCCTCCCATTTCGTATGAAAGGTTGAAGCCTATGAGCAGGTTGTCGAAGTATTCCCTGTCTATGGCGCCTATCTCTGTGCCGCTGCAGTCTCCGTTCTTAGGGTCTATGGCGAAGATCTGCCCGTCCTCGGAGGTGGCGTAGATGATTCCGTTCATGAAGACGAGGTCCCACATGTTCATGATCCCGTCAACTTTCTTTCCTGCCCAGCCCGGATCCAGGACGTGCACTTCGCAGGGGTGCCAGTCTCTTATGAGGCTTCCGTCCGCGCCGCTTATAACGGCTGCGGTGTTTCGCTGCATGGTGCAGGCGAAGTCTTCGGTGCCGTCCGCGTTTATATCGCCTGCGCTTACAGCTTTCCAGATGTTGTCTTCGGTACTTAAGCTCCAGATGATCTCAAGGGAGGAGAGCTCCACCTTTATGATGCTGTAATCGTAGACTATGAGAGCGTTTCCGTCCTCCGCGGAAAGGAGCTGCTGCACGAAGCTGTTCTTCTCGGAGAGCCCGAGATCGCTGTCGTTGCCTCTTCTGGTAAGGTGAAGGTCCGCCAGGACCTTGCCGTCCCTGCCGCTTATCGTCATTACCTGGGCGCTGTGGTCCGGAGCGTTCTGATACGTAAGAAAGTCCGGGCAGCCGTCGCCGTTTATGTCTTTGCAGGCGATGAGCTTTAATACCTCGAAGTTCGTGTCGAGGTGTATCTCGCCGGTCTGCGTAACTATCGAGATGCCGGAAGAACCATAATATACCCTGGCGGGTACGCCCTCCCAGGTGATCCCGACGCTGCGTCCGTGGTTGTCGATGTTTCCGACATCATTGACCGGCTGTATGCTTCGGTCCAGCCCAAAGCCTGCCGCGGACGCGGAAAAAACGATCAGCGCGCTTAGCAGAAACGCTGTCAATTTTTTTATCATGTGGTGTGATCCCCTTTCCTGCGCAGGGCAGAGTGCCCGCGTATCAAACTGTGACTATATTATCGCAGGTCCAAGTGACTCCTGTGTGACTATAACTTAATAGACGTAAAAACGGACGGGATGGTAGCAAGATCTTTGAAAAATCCCGGATAACTTTTGGATACGGCCTCCGCGCCGCTTATGGTGACGGGTCCTTCAGCCGCGCAGGCCAGCACGGAGAGAGCCATTACTACGCGGTGGTCAGCGTGACCGTCCAGTACGGCGCCTCCGCTTATGCTCTCCCTGCCTGTTACGAATGCTTCGTCCTCCGCGAGCCTTACGCTTACGCCGAGCTTTTCCAGCTCGGTCTTCATGGCGAGGGCTCTGTCCGATTCCTTTCCGCGCAGCTTATTTATCCCGCGTATGACGGTGGTGCCTTCCGCAAGGGAGGCGGCTGCAAAGAGCAGGGGCCCCAGGTCCGGGCAGTCCGAGATGTCCGCTTCTATGGCGCGCAGCTTTCCTGTGGCCTTAAAGCGCTCCGCAAATCCCAGTACGGCTCTGTCAGCCTGGATGGATGCGCTGTCGGTGTTCTCTATGGATATTGCCTGTCCTGTCAGAAGCCCCAGAACGGCGAAGGGCGCTGCCGAAGACCAGTCGGCGGGAACGGTATATGAAAAT
Organism: Bacillota bacterium; assembly: GCA_017442785.1. Taxonomy (GTDB): domain Bacteria; phylum Bacillota; class Clostridia; order Peptostreptococcales; family Anaerovoracaceae; genus RUG13409. Next base: position 7,853 of record JAFRZB010000035.1, read on the forward strand.
GGATGGTATTTCTGACGTCCGGGAATGGATATTGACAGGCCTTCGCGCCTTGTCTCTATCCCTGCGGTCTTAAGCACCTCCGCGGTAAGATCCACGTAGGGCTCAGAGAGCAGGGGAGGGATGATCTCTATCACGGAATCCCCGTCCAAAAGAGGCAGGGCGAACATCAGCCCGCTTATGTTCTGCGAGGACTCATCTCCGCGCAGCCTAAAACGCCCCGGAGCAAGGGGACCGCGGATGGTAAGGATGCCGCCTTCCAAACTGAAGTTTTCCGCACCGAAGAGCTTCCTGTATACCTCAAGAGGCCTTCTAAGCAGCCTTCCTTTTCCGGTAAAGCGCGCCGGCGCTTCGGAAGAGGCGCAAAGAGGTATCATAAACCTTAAGGTGCTGGCGGACTCGCCGCAGTCCAAAAGGACGTCCCTGCCGGGGTCTGCGGGGCCGGTCACAAGAAGGCGGCCGTTGAGGTCTTCGATCTCTGCTCCGAGCGCCCTGAGGCAGCCCGCGGTGGCGTTTATGTCATCGCCTGCGGCAGGGGATATTATCTCCGAAGTTCCGTCCGCCAGAGCTGCCGCTGTCATGGCCCTGTGGGCTGCGGACTTGGAGGAGGGGACTTTAAGAGAGCAGGGTGCGGCGAGCTCTTTTTTTCTGAAGATGGTTACATCCATTATCTGAGGAGCTCCGCTATGCTCTCGGCGGTCTTCTGAGCTGTGCCCGAGGCATCGATAGTGATGTCCGCGCATCTTTCGTAAAGATGCAGCCTTTCTGCAAAGAGGGTCTGCATATCTTCGTCTGTGCGGGAAAGCGGAGTCTTTTCCGAAGGCGCAAGCAGCTCCAAAGGCCTTTTGAGCCATACTATTATTCCGTTTTCGGCCAGAGCCTCCATGTTCTTCGGATCCTTTATTATCCCGCCTCCGGTGGAGATGACGCAGCCGCATGTACCGGCCAGGCTCTTCGCCAGCCGGGATTCTTCCTTCCTGAAGGCGGCCTCGCCGTACTTTTCGAAATACTCTGCAATGGTAATGCCGAAGCCGCTTTCCAGCACGGAGTCCATGTCGATAAGAGGCCTTCCCAGAAGCCGCGCCAGGACCTTTCCGGACTCGGTCTTTCCGGAAGAGGGCATGCCGATAAGCACTATGTTCTTATCCTTATCCGCGCCGGGCATCAGCGAAAGATAGCCGAAGCGCCTTGCGAAAAGGTCCGCTATTACCAGAGCGCAGACCGCGTCTATTACCGCGCAGGCTCTGAAGGCTATGCAGGGATCGTGCCTTCCGGAGATCTTTAAGGTCTTCTGCTCCCCGGTAAGGATGTCCACGGTCTGCTGAGCCTTTCCTATGGACGGGGTGGGGCGGAGCACGGTGCGCATGACTACAGGCATGCCGTTGCTTATGCCTCCGTTTATTCCGCCGCTGTTGTTTGTAAGGGTCTCGGCCCTGCCGTTTTTATATGAGATGAATGCGTCGTTGGCCTCGCTGCCTTTCATGTCTGCGAGGGCAAAGCCCGCTCCGAACTCCACGCCCTTTACCGCGGGCACGGCAAACACCGCTGCCGCAAGCTCGCTCTCAAGGCCGTCTGCCCAGGGCTCGCCAAGGCCTGCCTTAAGTCCTGAGATCTCAGTCTCAATTAGCCCTCCCAGGGAATCGCCTTCCGCGGCGGCCTTCTCAAGTGCTTCGGAGATCTCGGTCTCGTCCGGCCATTCGGAGCTGCCCGCTATCTTCCTTACGCGGGTGTTTATATTTATGCCCTTGTCCTCAAGGGCTTTTTTGAGTATCGCCGCTGCGGCGACTACCGGCGCGGTGAGCCTTCCCGAGAAGTGCCCTCCGCCCGAGGCGTCCTGGTACCCGAGGTACTTTGCCTGAGCGGTAAGATCTGCGTGCGAGGGCCTTGCCAGCGTCTGCAGACTGTCGTAGTCCTCCCTTCTTACGTCGGAGTTTCTCATCAGGACCGTTAGAGGCGTTCCTTCCGTAAAGCCGTTCCTCACACCCGATACGAACTCCGGAAGGTCGGCCTCGCGGCGCGCGCTCTTAAGGCTCTTAAGGGGCCTCCTTCTTTCCAGCTCTGCTTCAATGTATTCCATGTCGACCTTAAGCCCCGGAGGAAGCCCTTCCAAAACGGCGCCGACGGCCTGCCCGTGGGATTCTCCGAAGATCGTAAGTTTTATTGCTTTTCCTAATGTGTCGCTCATGATGATCCGCCTTTCGATATATAAAAAAGTATATAAAAGCGGGCACGGATTTGCAAGTCCTTTAGCCGCGTGTTATAATTACTAGCTATGAAAGAAATAAGCATTTCCGCAAACGACGCCGGGCAGCGCCTGGACAGGTTCCTTAAGAAGTATCTGGCCAACGCGCCGCTGTCAGCGATCTACAAGCTCATAAGGAAGGATGTCAAGGTGGACGGACGCCGCAGGAGAGAGGACTACAGCCTCTCCGATGGCGAGGTGCTGCAGATATTCGCGTCGGACGCGGAGATAGAGGAGTGGTCCAGGAAGAAGCCCAGGGCAAAGGCCAAGAGGCAGTTCCGCATAGTCTACGAGGACGACGACGTCATAATAGTTAGCAAGCCCTTCGGTCTTCTGGTGCACGGAGACAGGTCCGAGAAGAAGGATACCCTGGCCAACCAGGTGACGGACTATCTGATAGAGACCGGCGCCTACGACCCGAGGGCTGAGAAGAGCTTCGTCCCGAGCCCCGCGCACAGGCTGGACCGCAATACCACCGGAATAGTGGTCTTCGGAAAGAACGCGGAGGCCTTAAGATGCCTTGCCAGGCTCTTCCGCGATGACGGCAGGGTGTCCAAATACTACTACGCCATAGTCCACGGAAGGCTTAAGGACGAGACCGTGCGCCTTAAGGGAAAGCTCCTTAAGGACGAGAAGACCAACACCGGACGCGTGCTTCCCGAAAGCGATGAGCGCGGAAGGTACATAGAGACCGTGGTAAGCTGCGCTGCCGCAGGAGAAGGATCCTTCGGAAGCGGCAGGAACGCAAGAGGCTACAGCCTTGCGGACGTTGAGCTCGTCACCGGGCGCAGCCACCAGATAAGGGCTCACCTGGCAAGCATAGGCCATCCCCTTGCGGGAGACATAAAGTACGGCGGAAGGAAGACAAGGATAGCAGAGAGCGGCATGGAGCTGGGAGCCAGCACCCAGGCCCTCCACGCGTATAAGATAGAATTCAGGGAGGCGGACGGACCGCTGGAGCACCTAAACGGCAGGTCCTTTACGGCACCTCTTCCGGAAGGCTGGGACGCTCTTCAGAAGGAGCTCCTCGGCAGGAAAGTGATATGACGGAAATGGCTGACAGAGCAGAAAAAACAGCAAAGCCCATAGACAAGAAGCTTCAGGACAGCAAGGCAAATACGAGGGAATGGATCAAGGACATAGGAATAGCGCTGATACTGGCGCTGGTGTTCCTTCAGTTCATAACTCCCACCATAGTGCGCGAGCACTCCATGGAGAACACCCTCCAGCAGAACGATTACGTATTCGTAAGCAGAAGGCATTACACCTGGCTCAAAAACGACATACAGCGCGGTGACATCATAGTCTTCCGAAGCGACCTCACCACCGCGGGCGGCTCCGAAAAGCTGCTTGTAAAGAGGGTCATAGGCCTTCCCGGCGAGACGGTCTCCATCTCGGACGGCAGCGTGTTCATAAACGGCGAGGCCATAGACGCAAGCTACACCAAGGATGGCTACACCGGAGGGCACATGGATGAGGTGACGGTGCCCCAGGGGCACATATTCGTGCTGGGAGACAACCGCCAGAACAGCACGGACAGCCGCAGCGCCTCCGTGGGCTTCGTTGACATCAACGACATACGCGGCAAGGTTGTGTTCAGGCTGTTCCCGCTCAAAAAGGCCGGGGGCATGTAGGCTATGGCAGAGAGAAAGCTCATTTCCAACAACAAGAAGGCCCGCCACGATTATTTCATCGAGGAGGAGTACGAGGCAGGCATAGTCCTCACCGGCACGGAGATAAAGTCCATCCGCGCGGGGGGCGTAAGCCTGAGGGACTCCTTTGCCAAGGTTGAAAACTCGGAGGTCTTCGTATATAATATGCATATAAGCCCTTACGAAAAGGGCAACAGATTCAACACGGATCCAATGCGTCCCAAGAAGCTGCTCCTGCACAAGAAGGAGATACGCAAGCTGATAGGATACATATCCAGAGACGGGCTGACGCTCGTTCCCCTGGACGTGTACCTGGACAGGCGCGGAAGAGCCAAGATGACTCTGGCTGTGGCCAGGGGCAAGAAGCTCTACGACAAGCGCGAGGACCTTGCAAAGCGAGACGCAGAAAGGGACATGGACCGCAGAGTCAAGAACAGATAGTACGCTTGGCGTACATCCCGGGGGCGTAAAGGTTTCGACGGGGGTGTAGAAGCCGGGTAAGCGAGCCGGAGTCGGCCAGGTCTCCGTTAAAAATGGCCCGTTTAAAATAAACGCTAAAAGAAACAACAATTTCGCACTCGCAGCATAGTCTGCCACCGCGCGTCGGCCTCAGGTCACCTGCAGCCTGAGATCCCGGCGTCAAGCATGCAGGAAAACCTTCTTAAAGCTCCCGGTATAAGAAGGGACTTACGGGATAGAAGGGTACGCGTCGTGCCGGCGGGCCGCGCATCCTTCGAAGCTTAAACTACCGGCTGCGCTCGGAGAAAGCCTTGTGGAAATGCTTTCGGACGCGAGTTCGATTCTCGCCGCTTCCACCACAGAATTTACCTTCCGGATAAGACGTCCGGAAGGTATTTTTATGGTATAATTACTGCATGGAGGACTAAAGACATGAAATTAGCTACAGCACTTTCCGAAAGGGCCGATCTTCAGCGCAGGATAGCAGAGCTCGGCTCAAGACTTAATAACAACGCCAAGGTCCAGGAGGGAGAAAAGCCCGCCGAGGATCCCAAGGCTCTGCTTAAGGAGCTGGACGAGTGCCTGAGAAGGCTCGAGGAGCTCGTGGCAAGGATCAACAAGACCAACAACGCGGCCGGATCCGGGGATCTTTCCATTACTGACCTTATAGCCCGCAGGGACTGCCTCAGGGAGCGCATAAGGATAATGAGGGATTTCCTGAACACCTCCAGCGAGAAGGTCACAAGGTATTCCAAGGCCGAGATAAAGATACTCAGCACTGTGTCCGTGACGGAGCTCCAGAAGCAGGTGGACGGCTATTCCAGGCAGCTTAGGGAGACCGACGAGCTTATCCAGGAGCTCAACTGGACGACTGAACTTATATAGACCCGCAGCGGTAGTCTGGCAGGGCGGGCATGATCTCCGGCGGTCGAGAACGGACCGCATGCGGTAGGTATGCCGGGCACATACCAGGGGGTCCGAATCCCTCATTTTACGATGTATGCCCAGCACTGTTACACATGTAAACATACACTGTATATTTACTACCTATTGCCGGCTGGCAGACGAGGGCGGGGAAGGGGAATAATTCGATCAATTTCAATAACACGAACGGAGGTCCGGGATGAAGGACAAGATCTTTATCATATGGTCCGGGAGCGACCGCGCGGCGCAGCTTGTGAAGCGCACGCTGGAGCAGGAGCACAAGTACATATGCATAGTCGGCGGAAGCTTCGAGAGCAGCAAGCAGATGCTCACCGTGGGAGATACCGTGATAAGGCAGATGATCTCCTGCAATCAGGCCATAGTGATATTCCAAAACAGGCACGACGGCAGGGTGAGCAGCAACCTGTATTTCGAGCTGGGCTTTGCGTGCTCGGAATACGGCCTTAAGAAGATACACTGCGTAAAGAGAAAGGGGGAGGCCATAACCCTTCCCTCCGATTTCGACAACTCGTTCGTGGAGGAGATTGAAGGGGACAGCGACGAGGCCTTCGCCCAGGGCGTGGTCAAGTACTTCATAGGAAGGCAGAAGCTCTCCATAGATACCAACAAGATGTATCTGATAAACAACAGGCACATAATGCACGAGATGATACAGGCCCACTATTCTGAGGCGGGCTCCAAGTGCTCGGACTACGAGCTTGCGCAGTACATACTGTTCTACATGCAGGCCGCCGTAATGTTCCAGGACGACGCCAGGGTGCTGGACGAGCTTAGGACCTTCAAGAGGCTCTACAACAGCGAGTTTTCCAGCGAGCTTAACGAGGCCGTAAACATAAGCATATCTCTTCTGGAGATACAGGTGGGCCTTAAGAACGACGGCGATACCGTCTACATAGACGACGCGCTGTTCAGGAAATACTTCAATTCCTGCAGGGACATACTCTCCGAGATAAAGGACGACGACTCCGGCACCTACGACGAGTGGGCCAAGGTTATAGCCTCCGAGAACCTTGCCTACGCCTGCGCCCTCTACGCCAACGATCCCAATCTAAGGTGCCAGATGCGCGAGCAGCTCCTCGGCCGCACGATAAAATACGGCAAGGCCTGCCTGGAGTACATAGACATTCTGGAAAAGACCGCACCCTGCCAGGAGAACAACGACAGCATAGGCCTGATATCCATGTTCAGGGCCTATACCTACAGGCACCTTTTCAACGCGGCAAAGGTGGTGCAGCCGGATGAGGCGGGCAAGTGGATAACCGCGGCGCTTAAGGAGAGGCACGCCCTCATGTGCAACTTCAACGACAGCGCCGTGGATTCAAAGATATTCGTAAACTTCGAGATGGAGTACTATCTTAGCCTCATAGAGTATCTGGACTACTTCGACAAGGACGAGATAGACCCGTTCGATTACGAGATGTACATCTCGGACATAGACAGCTTCATAGCGGAGTGCTCAAAGCGTGACAACACCCACGCATACATAAAGATGATAGCCAGTCAGAGGGAAAGGATAGGGTGAACGCCCTTACGGGAAAGCCATATGGCAGAGATAAACGTTTACGAACAGTATTTTGAGGCGGAGCACGTCTTAAACGACGTCCCCAGGCGCGCCGCGCTGGTGATGCTCATCTCAACGTCCGAAGAGGGAAGGATAAAATACGAGGCTGCGGCTACGTTCTTTCCGCACAGGGATGAGGAGGACTACGCCGTCTCCTACGATGACTATTTCAGCTCGGTCCTCTACGAGGCAAAGGGCAGGCGCTCCAAAAAGAGGGAGAAGGCCCTGCTCGAAGCCTTCCGCGAGACTGTCGACGGCATGATAAAAGAGGCCGGCGCCAGCGTTTTCTGGGACCGGCCTCTTAGGGATGCGAGAATGGGTTAGCTTAGAACATTATCTCCTCGGGTATCCTTGCGGCGTCTATCTCTTCCTGAGTTCCGCCGAAGTGCTCTATGTTGTATTTGTCTATAGCCTTGCTTATCTCCATGTAGGTTCCCGGGTAAACGGATCCGGGGCCTCCCTGGGTGATGCACGGAATGAAACCTTCTTTCGTTCCGACTCTTTCTATTGCGTCGACTGCTGCCTTGTGGCAAACTTCCGGGGTCCAGCCGTCGAAGTCTACGAACTTGTTATCTATCTCACCCATGAAGGTGATCTGCTTTCCGTACTTCTTTACGAGCTCGGGAACATTGTTGGAGTGCATGCAGCCCTGCCATACGTCTATGCCCATCTCTATCATCTCCGGGACGAGGTTGGCCGCGTAGCTGTCGGAGTGGTGGACTATGAACTCCACGCCGTGGTCATGATAGTATCCGTAGACCTGCTTGTATGCGTCGAGGAAGAAGTCGTCGAACATGGACGGACGCAGGAAGGAGTTGATCTCTCCGCCCCAGTCGTCGTGATGGAAGATCATGTCCGGATGGAGATGAGAGCAGATGCCTTCAGCAAGCTCGAGCTCCCAGTCGGTGAGCATCTTGATCATGTCGTGTATCTCGTCCGGGTTGGTCATGTAGTACATGAGCGCCTGGTCTATGGAGCAGAAGTGGTGGACCTGCTCGAACATTCCGGGAGCGATGAAGGATGCCTTAAAGGCCTTCTCGCCGTCTACCGCGGCGTACATGCCCTGGAACATGCCCCATTCCTCATCGGTGAACTTTAGAGACGGAGCATGGACGTAATCCTGCCAGTGCTCTATGTCCTTAACGAGTATCTTGTCCGGTGTGTGGACAGGGAATCCTCCGGGGACGTTGTCCGGGAAGAAGTTGGTGACGCCCCAGGCGTTGACCACCTCCGGGCCTCCCTTCTGTGCCATTGGATTGTGGAACATAAAGGGGTGGAACAGGAGCTTCATTGCCTCATACTGGTTGACGAGGCGGTCCGGGCCCTCATTTCTGATGGCTCTGCGCATGTTTTCCTTTGCTGTAAACATTTTATTACCTCTCTGTGCTGTGAGTATTTCATTCCATACAATAATTATAATGTTAACGATATTGTCGGGCAAGCAAAGTTATTATGATTTTTTTGCGCGGAGGACCCACGGCGTTCAATAAAATGAAAAAACCGCGCGGCTTATGCCGCGCGGTCCTGATATCGTCCTTGCTCGGACTATTTGTCGGGGAGCACGTTCCTGTAATCGTTGTACTTGCACTCGATCTTTGCTCTGTAGCTGCCGGGCATCATTACGGAGAGCGGGAGCCTTGCGGCGTCTATCTCCTCCTGAGTGTATCCGAACTTCTCGATGTTGTACTCATCGATAGCCTGCCACAGACCTTCGTATCCGCCTACATAGAGAGATCCCGGACCTCCCTGGGTGATGCAGGGGATGAAGCCTTCCATGGTGCCCACGGACTCGATGGCGTTCCTTGCCGCCTTTACGCAGTCATCGTAGGTGGCGTTGTCGAAGTCGACGAACTTGTTGTCGATCTCGCCCATGAAGGTGATCTGCTTGCCCCACTTCTTAACGAGCTCGGGAACGTTGTTGGTGTGCATCGGTCCCTGCCATACGTCTATGCCCATTTCTATCATCTCGGGGACGATGTTGGCGCCGTAGCTGTCGGAGTGGTGGATGATGAGCTCTACACCGTGATCATGGTAATAACCGTAGATCTGCTTGTACGGCTCGAGGAAATAATCGTCGAACATCGACGGACGGAGGAAGGTGTTGGTCTCGCTGCCCCAGTCGTCGTGGTGGAGTATGGCGTCCGGATGGAGCCTGTTTATGAACTTCTCTGCGAACTTCAGCTCCCACTCGGTGATGTACTTGATCATGTCGGTCATCTCTTCCTCGTTGATCATGTAGTACAGAAGCACCTGGTCTATGGAGCAGAGGTGATGGGTCTGCTCGAAGATTCCCGGGGTGACGAAGGTGCAGGCGTAAGCCTTGGTGCGGTCTACGGAAGCGTAGGCGGCCTCCATCTTTTCCCATTCCTCTTCCGGCCAGTCCAAAGACGGAGCCTTTACGTAGTCCCTCCAGTGCTCGATGTCCTTAACAACGAGCTTGTCGGGAGTGTGCACGGGGAAGCCTGCGGGAACGTTCATGGGGTAGGAATAAGTAACGCCCCAGGCGTTTACCTTGTCTGCCTCGCCCCTTCTGGGTCTGGGGTTGTGGAACGCGAGAGGTGTGCTCATCGGCTTTAACGCCTCGTATTGGTTAACATAGCGGTCCGGTCCCTCATTCTTGACGCACCTGCGCATGTTTTCTCTTGCGGTAAACATTTATCTGTCTCCTTCCTTTTAAAAGTTATATTGGTACAATGATATTTTAATAGCAAATCGCGGGTTTTACAAGTGCCAAAGGGGCAGCCGGCAACAGTTATTCCTTTGCGGCGGCGTTAAATTGTTTGCGCGACTGCCTCTATTGGTGTATACTGTCACTAATTTGTACCATTGCAGTTTACATGAAAGGAGGAAACGGAGATGGTCGATCTGAAAGATGTATTCGCGGCGCCGGAAAAATATGCCGGACAGATAGAAGTGGAGGGCTGGATAAGGAATAACCGCGGCTCCAACAAGTTCGGATTCATAGAGCTGAACGACGGAACTTACTTCAAGTCCGTACAGGTAGTGTACGAAGAGGAGTTCCTGGACAATTTCCGCGAGGTCTCGGCACTTCCGCTTTCCACCGCGATATCGGTAAAGGGCGAGCTCGTCCTTACCCCCGAGGCAAAGCAGCCTTTTGAGATAAAGGCAAAGAGCGTTACTGTAGAGGCTCCCTCCGATCCGGATTATCCCATACAGAACAAGCGCCACACCATGGAGTACCTGCGCACGCAGCTTCACCTGCGTCCCCGCACCAACAAGTTCTCGGCAGTGTTCAGGGTAAGGAGCATTGCGGCTTACGCCATCCATAAGTTCTTCCAGGAGAAGGGCTTCGTGTACGCTCACCCGCCCATCATCACCGCGTCCGACGCCGAGGGCGCCGGCGAGATGTTCCACGTTACCAGCTTCGATCTGGCAAACGTTCCCAAGAACGAGGACGGCAGCGTGGACTACAGCAAGGACTTCTTCAGCAAGTCTGCAAACCTTACGGTATCCGGACAGCTGGAGGCGGAGATATTCGCCCTGGCCTTCAAGAACACATATACCTTCGGGCCCACGTTCCGCGCCGAAAATTCCAACACCACCCGCCACGCCAGCGAGTTCTGGATGATAGAGCCGGAGATGGCGTTCTGCGATCTAAGCAAGGACATGGACATAATAGAGGAGATGGTGAAGTACATCATCAGCTATACCATGGAGCAGTGCCCCGCGGAGATGGCGTTCTTCAACCAGTTCGTTGACAAGGGCCTTATCGACAGGCTCAACCACGTGGTAAACAGCGATTTCGTGCGCCTTACCTACACGGAGGCCATAGAGCTCCTTAAGAAGGCGAACAGGAAGTTTGAGTACCCGGTAACGGGCTGGGGCATGGATCTTCAGTCCGAGCACGAACGCTACA
>JAFRZB010000036.1 GCA_017442785.1 Bacillota bacterium
GTACGAGAGGACCAGGATGGACATAGCTCTGGTGCACCAGTTGTTCTGCCAAGGGCATAGCTGGGTAGCTACCTATGGAAGGGATAAGCGCTGAAAGCATCTAAGTGCGAAGCCCCCCACAAGAACAGATCTCCCTCCTTTATGGATAAGACCCGTGGGAGACTACCACGTTGATAGGTCGGAGGTGTAAGCATGGCGACATGTTGAGCTGACCGATACTAATAGGTCGAGCACTTGACCAAAGTTTTCTCTTTATTTCGCATTGTTTGGTTTTGAAGGTACGACCTTCAACTTAATAAAAAATCTCGTGACTATATCGCTGGGGTTACACCTGTTCCCATCCCGAACACAGTAGTTAAGCCCTTCAGAGCCGATGATACTTGGTGGGAAGCTGCCTGGGAAAGTAGGTCGTCGCGAGTTTTTTTATTTACGGATTTTATGTATACACAAAATGTGGTATACTTATATGAAATGACTGAGACCATTAGAAACATATTCTGGATACTGCTGTCAGTACCGATCCTTGTAATAGGACTCGGTCTGTTTTACAGCGCTTTCAAAAACTTCCGCGTAAAGGTGGACAAGGACAGGGCCGCCAAGGCGGAGCGTGAGAAGGATCTCCAGAAGAGGAAAGAGTTCGAGGAAGTTTACAGCAGAAGGCACAGCGGAGGCAGTGAAAGATGAGCAGGGGACTGTTTATCAGCTTTGAGGGAGGAGACGGAAGCGGAAAGAGCACGCAGTACAGGCTCTTTGCGGAATATCTCAGCTCTATTGGATATGACGTAGTGCTTACCAGGGAGCCCGGAGGAACAAGGATATCCGAGCGCATCAGAGGGCTTCTGCTGGATCCGGAGTGTTCCGAGATGGACGACATGACCGAGGCGCTGCTGTTTGCCGCCGCAAGGGCTCAGCATGTCAGGGAGCTAATAAGACCTGCCCTTGAAGAGGGCAAAACTGTTCTTTCGGACAGGTTCGTGGACTCTTCCTACGTATATCAGGGCATGGTAAGAGGCTTAAATGAATCCGTTTACGTAATAAACGATTATGCTCTTGACGGTGTGGCTCCGGATATAACCTTCCTTTTGGACATCAGCCCTGCAAAGGGCAGGTCCAGGAACCGTTCGGAAGGCAAGGATGACAGGCTGGAGCAGCAGTCCCTGGATTTTCACAGGAAGGTCTGCGACGGCTTCAGGGCTCTTTCGGAGAAGTTCAGCGACAGGTTCATAGTGATAGATGCTTCCGGGACCGTAAAAGAGGTCCACGACGAGATAGTCCGCAGGTTCAATGAATGGATGGCCGAAAGAGATGCCGGGAAGCAATGACAAGATAAAAAGGATGCTCTCTGACGGCATGGTCTCCGGCAGGACGAGCCACGCTTACGCCTTCATAGGAGGGAGCAGAGACAGCCGCCTGGAGCTCGGAAGGTGGTTCGCGCAGTCGCTTTTCTGCAGCAGCTTTAAAGGCGGACCCTGCGGCGAGTGCCTTCCGTGCCGCAAATTTCTGCACGGCAACCAGGAAGACTACATGGTAATCTCCAAGCCCGATGACAGGGAATCCATCCTTAAGGAACAGATACTCAGTCTTATAGACAGGCTTATGATAAAGCCCTTCGAAAGGTATGTGGTACTAATAGAGGATGCCCAGCTGATGAATGCCGCTGCTCAGAACAAGCTGCTCAAGACTCTTGAGGAGCCTGTGTCCGACGCGGTGATGATACTTCTTTCGGACAGGGCGGAGGGGCTTCTTCCCACGGTGCTCTCAAGGTGCGTCCGCTTCTATCTTGATGACGATCAGAGCGAAGCCTCGGAAGCCGATACTGCGGGAAGGTTCGTATATTCCATACTTACGAAGGCGCCGTATTATAAGAAAAGAGACGCGCTTTCGGACATAATCGCGGACAAGGACAGCTCAAGGCAGAGGGCGGAGGCCTTTCTGGACAGCACTGAGGAGCTGCTCCTTAAGGTAATAAAGGAAAGACGATTCAGCGGCAGGGCCGTATCGGACGCCACCTGGGAGACACTTATCCCGGCAGCGGAGGAAGTAAGGAACTGCAGGAAGAACATAAGGCAGCTGCACAGCGTTGCATACTCGCTCAAGCAGCTATGCCTTCGCGTATAGCACGGAGGAATAAATGGTAAAGGTAGTAGGAGTGAAATTCAGGCAGGGCGGAAAGACTTATTATTTCGACCCGGCTGAAATGGATATAAACGCCGGCGATGAGCTTGTCGTGGAGACAGCCCGCGGAATAGAGTACGGAAAGGCGGTATTCGGCGTGAAGCTCGTGGACAACAGCGATGTGGTGCAGCCTCTTAAGCCTGTAATAAGGAAGGCTACGGAAGAGGACGCCAGGATACACGCGGAGATGCAGAAAAAACGGGACCACGCCCTTGCGCTCTGCGAAGAAAAGATAGCCGCAAGAGGCCTGGACATGAAGCTGGTTGACGTGGAGTATACCTTCGATAAGAGCAAGGTCATATTCTACTTCACGTCTGACGGAAGGGTGGACTTCAGAGAGCTCGTAAAGGATCTGGCCGGAGCCTTTAAGATGCGCATAGAGCTGAGGCAGATAGGCGTGCGCGACGAGACCAAGATGATGGGCGGCATAGGCCCGTGCGGAAGGGATCTCTGCTGCCACAGGTTCCTTGAGGATTTCGAGACCGTATCCATAAAGATGGCAAAGAACCAGAACCTTTCGCTCAACCCCACTAAGATATCCGGTATCTGCGGAAGGCTCATGTGCTGCCTGCAGTACGAGAACGACACATACTGCGCGCTCAAGAAGGGCATGCCCTCTCCGGGAGATTACGTCGATACTCCCGACGGCAAGGCCGTCGTAGACGATGTTAACATACTCCAGAACAGGGTGAGGACAAGGCTCATCACCGAGGAGGCAAAGGGCGACAAGCCCGAGAAGCTCTCTTCCGAGTATTACATCTATGCCAAGGAAGAGGTCACAAGAGATAACACAAGAAAGAAGCAGGGCAGAAGGCCCGATAACCGTCCGCAGAACAAGGAGACCGAGGTCTCCGAAAAGGAGCTTGCCGCGCTGGAGGACTGACGCATGGCTGTAAGGATAGACGAGATAGGGTTCGGGGGGTTGAAGCTCCTTCAGGATACCGACGCCTACTGCTACGGGGTGGATTCCGTGCTGCTTGCCGACATGTGCAGAGCAGGCAGCGAGGACAGGGTGCTTGACATCTGCTCCGGCAACGGGGTGGTGTCCTTCATAGTGGCTGCCAAGTACGGTCCGAAAAGCGTTACCGGGATAGAGATACAGGAGGCTTCCGTTGAGCTTGCAAAAAAGAGCGCCGAGCTTAACGGGATGCAGGACCGAGTAAGCTTCGTGTGTGCGGACGCTGCGGACTTTTCGGATCATTTTGCTCCGTGGAGCTTCGACGTTGCGGTATGCAACCCTCCGTATTTTGAGAAAGGGAGCGGGGTATCATCCGAGTCCGAGGCCAAAAACATTGCCAGACACGAGGGCGGCAGCGGACTTGCGGATTTTCTGGGCGCTGCTTCTTACGCGCTGAGAAAAGGCGGAGAGCTTTACTTGGTGCACAGGCCGGAAAGGCTTGCGGACATCATCTGTTTTGCGAGGGACAGCGGGCTGGAGCCGAAGAATATGAGGATGGTGTGCCCCTGCAGCGGAAAAGCCCCAAACATGGTGCTCCTGCGTTTTGTAAAGGGCGGAAAAAAAGAGCTTACCGTTCTTCCAGACCTTATGATAAGGGAGCCGGACGGCAGCTACACGGAAGAGATAAACAGAATTTACGGAAGATAAAAGAGGCGGCATCAGCCGCCTCTTTCTTACAGTTTCTTGATCTTTTCTACGCACTTCCTGCAGACGTTCTTTCCGTCTATCTGCACAAGGCCTTCGGCCTCGCTGCAGAATATGCAGGACGGCTGGTATTTCCGGAGGATTATGGTGTCTCCCTCGGTGAAGATCTCTACCGGATCCGTATCCTTAAGATCCAGGGTCGTCCTGAGTTCTTTCGGGATGACGATCCTCCCGAGCTGATCCAGCCTTCTTACGATGCCTGTTGCTTTCATGCTGCTCCCTCCGGATCAGGATCTTATTTTTTCTTGAGAAGGCTGACGAGTCCAGTGACCGCGTTGACCAGGCTGGCAGCAGCCCTCACCTGCCCCCGGTTCTCATCGGTCGCCTGCTTTATTCCCGTCAGAGCAGCCGATGCCTTGGTCACTACCGCTTTTGCGCCTTCGGCACCGTCCTTTGCAACGCCTGTAATGGCCTCGATGTCGCCCATGACCTTTTCCACGTGAGCCATGGTCTGGGGAAGGGTGCTGAGAGACTTTGCGACCTTCGCAAGCAGAATGATGAGGAAGATGATCGCTACTATTGCAACGATTATTAGGATGGTGTTGAGAAGACCACCGAGCGTGATCGTGAATGCTACGTCGTTCATATCAGTTACCTCCATAAATGTATAATCATTATGCCTTATTTCACCGGTTTTTACAAGCGCATTTTGACATTCACCGGCGATGTGTTATAATATAGCCGCTATGGCTAAATACATTGTTGAAAATTCCGGACCGCTCTTCGGAGAGGTCACGATAAGCGGCGCAAAGAACGCCGCGCTCCCCATCCTTGCTGCCACTGTCCTTACGGACGGAGTGTGCGAGATAAACGAGGTCCCAAGGCTTAAGGACATAGACGTCATGTGCCGCATCTTAAGGAGCCTCGGCGCCGCGGTCGAAGAGGACTGGGAGAACCATTCTATTACTGTCGACGGAAGCGGCATCAACGTTTCCGAGGTCCCGTACGATCTTGTCAAGCTCATGAGAGCATCCATATTCGTTATGGGGCCGCTGCTTGCAAGGCTCGGAAAGGCCAGTATAGCCCAGCCGGGAGGCTGCGCTATAGGAAGCAGGCCGATAGACCTCCACGCCAAGGGCTTAAGGCTCCTGGGCGCAAGAGTCGCGATAGACGACGGCATGGTGAACGCCAGCGTAGACAGGCTCAAGGGTACGCTGGTCTACCTGGATTTCCCGAGCGTGGGTGCCACAGAGAACATCATGATGGCCGCAACTCTTGCCGGGGGCGTCACTACTATCGAGAACGCGGCGGAGGAGCCCGAGATAGTAGACCTGGCTTCGTTCCTGAACAAGATGGGAGCCAGGATCAAGGGCGCCGGTACCGATACAATTAAGATCGAAGGCGTGAAAAAGCTTCACGGGACCAGGCACGCTGTGATCCCGGACAGGATAGAGACAGGTACCTTCATGGTGGCAGCCGCCATCACAAGGGGCAATGTCCTGATAAAGAACTGCCTTCCGGACCACGTAAGGCCGGTGATAGCAAAGCTCATAGAGTGCGGAGCGGTGGTGCAGGACGAGCTGGATGGCCTGAGGGTCCGCGGCGACGTCAACAGACTGGTAGCAACGAGCATCAAGACACTTCCTTATCCGGGCTTCCCGACGGACATGCAGGCGCCGTTCATGGCTCTGCTCACCACGGTATCCGGAGAGAGCACAGTCATAGAGACAGTCTTTGAAAACAGGTTCATGCACGCAGCGGAGCTCTCCAGGATGGGGGCAAACATACGCGTTGACGGAAGCGTGGCCAAGGTCCCGGGAGACAAGAGACCTCTTGTCGGAGCGCCGGTAATGGCTACGGACCTTAGGGCAGGCGCCGCGCTGGTGCTTGCGGGCCTTGTGGCCAAGGGCACCACAGAGGTCTCGGAGATATACCACGTCGAGAGAGGATATGAGGGCTTCGTTGAAAAGCTTTCGGCTCTCGGGGCAAAGATAAGGCTCGTTGAGGACTGATCTTCCGGGGAGAAACTATAAGAAACTGATAAAAGCCATGCTTTACATTTTAACGGCATGGCTTTTTTGAACAGATAAGCAGGAATGGGCGGATTCATACTAAACAGCATACTTCTGGGACTGGCCCTTGCCATGGACGCGTTTTCGGTGTCGCTTGCCAGCGGCCTTAAGGAACCTGACATGCGCCCCGGGCGGATGTTCTCCATATGCGGAGTCTTCGCGGGCTTTCAGTTTCTGATGCCTGTCATAGGCTGGCTGGTCGTGCATACCGCAGCCGAGGCCTTCCCGCTGCTTGAGAAGATAGTTCCCTGGGCGGCGCTCGCAGTACTGCTTTTCCTCGGGATAAAGATGATCATAGAAGGGCTTAAGGGCGGCGGTGATGAGAAGTCCGCGGGCATGGATCTTAAGACCCTGCTCCTTATGGGCGTGGCAACGTCCATAGACGCTCTGTCCGTGGGGCTTGCGATAACGGACTACGGGGCAGGGGATGCCTTGCTGAGCGCTCTTATAATAGGAGCAGTTACCCTGATCGTCTGCCTTCTGGGCATCTTTTCCGGAAAGAAGCTCGGCATGCTGCTTGCGGGCAAGGCCTCCATGCTCGGAGGCATCATACTTATTGCGATAGGAATAGAGATCTTTGTAAAGGGAGTCTTCTGACATGGACTTTGATCTTGAGAGCTTAAGAGGCAGGAAGGCCGGGCTTATACTGCAGGAGCACTGCAGGAAGGCGGCTGTGATCATACCGCTGATAAAGACGGAAAACGGACCTGAGGTGCTGTTCGAGGTGCGCTCCGAGAAGATCGGAAGGCAGCCCGGAGACGTGTGCTTTCCGGGCGGGGCCATGCTGGAAGGAGAGGCTCCGCTCGACGCTGCAGTGCGCGAGACCTGCGAGGAGCTTCTGATAGACCCGGAGCAGCTGGAGATCATATGCGCCTGCGACATGTTCCACAACGCAAGCACCCTTATATATCCGTTTGCGGCATATCTTTGCGGATACGTCGGCAGTTTCTCTCCGGATGAGGTCTCCGAGGTGTTTACTGTGCCGCTGGAGTACTTCGTAAAGACGGAGCCCATAGTCTACGATGCAAGGATGGTAAAGGACCTGGACGACGACTTTCCGTATGAGCTTATAAACCGCGGAAAGGACTACAAGTGGCCTCCAAGGATAGACAAGGAGCTCTTCTGGTCCTGCGGAGCTCATACGGTCTGGGGGATAAGCGCAAGGATCATGAAGGGCTTTACGGACGCCCTGCACATCAGATAGAGTGCTTCGGGAAAAGTTTCAACAATATATTGTAGAAACTTTTCTTTTTTATATTTAAAAAAGCCTTTGATTTTCCCCCGATGTTTTGTATAATGCAGTTGTATATTGGAATCATCTCAGCCAGTTCTTTTGAAGGGAGAAACGATGGAAACAATTGTTAGCATCAACGATGCGGTCAACGGGTTCGTATGGGGTTGGCCGGCTATCATTCTCATCTTCGGTGTAGGCATCTACCTCACCATCCGTCTTAAGGGGATCCAGTTCAGGAACATAGGATTCCAGATCCACAACACTTACGTAAAGACATTCAAGGACGCCAAGAAGGGCAGCAAGGATGCCGGGGAAGGTGAGATCACTTCCTTCCAGGCAGCCATGGCCTCCGTTTCCGCGGTCGTAGGCTCGGGAAACATCGCCGGCGTTGCCACGGCAATAGTGGCAGGCGGTCCGGGAGCGCTGTTCTGGATGCTCGTAGCGGCCATCATAGGAATGGCTACCAAGTACGGCGAGATCGCCCTCGGAATGAAGTACCGCGAGAAGGCGGACGACGGCACCTACGTCAGCGGCCCGATGTATTACATCGCCAAGGGACTTAAGGCTCCCTGGCTGGGCAAGATAGTAGCCGTGCTGTTCATATTCTTCAGCATAGTCATCTCCGCCGTAGTCGACACCAACACCATGTCCCAGGCGCTCAATGAGACCTTCGGGCTCAACCCGATCGTTGCCGGCGCCATATTCGCGGTGTTGACCGGTATAGTAATATTCGGCGGCATCAAGAGGATAGGCGAGGTCTGCGGACTTCTTTCTCCGTTCATGGCAGGCGCTTATCTGATCTGCGGTCTTCTGATCATAATCCTGCACATCGGTCAGGTACCCGCAGCCATCGGCCTCATCGTAAGCGCTGCGTTCAATCCTACCGCGGCTCTCGGCGGAGCTGCAGGATACGGAATTATGACCGCCATACGCTACGGAATGGCCCGCGGCATATTCTCCAACGAGGCCGGTATCGGATCCGCTTCCGTTACCCACGCATCCGCCAAGGTCAACGAGCCCGGCGAGCAGGCCATCTGGGGACCGCTGGAAGTATTCGTAGATACCTGCGTCGTATGCATGGTCACCGGTCTTACGATAGTCCTCTCCGGACTCTGGAACGGCGAGGCCGAAGGCGTAGGCCTTACGATGGCTGCGTTCCAGAAGATGCTCCCCGGAAACTGGGGACAGTACGTGGTGCTGTGCGCGTCCATACTGTTCGGCTTCTCCTGCCTCATCACTTACTACAACTACCTGGAGAAGGGCTGGCTGGCCCTCTTCGGCAAGGTGATGCACGCAAAGGTCAGCAAGCTTATCGTAAGGATAATCTGGCTGGTATTCATAATGGTCGGCTCCTACAGCACTCTGGGCTTCGTATGGGATCTGGCTGATACCTGCAACGGCATTATAATCATCCCGAACCTCATAGCGCTTGCGGTTCTTGCCGGTCAGGTCGTAAAGATCAAGGAAGACTACTGGAAGAAGAACCTGCCGCTCTACAAGGAAGAAAAGGCAGCAAAGAAAAAGTAGACGATGCTCTTAAAGCCCGGGCCGAAAGGTCCGGGCTTTTGTATTGCGGAGTGCATGTATAAGATTTTTTTATAATCATTAAATAATTATTTATAATTATGATTTTTAATCGCAGTTGCCCTATGCTATAATATCATCGTTATGACGATATTTAATGCAATCTCACTTTTAGGCGGCCTGGCCCTCTTCCTTTACGGAATGAGGATAATGGGTGACGGCCTTTCTCAAAGTTCATCCGCGGCGTTTCGGAACGCTCTCAAGAAGGTCACCAATAATCCCGTGGCCGGATTCCTCGTCGGTGTCATAGTCACCGCCGTTATTCAAAGCTCAACTGCAACCATAGTAATAACCTCGGGCCTTGTAGGCGCAGGGCTTATGACGTTCAAGCAGTCCATAGGCATAATGCTGGGCGCCAACGTCGGAACAACGGTAACGGCTCAGATAATAAGGCTTCTGGACATCAACGCGGACAGCGGATCCGTACTCAATTTCTTTAAGCCAAGCACGCTTGCCCCCATTGCTGCCATCATCGGAATAGTCTGCATAATGTTCATCAAAAAGCAGAGCTCCGGCACCGTGGGGCAGATAGCCATGGGCTTCGGCATTCTGTTTACAGGTCTTCTTAACATGACGGCCTCCGTAAGCCCTCTGTCGGAGGAGCCGTGGTTCGCAAACATGTTCATGAGCGTTTCCGAAAGGCCTCTTCTCGGCTTTATAGCGGGCGCTGCCGCAGCGTTCCTGATCCAGAGCTCATCCGCCACCATAGGTATCCTGCAGGCGCTTGCCACTACAGGCGTGCTTACTTTCAGCTCTGTTTATTCGATAATAATCGGCATATATATCGGAGACTGCGTTACTACCGCGATAGTCTGTTCCATAGGCGCCAAGGCTGACGCCAAGCGCACGGGCATAGCGCACATACTGTTCAACCTCTGCGTAGTAGTGCTGGTATCGGCCGGGGTGGCCATACTTCATTCGACTGGCGTGCTTTCGGACATCTGGAGCCGTTCCATCACATCGGGCGGAATAGCAAACACCCATACAATATTCAGGCTCGTCTGCGCCGTGATACTTCTTCCGTTCACCAGGGTCCTTGAGACCGTGACAAAGAAGATAGTTAAAGACGCCCCCGTATCCGCCGCTCCGGAAAAGTTCAAGGATGTCGATCTTTTGGACAAGGCCCTGTACAGGTCACCTGCCATCGCTCTTTCCAGCGTGCGCCAGGCCATGATAAGGATAGCCACGGCTGCCGAGGCCAATTATCACATGGCTCACAGCCTCATACATTCCTATTCGGAAGAGACTGCAAAGAAGATAGAAGAACAGGAGAACTTCATAGACTTCATGACGGACCACGTGAGTGCTTATCTCGTGGGGCTGTCGACGCATGTGAGCGGCCGGGACAGCGACATTGTAAACTTCAACATAAAGTGCGTGCTCGAATACGAAAGAATAGGAGATCTTGCCCTGAACCTTTCTCAGAACGCGCTTGAGCTTAAGGAAAAGAACATGCAGTTCTCCGAGGTGGCAAAGCTTGAGATGGACGTGCTCCACAACGCTCTTTCGGAGGTCCTGGACAGCGCCGTATCCGCCTACCGCAACAGGAGCATAGACTCCGCAAGGCACATTGAGCCTGTGGAAGAGGTGGTGGACGAGCTCGTGGAATCCCTGAGGGCAAGGCACGTAAACAGGCTCCAGACCGGCGAATGCAACGTCGTCGTAGGCTCGACCTTCCTGGACATGCTCGTAAACATAGAGAGGATCTCGGACCAGTGCTCGAACATAGGCGTGTATACCGTAGCTCTGTTCGAGCCGGACGCCTTCGTGGACCAGCATACCTATCTGTCCGCCCTGCACAGGGGAGAAAACGAAGAGTTCAACGCAGACTACAAGGCAGCAAGGGAGAAGTACAGGACGCTGCTTGAGATGGCAGAGCAGGGGATGCGTATCCCCGAGCCTTCGGAGCTGCTGTCCTGATCAGACCGAAATAAAATATTTCAAAACACACGAGACCTCTCGTGTGTTTTTTTCGTCTGTAAAGATGACGGGGTATTTAAGCATACATCATTATGTAAGAAAGGGAAAGACCATGACACTTAAAGCTATATTCACGAAAAAAAGGATCATCGCGGCGGCGTGCGTGCTTCTTGCAGCAGTCATATTTACGGCCGGGTTCCTGGGCGGCTCCGGGATAGGCAGCTCCAACAGGACGGCATCGGATGCGCCGTCCGGAAGCGGCAGCTATCCGCTGATGCTGGACTACGGAGTGCTTCCTGACTATGAGGCTTCGAATACCTGGAAGGCATCCGCAGAGGAAAGCGCCGGACTCGGAGGCATAACTGCTCCTTCGGAGAGCGAGCTTACCACCATAGGAACGACTGCGCAGAAGAACACCAAGCTGATATACACGGCCCGGATCTCCCTGCAGAGCACAGAGTTCGAGACCACCTGTCAGTCCGTAAGGAGCCTTGTCGCAGGCTGCGGGGGCTACATGGAGAACGAGAGCCTCAGCAACGGAAGCGTGTCTTCTTCCGCGCTCAGGACTGCGAGCTTTGTGGTGCGTGTTCCGGCCGAGCACTACGAGGAGCTTATCCGCGGCATAGGAACGGACTGCCGCATAGTATCCATGGAGCAGAGCATGACTGACGTCGCCGAGCAGTACTTCGACACCGAGCAGAAGCTGGAGACGCTCAGAAACAAGCACGACAGACTTGAGGAGCTTCTCGGAAAGGCTGCCGAGCTTTCGGACATAATAGTACTGGAAAACGAGCTCTCCGAGACCGAGTATCAGATAAACAGGTATCAGGGGACGCTCAACAAGTACGACAGCCTGGTGAACTTCTCGACCGTAAACATCAGCCTCAGAGAGGTCAGCAGGCCCGGAAGCGCCATTGATGACGACCAGGGCTTCGGCGCAAAGCTCGCAAGGGCATTCACGGACGGACTGGCCCGCACCGCGGACGGACTTAAGAACGTAGCGTACTGGGTCTCCTACAACATAGTCGGAGAGGTGATAGCAGCCGCGGTCGTCATAGTGCTGATAAAGGTGCGCCCGATAAAGAAGATAAAGGCAAGAAAGAACAGAAAGGCTGAATCTGCAGCTGAAGAGACGGCAAAGGCCTGACAGGTCCGACGGACATTCTTATCCGTCCGGCTCCGGACTGCAATACCTGATAACAGAAAAAGCACCACGCGAAGTGGTGCTTTTTGTTGTGGTGCAGGTAACAGGAGTCGAACCTGCATGAAATCGCTTTCACACGGACCTGAACCGTGCGCGTCTGCCAATTCCGCCATACCTGCGCAACGTAGAGATTTTACAACAAATTAATTAAGATTGCAAGAGAAAGTTTTTTGTGATATATTACTTTGGAACATGTAATAGATCTGTAATAAAAGGAGTACTTATATGGCAGACAATTCGAATATGGTGAGCCTCAGCTCAGAGATAATAGAAACAGTCATCGGCGCTCAGACCAAGTTCAAGGGAAACGTCAGGACCGAAAAGCCCATACGCATAGACGGATACTTTGAGGGCGACATCGATTCCAATAACCTCGTGGTAGTCTCCGAGTGCGGCACCGTAAAGGGTAACATCAAGTGCGCGGAGCTCCAGCTCAAGGGTACCGGAGAGGGAACGGCCCAGTGCAGCAGCCTCATGCAGTTCGCGGAGACAGGCAGATTTGCCGGAGACATAACCGTAAGGTCTCTGATAACCGTCGCTGGATCCATCCTCAACGGGAAGATAAAGATGGTCAATCCCGACGCTCCTGCCGCGCAGCCGGCAGAGGAGCCCAAGCGTCCGAGGATAACCACAGACGAGATAAGCTTCGCAAATCCCTACAACAAGTAAACAAAAGCCGCAGGATCCGAAAGTCCTGCGGTCTTTTTATGCCTTGTGCCTGTCAAGCTCGTCCTGTATCAGCTGCCGGACTCTTTGCGAGAGAGCCTTGGTCTTTTCTCCCTCCTGCGGGTATACGGGCGGAAGTATCGTCACCGTAACAGGAGCTTTTATCAGTCTTCTTTTTTCCTCGAAGCACTTATACGTTCCGTCTATTACGAAAGGCACTACCGGGGTCTGTGCCTTAAGAGCAGGCTTAAAGGCTCCCGGCTTGAACTCGTCCATCCGGCGGCCCTTGCTGCGGTGTCCTTCGGGGAATATCACAACGCTCTGTCCGGCCTTAAGGTGCTCTGCCGCAAGCTCCATGCACTGCGCGGACTGCCTTGCGTCCTTCCTGTCCATGAATATTATGTGCAGCAGCATCATCCAGAGGTTGGCAAGAGGGACCTGTTTAGCCTCTATCTTTGCCACCGGGATCTTATATCCGTTGAATACCGAAAGTATCAGGCCTACGTCGAAATTGCCCTGATGGTTTCCTGCGAACAGCGCAGGTCCTTCGGGTATGTTTTCAAGGCCGCTGACGCTGTAGTCGCAGCCGCCCAGACGTACTATCCATGCAAGCGGCACCTCCACCACCCATTTTGCGAGGGCAGGAGGCTCTGACATAGGATCCTTGTTGCTGAAGATCATGCAGACGAGAGCGAAGGGCGTAAGGATTATTAGCCCCAAAGCAGACGCGATGATCCATATGACAGTTCTGAACATATAAATATTCTAACACAATTCAAGTAAATGTGGAAGATTCCTTTGTTTTGTGATAAAATACCACGGTTAACGGCAGAAAGGTTGATAATATGAACAAGGAAAAGATCATAAACATAGCGGTAATAGCGCACGTAGACGCGGGAAAATCCACTCTTGTGGACGCCTTCCTTGCGCAGAGCGGCGTGTTCCGCGAGAACGAGGAGATGAAGGACTGCGTAATGGACTCGGACGACATCGAGCGCGAGCGCGGCATAACCATCTATTCCAAGAACTGCTCCGTAATGCACGGGGACTACAAGATAAACATAGTCGACACCCCGGGCCATGCGGATTTCTCCTCCGAGGTGGAGCGCATAATCAAGACGGTAGACACCGTGATACTTCTTGTGGACAGCTCCGAGGGTCCCATGCCCCAGACGAGGTTCGTGCTCTCCAAGGCTCTTGAGCAGGATCTGAACCCAATACTCCTCATAAACAAGATAGACAAGAAGGATGCCCGCATAGACGAGGTGGTGGACGAGGTATATGAGCTGTTCATGGACCTTGACGCCAACGACCGCCAGCTGGACTTCCCCATACTCTACGGAATAGCCCGCCAGGGCATAGTGGTGCGCGACCCCAAGGAAGTCGCTGGCCTTAACGTTGAAGGAACGGACGGCACCAAGATAAAGAAGAGCGCGGCGGGGCAGGGCGGCCTTAACATCACTCCGCTGTTCGAGACCATAATAGAGCAGTGCGGATCATATCCGGACCTGGACGATGAGCCTCTTCAGATGCAGATCTCAACGCTCGGCTATGACGACTATGTCGGAAGGCTGGGCATAGGAAGGATAGACAAGGGCGTTCTGCGCGCGGGCACTCAGGTTGCAGTGGCAAAGCCGGACGGAAGCTACGTAATGAGGAAGATAAACCAGTGCTTCGTTTACAGAGGCATGAAGCGCGTAGCGGTCCAGGAGGTTCACTCAGGTGACATCTGCGTTGTCTGCGGTATAGCGGACATTACCATAGGCGATACTCTTTGCAATGAGGATCATATAATAGGACTTCCGGCCATCTCGATAGAGGATCCTACGCTGTCCATGAACTTCATAGTAAACAAGAGCCCGTTCGCGGGAAAGGAAGGCAAGTATGTTACAAGCCGCCACATAAGGGAGAGGCTGGCTAAGGAGCTCGAGGTCAACGTAGGACTTAAGGTGGAGGAGACCGATACCACGGACAGCTTCAAGGTGTCCGGACGCGGAGAGCTCCATCTTTCCATCCTCATAGAGAACATGCGCCGCGAGGGCTATGAGCTTGCGGTATCGAAGCCCGAGGTAATACTCCGCAAGGGGGACAAGGGCCAGAAGCAGGAGCCTGTGGAGGAAGTCATAATCGACGTTCCGGATGAATACGCGGGCGGGATAATCTCCGACCTTAACCTCCGCAAGGGCATAATGGTATCCATGGACGCAAGGAACGGCCGCAGCAGGCTGGTATACACCGCTCCTACAAGAGGCCTGATGGGCTACAGGAGCCAGTTCATAAACCAGACCAGAGGCGAGGGCATAATGGTCCGCCGCTTCAGCGGTTACGAGGATTACAAGGGCGACATCCCGCAGCGCATGGCGGGCGCCATAATAGCTCAGGAGCCGGGCGTCACCACACCCTACGCAATAAACAACCTTCAGGAGCGCATGCAGTTCTTCATAGGCCCCGGAGTAAAGGTCTACGAGGGCATGATAGTAGGCCAGAACAGCCGCAACGAGGACATGGTGGTAAATCCCTGCAAGGCAAAGCACATCTCCAACATGCGCGCGGCAGGCTCCGACGACAACGTAAAGCTCACCCCGCCAAGGATAATGTCCCTGGAGGAGGCTCTTGAGTGGATAAACGATGACGAGCTGGTGGAGGTTACTCCTGTGGACATACGCCTCCGCAAGAAGATATTAGGAGAGCTTGAGCGCAGAAGGAGCGGAAGGAACTGATCCTATCCTCTGACCGAGCCTTACCGGAGTCTCAACGCCTTCGGATGTGGCCTTCAGAGCCTCTGAGAGGCCCTCTGCGCGGTATTTCTGCAGCAGGAGGATGATAGTGCTCCCTCCGAATAAAAACCTGCCTTTTTCGGCCCCTTTTTCCACGCGGCCGGCTGCAGGGTAATTATCGATGCGTCCTACCATAAGTGCTCCGACCTCTATCTGGGCAGCAGTCCCGAAGCTGTCGGAATCGATGATCGTGACCTCTCTCGCGTTCTCGGTGAACACGGGCACGGTCCGCAGGGCTATAGGCCTTACGGTGTGCAGTTTCCCGGGGATGGAGCGGGGTCTTTTTGCGTCTCCTCCGTCGAAGAACACGTAGCGGTGGTAGTCCGTCACCTGAAGACGGAAGACCAGGCACAGTCCGCCGTCGAAGGAACGCGGAAGCTCAGCCCCGGGGTCTTCGCCGAGAAGGTCCGCTACCGAATACATGCTCTGTTTTACCGGCATCACAAGGCCGTCTCTTATCTCATAGGCCGAGAGCAGCCCGTCGCAGGGGCTTATTAGGGCATCCGGGTCTTTGTCTACAGGACGGAGCCCGTCGCGAAGCTTTCTCGTAAAGCAGTCGTTGAAGCAAGAAAAATCTCCGGTCTCGCACTCCGAAAGATCTATGCCGTTTTTCTTTATGAATCCGGGTATGAGAGGTCTGGAAAGAGGGGATGACAAAAAAGCTCCGGCTGCTCTGGATACCCAGGGCTGCACGGCGCCTTTAAGAAGCAGTCTTCCGGCTGCGGTATTGTAAAGGAATCTTGCGGAAGCGCTCTCTTTTGCCATGGCTCACTTGAAGAACAGATTCTTCGCAAGGATCATGAAGATGAATTCCAGTATGCCTATGCCTACGAGTATGAGTATGCCGCGAAGGCCGGGCTTGGGTATCCTGATCCTGCTTATGAAGAGCACTCCGGTGATCAGTATCACAGGGAAGTAGACTATCGTAATGTCCATGGGGAGCACGTACTGGAACATCATTATCGTCGGGAATATTACCGCGGCGGATGTTACTGGAAGGCCCTCGTAGAACTTTCTCTTTCCGCCTTCGGTCTCCATGCGCATCTCCTCGGTGACGTTGAAGTACGCCAGGCGTATCATCGCGGCCAGCACGTAGAAGACCATAAGTCCTATGCATATCCAGTGCACCACCTTGCCTGTCGTAAAATAATCGGGGAAGAAGATGTCCCTGAGAGTTGTGGACGTTCTTATCATGGCCTGACCTATGCACATGGGAAGTACACCGAACGCGGCAAGGTCCGTAAGGGAATCTATCTGGACGCCGAAGCGTTTCTCGGCCTCGGTCCTGTCCTTCTTGGTGCGCGCCACCATACCGTCGAAGGCATCAAACAGCCCGCAGGCAAGGAGGAAGAACGTCCCTATGTAGGGATGTCCGGGGCCGGAGAGCGAGATGTATATGCCAAGACCCGCGGATATGAGGGACATGTATGTGAGTATAACGGTGTAATCGTATACACCGATGAATCTTCTGTTCATGGATCAGATGTCTCCTGCGCTGCGCCTTTTACCGATGAAGAAACTGACAGCAACTACTATAAAACATAATATAACACAGCAATAGAAGGATGTCGACCTTGAAAGCAGTTCCAGCACCGCCGCGTCTGCTTCCGGCATTATGGCGCTGAAGCCGTTTAGCATCATGAGGTCCGTATATCCCATGGCTCCCGGGATGGGTATGAAGGTGGAGCCAATGCTTATGAGGCTCTGAGCTCCGAAAAGCCTGAAACCGTTCATCACTACCTCGCCTTTGTCTGCGGCGACGTTTATGTTAAGGGCTATGTACATGAACATGGTGACTGCGAACTGCGAGCTCCTCTGGAGCATGTTCAGAAGGAGGGCCTTTACTATGGCGTCCTTGTGCTGACCGATCATGGAAGCGTAGTGCTTGTAGTTTATTATCTCCGCGCGGAAAACTCTCGGCCACCCGTCGGGGGACTTTATGATGTGCAGTTTAAGGCCGATCTTTATGATGAGTTCTCCGAGCTTGTCAGCCCAGTTGCCCTTAAGAGCAACGAGAATGAAAAACGCACCTATCGCGCAGAGCAGCGCGGCTCCGAGTACTATGAGTATGCGCGCGCCTATGCCGAAATACAGGTAGACGCGGGGGGAGATGATCAGAGTTATTATGCCGATGATTATTATCGACAGCGTGTACATGGCCAGGTTGAATATAAGGCAGAGCGTCACGCAGCTCGCCGGTATGCCGTCACGGATGGCAAAGTATGCGCATGCCGGCTGGCCTCCGGTAGCGGAAGGAGTTATGGCGGAGAAATAGATGTCCGCGCTTGAATATACGATGGATCTTCTGACGGAGACAGGATGCCCGAAGGACTTGAAGAGCACCCGCATGGACAGTCCTTCCGCGGCTATGTTGCAGAGCATGGCGGCAAACGCCAGCACTATGAAAAGGGGACTGGATCTCCTCAGGTGGAATATGACGTTGGCAAATGAAAAATCCTTGCTGGCCGAGAATACCGCGTAAACTGAGGCGACGGCGATGACCAGGAACAGGACGGCCCATATTATCTTCTTTTTTGTGTCCTTAGCGGACCCAAAGGAACTTTTCATCGCTCAGTAGTTTTGATATCGCAAGTCCTGCTTCTGCGGCAAGTATTCCTGCCGGTATGTCTATAACGTAATGCTGCTTTGTGAATATAACGGAGAACATGCACAGCACGGTGATCACAATCATGACTGCTCTGTATGCGTTCCCGGGCCTCTTCATAGCGAACGCTGCGCGCATAGCTATCCAGCTCGCAAGCACGTGTATGGAAGGCAGGCAGTTTAAGGGCCTGTCCGCGGCGTAAATGAAGTTCAGGGCCCAGGTGAAAAAATCCGTGACCTCTATACTTGGTCTTTCGATGATAGTAGGGTATACTATAAAGCAGACCAGGCATATCAGCTTGGCTGCGATGTCTGCCTTGGCGAACCTGAAGCATACGCTGCGGCTCTCCCGGCCGGCCATGATCCAGCTTACTGCCCATTGCAGATAGCACAGCACGTAGAATACCACGAAAAAGGGTATCACGGGGACAGCGCGGTCTACGGACATGTCAATATAATGCCTGCTGCTCTCCGGCACTGCGAACTTGGTGATGTAATACACCGCAAAGTTGCAGATCACTACGGCGGCAACAGGTATCCACGAGTATTCCGGCAGCAGCCGGCGCAGTTTGGACATGATCCTTGACGATCCTCTATCCATGTAAACTCCTCTTGCAGTACAACAATTTATTTTATCACAAATATATATTTTTACAATACAAGGGTACAAGGTATAAATGACATGACGGTTACAGTTACCGACATTAGTTCAGAAGGAAGCGGAATAGGACGCACGGAAGAAGGAAGAGTGGTATTTATCCCGGGGGCCGTACCCGGAGATACCGCTGAGATCAGCATCACGGACCCTGCGGAAGGTGTAAGATCAGGCGCCCTTAATGCAAAGCTCGTAAGGGTAGCCGAGCCTTCCCCCGACAGGGTGGATCCTCCGTGTACGCATTTTAAGGAATGCGGAGGATGCCCTTTGATGTGCCTTTCCTATGAGGCGCAGCTTAAAATAAAAAGAGAGCACGTGAAGGCCGCGCTTGAGAGGATAGGCGGGTTTTCGGAAGGACATGACTATGTCTTAAGGGATATCCTCCACACAGCAGAGACCGGACAGGACGGAAGGCTCAGCTTGCCGCTCAGGTACAGGAACAAGGCCGAGTTCGCTGTCAGGGGAAACAGGATAGGATACCTTAAAAGAGGCACCCACGAGCTTCTGGAGGTAGATGACTGCCTTATCCAGAACGCGGCGGTAAAGACGGTCCTGGAAGAGAAGAAAAAGGCACTCAAGCCCACTCAGAAGTACTTTAGGCGCCTTGTAGTCCGTTCAAACGGGAAAGGTGACATAATGATGATTACGGAAAACTCCGACGGAAGCGCAACTTCCGACCGCCGCATACTGCACGATGAGATAAATACTGCATTCGGTACGATTAAAACAGAGATCAGCCCTCTCAGTTTTTATCAGGTGAACCCAAAGTGCTGCTCCCTGCTGTATTCCAGAGCTCAGGAGTACGCCGCACTTTCCGGCTGCGAGCGGGTCTTGGATCTTTACTGCGGCGCCGGGAGCATTGGTCTTTCCATGGCAGGGCATTGTTCCCGCGTCATAGGGGTGGAGAGCGTAAAGGACGCCGTCCTGGACGCCAACCGCAACGCCGTCATCAACGGAATAGTTAACGCTACCTTCGTGTGCGGAAGGGCGGAGGACGTTATTGACACCAAACTGCAGGGCGTAAAGGCGGACGTAGTCATTCTGGATCCTCCAAGAGCAGGATGCAAGCGCAGCCTTTTGGATGCGGTCCTTAAGATCGCTCCGCAGCGCATAGTCTATGTATCCTGTGACCCCGCCACTCTGGCAAGGGATCTGAAGATCCTTTGCGAAAGAGGCAGCTACCGCCTTACGGAAGCGACCCCGGCGGATATGTTCCCCGGAACGCTGCATGTGGAGACGGTCGTATTGATATCAAGATTGTGATGGAAATTGATGTATGAATGATAAAACAGGAAAAGTGATATTTCAAATTGTTCGGAAATGGGCATTTCCTGGGGCACTCCTTCCTTATAAGCTATTTATCAATGGAGAATATGTGGGAAGCCTAAAAAATGGAAAAACGCTCATTACAGAAGTTACCAAATCCGATTATTACTTCATTGATTCAATGTATGAGAGTGATGAGCGGAATGGTATCATATGTGCATCTGACCTAAATGATCCAAGCCAGGTTTTTGTCGAGATTCAGTGTGCTGGCGGATTTAAAACAGTGGTTTATTACAAGTTTTTTGCTTTGAAAAATGGAGAGTATTTAGAGCTTCCTTCCTTTAACTATTCGCGTTATTATGTGGCTTGCTATAATGAAGAACTGTATTCGGGGTTGACGAAGCAAGAGAAAATCTTTACGCGCTGCCTTCAGTTTTTTAATGAAGTATCAGACGCTGCCGATGAAGTCTTGTTTGATGATAAAGTGCTTGAAATGCTGGATGCATTGAAATGTATTGGTGCCACGCAGTATACTCACGTTTTTTCATATATTGCCGAGCACATTTTGAGTGACATCTTGTTGCCATTAACGGATGAGGCGGAAAATGATAAAGATCTTTTGCAAAGAATGAATGCGGCTAATCAGGTTGTATGGGATTCTGAAAAGAATGGCTCTGCGGAAGAACTCCATAAATGCTTGGTGAAATATATCATTAAAAACCTTTTAGAAAAACGACAGTAGACTTGTTTCCCTAGACACGTATATCCCGTAGATATGTTTCCCTGAATGCTCACGGTTATCTGTCATGTTTCCTTGAACGGTCAGGGCATATCGGACACGGATACAAAAGTTCCAAGGCATGTGGAGACGGTTGTATTGATGTCTCAAGCGGGTCGAGACTACAGGTTGAATGTATAAAAGACAAAGCTTAGACAAAGGAGAATATATGATAGAAAAATACTACCTGAACGGAGAATCGCTGCCAACAATACCTGTTCCGCATGATTGCGTCATAAAACACATTCAGTTAAAAGATCAAAGCATTGAATTTGTGTTTGAAGATGATATTTCTTATCACGATTCAATTCAATACTATAAGCCGGAGGCAAAATCGCTGATAATCAGGTATCATTTTGCTTATGATAAAGATGATTTCTCTATCTATAAATGGGTAAAGCCGATGAGGCTGCTTTCGAAATTGTTCTCAATAGACGGCCACTATAAGCGAATTAAGAACAGCTTCCTTACTGAATTACCCGAAGGTAAATTCAAATTTGAATATTTGTACCATAATGTGGGTTACTGCTCCATAATCACAAAGCTGTTCTCAAACGGTTACATCATTCTGGATGCAGATATTGATTGTGTTGAGTTCGAATGGATTTGCTAACTTGATGCCACAATCTTGTTTGGTTAACGGCATATTCCTGA
>JAFRZB010000006.1 GCA_017442785.1 Bacillota bacterium
AATGATTCAGGCATTTGTTATGTATTACAACAATATGCGACCTGCATTTGCGCTGCAATACAAAACCCCAGTCCAGTACAAAACCGAATTGGGGTTCTTGTAGCTTTTTTAAAACTGTCTACTTTGTGTTGACAAGTTCACTTTTGGAGGCGCTTTTTGATTGCGGATGAATGTTTTGGTACGCTTTTTAGCTTAAAACAGCACAATAACGGCCTGCAGCCATTTACTGTCCGCTCCGTTTGTGAGACTATCACAGCCTCAGCAGGAGGCGGCAGAATGGCAGATCTGAAACTACTGGCGGAAAAGGAAGCATCGCGCATCAAAAAAGAACTGGAGGAGCTGGAGGCAGTGTTAGCATCCTCGCCTGAGGGGCACCTGAAGTGCAGCAAAAGAGGCGGACGCAGGTATTATTATGCAGTCTCATCAGAAGACGGGGTCAGGCGCGCAAAGTATATCAGCGCGGAAAAGATGGATCTTGCACGAAGGCTCGTTATGAGGGACATTTCCGCGGAAAAGCTGAAGCTTTTGAAGAAGGACCTTGATCTGCTGAACGGCATTATCAGCGGTTATATTTCTGACCCTGATCAACTGGTATCTAAGAAGATCAACCCGGACCATCTAATGCTCATCAAAGATACTTCTCCGTACAATAAAGATGCTGTTTATGACTGGCAGAGCAGCCGTTTCGAAAAAAACTGCAGACATCCCGAGTCTTTGATCCAAAGGACGTTGAGCGGTGTTATGGTGCGGTCTAAATCGGAAGCCATCATAGCCGATCAGCTGTATCAGCGGCATATCCCTTTTCGCTATGAAGAATGCCGTATGATGAACGGGCAGGAGTACTATCCGGACTTTACGATACTTGATCCAAACACTTTAAAAGAATATGTATGGGAGCACTTCGGCCTTATGAGCAGCGAAGCATACAGGGCAAGCGTGTTCAGGAAGCTTGCAGTCTATTCGGGAAACGGACTGATGCTGGATGAAAACCTTATCGCTACGTTTGAGTGGGAAAATGCCCCCTTGGACCCGGTCTACGTTTCGTCTCTGATCGATCATTACTTTGATCTGTAATGAAGGTTTGACCACAGAGCGTACCGCGGTCCCTCTATACGTCTCATTTGGCGGAATTTGAAAAGAATGGGATGAATTACAGGATACGGATAAGAATTATTACGTCTCATTTCAATTAGATACTTACAAATGGGATGAAGAGATGATCATATGTCGCGGGCATAATGGGTGATATGTTGGGTATTTATGCTGCGATGTCATCCCATTTGATCAGAACATGTGGTAACGGGACGTATTTTGCAGGGCCTGAACTTGTGCCCATGGTCCCATATTAACATTTTTAATTAAAAGGGGACAGATCGTGATCTTTGGCCCGGGAAGGATCGCCCGACGACCCTAAGAACAGAAGTTTTGCATGAAAAAAGACCCGCGGATGCGGGTCCTTTTCGGTGAAAGGTCTAGTACCTCTTATTAGCCTTCTTGCGGGCAGCCTCAGACTTCTTCTTTTCACGGACGCTGGGCTTCTCGTAGCATTCTCTCTTCCTGAGTTCGGCCATGATGCCGTCTCTTGCACAAGAACGCTTGAATCTCTTAAGAGCGCTTTCCAGGCCTTCGCCTTCCTTTACGATTACCTGTGCCAAACGACTCACCACCTTTCCTGTTCAGATCGAACAGGCATATTATACACATCCGCCGCGGCTTGTGCAAGCGTTTTTATCAAAAAGATGCAAAGCCCCGAAAGCCCCGCAAAATAAGGTGCCGCGGGCGTCCGCACTGATTGTAAAGCCCTTGTTATTATGATAAAATCATTTTATAAAGGGAAACAGGAGGTAAACTTGAGCGAACTTAGAATAAGCCCCAGCGGAGCGGTGGAGTTCTCCGAGGTATTCGGAGCCTTCGACCACAATCTCGAACTCGTGGAAAAGGCTACAGGCTGCAGCATCAGCTACAGAGGAGACCAGATAATCGTAAACGGAGACGAGAGCGAGAAGGCCGCATTCATAGTAAACGAGCTCTTTAAGGCTGCGGAGAACGGCCAGATACTCGACGACCAGAAGGTGGGATACATCATAACCCTGGCGTCTGAGGGCGTCTCCTACAGCGAGTCCAACATATCGCGCGATGTGATCTGCTTCACTTTCCGCGGAAAGCCCCTCAAGGCCAAGACCATAGGGCAGAAGAATTATGTGGACGCGATCAAAAAGAATGACATAACCTTCGGCATCGGCCCCGCCGGTACGGGAAAGACCTACATAGCCGTGGCCATGGCCGTGAATGCCCTCAAGAACAAGGACGTCGAAAAGCTCATACTCGCAAGACCCGCCGTGGAAGCAGGAGAGAGGCTGGGCTTCCTGCCGGGAGACCTTCAGGAGAAGGTGGACCCGTACCTGCGTCCGCTCTACGATGCCCTCTACGACATACTCGGCAGGGAGGCGACACTGCGCCTTAAGGAGAAGGAGACCATAGAGGTGGTGCCTCTTGCCTACATGCGCGGAAGGACCCTGGACAATGCGTTCATAATCCTGGATGAGGCGCAGAACGCCACCAAGGAGCAGATGAAGATGTTCCTTACAAGGATGGGATTTGGGTCCAAAGTGATAGTCACCGGAGACATAACCCAGGTGGACCTTCCCAGAGGAAAGCGCTCGGGACTGGTGGACGCACTCAAGATACTTAAAGGCGTCGAAGGCATAGCCTTCTGCACGCTTACGGATTCGGACGTCGTAAGGCACCCGCTGGTGCGCCGCATAGTCAACGCGTACGACCGTTACATTTCAAAGCACCCGGAGTGGGCGGAGGATTAGATGATACTGTATTTTGACGAAGACGCAAGGCCGGACGAGGAGACATCGGCCCTTCTTGAGGCAGCCGCCGTTGCGGCTCTTAAGGGAGAGGGCATGGACCCGGAGCCGGTCACCCTTTCCGTGAGCTTCGTGGGAAGGGAAGAGATCAGGGATCTGAACAAGACCTACCGCGGAGTGGACAGACAGACCGACGTCCTCAGCTTTCCGTTGTACGAAAAGGGCTGCATCCCCGCGGAGGAGGACCTTGAGGAGGACGAGGAGCTGGCGATAGGAGACGTGGTCATTTGCGAGGAGGTCTGCGAGGCCCAGGCAAAGGAGTACGGACACAGCGTGCAGAGGGAGATAGTATATCTCTTTACACACAGCGTGTTCCATCTTCTGGGCTACGACCACGAGACCGAGGAAGACAAGGCCGACATGCGCGCCCGCGAGGAAGAGGTGATGAGCCTCCTGGGGCTTGAGAGATGAAGAGCGCTTTCGTAGGTATAATAGGGCGTCCGAACGTCGGAAAATCCACGCTCCTGAACGCCATACTCGGAGAAAAGATAGCAATAACCAGCTCCAAGCCGCAGACCACCAGGAACGCGGTAAGGGGCATCTACACGAGGATGGATGGCGGCGAGCCCGCCTGCCAGTTCGTGTTCATAGACACCCCCGGCATACACAAGCCCAAGAACAAGCTCGGAAGCTACATGACTGACACCGCGATAGGCACCCTTAAGGAGGTGGACGCGGTGCTGTTCCTTGTGGACGGCCCGTTCGAGGAAAAGGGCGGAGACGCGTTCATACTGGAGAAGCTCAAGGGCATAGATACCCCCGTGATACTTGTCATCAACAAGATCGACAGGATAGAGCCGCCGGTCTTTGAGGAGATATACAAGACCTACGAGGCCATGGGGATCTTCAGGGATATCATAGGCACCAGCGCCCTTAAGGACAGGAACGTTGACGTGCTTCTGGAAAAGCTCGAGGAGCTTGCGGAGGAGGGTCCGATGTTCTTCCCGCCGGACATGGTGACTGACCATCCGGAGCGCTTCCTGGTAAGCGAGATAATCAGGGAAAAGCTGCTGCTGTACCTGGACGAGGAGGTGCCGCACGGCGTTGCAGTGGAGATAGAGAGCTACGAGGAGCTCGGGACCCTTACCAGGATACACGCGGCCATCTACTGCGAGAGGCAGTCCCACAAGGGGATAATCATAGGAAAAGGCGGAAGGAAGCTCAAGGGCATCGGAAAGGCCGCAAGGGAGGAGATAGAATCCCTTATAGGCACGAAGGTCTACCTGGAGCTCTTCGTGAAGGTAAAGGAAAAGTGGAGGGATTCCTCCATTGCCATAAGCAATTTCGGGTATAAGAAGGACTGATGGTTACAGAGGCGGAAGGCATAGTGTTAAGGCAGGTGAAGGCGGCATACGGAAGGCGTATGGTCTGTTTGCTCACCGACAAATACGGCAAGATATCCGCTGGCACCAGCATCAGCGAGAAGGGAAGGAACAAGTCCGCTCTGGCATTAAGGCCTTTTGCGCACGGGCGCTACGAGCTGTTCAAGGGAAGGGATTCCTACAGCATCAACGGGGCTGAGACCATGGACAGCTTCTATTCGATAGGGGAGGACATAGACAAGTTCTCCCGCGCTTCCGGAGCCCTTGAGCTTGCGGACAGGATGCTTGAGGATGAGCAGCCCGCGGCAGGGATGTTCAACCTGCTTCTGGAGTACCTTGTGCTCCTGGAGAAGCGGAAGACGGACTTCGATACTCTCTATACCGGCTTTAAGATAAAGGCCCTGACGCTTTACGGAAGCGGCATTTCGGCGGACGCGTGCGTAAAGTGCGGAAAGACCGAGGATCTGATGTACATATCCGTCCCGGACGGAGGGGCGCTCTGCGCAGACTGCGCGCCTTCCGGAGCTTCATTAAATCCGTTGATATTCGATGCCGGAAATGATATAATATCTGTCATTCGATTTATGCAGGCCCATCCTTTAAGGAGCCTTGAGAAGCTTTCGCTCTCGGAGGCTCTGGAAAAGAGGCTCGCAAGGATATTGAAAGCTTATTACTCTTATCATCTGGGCATAGACGCCCTTAAGAGCGAATCACTTATAATTTGAAGGGAGAAGACCATGGAAATTACACTTGAGAAGATCGAACTGGTCAAGGACCGCACAGGCGTCAGCTACAAGGAGGCCAAGGAGGCCCTTGAGTTCGCGAACGGCAATGTCGTGGACGCGATAATCTACGTAGAGGAGAATATAGATCACCAGTTCTCCTCCTCGGAAAAGAAGGTGACGGGAAAGATCGTAGACAACATCAAGGAGGCTGTCCGCAAGGGTAATGTCACAAAGATCAGGATCTACCACGGAGACGACGTGGTGCTGAACCTGCCGGTGAGCTTCGGCGTGGTAGGCACGGTGCTCTTCCCGTGGGGCGCGGTAGCCTCGGCTGTTGCGGCCGCAGTGACTAAGTGCAGAGTCGAGCTCGTAAAGGAGGACGGCACTGTGGTGAACGTCAGCGAGAAGACAAGCAGCGCCTTCGAGACCGTAAAGGAGAAGGGCGGAGTAGTGATGGACGAGATGATCGATAAGGGATCCGAGCTCTACGCAACCGCAAAGGTCAAGGGATCCGAGCTCTACGCCGCGGCAAAGGACAAGGGCGCCGAGCTCTACGCATCTGCGATCGACAAGAAGGACGACCTTGCGGACCGCTTCGGCAAGAAGGCGGACGCAGCCAAGGCTGAGGCCTCGGAAGAGGCAGATAATAAAGAGGTAACAGAATAACACATTACGTTAATAGGTGGAAAAATGGCTAAAGAATTTACGATGGACACTATAGTCGCTCTCTGCAAGGGCAGGGGCTTTCTCTATCCGGGCTCCGAGATCTACGGCGGTCTGGCCAACGCGTGGGACTACGGTCCGATAGGCGTTGAGCTCAAGAACAACATCAAGAGGGCCTGGTGGAAGAAGTTCGTCCAGGAGTCCCCGTACAACGTGGGACTGGACGCCGCCATCCTGATGAACCCCCAGACTTGGGTGGCATCCGGACACGTGGGAGGCTTCTCCGATCCTCTGATGGACTGCAAGGAGTGCCACTCCAGGTTCAGGGCAGACAAGCTCATAGAGGACTTCTGCAAGGAGAACGGCATAGAGCTCGACGGCGGTGTTGACGGCTGGACCAACGAGCAGATGGAGACCTTCGTCACCGAGCATCACATCAAGTGCCCGGACTGCGGCAAGGAGAACTTCACCGGCATCCGCCAGTTCAACCTGATGTTCAAGACCTTCATGGGAGTTACCGAGGACAAGAAGTCCGAGATCTATTTAAGGCCGGAGACCGCTCAGGGAATATTCGTAAACTTTAAGAACGTTCAGAGGACCAGCCGCAAGAAGGTGCCTTTCGGCATAGCCCAGATAGGTAAATCGTTCAGAAACGAGATCACCCCGGGCAACTTCATATTCCGCATACGCGAGTTCGAGCAGATGGAGCTTGAGTTCTTCTGCGAGCCGGATACGGACCTGGAATGGTTCGCTTTCTGGAAGGAGTACTGCCGCAAGTTCCTGGAGTCCCTGGGCATGAACATGGAGAAGCTGCGTCTGCGTGACCACTCCCAGGAGGAGCTGTCCTTCTACAGCAAGGCCACTACGGACTTCGAGTATCTGTTCCCGTTCGGCTGGGGCGAGCTCTGGGGCATAGCGGACCGCACCGATTACGACCTTACCCAGCATCAGAACTGCTCCGGACAGAGCATGCTCTACATAGACCCGATAGACCCCAAGAAGCGCTACATTCCTTACGTTATCGAGCCGTCCCTGGGCGCTGACAGAGTTACTCTGGCCTTCCTGTGCGACGCTTACGAGGAAGAGACCCTCACTTCCGAGGACGGCAAGACCGACACCCGCGTGGTGATGCACTTCCACCCGGCGCTGGCTCCGTTCAAGGCTGCGGTAATGCCGCTCACCAAGAACCAGAACGCCAAGGCCGAGGAGATCTACGCGGAGCTGTCCAAGCATTTCATGGTGGACTACGACGCCTCCGGAAGCATAGGCAAGCGCTACAGAAGAGAGGATGAGATAGGCACTCCGTTCTGCATCACCGTGGACTTCGACACCGAGGCCGACGGCTGCGTAACGGTACGCGACCGCGACACCATGAAGCAGGAGCGCGTAAAGATAGGAGACCTTAAGACCTTCATCGAAAAGAGCCTCGAATTCTAAGAAAAAAATATGCGGCTCCGCAGGATCGCGGAGCCGCGTTTTTTTATTATGGGGCACTAATAGCCCCGTCTCGTGCCTGAGGCACGAGACAAATAAACCACCCGCTATGCGGGTGTGCATCGAAGGTTAAACCAAAACTCTCCAGACTTGATACAATGAGAGTGTTCAAGCCTCAGTGTAC
>JAFRZB010000007.1 GCA_017442785.1 Bacillota bacterium
CTTTGAAAGATTTTTATATCCTCCTTGTCCGTCTAAATACTCCTTGACTACTCTCATCTTAAATTCAAAACTATACTTTGCCATAACAAAACTGACCTCCTCCAGTTAGATTCTTGGTCTAACTTTTGGGGGTCAGTTCACCGTGCTCCTTTTTTCTTGTCTCTTTTTCTGTTCAGCCCTACAGGACGCTGTCCTCCAGAGCCCTGGCCGAAAGCTTCAGCATCCTTATCACGAGCTCACGGTTCTCGGTTATAAGGTCGTAGACCGCGTCCTCGGAGAGCACGCCGCGCTTAAGATCCTGCGGCAGCTTTCCCGCCTCGTCGTCCTCGAAGTCCTTCATCCATCGGGGGCTTCCGTAATAGTCGCTGAGCTTTTTGTACTGCTTCTGAACAGCCTCGTA
Organism: Bacillota bacterium; assembly: GCA_017442785.1. GTDB lineage: Bacteria > Bacillota > Clostridia > Peptostreptococcales > Anaerovoracaceae > RUG13409. The sequence goes on from JAFRZB010000007.1 coordinate 401, forward strand.
CTCCTTAAGCGCCGCGCCGAGCTTTTCCACTGCCGCGGCGGAAGCGTCAAGGCATTCCTCCATCTGTCTTATCCTGTCGATCTGTGTCATTTTGCTTTTCATCTCCCTTCAGCGTCTGAAAATAAGATCCCTGCGCGGCAGCAGCACCGCTGCCAGAAGCTCTCCGAGTATGCAGCATCCGGCCACTTCCCCGGCGAATATGTACACCACCTGGAGCAGATACGGTATGTCCGTAAGGCCGTAGCCGAACCTCAGCACCAGAGGCACTATTACTGTATTGGACAGGACCGCGGGGATCGGCACCAGCCAGCGGTTATTTCTGAGCATGTAGCTGAACACGGCGCCTATCAGCGTGGCCAGACTTCCGAAGATGACATCCACGATGATGCCTCCGCCGAGCATGTTGGCCAGCAGGCAGCCCACGAACAGCCCGGGTATGGCCGCCGGCGTGAACATCGGCAGTATGGTCAGAGCCTCCGCCACCCTCAGCTGCACCTCTCCGAAGGAGATGGGCTGGAATACAATGGTAAGCACAACGTAGACAGCAGCTATAACTGCTCCGTAGGCGATCATGAGGATCCTGGAACGATCTTTCTGCATAAATAAAAAACTCCTTGTTTTTTATAGGTGGTTTTCAAGTGACACCTGTACTCTGCTTTCGCAGGCGACACATTCTAACATATTATATGAAAAAAAGCAAAAATATTTTGTCAGTCCGCATAATAATGTTTGACAACGGCGCCCCGCACAAGTATAATAATTGGCGTCGCGGACCGCGGCGTAATATGCTGCTGTAGCTCAGTAGGTAGAGCGCATCCTTGGTAAGGATGAGGTCACCAGTTCGACTCTGGTCAGTAGCTCCACAAGAAACCCCTTGGAATTCCAAGGGGTTTCGGCTTTGGAAAGAGCAGCTTAAATCGTCGCGGTTCGTGATTGCTAGCAAAAAAATGACGAAAAAAATGACGATGAATCTTTATGTAGAATTACGCATCATTACGACAGATTGCGGCAATTGTCAGATGTGGTTAAAAGTCTATGAAACCCGAAATAGTACCAGGATACTTTTCAAAGTATAGGAAGTCAAAGACTATCTTTATGTAACCATTATATTTGTTGGTTTAAACCATAAGCACAGTTGAAAGGATATTAGACAACATGGATAGATAACAGTAATCCGTTACTTCATAGTTATTCTACTGGAAATGGTAGCATACAATGGTGTCAGAGATGGTTATGCGGATATCTTAAATATATTATTCATATATTTAAAAAATGCATCACTGGCGTTTGTTTCAGACATCCCTTCTGGTCTGAGAATACAGATGCTTCTTTCTATCTTTGGAACTATGGGGACAAAAGTCAATCCTAAGCCGCTAAGCAATTTGTCATTCGGTTTAATGCAAAGCATATATTTACCCTTACGATTTATTAGAGGTAGAAAATGTCCCGACTGTTCTACAAATGTGCAAGTTTTTTCTACAGGGATTATCGGCGTTGAATCAGTATTGTCAAAATCCCATTGAGATCCAATGATACTTATTTTTTTTACAATTTCTGCATCTATTGACTTAAGAACTGATAATTCATCATTTGATGTCATTACAATGCCTGCAGTTTTGTGCTCCCCGGTATTGATTATATTCGCACTATTTTTAGGTTTATCTAAAAATCCAACAATAATATCAACAAGCTTATGACTTGAATGATATTTAATATAATTCGTGCTTCCTACATAGTATTTAATTGTTATTTTATCGTATTCTCTTTGAAAATCAGAAATTGCAGAAGCGATTGTATCTGTCAGTGCACCATCCATAAAAGCGACTGAAAGACTTCCCGTAAATTCCTCCTTGTTTACTGATAGTTCTTTTATAGTTACATCCAGTTGTTGTATTATATTCTCCATTCTATATTTAAATTCAATACCAGCCTTTGTAAGATTAAGGGTATGATAATCTCTTTCAAACAATTTCTGTCCGAGTTCATTTTCAATCAAATTTATATGACGTGAAAGCGACGGCTGCGATATTCGAAGAGTTTCTGCTGCATGAGTCATATTTCCCTTATCAGCCACTTCTAAAAAATATCTTATTGATATTAGTTCCATAGATTTCCTCCTATGTGTTGCAGGAATATTGTCAGTAAATAATAAATCAATGTTTCTAAAACACTGTTCATATGTATTGATAGTATAGCACACAATTCTAAATCTGAATACCTGAATATTATTATTTAGTATTTTACAGACTATGAGCGCATGTGATATTTTATATTTGAAGAAGGACAGGCGCCGTCTTTGTTCATATCGAAAAAATTGTAATCTAAAGGAGAAATGAAAATGCGAAAAATTGGAAAAATCATCGCTTCAGTTCTGTCTGTGGCGATGATAATTACTTCAGCGGGCACAAGTTGCGTATTCGCTGATAATTCCGGATTGAATATCAATCCCCGTAATAAAGATGTTGCTGATTTAGTAGTAGTTGAATCGATGGGATATGAATTCACATTACATGAACTTGTAGGCTCTGATTATAGCGTTACTCGCGAATATCACAAAGCAGAGAATGGCGACGGAGCTCTCTCAGTAGAAAAAACACGAGCGCTTCTTTATGCATTAGGAATGAATGACACTGAGGTAAACGCTCATTCTGATGAGGAACTCTCAGATATAGCTAATATAGAAACTATTGGAATTACAGTAACATACAGTAAAGAAAATGAAGTTACTGGTGAGACTGTTTATCTTCCTGAAGATATTGCATTATCTGGTGCAGAATTAAATTTAGAACAAAGAGAGCTGCATGCATCATCTAAAGATCAGTTGATTCAGGATGCTTATCAGGACTATATAGATATCGAAAATGGAATCATCGATCCTGTTACTTATGAGGTGAATTCCAGTAATCCATATGTCGATACATATATGAGAATAACTGTGTCCAGTTCTCTCGTGTCGGGGACAAGTGCTACTTATAAGCTAAGCACATACGCAACTTGGTTAACAATGCCATCCTTTAGATGGAAGGATGCTGTAGGGGTGTCTGCGAATTACTGCACGCTCGTAGCAGGTAGTGAAAGTGGATATTACTCATATAAGCAGGCATTAACTATAGAAGGGAATACTACCACCTCTACGATTCGGACTAACATAACCGGATCAAACCTAAAAAATCCAGTAAATGGGAACTGGTATGGAGCTGCCGGTATTTTTAACCTTCCAAATGATGGCTATGATTCAAGCACGGATAGTGGTGTTGAATGCACAAATCTGTTTGCATACATTACATGCAAAATGTTAGTTGCGCAGACATCAACTACAAGTTTTAATGTGGTCGGCAGTTACGCGCACAGTAAGCTTTCAGTGGCATTTTCTGTAGGGGCAACATTTGCGGAAGGTTCAGGTGGAGTATCCCTTACGGCCACTGGAGTAATTACGCAGGATAAGAGAGAAGCCGTAAAAACTGTATATAGATAGCTATACATTATAGACATGATCACCGTATTTTTTCGGTGGTCATATCTGTAATATTAGAGTTGAGTTGAATTAGTCCAACGCTAACTATAATTATTATTGTTATAATAAACAAGGAAAACATTATGAAAAAGATTGTTATATACATAGTTGCAACTATAGTGGCTGAATTACTATTCTTATTTGCATTTAGGACGGATGATATGCAAAGCCAACTGTCGGTCAATATCGCTGGCGTTGGTTTAATTGTTATAATAACAGGAGCTTTTGTTATTCATACAATTTCAGGTATCGAAAAAAAAATAGAAAAAAAAGAATAGTCTTTGGGATTATTTGGGAATTAAAGATAGCTGGTATACCTTGGTAGGGCAAGAGAGTGAAAATCATGCAAAATATGAGTTGGAGACGATAATTTATAGATGATGCTTTAATGTAATTGAGAACAATCCCACTATAACCTTTCGAGAGCTAAAACCCGTCTAGCTTACAAACCAGGCGGGTTTTATTGATATATTTTTTGTAACACTTGCCTTATACGTGTCAACTTTAAGATTAATCAGATGTCCTTGACTAAGAAAACTTTATACCTCTGTTGCAATTATCGTTCCCAGCCTCTGTCTCTTTCCCTGTGGGCACGCTCTTGCTGCAGGATCTGCGTCTCCATCTTATGTTCTGTATTCAGGAGACCTGCCAGGTATTCGCTTCTCTTTACAGCGTTTTCGGCCGTTTTCAGGTCTTTTCGCAAAGGCTTTATGCGTTCGGTAATATCTTTGGCCTTTGCTTTGAGTTCTGAGGCTGAATCCGAAGATTTTACCGTTCTGAGCCTGTTGTAGCATTGCTGGCGTTCTTTTTCGAGCGAGGCAATTTCTTCACGTTTGGTATCGATAAATGCCTGCAACTGCGGCATGGTCTCTATGTGGTTTTTCGCTAACAGCGTTGCCTGTGCGGTAAGATCGTCCAGCTTGGCGGCTTCCATCCTAAGCTCTGGGGAAAGTGGCTGAGGCCGAAATACCTCGCGGTCTTGTTCTCCTGTCACGAGCTTAAGCAGCTCGACAATAACGTAGAACACAAGGTTGACCGCAACCTTGATTCCGCTGCACGAATGCTCTATCGTAAATTCCAGCTGCTGCTCGAGCTCAAGCAGGGGATAGTCCTGATAGCTTTTGGGCTGAAAAGAACCATATTTTACATAGCGATAGCGATTTTGCATATGGTCATAAGCCATGATCCTGTCCCAGATGACTTCCTTCGAATAGCCCAATCGCTCAAGCCTTACGCCCCGCTCCCAGGAGGGAGCTTTAACGCTGTGCCGGGTATAGTCATACTCGTATCCACGCTCTTCAAGAAGCTCTATAAAGTGGTTGTCAGTTACGGCGAGCTTGATGCATTCCTCTATATCTTCTTTCAGGATATCCCTGTGTGTCTTTCCGCCATTCTTATGGATCCAGTATGCCTTCTTTTCTCCGCCGTAGAACGGAGCGTTTTCGAGTATGGACAGTCCGTGCTCCAGGCAGAGACGGTCAGAAATCTTCCGTATCTCTATATGGTCTCCTATATGGTTCTGAAACTTCCTGCCGTCCACGTAGGATACAGCATTTACGACCAGATGATTATGGACCGAGTCGGTGTTCAGGTGCGTAGTGACAAGCACCTGAAACCTGTCACCCCACATTCTGTTTGCTGTTTCAATGCCTATCCGGTGTGCTTCCTCCGGAGTTACTTCATCCGGCTTAAAGCTCTGAAAGCCATGATAGGCTACATTGCTGCCGCGAAGACCGAACCTTTTCTGTACAGCCAGCATATCTTCGTATGCATGATCTTTGGTGCAGTGGATCCCGGAGACATACATCTTCTGATCGGTCTTATTGTCGTTTGACGCATAGTTTACGACCTTCGCCAGATCCTCGTCCATATACTTCTTTTCTATGGTTTTATCCGGGTTGTCCGCATATTCGATTACATCCTTAAGAGAGCCTTTTATGGGCCAAAATCCCGTGGTAGCCATCAGAGGTCCCTCCCGGGAAGAAGTATCGTTTCCCTAAGTTCATTCAGAATGCCGGGAATCATTCTTTCGCCTTCGGGCAGCGTAAGAGCATCCTCCAGCAGTCCGCACATGTCATAATATGCCTGCGGCGGCACTTCTCTTGGAGCAAAGCCTAGGCTTCTCTGTCTGATGTATTCCGATACCGACAGCCTGCATTTTCTTGCATTGGAGGCGATCCTTTTCTTTTCCTGCGGAGTAACCCGCGTATATATTTGAACTGTTCTTTTTGTCATATTGTAGTCCTTTCGGTTAATTGAGATTGTCTGATGACGCGTAGTTCTCGTCTTTGCGAAAGCAGCAGGGGGTCAGGGGGCATCCCCTTGAGCGGAGTCTGCCCCGCAGACCCGGCGGAAACTTGCTATACAAGTTCCCTGCTCGTTAAGGAACTTCAGCATCAGAACAGGATGCTTTCTGTTCTCCTCTCCGTGACGGTCGTGACGATGGTGACGATATTTTACATACCGAACTACCTCACGAAAATACCGTCACGAGCGTCACATATCGTCACGCTTATTGAGCTCGATCCTTATGAACCTGCCGTCATGGTTCCTTGTATTCCTATACAAAACAGAGTAATCACTGCGAAGTTTCCGCGCGGATACATTCAGCTTTCTTGTGAGAGCATTTACAGAAAGTTCTGTGTTAAGAGCTACTGCAAGCTCCGTTGGAGATCCCTGCCAGATGGGGCAGCTGCCATCTACAAGCGCTGCGACAGATTCCAGGAGCGGATCCGGAGGGTCTTTCCATTCATCCGTATCGATCCCTACAAGATCCCATGTGAGGGTGCTGACATTCCTTTTAAGCTGAAGTTTCGCGTCCGGCTGATCTCTTCCCGTTACATACAGGGTTGCTTCATCAGATCCGCGCTTTTCCTTGTCAAGAACAAAGGCTCCGTCTGCGGCGCCAAACAGTCCGTTCGTTCCGGAGATCATCTCAAAGATATCGTCAGATTTGAGTTTTCTGTTATGATGGACTATGATCAGGCAGATATTGCGTCTGTCGGCAAAATTCTTGAGATTTATGATAGTGTCATAATCATCATCGTAGTTGGTATCTGATTTTTCAGAATCACGTATCCTTTTCAGTGTGTCTATGATCACAAGGCTGGTGTCGGGATTATCCGTAAGAAACTGTATCAGATTGCCATCCAAAGCATCTCCCAGGGTGCCTGAGGATGTAGCAAGATGCAGGTTGTCGGTCCCGTTTGTTCCAAACATTCTGTGCAGTCTGCTTTGAAGTCTCTCTTCGCTGTCCTCAAGCGCTAGATAGAGGACCTTGCCTTTTCTAACAGGATATCCCCAGAGCGGAGTGCCTGTGCTGACATGGTATGCAAGCTGTGCCATCAGAAAGCTTTTACCGACTTTAGGGCTTCCGGTAAAAAGATATGTGTCCCTATAGAGAAGACCATCTATTATAGGCTCTTTTCCGGTATAGACAGAGTCCAGCAGCTCGTTCATGGTGACTGTCCTGAAACCTTTTCCTGAAAAAGATGATTGAAAACCTGCATTATTTACATAAAAGTCATTGCAAGTGTTATGTTCAGCTGTTATACTGTTGTTGCTTGAATTAAGAAACTGCTCCGCATCAGCGCCAACTGATGGAAATAGGGCAGTTTTTTCTATACATGCGCTTTCCATCAGGAGCACTCCTGTTCGCTTCTTTCTTCAAGCTGTTTGAGAAGAAGAGGAACATTGACCAGAAAGCGGTTCCCGGACATAATGAACGGTATGGTTCCGTTTTCCGTCCCTTTCCGTATGAAGTGATAACTGAGCCCTGTATAGTCGGCAGCCTCTCTTCTGGACATGTAGATCTTGTTTGTAGATTCTTTTTTCATTCATTTTTCCTTTCCGGCACTTATATGTGCCAAATCATAGTAGTAATAGTTGCCTGTCCTCCGGGGAACCAGATTCCTGCCCACACTGTGTCGGCGTTGCATCGCTCGCGGCTGCAGCATTCCGGTCATGGCAATGTCATATCGTATTCCCTTGACAGTTATATAATTATGTTATCCAACAAACGAACACTTGTTTTTATTGGATAAATGTATTATAATGAGTCCCGACAGAAATGCAATACTTTCGCCCAAGGTTTATTGGAGTGATGAAGTTAGGGCAAAATAACGGCAAAATACATTTTCTAAAAGCAGGTGACATCATGAGCAGAAAGAAAAAAGACTATTCGGAATTTGAACAGACAGAATATGATAAATACCGCAGTATACGGTCAAACAAGAGGAATTTCCAATTAAACTTCTTCTGTAATAATGTACTTTTTGAAAATAAGGGAAGATTCACTATAGATGTCGATCCGTTTCATGAATACTTTGCCATGTATGACGAATTGGTTGCCTATGAGAAGGAATGTGCAGAAAGAGAAGACAGGCCAGCTTGTAATGTGTATTTGTTTGAGGATAGTGTTTTAGGTGAGCATGCGCGCCGTGAACTGAAAGAGTATAACAGCCAGATAATCGAGATATTTAAAGATAGGCTTGGCTATTCGGATAGTGAAGAACAGAAAATTACCGGGATGCAGGCAGGGATCTCCCCTGATCAGGAAATGGACGAAGAACCGCTTAATAATGTCTTTAGCGGAACAAATATAACTCTGAACTTGGGAGAAGGCATTCTCGATTTCGTCTATGCGGATTTTATTACGTCGGTAGCCGATTGCCTTAGTTATTATACATATTGGGAACAACTGAAAGATAGATCTGAAAAGAACGGAGCTCGTGTGGATCAGATATTAGCGGAATTCTATCTTACAGAACCGGAGCCTGAGAATAATAAAGTGTATAACCATCTTCAGCTGGAAGTTGAAACATATAATGATTATTGCCGGACATTTGATGAGATAAGAGATATAGCCTATGCATCGTTTTATTCGGCGATCTTCCCGCCGGTGTTTATTGATATAAAGAGAAATGCCAAGAAACAGATAGAGCTGTACTATTATTATCTGACAGCCCTGCAAAAGGAATATCTTGAGATATTGGAGTTCTGTTTTGATGAAGACTATTTCCCTCAGGTGCTTGGTGAGTGCAGCCCGGGAGAGCGTTATGCTGCTTACAGATATATTCATGCTCTCCCGACATCCATACACAGAAATGAAAGATTAAGAATGGATGGAAATATTGATGATTATGAGTCCGGCGGGATGGATTTTTCTCAGTATGCCAAGAAGGTGGCGGCGAATATAAACAAAGATGTTTCGATCTTTTCTGATTTTGCAAAGCGATATTCCATATCGGAATCAGAAGCAAGAATGATTTTTGTAAGGCCCAGGCACATTTATATAGACTACGAGGTTCGCACTGTAGCTGATATGCTTGAGCTTGAGCTTTCAAAAATGATCGAAGAAAACATTCATTTCAGAAAATGCAAGCGCTGTGGGAAGTATTTTATTGTAAAGGGCAACTATAACACCAATTACTGCAGTCGTATAACAGATGGCGAGTCACGCACCTGTCAGGAACTCGCGGCAATGGAGACATACAAAAAGAAGGTCGCTGATGTTCCGGCAATGACGCTGTATCAGAGATATTATAAGCGTTATAAGGCACGTGAAAGAGTTAATCAGATAAAGAAGGACGATTTCAACAAGTGGAAATACAAGGCTATGGATAAGCGTGAGGCCTGCATAAACGGCAGGATCACGCCTGAAGAGTTTGAAGAATGGCTTGAAGGGTGTTTCCCGAACAGGGTGAAGAAGCAATAGGCATTAACAGATTGAACAGATTGTTTTACTGTTTATTTATATAATGAAAGAGAAAAACTGTCTTGTTTTTTGAGCAGTCTGGATGGCATAGCAATACTGAAGGAAAAAACATATAGTAATTCAGAGGAGTGTGAAAAATGGCAACCCAATATGTGGAAAGAAAGAACGGAAAAGGAGCTTATCAAATAAATGTTTACCATGAGGGAAAACGATATACATCTACTTGGAGCATTCCTGAAGGATGGAGCAAGGGTGCTATTCAAAGGGGCCTGAAAAAGGCGGAATCTGTATTTACCGCAGCTGTCAGGGCAGGAGAAGCTGTAACACTTAAAGAACAAAAGGAGAAAGCGAAGCAGGAAGCTGCCGAAAAGGCACAGATTCTTACGCTTCGAAAATATGCAGATGAAGTGTTCATGCCCGCCAAGACGGTCACTATATCAGAACATACCAGAGAGAGCTATCAGAGTAATTTCAGGATACATATTCTGCCTGCCCTTGGCGATATGAAGATCACAGAGATCAAAGCTGTGCATATAAACACTTTTTTATTAAACATGCAAAAGAACGGGAGCAAGCTTGGCTCTGTTATCAAGGCGTATAATATCCTTAACGGGCTGTTCAAGATGGCTTTTCTTGAAGAGACAATAGAAATTAATCCCATGGACAAGGTCACCAGGCCCAAGGCAACAAAAGCGGAACGGGTAAACAAAGGCATTGAGGCTTACACAAAAGATGAAATAAGGCGTCTGCGTTCATGTGCAGACAATGAACCACTAAAATGGAGGACGCTGGCTTATTTGCTTACAGATACAGGATGCCGCATAGGTGAAGCCTTGGGGATCATGTGGAAGCATGTTGACTTTGATAACTGCAGAGTGCGTTTTGAGAACAATCTTTGCTATACAGCCGCTAAAGGAACATACAATGATACAATAAAAAACGGAAATATCAGAACTAATGAAGTTTCTCGTACAACAATGGATCTTCTGCGCCAGATAAAGGAGGAACAGACTCGCTTCAATGTATCAACCAAATATGTTTTTACACAGGATCCTAACGGCGAGCCCATGCATCACGACTCTCCAAGAGACTATTTCGGGAAGTTTGGAAAAAAGTACGGTTTTGAAAACTGTCATCCACATAAGCTTCGCCACAGCTTTATAAGCATCGCGGTTACCAGTGGTGCGGACATAGCTTCAATAGCTGCTATAGTAGGTGACAAAATCGAAACGATACTCAAGTACTATACACATGCCAACGACGTTTCTAAAGCAGCTGCGACAAGGATATATATGGATGCAATCAGCGGGGATTAATGCTTTGAGGAATTTTAAAGTCTACAAAATAGTAGACTTTAAAAGTAGACTTTAAAGGCGCTTTATGGTAGACTTTATTTCAGCAGGAGGAATGGACCAATGAATCTTGGACTGGAAAACGAACGACAAGAGTTTAAATCAGGGCTGGGGCAGTTAGATAAGGGACTAAAGTCACTTTCTGCCATGCTGAACAGAAATTCTGAAGGGACCGTTTACTTTGGCGTCGATGATGACGGGACGGTAAAGGGTCTTGATATTGGAAAAAAGACACTGATAGATATAAAGCAGAGGGCAGCGGAACTTATAGAACCTCGGATAGTTCTGGAGTTGGAAACTCCAAAGGATGAAAATGGCAGGTCATATATTCGAGTACATGCTGAAGGGTCGAATATCCCTTATTCGTGTGATGGAAGATACTATATCAGGACTGCTGCTTCTGATGAGCAGATTGGCAGCGAGCTTCTAAGGAAGATGCTTGTATCAGGAAGCACGGATGTTCTTATGCAGATGACCTCTGATAATCAGTCACTTACGTTTACCGGTATGATCGATTATCTACGGGGGAAGGGTATCCATGCATCGGACACCAAGGAATTCTATAGCAGCTTTGGTATGTACAACAAGGACGGCAGATTTAATCTGATGGCCTATCTCCTGTCCGATCAAAATGAAATGATCATAAAGGTTATGAGGTTCCAGGGTATAGACAAAACCGGCGTTGATGAACGGATGCCTTTTACAGATCAGAGTCTGCTTCTGACGGTAAAACAGGTTCTGGATTACTTTGAGTTGGTAGATCTTCCGAAAAAGATAGACCTTTCAAGCGGAATACGAACAGAGGTAAGCCTGTTTGACTTTCAGTCCTTCCGGGAGGCTTGGATAAACGCCTGTGTTCACAATTCGTGGGTTGAGAAGATCCCGCCTGCAGTCTACATCTATGACGACCGCATTGAGATCGTGTCTTACGGTGGTCTTCCCTACGGGCTCAGCGAGGAAGGCTTTTACACAGGAACAAGCAAGCCGGTAAACAACCGCCTGTTCAATATTTTTATCACTTGTGATTTTGCTGAACAGAGCGGCCACGGAATACCACAGATCGTTAAGACGTATGGTCGAGAAGCGTTTTCCTTCAGTGATGGCATGCTGGTAGTTACGATCCCATTTGCATATGAACCGGATCATGTCAGGGCAAGGAAGATGAAGGAAGTTTCTATGGAAATGCTTACTGATAATCAGACGGCTGTGCTGAGATATCTTTCCGATCATCCTAACGCATCACTTCAGGAAACTGCTGATGCCTGCAGCCTGAGTTTAAGCGGGGTGAAGAAGATCGCGGGAAAGCTTCAGGAAATGGACCTGTTGATTAGAATGGGATCCAAGAAAAAAGCCACATGGAAAGTGCGGGGATAGAAAAGGATCCCTTAAAAAATGACGAAAAAAATGACGACGCACCCCTAAAACATTCGGAAAACAGTGTTGAAAGCAAGCAGCAAATTACAACAACGTAAATCCCAAAAGCGTTGAAATTTCAGCCACAAAAGGCAACAGCATGCAACAACTAAACACACACCGCAAAGGCATTTGCCTTTTTTGGTAAGGATGAGGTCACCAGTTCGACTCTGGTCAGTAGCTCCACAAGAAACCCCTTGGAATTCCAAGGGGTTTTGAGTTTCTAAAGGCTTGCAGTTTCTTGCGATTTAGTGCTCGATCTGCAAAAAGTCTATCAAAAAGTCTATGACGCGTTTTTGGAGATCCACAAAGAAGATGAGGTCAGATCAGAAAAAGCACCGCAAAAAGTACCCAGGGCTAAACATCATATGTCTATAATCATAGGTGAGGATTGCTATCTTTCATCATTATGTATTTGAAGACATATATTGACGTTGTTCGAAATTTTCATTTATAATCAAATTATAGGTGTAGTAGTTTAGTATTGTATCAATTTGAGACTATCATACATATGCGGCGTTGTTTAGTTTTATTCTTGGCGTTGCTCATGACACTTAGTGCCTGTACACAGCGCTCAATAGACCACGTCTCCTTTTCTAAAGGTGAGCCACACAGTTCTTTGGATTTCCGCCAGTATTTTGAAACCATGTCTACAAAATACGGTCCTTGTACAGTGAACATTCAATCAGATATTTTTGATTCAAAATCGGCTCAGCATTTGTTTTCAAGTATCACAGAAGATCTGCATAGTATATCTAAAACAACCGGGATTACTGTTGATGACTTTTCACCATTCACCATCTATATCGTAGAATCTGCTCCTATCGGAGTTGAACGTTACGACAATCTTTTATACTGCACTGCCGAGGATGTTGAGAACAGGAACTATCTAGCAGACCTTGCATGCGTTGCTCTCAATATCAAGGAGTACTGGAAGGCATTTGGCTTGGAAAGCTGCATACTGGGAAGAAAAGCTGATGATACTCTGCTGAAGTCGATATTTGAGAAGACTAATGATCTTGATATTCTGAGCTTGTTCATCTCATATTTTACTAAACCTTTCGCAAACAATGATGAGATCCAATTAGCTCAGCAGACGGCTACAGCAGTTACTCGCTATATATTGGAGAAATATGGCGGAAAGGCTCTCCTGGAAGAAGATTGCATTATATACAAACAGGAATGGCTAAAGTCTATAGGGGTAGACAGACCGTATTCTGATCCTCTGCACGATGATCTGAGATCATATACGTTCAGACGATCTGCACAGTATCCACTTATTGCAGTAAACGATCATGATCACAGATTTTATATCCTGCAGCTTTCGGATATGAAGACTGCAAAGGCTGTACGTCGATTTCTCTATGATGCTGCTGTTGGACCTCAGAAAGTCCTACAGTTTATCACCGAGCAGGCGCCGGAACATTATGAGAGAATAAAAGAAAGGTACGAGGGCAAGCTCGATATCTACTGCTCAACTACAAGCGGTGGAAGTGCAAATCCCGGCCTGCGAAGGATCCAACTTCAACAAAGTTACGGCTATCTTCATGAACTAGGCCATATCTTAGTCCCAACACTTCAGAGCGGAAAAGGCCTTGACCCAGTATGGCAGTATGAAGGCCTGTGTGAGTATCTTTCGTATATGATCTATCCGGCAAATTCTCTACTGCATTCGTACTATGAAGATGCGCTTGTATTATATAGCAAGACCGGAAGTGACCCTGGAGAAGGCAAGAGCAATAATCCCGCAAATCGCGCTTTCTGGGCCCGTGTGACCGAGATATACCTGAAAAATGCGCCATTGCCGAATGATGCAGAGTCAATTGATTTGCCGCTGTTTATCTCTTCCATGGCAGAAGCGCGTGTGCGTTATCCGGAAGAACTTAAAGAGTCAATATGGGTGATACCCATAAATAGTCTACACCCACTTATTGACGGAAATGACCTAACATATGCACAGGCCTTCTGCTTTTCCAGGTATTTAATCGAACAGTACTCCTTCAGTAAGTATCTAGACTATTGTTCCAATCTATATACTTTTGAAGAGGCGTTCTCTAAGCCCTATTCAGAGTTGATGACAGAATACGAAAATAAGATATATTCTACTAATTAGCTTCCTTTGTACTGTTTTTTAGATTAGTTTATTGAAATATCAACAAGAGATTAAATTATAATTGGAATAGTATGAGACCGATTAGGATTGATAAGAATCGATTTATTGTGCTTGATAAGGATGAGGTCACCAGTTCGACTCTGGTCAGTAGCTCCACGTAAAGCCCCTTGGAATTCCAAGGGGTTTTGAGTTTCTATAACCGCAGTTTTTTTATCCGCATATTCCTGCAGCAAATCGGGTATGGTATTTTTCCGGAAAATGAGTGATAATAGAAAAAAACGAAGGTTAAGGAGCAAAAATGAAAGTCACTTTTTTCGGAACTACTACACTGCTGTTCGATGACGGTAAGGACCAGATCTTCTTTGATGCGCACATGACCCGTCCTTCCCTTTTTAAGTATATCTGCGGCAGCGCGCCTACGGACACTGCCGTGGTGGATGAAAAGCTCAAAACGCATAAGGTCGACAGGCTCAGGGCCATCTTCGTATCGCATTCGCACCACGACCACGTAATGGACGCGCCTTACATAGCAAAGAAGACCGGCGCGGTGATCTACGGAAGCAGCTCGGCGCTGAATGTTGCAAGAGGCGGAGACGTCCCGGAGGAAAAGCTCGTATGCTTCGGGGATAATGAGACCTACAGAGTCGGAGGATACAGCGTAAAGGTGATCCCCTCCATCCATTCCAAGCCCACCATTCTGAACAACGACCTCGGACAGACGATAGACGAGCCCCTAAGGCAGCCCGCTAAGCTGCGCAGCTACAAGGAAGGCGGATCTTTCGATTTTTATGTTGAGGCTGAGGGCAAAAAGGTGATGATTCGCCCGAGCTTCAACTACATAAAAGGCCAGATGGACGGGTACCGGGCGGATGTGCTCTTTCTGGGAGTAGCCGGCCTGCAGAAAGCAGACGCGGAAACAGAAAGGATCTTCTTTGAAGAGACCGTAGGAAAGCTCAGTCCCAAGCTGGTGATACCGGTCCACTGGGACAATTTCTTCTCTCCTCTGACAAAGCCCGCCACAGGCATGCCGCGGCTGGTAGAAAAGACCGAGGTGGTATTCTTTAAACTTGCACAGTACTGCGAGGCTCACGGGATAGACTGCGCAGTGCAGATCCCCGGGACCAGCATTGAGATCTAAGGAGCACACACCATGGACAGACGAACTTTCTGGAAGAACAAGTACATCAAAGAGCACAGGTTCTACTTTCTCATAGGGCTCGCGCTGTGCGGGGTGATCATCTACATCATCGGAAAAAAGACCATGATAGAGCTCTCGCCTCTTGGCTGGGCGGCGGTCTGTCTGGCTGTAATAGTATTCGATCTCCTCAGCTTCATTCGCAGGATGAACGAATACGTAAGGATCAAGCTGATGGAAGAGGAGCGCGAGCAGGATCCGGATCCTGTCATTCCTCAGTAAATATGTACTTTACGTTAAAGCCGCGTTTGTCCTCGAGCTCGACAACAAGATCTCCGCTCTCATTGTTGTAGCTGTTGAGCTCCCCGTGGGGCTCCATCTTTCGGACGTACGCCGCGGGGTCATCCGTGGATACATTGCGTATCTCGCACTTTACCGGAGACTGCCCGCCGCAGGTGGGCTGGCGGCGCTCTATTATAAGCTCATAATCCTTCATTTTCTATTCCCTTTCTCTTCTGTCTGCATTACCAGTCAAGGCCGGCCTTTGCGCGTATGGCCCTGTTCTTTTCGGAGTCGCGGCCGTAATTGCAGGCCTTAAGGTCCTCCACTATGGACGGATCCGTGTTGTCCATCCTCGGAAGCGGCACGTCCTGCTCGTAAGCCAGGATCTTCTGGACCTTCTTTATATCCACGTTCCTTACGGTTGTGCCGTCCTTTAGGGCTATGGCGGAGGCCACTCCTGCCGCCTGGCCTGTTGCTATGCACTGCGGTATAAGCTGCAGGGCAGTTATCGCCACATTGTCCGCGGAAGCATGCCTTCCGGGAGCCAGCAGGTTCTCTATCTTCTGAGGAACTATGGTCCTGTAGGGTATCTCGATAGGCACCGTGGAGGCTACCGTGGAGTGCCAGGCTATAACGTCGTCGAACTCGCTGTACTTTGCTATGTCCAGCATGGTGTAGTAGTACTCGCCCCTAAGCCTTCTTGAGCACCTGCACCCCAGCTGCGGGGAGATGTCGTAGATGAAGGCGTCCTTAAAGGCCTCGGGCACCATCTCGCGGCAGAACTCCGTCACCTTGCGCACGGAATTCCTTACGGAAAGCTCGGTGTCCCTCATGTCCTTGAGGTCTATGCAGCTTTTGCCGGAGAGCCAGTTGTTCCACCAGACCACGTCGTTCTTTCCCGCGGGGAAGCACATGGTTCTGAAGCCCGACATCTTGTTTATCTCGGCGGAGAAGGTCTTGTAGGCATCCGGATGAGCCTGCCTCCAGCGGTAGTAGGCGTGGAAGTCCACGCCGCCCATGCGCCAAACAAGGGCGGTCTCGTTGTCTCTTCTGGCGTCGGGATCGTTGCTTACGGGTCTTATCTCAAAGGGCGCTCCCGTCTGAGCGAAGATGTCTCCGTCTCCGGTTGCGTCTATGACTATCTTTGCCATTATTGCCTGGCGGCCTTCCTTGGACTCGAAGATGACTCCTTTGACTTCGTTGCCGTCCATTATGGGCTTGGTGCCCCAGCCGTGGAAGACTATCCTTATCTGCGGAAGCTCCTGTATCATGGCGTCCATCTCAAGCTTAAGGGCAGTTGGCTCAAAGTACGGAGCCCTTACTATGTAGCGGTCGCTTGGGTCCATGTTGACGCAGCCGTGTATGCCCTGCCAGCGGTCCAGAAGATGGGGATCGCGCTTTCCTATGTCCTTAAGAGCCGGGCCCGTTATGCAGTCCGGAGCGTTCTTCTCTATCCTTGTGAACCACTCCTCCTGGAGCCCGCGGACCATCGAGTGGTCCAGCCAGCTCATGGCGGGGACCATCAGTACGTAGTCTCCGGTGGCGTCCCCTCCGAAATAACCGTAGCGTTCCAGGATGACTATGTTCTCTGCGCCTGCGCGGGCTGCCGCAACAGCCGCACTGTGCCCTGCCGCGCCTCCGCCTACTATAAGGATGTCGCAGCTGTCGTAGATCTTCACCTGCTGCTGCGGTTCGAGATAATACTTGTCCATGATGGCCTCCGTAGTTAATTATTTATCTAATGTGTCTATGTTAATGATAATCTCCCCGCGGCCAATCGTCAATTATCTTATTTTTCAACTTGTCTGCGCGCCCGAAAAAAGGGTATAATCTTGATAGATATTTATTTGTCATTATTGTTCATATATCACAGGAGGCTGAACATGTGCGCAAAGACATACATTGAACCCCAGACTACCATACCGGTATACGACGAATGCGACGTGCTGGTAGTAGGCGGCGGCGCCGCGGGACATTCCGCAGCCATAGCTGCCGCAAGAGCCGGCTGCAAGAACGTCATCCTGATGGAGCGCTACGGCTACTGCGGCGGAGACGTCACAGGCGGATACGTGCTCCTTATCCCCAACCTCTCCTTCCACGAGAAGACCTACGTAAGGGGCATACAGGAGGAGTGGTTCACAAGGCTTAAGGACATACCCGGCGCGGTAAACGGCCCCGGACCGGAAGAGGCGGGAAACTTCGATCCCCTCATGGTAAGGGCATGGGCCGGAGCCGGCGGCTCCACCTTCGTACCGCCTCAGATGGTATGCCACGGATTCATGGTAGAGCCTACACAGCTTAAGATAGAGATGGACCTGATGCTCAATGAGCTCTCCGACAGGATCAGGGTGATGTATCACTCCTGGGGCTGCAGACCAATAATGGAGAACGACCAGTGCAAGGGCGTCATCTTCGAGTCTAAGGAAGGCCGCAAGGCAGTGCTCGCAAAGGTGGTCATAGATGCCACGGGCGACGCCGACATCTGCAGGCTCTCCGGAGCGCCCACATCGTCTGCCATAGACGACGACTGCCGCTGCGGAACGACAGCCCTGGTATACAGGATAGGCGGAGTCAGCATGCGCGCTTACGGAAACTGGAGAAGGGCTAATCCGGAGCTCGCGAAGAGCCTTGCCCAGCACCTCCAGGAGATACACGGATTCAGGGCCGGCCTCATCTCCTCCCCCGTGGACGACATAGGCTGGATGAACAACTGGCAGCCCAAGATGGACTGCTCCAAGATAAAGGACCAGACCAAGACCGAGCTCGGAACAAGGATAAAGATCAGAGAGATCGTAGCCTTCCTGAGGAAGGCAGTTCCCGAGGTGTTCGGAAACGCCTACATCTACGACATAGCTCCTCAGCTTGGAACCAGAGGATCCCACAGGATAGTCGGAGAATACATCATAGACTCCAACGACTGGATATTCCCCAAGCAGCACGACGACGTCATAGCATGGCACACCACGGTCAATACCCTCAACGACAACGCGCCGATAGAGATCCCCTACAGGGCGATACTCCCGCAGAAGGTAAACAACCTGCTGGCCCCGGGACGCCACATCTCGGCTGACAGGATAGCGATAGACAACGTCAACCTTATCCCGCAGTGCGTGGGAACAGGCCAGGCTGCAGGCGTTGCCGCGGCGGTAGCGATAGCAGACAAGACCACCACCCGCGACGTAAATATCCGCAAAGTTCAGGACATCCTCGCAGGCGAGCAGGACGTACCTCTTCCGAGGAACTCCCACACTGACGCCAGCTATCAGGAATGCTACGAGAAGTGGGAGAAGGGCCTCTACACCGAGGCGGCCAAGAAGGCCATAGAATCCGCGGACGCGGCAGGCACCTACAGGCACTGGACTCTGTCCGGAGGCATGGGCCAGAAGCGCGCCACGGAAGACCTCGGACACGAATAAAAAAACGGTCCGCAGCCGAAAAATGTTCTTGCGTCCCTTCCCTTTTGATGGTATTATTTTTCGCGTTCACAACTTAATACCGTCAAAAAAGGAGGGGATCGCCTATGGTCAGAATTGAATATCCCGTTATCGACACAGTCGCTACGGGAGACAACATCCGCAGGCTCCGCGAAAAGCGCGGCCTTACGGTAAAAGACTTGCAGAGCTATTTCGGCTTCGAGATGCCCCAGGCCATATATAAGTGGCAGAGGGGCGAGAGCCTTCCCAGTGTAGACAACCTCTACGCGCTCGGAAGGATACTCAACGTACCGATGGATCAGATACTGATCCAGACCCGACCGTTACATATAAGCGCAGAGCGGCAGAAAGACTGCCGCTCTGATTTTTTTTGCATTGGATGGATATTTCAGAAGAGCTCCGGCCTTACCCTGTCGAAATAGGATATGCTGTGCATGTCGTCTCCGGTCTCTCTGAGAAGAGGTCCGCCTATGCCGCACAGCATAAGGTGCTCGTCCGTTCCGGAATAGCCTGCTATGAGCTTTCCCTTGGCGTCCCAAACTGCCATGCCGCCGCCCGGGGCTCCTTCTTTCTTTAAAAGATTGCAGGCCGCAGCAAAGCAGCCGTTGTCGGAAGCCCTTGCGGGAAGATGCACGCTCCAGTTCTCAAGGCACCTTTCTCCGCTCATTCCGCTTGCGTAGGGGAAGAGCAGAAGCTGAGCGCCCTGCCCTCTGTAGACCGCGGATATCTGCGGCAAATGGGACTCCCAGCAGAGCTGCATGCCTGTAATTACGGGGGCCTCCGCTGCCGGGAACGCGCTTCCTTCGGAGAAGAACAGAGCCTCCTTTGATCCGAGGTGGGTCTTGCGGTATACGGTGCTCTTTCCGCCGAAGCACAGCTCCTGGGCTATGAAGAGTCCTTCCTTCGAACGCTCCATGTACCCTATGCACAGGGCTATCCCGAGGCCGGCGCTGAGCGCTCTGAGACCCTGCAGGGCATCATCTTCAAAAGACACGGCAAGCTCCGCCGCGCGCTCCGGAGCGTAGCCTGTAAGACTGCACTCCGCAAACATCACAAGGTCCGCCCCTTTTGAGGCGGCTTCTCTTATGTATCCGGCTGTCTTTTCCGCGTTGACCTTTATGTCCCCGGGAACGGGGCGTGTCTGAGCCAGCGCTATACTTATCTTTTCCATGTCATCACCTTACAGAAGGAACAGCTCCGCGGCAAATACCACAGTGCAGCATATCGCCGCCACCGGCAGGAGCCCGGCGCCTATCCACGCCGCTATTATCCCAGCCGCAAGGGCAAGCGCTCCTGCTATGGGAGACTGCGTTGCCTGTATTATAGCCGGGAAGGTCATGAGCGAGAGCGTAACATACGGCACGTAGTACAGGAAGGACTGCACGAAACGGCTGTTGATGGGCTTTCTGAATATGGTAAGAGGCAGCACCCTCACAAGGTACGTTACGCCGAACATCACCAGTATGTATATCCACTTGCTATGCATCTCCGCCCTCCCCTTTGCCTTCCGCGTCTTTGTCCACAGGGAAAAGCAGCGCCGCGGCCGCGGCTATCACCACTGTAAGTATTATGGTCTTGGTGCCGGAGCTTAGGCCCTGCAGGAATGCAAGCTTCTCCGCGCACCAGGAGGCCGCAAAGCATATCACTATGAGGCAGGCTATCACCTTGCTCTTCCTGGCCTTGGGGATGATTATGGCTATGAACATGCCGTAGAGGGCGACGCTCAGGGCGCTCACCACCCTTGCCGGAAGGATGTCGCCCGCGGCTATCCCGATAGATGTACCGACGGCCCAGAGGGGCACGGATATGAGCATGGCACCGTAGTAATAGAAAGGCTCAAGAAGGCCCGGACGGGCTATGTTTATGGCAAAGAGCTCGTCGGTTATGGCGCCCCCGAAGATCAGCCTGTGGAAGAACGGCATCTTGGGGTCCGTCTTCTGGGCAAGGGCAAGGCTCATGAGCATGTAGCGCAGGTTTATTATAAGCATCATCAGCGCCACTTCCGTAAGAGCCGCAGAGGAGGCTATGAGGGTAAATCCGGCGTACTCACCGGCAGACGCCACGCACAGAAGGCTTGCTATGCCGCCCTGCAGCGCCGTAAGCCCAGCGTTCCTGGCGCTTATCCCAAGTGAAAAAGCGACAGCAAAATAGCCAAGGCCTATTGGGATACCGTCCCTGAAGCCCTGGCTAAGCAGCTCTTTTCTCCTTTTTCCTGCTATGTCCTGCAATCCTATTCGTAATTCTCGTCCGGCACCGGCAGGTTGGGGTCGAACACGAACTGTATCATGGTCCTGTGCTCGCTGCCGTCCCGCGGGTCCGTGACCTCTGTGTCTGCCATGAAATTGTCCACGTCATCGGTAAGAGCCCCGAACTTGCTGGCTCCGGACTCCTCGAACCACCTTCTGTAGATGGCCTTAAGCCCTGCCTTGGCGTTCCTGCACGCGGCGTAAGCCGGCAGGCTGGGCAGATTGTGCTTTATGACGTAGTTGTACCTGTACTTGAACACCTTATTGCTATCTGCAAACTTTTCGGCATACTCATCTATCAGATCAAGAATGAACTTCCTGTCGGCTTCTGTTTCTGTATGGAAGAATAACCCCTCGGTGATGACAATGACCCTCATGCCCTTGGCGGAGAGCCTTCCCAAGTCGTCCTTGGAGAGGAAGAACACGGTAAGGGGCGGAAAATTCCTGTCCAGCTTTTCCTGGAAAATGACCTTGAGGCTTCTGGATACAAGAGCGCATATAACGAGCGCTATCAGGGCTATCCAGATATTGAACCCTGTAAGGAAATACACCACCAAAGCGATGATGATAGTCACCAGTGTTACTATCCTGTCGAACATACAGTCTCCTTAATTGATGGAATAACGGATCGAAGTACGTATATTATACATAATTGCCGCCGATAAGTAAATGAGGGCCGGAGAAGTCCCCGGCCCTCAAATTATACTGATAACTGATTACTTGAACACTTCCTTGGAGTAGGCGTCTATCTCTTCCGAGATCGCGTCCTGGACTCCGGGATAGGTGCTCGTCGGCAGACCCTGAGAAGCGCAGGGTATGAAGTAGAGCTTGCCGCATGCGTCGCAGGCTTCCCTTACTCTTTCCCTGATTATCTCTCTCGTCCAGCCCGGGAAATCGACAGTAGCGCTGTCGATGCCGCCCATGAAGGATATCTTTCCGCCGTACTCCTTGATCAGCGCGGGGATGTTATTGGTGTTCATAACACCCTGCCATACGTCGATGCCCATGTCGATCATGTCGGGAACGAGGGTGGCGGCGTATGAATCGGAATGGTGCACTATCAGCTGCACGCCGTGGCTCTTGTAGTATCCGTAGATCTTCTCGTAAGCAGGCTTGTAGAACTCTCTGAACATCTCGGGGGAGATGAACGTGGAGATCTGGGAGCCCCAGTCGTCATGATGGAACATGGCTTCCGGATGAACATGGCTGCAGAACTCTTCCGCATAATCCAGCTCGAACTGAGTGATCATGTCTATGAGCTCGTGCATCTCGTCCGGATTGGTGTAGAAGTACATCATGGTGTTCTGGATCTCGCAGAGATAGTGGCACTGCTCGAACACTCCGGGAGCGAAGTAGCCTGTCACGAACTGTTCGTTCCTGTCGATCTTATTTGCCGCTTCTATGAAGGGCTTCCACTCCTCGTCAGGATATACGACGTTCGGTACGGTTACATAGTCTCTCCAGTTTTCGATATCCTTGATGACTATCTTGTCCTCTGTGTGGACGGGGAACGGACCGGGAGTCCCTTCCGGCCAGGATTTGGTGACACCCCAGGCGTTTACGACGTTGTGCTCGCCGTACTTGGGGTTAGGATTCCTTTTGCCGAACGGAGATCCCATTACCAGACCCAGATACTCGTAACAGTTTACGAATCTGTCCGGATGTCCGCCGCGTATAGTCTCAAGAAAGTTTTCTCTCTTTGTAAGCATAGGTCTGTTATCCCTCTATAATACTTTCTGTAAGCAGGTGCTTATTTGCCTTCGGTCCTTGCATCGATCTCAGCCTGAGCCTTTGCAACGTCTTCCTTGGTCGTCTTGTATGCGACAAGGATAAGTACAAATCCTACGATGCAGAAGATCGCCGGCACAAGACCGAACGGAATAGCCATGCCCTGACGCTCAGCGCCCTCGAAGACAACGCCCTTTGTCCAGTGAGCTGCGTTGAGGGATGCAGCGATGATGACGCCGCGGAGGAATACGCCTATCTTAAGAGGCACATTCTGCAGACCCATGATCCATCCTGACGGGTTCTTTCCTTCCTTTGCGGTGATCATTACTACGGTGTCTGCGTAAAGTCCCGGGAAGGAACCAAGAGCCATGCCATAGAAGAAGAACGCCAGTGTGATGCAGATCATAACTGTTGTTGCAGAAGAATAGAGGAAGTATACACCGAGAAGGAATACTGCCATGCCGCCCAGGGAAATGAGTACTGCAAGACGGGTAGATACTTTCTTTACAACGTATCTTGCGCAGTATGCTCCGAGGATACCTGCTATGGATGTGAGCAGAGCATAGGTGGTCTGATACTGTGTGTACTTTGAAGGATCAGCTACACCATACTCCCAGAAGTATGCAGCTGCGCCCTTGGTTACGAAGTTTACGCACCATTTTGCAAGGTCTGCGATCATGATCATGATAACGATCGGGTGCTTAATGAGCATTGCGAACATCTGGCCGACGCTCATCTTGTTCTGCTCTGCAAGCTTCTTGGCCTGGATAGTAGCCTCGTCTTCCGGCTCTTCGTAACCATCGGAGATCTTGAAGTGGACGAAGTATGTGAGTACCATTACGATACCAAGCACGAACGCGCAGGCAGCGAACTGGTTCTTTTCACCTACGATTCCGCCGAGCAGGGTGGCGAACGGAAGCCCCAGATAGGAGAACAGGAGAGATCCCACGTTGTTCCAGAGTGCCTTGCCGGATGCTACGACGCCTCTTTCCTCCGGGGTACGTCCTATTACTGATACCATCGTGTTGTTGGCTACATAGCACAGGTTCCAGCAGAAGTGTGATACTATAGCAGCTATCGCGATGATGGCTCCGGCAACTGTCGGGTTTTCTGACAGGCGCAGGAACTGGAATGCGAAGAGGAACGGTACGATCCAGGGTATGATAACCAGCCAGGAACGATAACGTCCGTACTTCTTGGGTCTGGTCCCGTTCAGGATCATGCCGTATACCCAGGACAGGCATGCGTCTACGATCGAGAATACGGAGTTGACAACACCTGCTTCGGTAGCTGTGAATCCGAGCTGGTTTGTCATACACTTCATGAAGTAGAATGTTTCGACGTTGGACATGAGTACGAAACCGCCGTCGCCGACGCCGTAGAAGGTCTTGACTGCTGTGGTCAATCCTTCCTTACGTTTGAATTCTGCCATTTTTTCCTCCTAGTTAGAAATAAATGATTGCTGTTATGTTTCTCCGGCATCCGGGACCGGAAAAGAACACTGATCCGCGATGTTAATTTTTTATCGCACCCTTATTGTAGAGAGCATTATGAGGCCGGTCAATATAATTGATTCCAAACTTCTCTTTTTCCTTATTTTGATACTATTGCCGTATTGTCTTTCCTCATTTTTGCGGATATAATAATTCCGAGGTGAATAACATGGAAAACGCGCATACGAACACCAATAGCCCGAAAATCAGCCGTATCCTGCTAAATACGCAGATGATAGCTGACGAGCTCATCGACAAGCAGTGGACGTTTCTCCTCAATTCAAAGGACAGGACCCCGTCGATCCACAGCTTTGAGCTCTATGCAGGTCAGAGCGGATTCAGGGACGGTGTGATCTACATACTTCCGCGGGGCAGAGCCAAGGGCTTCCCCGTGGACAGATACACTTACATAACGTCCGAGAACATATTCGGAACGGCTCCGCACATAAGGAACGCGGACAGAACGGATCAGGAGCTGATAAACGCCCTGATAGACATCTTCGACCGCTACCACCAGATGGAGGCGGATATAAACAGCGTGCTCGTATGCAACGGAACCCTGAGCGACCTCTGCCGGGTGGGGATAAGGTATTTCAAGAACCCCGTCTACATACACGACAGCATGTTCACCGTAATAGCGCTGCCGGAGTATAAGGAAGGCATGCTGCAGTTCGAGCGCTTTGAAGACGGCAACATACACGTTCCGCTGTGGCTGATCAACGAGTTCAAGTTCGACGAGGCCTACCACGAGACCCTCACCAAAAGAGAAGCGGGCATCTGGGGCAAGGACCAGTTCCCCAGGAACATGCGGAGCCTCTACGTAAACATCTGGGACGGAAACCACTACAACGGAAGGCTCCTTATAAACGAGCTGGACTCGCCGCTTAAGCCCGGGCAGTTCCGCATGGCGGAGATGTTCGGGGAATACGTCAAGATAATAATGCACAGGGACCAGCAGCCTCAGAAGCACTACACGGACTACGAGGATACCGTAAAGCTGCTGA
Organism: Bacillota bacterium; assembly: GCA_017442785.1. Taxonomy (GTDB): domain Bacteria; phylum Bacillota; class Clostridia; order Peptostreptococcales; family Anaerovoracaceae; genus RUG13409. The sequence goes on from JAFRZB010000007.1 coordinate 25,831, forward strand.
TAAGCGGACAGACCCCGAGCTCCAGGGACGTAAGGGCCATACTGGACATTCTCAGCTGGGAGGAAGAGGATTCCTACCTCTGCCTTAAGATACGCAGCCAGAACCAGGCACTTCCCATAAGATCCGACTCCGCGTTAAGGAGCCAGCTTACCGTCACCTTCCCCGGAAGCTTCGAGTTCTTCCACGAGCAGAGCCTGTGCATGATAATAAACTATACCAAGGACAGCAGAGACGTGGAGGAGATAAAGTCCGCCATGGCCTCCGTGGTAAGGGACAGCTACATGTACTGCGGAATCTCCTACCCCATCAGAGGGCTGTATAACATAAAGACGGGCTTTGCGCAGGCAGACATTACGCTCAGCCACATAGAGGACACCAAGGACCGCTGGCTGATGCTCTTCGGGGAATGCGCCCTGGACTACATGATAAGCAAGGCTACACAGGACATGCCGGCAGTAAGCCTTGCCGCGCCTGTGCTGATAAAGCTCAGGACGATAGACCGCCAGAAGAACACGGATTACTACAACACACTGCGCACTTTCCTCAAAAATGAGAGGAGCATACCAAAGACATCCGAGGAGCTTATAATCCACAGGACCACGCTGCAGTACAGGCTGGAGAAGATACAGGAGCTTATTAAGCTCAACCTCGAAAATGCGGACGTAAGGCTGTACCTTAAAATGTCGTTCAAGATAATGGATATGGTAAACAAGGAGGCCGTATGAACATAGCAGTCGTAACAGGAGCCTCTTCCGGAATGGGAAGAGAGCTGGTGCTGGCGGCAGACAGAGAATATTCCCCGGACGAGATATGGGTGATAGCCAGAAGAGAAGAACGCCTTAAGGAGCTGGCCTCTGAATGCAGGGCTTCCGTAAGAGTGCTGGCCATGGACCTTTCGATAAAGGAGAGCTTCGATAAGTACAAGGCCCTGCTCGAAGCCGAGGCGCCGGACATCAGGCTCCTGATAAACGCCGCGGGCTACGGTTTTTTCGGGGCCTTCGAAGACCTGGAGCTGGACGGGCAGCTGGGGATAGCCGAGCTAAACGACAAGGCCCTTACGGCAATGTGCTACCTGTCTCTTCCCTTCATGAAGAGCGGCAGCAGCATAATTAACCTCGGCTCCAACTCCGCCTGGCAGCCGGTGCCGTACATGGCGGTATACGCTGCAAGCAAGGCCTACGTGCTCAGCTTTTCCAGGGCTCTGGGAAGGGAGCTCAAAGGACGGGGCATACACGTGATGTGCGTCTGCCCGGGCTGGGTAAAGACAGAGTTCATGGAACGCGCCGTAAGGGACGACACGGTAAACTACTTCGACCGCTGGTATACCGCAAAGGAAGTTGCGGATCAGGCCATGAAGGACCTTAAAAAAAAGAAGAGCGTATCCATACTCGGTGCGCCTGTAAGAAGGCAGGTCCGCCTGGTAAAGCATCTGCCGGTGGACATGGTGATGGATACCTGGTGCAAACAGCAGGGAAAGGAATAGCTCATGGACGAAACCCTTAAGAAGAACGCCGGGATCGTAAGAAAGCTCGCCGCGGAATGCACCCTGTTCCTTAAGATGGACGGGAGCTTTCCCCTTAAGGATCCGTGCAGGCTGGCGCTGTTCGGAAACGGGGCCAGGAACACCGTGCGCGGAGGCACGGGCTCGGGCGAGGTATATTCGGACGATATAGTAAACATGGAGGACGGCCTTAAGGCCGCAGGCTTTGATATAACCACCTCCGGGTGGCTCGACAGCTACGACAGGATAATGGAGGAAGAGCGCGCAAAGTGGCTCAGGGAACTGAAAAAGCAGCACCGCGGCATCAAGGGCATATTCAGCATTATGGGCGCCGTGATGCCTGAGCCCGACTACGAGCTGCCTACAGACTACCCTGCGGATGCCTGCGTCTATGTGCTCTCGAGAGTATGCGGGGAAGGAAACGACCGTTCCCCGGTGCGCGGAGACATACTGCTGACTGAGACAGAGGTAAGGGACATACTTGAGCTCAGCGGAAGGTTCGAAAAGTTCCTCCTGGTACTCAATACCGGAGGACCGGTGGACCTTTCCGAAGTACAGGACGTAAGGAACATACTGCTGTTCTCGCAGCTCGGTCCATCCTCAGGGGACATACTGGCTGACATACTGCTTGGAAAGAGCATCCCTTCCGGAAAGCTCGCGGCCTCCTGGCCCGCGTGGAAGGACAGTCCGAACACGGACTTCGGAGATCCGGACGAGACCCGCTACGAGGAAGGAATATACGTAGGCTACAGGTATTACGACACCGCAGGGATAAAGCCCCTGTATCCTTTTGGCTTCGGCCTGTCTTATACCGACTTTTTGATAGGGAACGCGAAGGTCAACGTTACGGGAAGCACGGTCAGCGTATCGGCGAAGGTAAGAAACACCGGAGGCTTTGCCGGAAAGGAGGTGCTGCAGATTTACGTCTCGGTGCCCGACGGAAAGCTGGACCAGCCATACCAGGCTCTGGCGGCGTTCTGCAAGACGCCCCTGCTTAAGCCGGGAGAGGAATGCACCGCAAATGCATCCTTCGATCTTAAAGACCTCGCATCCTTCGACGAAGATACCGCCTCCTACATGCTGGAGGCAGGAAGATACACAGTGCGCGTAGGAGACTCCTCTGCGGACACTGAGCCTGTTGCCGCACTCAACCTGAATGAGACAGTAACTGTCCTTAAGGCAAAGAACGTATTCGGAGACTGCGGCTTTAAGGACATTAAGCCGGAGAAGAAGCCCCGCGCGGCGGAGGATGTCCCGGAGATATTCATAGATCCTTCAGTCTTCAAAACGGAGACCGTAAACTACGGCAAGACATATGACACGGATCCTATAGCAGAAGGCCTGGCCGACGAAGAGCTCTGCCTTACGGCAATAGGAAGCTTCGGCAGCAGCCCCTTGAGCATCATAGGGAACGCCTCGTCAAAGGTGGCAGGAGCCGCCGGGGAGACCACGCCGAGGCTGGAGGATAAAGGCATCCCCTGCCTGGTCTGCGCGGACGGGCCCGCTGGCCTGCGCCTTGAGCGCGAATACTACAGGGACGAAAAAGGCATACACGCGGTAAACAACGACACGGCGGGCATGCTTAAGGAATTCCTGCCTGCTCCGATTGCAAGGCTCATAGGAAAGCCGAAAAAGTTAAAGCCCGGCACGGAAGTCATGTCCCAGCGCTGCACCATGATACCTACAGCCACGGCCGTGGCGCAGTCCTTCGACGCTGAGCTTGCGGAAAAGCTGGGCAGGATAGTCGGAAGCGAGATGGAAAGGTACGGCGTGGACCTGTGGCTGGCCCCCGCCATGAACATACACAGGGACATGCGCTGCGGAAGGAACTTCGAGTATTACTCCGAGGATCCGCTCGTATCCGGAAAGATGGCTGCAGCCATGACGCGCGGCGTTCAGTCCCACCCGGGAAGATATGCCACGATAAAGCATTTTGCGGCTAACAACCAGGAGACCAACCGCTACGGCAGCAACTCCCTCGTCTCGGAGAGAGCTCTCAGGGAGATATACCTGAAGGGCTTCGGGATCTGCGTGCGTGAGGCTGCCCCGGGCGCGGTGATGACCTCCTACAACCTGATAAACGGCACCCATACCGCCTGCCACAAAGGGCTCATAGAGGACGTCCTGCGGGCGGAGTTCGGTTTTGAGGGCCTTGTGATGACAGACTGGCTGGTGCGCATTGCGATGGGCGGCGGAAAGTATCCGCTTCCGGAGCCCTTTGAGATAGCAGCTGCCGGAGGGGACATCCTGATGCCCGGAAGCAAGGCGGAATACAAGGCGCTTCTGAAAGCGCTGAAGGACGAAAAGATAAGCCGCAGGCAGCTTGAGATAAACGCTTCCCGGATAATAAAAACAGCGCCGGGGCGGTAACAGGACCTTTCCCGGCGCCGTAATGCGCTGTGCTTTATTCTTTTACAGCTTCTGGAGCTTCTCGCGTATGCGCTGGATGGCGTTGTCGATCTGCTTGGGGCTCTTAGCCAGCATTTCGGCTATCTCGCGGTAGTTCTTGCCCTGGGTGAGGTATTTTATCGTCGCGTGCTCAAGCTTGCTGAAAGAGACGTTTTTATTGCTCATGATGATGTTCAGAAGCTCGGTCTTGATGGCGACCTCTGCGGGATCGCTGCCTTCGCCTGCGGGGATGGTCTCTCCGAGGGTGGCTCCGCCCGCGGTGGTATCCACGCTCCAGGAGATGGGCTGATCGAGGGAGATGGCGTCATTGAGCGGACCGTGCTTTTCGCGGCTTGCGCTTCTTACCGCGGAGATTATCTGGCGGGTGATGCATACGTACGCGAAGTTGGAGAAAGAGCCCTGCTCTTCCTTATAACCTCTGATGGCCTTTACAAGGCCTATCATTCCCTCCTGGACCACGTCGTCGCGGTCTCCTCCCACTATGTAATAGATGGCGGCTCTGGAGAGCACCATGTCCTTGAATCTGGTGAGCAGGTACTCTTCTGCCTCAGCGTCGCCGTTCTGAGCCTGCAGCGCCAGCTGCTCGTCCGTAAGCGCGGTATACTTGTTCTCTGCCATTGTTTTTCTCCTTTTACACCTTTTATTTCTGACGTCTCTGCCTGGCAGCCTCGAAAAGGACTATGGCCGCCGCGTTTGACGCGTTAAGCGAATTCACGTGCCCGTGCATGGGTATGGATACTATGTAATCGCTCTTGTCCCTGAGGTTTTTGGACACGCCGTGTCCCTCCCCTCCTATGATAAGAGCCAGCGGGCCCTTAAGGTCCGACGTGGCGAAGTCCGTTCCGTCCATGTCCACTGCCGCTATCCAAAGGCCCTTGGACTTGAGAAGGTCTATGCAGCGGGAAAGGTTCCCAGCCTTGGCTACCGGGACGTACTCTATGGCGCCTGCCGATGCCTTTGCAACGGTCTCGGTAAGCGTTACGGAGCGTCTGGACGGGATTATTATCCCGTGAGCGCCCGCAGCATCCGCCGAGCGCAGTATTGCTCCCAGGTTGTGCGGATCCTCAAGCTCGTCCAGCACCACCACCAGAGGATCCTCTCCCCTGGCCTTTGCCGCCGCCAGAATGTCCTCTACACCCACATACTTATGGGCTGCGGCGTAGGCCGCTATGCCCTGGTGAGACTTTCCGGGAGCGAGCTTGTCAAGGACAAGCTTGTCCACGTACTGCACCGGTATGCCGTTGTCCCTGGCAAGGCCTGCTATCACCCTGGCGGAACCTTCGGCATCCTTTTGCATCAGTATCTTGTCTATGGGCCTGCCTGCCTTTATGGCCTCGCTTATGGGATTCCTTCCGATAAGCAGGTTGGGATTCTCCTCGGCGCGCACAGGCGTCCTGCCCTGCGCAGCGGGTCTTCCCTTTGCTGCCGGAGCAACACCCCTTGCAGCAGTCCTTCTTTTAGCCGCCGGTCTTTCCGGCTTTTCGTATTTAGGCCCCGTCCTGGGGTTATCTCTCTTAGGCATCTTCTCCGCCCTCCGCGGCCTCCGTAAGCTCCGCAGCCTTCCTTACTATCTCAGCCAGCCTGTCCTCCCTGCCGGATGCCCTGAGGTATCCCAGAAGGGCCTCGAACGCTGTAGCCCACTTGTATTCCAGCGGATCCGCATTCTTTGGCTTGGTGGCTATCCTGTGGTTGTGAGCTCTTCTTGCGAGAGCCTCCTCGTCCTCCGTAAGCAGATGCTCCGCAAGCAGCACCTGCATCACATGAGCCTGCGCGGAAGCCTTTACGTACCTTACGCACTCCTTGTGCAGCCTGTCCGCGCGGACCAGCCCGCGCGCCAGCACATGCTCCCTTATATACAGCTCGTACACGGCGTCGCCCAGAAAGGCCAGCGCCAGAGCGTCCATCTGCTTAGGCTCTGTCTGCATTGTTAAGAAGGTCCCTTAAAAATCCGGTCTTAGCAGGCTTACGATCTGATGATCTGGACTCCCTGAGGGGTGTCTTTGAGTGTGATACCTCTTGCTGCGAGCTCGTCTCTGATCCTGTCTGCGGTAGCCCAGTCCTTTGCTTTTCTGGCTGCTGCGCGCTCGTCGATGAGCTTTTGAAGTTCGTCATCTATCTCCTCTTTCTTCTCCTGCCTTAAGAGTCCAAGCACCGCCGTAAGCTCGTCCAGGAGCTTGAAGGCCTCCGATGCGAAAGCTTTGGTGGCGCCGCCAGCAACGTCCCTGTTGATGTCCGCTATAAGCTCGAACACCGCGCTTATTGCGTCGGCGGTATTGAGGTCGTCGTCCATACTGTCTATGAACTTCTGCCTGTGAGCGTCATAGGCCGCAAGCTTTTCCTTCTCCTCCGCCGTCATCTCCCCTTCAGCTCCGTTGCTGATAAGGTGCTTTAGGGTGGACTTGCAGTTCTGCATCCTCTCAAGACCTGCCTTTGCGGCCTCCATGAGATCCCTTGAGAAGTTTATCGGTCCCCTGTACTGGGCAGAGAGCAGGAAGTATCGCAGCACCTCGCCGTCATACTCCTTAAGGACATCGCGCAGCAGGAAGAAATTCCCCGCGGACTTGGACATCTTTTCGCCGTCTATGTTTATGAAGCCGTTGTGCATCCAGTAGCGGCTGAAGGTCTTGCCCGTAAGACCCTCGGACTGCGCTATCTCGTTCTCGTGGTGTGGGAACTGAAGGTCCTCTCCGCCTGCGTGAAGGTCTATGGTATCCCCGAGGTACTTCTTGGACATTGCCGAGCACTCTATGTGCCAGCCCGGGCGTCCCATGCCCCAGGGGCTGTCCCAGGCTATCTCGTCCTCGGACTTTCTCGCCTTCCACAGCGCGAAGTCCAGCGGATCTTCCTTTATGTCGTTTACCTCGACGCGGAAGCCGGATTCCAGCTCGTCTATGTTCTTGCCGGAGAGCTTGCCGTAGCCGGGGAACTTGCGGGTCCTGTAGTAGACGTCGCCGTTCACCTCGTAGGCCATGCCCTTGTCGATAAGGCCCTGCACGAACTTAATTATGTCCGGCATGGTCTGGGTGACTCTGGGATGCACGGTAGCCGGGGTGACGTTGAGCTGCTTTACGTCCTCAAAGTATGCGGCTATGTACTTTTCGCCTACCTCCAGAGCGGAGATCCCCTCCTCCCTGGCGCGGTTTATGATCTTGTCGTCCACGTCCGTAAAGTTCTGCACGAACTTCACCTTCTGGCCCCTGTACTCCAGGTACTTGCGCATGGTGTCGAAGACCACTATGGGCCTTGCGTTGCCTATGTGTATGTAGTTGTACACTGTAGGCCCGCATACGTACATTGTGAGCTTTTTGGGATCCTGGGGAACGAGCTCTTCTTTTCTTCTTGTAAGGGTGTTGTATACTTTCATGGTCTTATTTTTTCCCTGTTGTACAGTTCTATGGCGGCGTCCGCTGCTTCCTCGGCAGTAAGGTCGGTGTTGTCCCCGCCCCTGCGGAGCTTATACTCCACTATGCCGTCCGCGGCCTTCTTGCCTACGGTTATGCGTATCGGGAAGCCTATGAGGTCCGCGTCCTTGAACTTGACGCCCGGACGCTCGTCGCGCTCGTCTATCACTACCTCAAGGCCCGCAGCCTCAAGCCTTGCGGATATGCTTCCGGCCAGGCTCATCTGGATCTCGTCCTTCGGGTTGATGACTGTGACAACGGCGTGGTACGGAGCTACGCTCATGGGCCAGATTATGCCGTTGTCGTCGTGGTACTGCTCCACCACGGCCGCAAGAGTCCTGGTGACTCCTATGCCGTAGCAGCCCATTATCACCGGGTGCTCCTGCTGGTTCTCGTCCTTAAAGTAAAGGTGCATGGCCTCGGAGTACTTGGTGCCGAGCTTGAACACCTGGCCTACCTCTATGCCCCTGGCGCTCTTTACGGGCTGTCCGCATACCGGGCACGGGTCTCCCGCCTGCAGGAGCTTAAGGTCTGTTACTATGTCCGCCTTGTAGTCCCTGCCGTAGTTTACGTTTATGTAGTGATGGTCCGCCTCGCATGCTCCTGCGCAGAGGTTCCTGGCCCCCACGAGCTCGGTATCCACTACTACGGTGCAGTCGTGCAGGCCTATGGGGCCGGTAAAGCCGCCCACACAGCCCGTGGCCGCAGCCATGGCTGCCTCGTCCGCGAACTGCACGGCATAGTCCGGGATGCCCAGGGCGTTTATAAGCTTGGTCTTGTTGAGCTGCCTGTCTCCCCTTAAGAAGCAGGCGATGTATCTTACGGGCGCGCTCGGATCCTCGGGATCGAAGGTCTCAAGCAGCAGAGCCTTTATGGTCCTGCTCTGCGGAAGATCAAGATAAGCGGCAACGGCCTCTATGGTCTTGGTGCCGGGGGTGAGCTTCTTTTCGAGCGGGAGCATCTCCTCGTCGGAAGCAGGCGTATCCTTAAACGCCGCGCGCTCCGCTGTGGCTGCCATCGAGCAGTGGTCGCAGTAGATTATCTCCTCTTCGCCTATCTCGGAAAGAGCGCAGAACTCGTGGGAGTTGCTGCCGCCTATGGCTCCGGAGTCCGCCTCCACCGCGCGGTAGTTAAGGCCGCAGCGGTCGAAGATCTTCTCGTAGGCGTTGTACATGTTCTTATAGCTTACGTCCAGGCCTGCCTCGTCGCGGTCGAAGGAATAATCGTCCTTCATTATGAACTCGCGGCTCCTTATGAGTCCGAAGCGCGGACGGGCTTCGTCGCGGTACTTGTGCTGTATCTGATAGAGGTTCAGCGGGAGCTGCCTGTAGCTGGAGACCTGCTGGCGCACTATGTCGGTGAATATCTCCTCGTGCGTGGGGCCGAGGCAGAACTCGCGGTCGTTCCTGTCCTTAAGGCGCATAAGCTCCGGACCGTAAGCGTACCAGCGGCCGGATTCCTGCCAGAGCTCCGCGGGCTGCAGCGCGGACATAAGGACCTCCTGCGCTCCTGCGGCGTCCATCTCCTCGCGGACTATCTGCTCTATCTTGCGCAGAGCCCTGTAGCCCATGGGCATGAAGGCGTAGACGCCTGATACCAGCTTTTTGATCATGCCTGCCCTTAAAAGCAGGATATGGCTGGGGATCTCCGCCTCGGAGGGTACCTCTCTTAACGTGCTTAAAAACATCTGTGAAGCTTTCATATCTTTCTTATCCTTTCGGCTGTGCTATCTTATAGTGGCTGTCGCCAGGCAGCTTATGGCGCCGCCGTCTCCGGTAACGCCCAGGCCCTCCTCTGTGGTGGCCTTTATCCCAACGCAGGACGGCGGTATGTCCAAAGCCTCCGCCACGGCAAAGCGCATGGCGTCTATGTAGGGAGAGAGCTTAGGACGCTGTGCAACAATTGTAGCATCTGCATTGGATATCGTAAAGCCCGCATTTCTTACTATTTCGGCGGTCTTTTTGAGTATCTCCCTTCCGCTCATACCTTCGGTGTCCTTTGAGCTGTCCGGGAACCAGTATCCTATGTCCCGAAGAGCCGCGGCTCCCAAAAGGGCATCCGCCAACGCGTGCGCGCAGACGTCCGCGTCCGAGTGTCCCAGAAGGCCCTTTTCATACGGTATCTCCACGCATCCCAGCATAAGCTTCCTGTCCGGGACCATCCTGTGCACGTCGTATCCAATGCCGCTCCTGCAGTTCATCGGCAGATCCTCCGGTGTAGTTATCTTTATGTTGTCGTAGGAGCCCTCGGTGATCACCACCTTTGCCCCCATGCGCTCCGCAAGACCCGCGTCGTCCGTTCCGGTAAAGCCTTCCTCCTCCGCCTTAAGAAGCGCTTCTCTTAAGACCTTAGCCTTAAAGCCCTGAGGAGTCTGGACCTCGTAGAGACTGTTTCTGTCCAGCGTGCGCTCCGCGGTCCTTATGGTGTTCTTTGGCCTAACGCAGGCTGTCACCGCGTCCGCCCCGCCTTTAAGGGCATCCATAACGCGCCTTATGACTTCCCCGCTGACGTACGGCCTTGCTCCGTCGTGCACAAGCACCAGCTCCGGATCCGTAAGCGCGTTCAGACCGTTAAGCACGCTGCGCTGCCTGGTATCCGCTCCCTCGCGCACCATCACCTTGGGGAACAGCCCCACTCCGCTGGTACAGGCGTGCAGGTGCTGCGCAATCAGATCCTGACAGTAGGCGGCGTCTCCCGGAGGGCACACCACCACTATCTCTTCTATATCCTTTATACCACAAAATGCTCTGACGGTCTCCGCTATCATCGGAAGGCCGCCGAGCATCATGTACTGTTTGGGAACGCTGCCGCCCATTCGGCTCCCGGAGCCTGCGGCAGCTATGATCGCCGATATCCTGCTCATGGATCAAATGGGTTTGGCGAATATCATCCGCCCGGCTGAGGTCTGGAGCACGCTCGTTACCGTAGTATTTACGGTCTGCCCTATGAGCTTCCTCGCGTTCTCCACGACTATCATCGTTCCGTCGTCCAGGTAAGCCAGGGCCTGGGAGTTCTCCTTGCCCTCCTTTACCAGGAACACCTGGAGCTGCTCTCCCGGAAGCACCACGGGCTTTAAGGTGTTGGCAAGCTCGTTTATGTTGAGAACTCCTACTCCCTGTATGGCGGCCACCTTGTTCAGGTTGAAGTCGTTGGTCACCACCACGCCCTTCATGTTCTGGGCGAGCTTAAGGAGCTTCACGTCCACCTCGGGGATGTCCTCCAGGGACTTGTCGGAGCCGGTCTCATAGATCTCTATGCCGTACTCCGTCTGTATCTTGTTGAGGATGTCAAGCCCCCTGCGGCCTCGGTTCCTCTTAAGAGGATCCGAGGAGTCCGCTATGTGCCTGAGCTCCACAAGAACGAATGATGGAATAACTATGTCTCCCTCGATAAAACCGGTCTTCAAAATATCGACTATCCTTCCGTCGATAATGACACTGGTGTCGAGGATCTTCGGGGCCGCGCCTGTGCGCCCCTTCGTTTTGCGTTTTGCGCTCTGCTGCTCCTTAGGCACGGAAGAAGCCTGGAGAAATTTGAAATCCGGGCTGAACTTTCTGGCAAGTATAACGCCTAAGGACCCAAAGGCCAAGTAAAGAAGTACCGTCAGTATCACGTTCAGGTTCAGCTTCTGAAGCACCTGTATCCCATTAATAATCGGCGAGATAAGGTAAGCTATCACCAGTCCTGCGATAAGACCAAGTACTATGGGGAACAGATCTTCGGCGCTGAGCTTTTCGGATATCTCGGCAGCCACGCTGTTCGCGACTCTTCTCCCCTGGTTGGAAAGTATCGAAAAAATGTTAAAAAAGATAATTCCGATGATCCCCGTGAACAGAACTACCGCCAGGATGCGCTCCGTGCTCTGAAGCCCGGAAAGGACGTCCCAGTTGTCCACGAGATAAGTCGATACTCCATAACCCAACAGCATTCCGCAGACCGTCAAAACGAAGCGGAATACCTTTTTAAGCATCGTATCCTCCTTTATATTTTATTGTTTTATATTAACACGACTGTCCGAAAAGAGGGGTGTCAGATCGAACTGTCGATGATATCGAGCGCCTTGTCCTCTGAGATGTTGAGGACCATCGTCATCTCGGAGCTGAGTATGTGCTTTGCGCTTGTAAGAAGCTTTTTTTCTCCGGTAGAGAGCTTTTTGCCGCGGTCCACCCTTACGAGATTCCTTATGACCTCAGCCACCTGGCAGAGATCTCCAGTCTTGAGCTTTTCCATGTTCTCGCGGTTCCTGCGGTTCCAGTTCTCGTCCATGGGAGTGGACTCTGCGGAAAGGACCTTGTAAACGGGTTCCAGATGCCCCGCAGCCACCACGGGACGAAGGCCTATCTCCTCCGCGCCCTTTACAGGCACCATCACCTGCATGTTCCCGTGCTTTATCCTTATAATATAATACGACCTTGTTTCGCCAAGGATCTGCTTCTCTTCTATTGTCTCGATCAGGCCGGCGCCGTGCATAGGGTACACGACCTTATCGCCAATATTAAACATACCGATACTCCTCCGTGGGTATATTATAACGCACGGAGAAAAAATAGTCAAACGATAAAAAGCTGTTTATTTTATCATTGAGTATCCTTTATGTCAATATATTTTTTATGATAATATTTTAACCTGTTGAAATTTTTTTCGCGTCTGTTGTGCAGACACAAAAAACGCTTATTATTCAATGTCTTTCGCCTGCGGAAGCGTAAACCAGAATCTGCTTCCTTCTCCGGGCTTGCTCTCAACTCCGTAGTCCGCGCCGTGCTGCTTAAGCACCTCAGAAGCTATCGAAAGGCCCAGTCCTGTGCCCTGGGAGCTCCTCTTCCCCTGCTTGCTGGCCTTCTGATAGCGGTTCCATATCTTCTCAAGATCCTCCTCCGCTATGCCTATGCCCTTGTCGGAGACCGAACATGTTATTCCCTTGCTGTCCCTTGAGAACTCCAGGGATACCTCCTTGGTGTCCTTGCTGTAGCGTATGGCGTTGGAAAGGAGGTTGGCTATCACCTGCTGTATCCTGTGCCTGTCAGCGTGTACCACAGTGCTTCCCGGGACCTTGGTCAGGCGGAACTTAAAGCCCTCCTGCTCCATCACCTTATATGTGGAGAATACGCCCTCGGCGGCCTCCTGGAGGTCGAAGTCCTCCATCTTCATCTCCATTACGCCTGCCTGCATCCTGGAGAGCGTAAGTATGTCGCCAACCAGCTCATCCAGCCTGTCGGTCTCCTTTATTATGACCTCCAGATGCTCCTCCCTCTTGGCGGGATTGTCTCCGGAGATGTCGCGTATGAGCTCAGCGTAGGACTTTATCATGGTAAGAGGCGTGCGAAGGTCGTGGGAGACGTTCGCTATCAGGTCCTTTTGCAGCGCGTCCGTGGCCTTAAGATCCTTTGCAGTCTGGTTGAGAGTGTCTGCAAGATCCTCCATCTCCCTGTAGGAGCCCCCTTCAAAGGACACGTCGTAGTTGCCCTTTGCAAGCTCCCTGGCCTTTACCTCCATCTTGATAATAGGCTTTGCCAGATGCTTGGAGGTTATCCTCGCCACGAATATGCCTATGACAAGGGCTATGACCGTAACTACCAGAAGCTGAGATCTTAAGATCCCCACAGCCGGGCCGAGAGGCGTCAGGACCGCCAGCGCGTAGATGTATACGGGGTTTCTGTCGGAACTCTCGACATATCTGGCGTAGACGTAGTCCTTGGAGTTTCCTATGGGATCCTTGGATGTAAAATTCACCGGGCCGCCGCTTGCCACCAGCTTTTCCCTGGCCTCGTCTATCAGCTGCCTTGTATTGAAGCGCATGCCCCTTCCTATCTGCGCGTCGGTCGACGAGATATGGAAGGACCCATCTGTCGATTCTATCCAGAAGAAGATGTCGTTGTCCTGAGAGGTCTCCCCCAGGTACTGCATGAATTTTTCATAGGAGAGCCCGTCTTCGGAGGTCGAATAGTAGTTTGCCACGGCAGTAACCGCCTTGGCGCAGCGCCGGCTCATGGCAAACTCGTAGTACCTGTCAAGGAAAACGGACTGAAATATCCAGAGTATCCCCATAAGCACTACCGCAAACACAATAAAAGACGCGGTGAGCATGTACCGAAGGTCTGCCACGCGGCGTCTTTTACCGTTGTCGGAATTGGTCTTTCCTAAGTCTTCAGTCTTCAAACTTGTATCCTATGCCCCTTACGGTGGTTATCTTGTCCCTGTACGCTCCGAGCCTTCCCCTGAGGTTCTTGATGTGCGTATCTATGGTACGGTCGTCCCCGAAGAAATCGTAGCCCCAGATGTCCTGAAGCATCCTGTCCCTTGAGAGCGCGATGTTCTTGTTCTGCATCAGATAGGCCAGGATCTCGTATTCCTTGAGAGTGCAGTCTATCTTTACGCCGTCCACGGTGACGGTCCTGGACTCGGTATTCACCTCGAGCCCTCCGGACACCAGCGTGGTCTGCTTTGTGCCGCCTTCGGCGCGCGCCTTCCTCGCAAGCACCGCTGCCACCCTTGCCATAAGCTCCTTGGGGCTGAAGGGCTTTACGACGTAGTCGTCTATGCCGAGCTCAAAGCCGAAGAGCTTGTCGTACTCCTCTCCGCGGGCGGAGAGCATTATCACGGGTATGTCCTTTTCCTTCTTGATCTCCTTGCAGGCGGAGTAACCGTCGAGCCTTGGCATCATGATGTCCATGATTATGAGATCGTAATCGTTGTTGAGGCACTTTGCGACGGCCTGCATACCGTCTTCCGCCTCGTCTGTCTCGTATTTATTGAACTGGGCGTATTCGCGGATCACCTCGCGTATCCTTGCCTCGTCGTCTACTATCAATATCTTAGCCATAGCATCCTCCTGAATGTCGCTTAGGTCGTTTTCTTTATTATATTAACATCATACGCTCTTTTTTTGTGAAATCTGTGAAGATGCCGTGATTGCTTCGGCAAGCGTCTTTACGCCTATGAGCCTTATTCCGCCGGCGCCTTTTATCCCTGCAACGTTCCTCTGCGGAAGGATGACAGCCTTAAAACCAAGCCTTGCCGCCTCCTTTACAAGCTTTTCCGCGGCCTGCACCGGACGAAGGTCTCCGGTGAGCCCTATCTCGCCTATGCACAGCACGTCCGCAGGTATCTTTACGTTCTTCTCATCGGACCAGATGGCAAGCGCAGCCGCAAGATCGCAGCTCGTTCCCTCCGGCCGAAGCCCTCCTACGACGTTTACGTATACGTCCCGGTTGAGCAGGGTCACCCCCGCCTTCCTCTCAAGCACGGCTATTATCATGCCAAGGCGCTGGCTGTCTATGCCTATGGCCGTCCTTCTTGCAAAGCCAACGCTCGTGGGGGCTGTAAGGGCCTGTATCTCCAGGAGCAGAGGCCTTGTCCCCTCGTATACCGCAGTAGCAACGGCGCCTTCGGCGCTCTCTGAGAGACCCTCCAGGAAGCTCTGGGACAGGTTCTCGACGCCTATCAGGCCCTCCTCCCTCATCTCAAAGGCTCCGAGCTCGGAGGTGGTCCCGAAGCGGTTCTTTACCGCCCGCAGCAGCCTCAGATCCTGGCTGCGCTCCCCTGAGAACTGAAGCACGGTGTCCACCATATGCTCCACTATCCTGGGGCCCGCAAGCTCTCCGCTCTTCGTAACGTGGGCAACTATGAATACCGGGATGTTCATCCCCTTGCCTATGTTCATAAGGAGGTTGCCGCACTGCCTCACCTGGGAGACGCTCCCGGGAGCGGAGTCCAGCTCGTCCGTGTACATGGTCTGTATGGAATCTATTATCAGAAAGACAGGCTGCACGTCCTGCACGGCTGCCATTATCTCATCCATGTTGGTCTGGGAGAGCAGGAACAGATCCTTAAGATCTCCTCTGCATACGCGGTCCGAGCGCATCTTTATCTGCTCCTCGGATTCCTCGCCGGAAACGTATAGGACCTTGCCGTAGCGTTTGGCTATCTCGGACGCCGCCTGGATTATTATCGTGGACTTTCCTATGCCGGGCTCTCCGGATATGAGACAGAGAGACCCTTTTACAAGCCCGCCTCCAAGCACCCTGTTGAGCTCGGGTATGCCGGTATCCAGCCTGCTGGTCTGTCCGGAGACCACGTCTCCTATCGCCACGGGACGGCTCTTCCTGGCGCCTGCCTGCGAGGCACCGGTGCGCCTTCTGCTGTCGCCCTCGGCGGGCTCAGTCACCTTTTCCTCCACAAAGGAGTTCCAGGATCCGCAGACGCTGCACTGTCCCAGCCACTTGGGGCTCTCAAAGCCGCAGGTCTGGCACACGAATACTGTCTTGTTCTTCTTGTTTGCCATGTCACTGTCCTTTCACGTCACCAGTAACATTTTAATTCAAAAGCCCTCTGCCTTCAATAAAAAAAGAAGCGTTTGAAACGCCTCCTGTGCTATAATATCCAGTTAGGAGGGCTGAGAAAAATGGATACCGTAATGATCACATGCAGAACGCTCGAAACAGAAGTGCGCCGTGCCATGAATAACACCGGCCGCTTTTTGCCGGTAACATACCTGGAGTCGGGCCTGCACACCCGCCCCAGGAAGCTCACGGACGCTTTGACAGAGCTCTTCCGGGAGGTAAAGGCGGACAGAGTGCTCCTCTGCATAGGGCAGTGCGGAAACGCCCTGATGGGCATTCGCGCCGGAGATTTCGAGATGATCTCCCCCAAGGTGGACGACTGCCTGTCGCTCCTCATAGGATCCACAAGAAAAAAGACCAACATCTCCTTTAAGGACAGGGCCTTCTTCATAACCAGCGGCTGGCTTAAGGGCGAGAGCACCATCATGAGCGAGTTCAAACGCCTCTGCGACGAGTACGACGCTGAGCTTGCGCTGGAGATAATTGGCGACATGTACGCCAACTACAGGACCATTGGTCTCGTGGATACCGGGACATCCCCCATGGATGAGCTGTTCGAGAAGACCGAAGAGCTTACCAGGCTCCTGGGCTTTGAACGGAAGGTCTACCCGGGCACCACGGATTACATAGAACAGCTCCTTACCGGGCCGTGGAACACCGACAGATTCGTCATCAAAAAGCCTTTCGAGACCATAACTTCAGAGGACTACGAGGGCATGTAGAAGGCAGGCCGCAGAGATAGCGTAAACATGGAAATCGGTGCCACCCGTAAAACGGGTGGTTCGAACCGGGGCTGTAAGCCCCTGACACTGACCCGCGCCTAAAGACGCGGGTTTTTCACTTCGTTCAAAAGCCTCAGTGTCCTTGTCACTTTGGCCGCCCCTGAAGGGGC
>JAFRZB010000008.1 GCA_017442785.1 Bacillota bacterium
AATGATTCAGGCATTTGTTATGTATTACAACAATATGCGACCTGCATTTGCGCTGCAATACAAAACCCCAGTCCAGTACAAAACCGAATTGGGGTTCTTGTAGCTTTTTTAAAACTGTCTACTTTGTGTTGACAAGTTCACGCGTGTGCGCCTTTTTTGATCGGTCTTTTCAGTTGAGTATCTCGTACTTGTCGAGATAGTCTCCGAGCTCCTCTCTTGTAGCGGAGAGGCTTACCACGAAGTCCATTCCGTAGGTCCTGGATATGAGATCCAGCCTTGCGAGGAAGTCCTCTATGTTGCTGAACGTTACGTCCGCGAACTTAAGTATGCTGTCGATGAATATCAGCTCTATGTCGTGGTCCTGGCTGATGATCCCGTATATGAAGCCGATGTACTCGTCGATGTTCCTGATCTGTTCGAAATCCTCCATGCATATGACCCGGATCCGGTATTTCAGGTCGTACATCAGTCTTGAGTTCTTGTTGATGAAAACAACGCTGCCGTTTACGGTGTTCAGGCTTGAGTTGGCAAGATCGATCATCTTCTTTGTCTTTCCGCTTCCCTTGTGCCCGATAAGTAACTTGACCATAGGCTTTGTCCTCCTAAAAAATGATATTAGCTTCTGCTGATTCTATTATAGTTGTTTGCCATATTATTCTCAAGTGTGTTTTTTACGAAGCTGGCCGCAGGCGGCATCTATGTCCGCCCCGAGCTGCCTTCTTACGGTGCATTGTATGCCTTTTTCGGCAAGCTTTTCCGCAAAGGCGTAGGCCTGCGCGCGGCTGCTGCTTGAAAATCCGCTCTCCGTTACCGTGTTGAGCGGTATGAGGTTAACGTGGCAGTTGAGTCCTCTCAGCAGCGCTGCCAGCTCTTCCGCATCCTCCGGCGTGTCGTTTTCTCCCTTTATAAGAGTGTATTCGAAGGTTACGCGCCTTCCCGTGCGCTCCGCGTGCCTTCTGCAGGCGGGGATCAGGACGTCGAGAGGGTAGACCTTTGCCACGGGCATTATCTTTTCTCTTTTCTTCTGGGAGGAAGCGTGCAGGGATACCGCAAGATTCACCTGGGGGAAATCTTCCTCCAGCCTTTCGAACTTGGGCACCAGGCCGCAGGTGGAGAGCGTGATGTTCCTGTAGCTTAGATTAAGACCGTCCGGGGAGTGGATCTGCCTTAGGAACTCCGAGACCTCCCCGTAGTTGTCCAGAGGCTCTCCCATGCCCATAAGCACTATGTGGTTTATCGGCTTTCCGGCAGCCTTTGAGCAGCAGATGTATTCGTCCAGCATCTCCCAGGCCCTGAGATCTCTTATCTTTCCGCCTATTCCGGAGGCGCAGAACACGCAGCCCATGTTGCAGCCCGCCTGGGTGGAGATGCACAGGGAATTGCCGTATTCGTACTCCATGAAGACCGCTTCCGCCTTTACGCCGTCCGGAAAGGACAGGAGGAACTTTACGGTCCCGTCCTTTGAGTGCTGGCTGAGCTCCACCTTTGCGCGCTCAAAGCTGTAGCTTTGCGCAAGCCGTTCCCTTAATGACGCGGAAAGGTCCGTCATCTCCGAAAAGCTCTCCGCGCCGGAGCATATCCAGCGGAACGTCTGCTTTTCACGAAAGGACTTCTCACCCATGCGGACCAGTGCGGCTTTTCTGTCTTCTCTTGTAAGATCCTTAAAGTCCATGCTACAGCCCCGCTATGAAAAGCTCAAGTGCCATGCGCGGAGGCATGACCCCGTTCTTTATGTCTTTTTCAACCTGGAAAGCGCTGTCCAGGCTCTTTTTAAGCTCCGCGGCGCTGCGCCTTCCCGCTGCCCCCATGGCCTTTCTGAGTCTGTATTCGTTGACGCCCATGGAGACGGCCATGCTTCCGCGGTCCTCGCCTTCGGCTTCGCGCTCCTTGCCCTCCAGCATTATCTCCAGCTGTGAGCAGAGGAGGCCGAGGAAGCTCATGACGGCGCTTACCTCCTTAGACGGCGCCTGCACCTCTATGGTGCTGTGCAGTATCTCGTAGGCCTGTCCCTTGTTTCCGGAGAAGGCGCTGTCAAGAAGGCGGAAGGCGTTCTGCTCCGCCTGCGGCGCCGCGTTCTCCAGAAGGTCGTCGAGCGTCAGCACGGGCTTGCTGCAGCCTGATATGGCCTTTTTGAGGTCATTTTCCAGATTGAAGAGGGTATAGTTCCTTTCCGGATCCCCGTAGCCGCATATCCTTGCAAAGTCTGCAAGGTCCGATGGGCTTGCCGAACGTCCGGCTGCCCTGAGGCGCTTTGCCATCCAGCCGGAAAGAGTGGCGTCGTCCAGCGGAACGAAGTCGTAGACTATGCCGCTTGCCGCAACGGCCTTGTAGAGCGGCCTGGTCTTGTTGGGTCTGTCGGATATGAAGAGCAGCAGCGTGCTCTCAGGCACCGACGGGATGTATTCGCAGAGGGCCTTGTAGCTCTCCTGGTCCGCGCCCTTGGGCAGCTGCAGACCGAAAAGCTCCGGCCAGTCGACTATTATCAGCTTTTTCCTTGAAAGCAGAGGCATGGTATCGCAGGCGGCGATCATTTCGTAGATATCGGTGTTGTCCGAACCGAATGATACGCAGTCCAAGGCCTCGGACGCGGGCTCGATAAGCTTGTCCTTAAGATATCCGCGGCTCCAGTCGATCAGGAAGCGTTCCTTTCCGCAGAGCAGTATTATTCTCGGCCAGACGCCGGTCTGCTCTCCGCTGGCAGCCATCTTTACTATTGTCTTTGAGGGGTGTTCTCCGCCTGTTCTGTTCTTTGTATAAGCCATTGTCTGTCTTTTGCGGCGTTTCGGAAGACCAGCATGTCCTTCGCGGCGCTTTTAAGGTATACCGCACCGTCCTGGTCTGTCCTTGCATATATTATACCTGAATCCTGCAAAAGTTCAACGACTCTGGCGGCTGGGTGTCCGTATATATTGTTCTTTCCGCAGGATATCACGGCAAAGCACGGAGCCGCGGCCTCCAGCAGCTCTTCGCTCGTTGAGTAGGCGCTGCCGTGATGCCCTATCTTTATTATATCGCAGGCAAGGGCACTTCCGTATCTTTTTACCAGGGCCTTCTCTGCCTCCATGTCCGCGTCCGCCATCAAAAGCAGGCGGACATCTCCTGTGTCTATCATGCACACCCTGGAATCCCGGTTCCCCTCGCCCAGCACCACGGTCCTTCGGACATCGAAGATCTCCTGAAGCTGCAGTATCCCCAGGGCGTGGTCCGTATCCATGTGGGTTATAACCGCCAGATCTATGCGGCTGATCCCGTTCTTAAGAAGATAAGGCCTCAGCGTCCTTTTGGCGATGTTTCCGTAGGACCGGCCGCCTCCGTCTATCAGGATGTTGCAGCCGTTGTAATTTATGTGTATGCAGTCTCCCTGTCCCACGTCCACGAATGTAACGGTGTGGACGTCATGCCTCCAGGGGATGAGGGTCTCCGAAAGCCCCAGTCCGAAAGGTACGGCAACAGCAAGCGTCATTACGGCAAGCGCGGCGGCAAGGCTGGTGCCGTGGCGTTTCCTGCGGTTCAGGGTGACCCTCGTCTCCGAGAAGAACCAGAAGAACATGGCGTAGTACAGCAGCACGGCGGGAAGCGGCGGGGCAGGGACGTAGAGCCCTTCCATGGCGTACTGCCCGGTCTTTGAGAGCAGCAGCATCAGCTGCGCAAAGCCTTTGCATATACCTGCCGCTGCGGCCAGGGGAAGCCCGGCAAAGAGCTGGCTTATGAGAAAGCATAAGAGCCCCGCGGGAAGCAGCAGCCCTGCAAGGATCACTGCAAGCGGGTTGATCAGTATGCCCACAGGCGAGAAGGTCGTAAAGAGGAAGAGTATAAGCGGAGTCATTCCGAGCTGCACCATAACGGTGGGCGCGAAGATGTCGAAGGCGGCCTTTATCCATTTTTTTCGGTATTTGTCCGATATCTGTATGCCCTTTGAGACCGCCCAGGGAAGCGCCGTACCCATGGTGTATGCGGCGCAGAAGGACAGCTGCATGCCGCTGTCGAAGAGCCTGTAGGGGTTATCCAGAAGAAAGACTATTGCGCAGAGGGTGGCGGCGCTCGTAAGGTCGTAGCGCCTTTTTAAATGGAAGGCAAGCATGTTGAGGCCTATCATGAAGGACGCCCTCAGCACCGATACGGAAAAAAACGAGAGCGCGGCGTAGGCCAGAAGGGATGCTGAGACCGCCATGGTCGTCCGAAGGTTCCTCCGTCCGCCGAGCAGCTTCAGTATCGCCGAATACAGAAGTCCGACATGCAGCCCGGATACCGCAAGCACGTGTGCGATGCCGTTTAAGCGGAACTCCTCATAGAGGTCCTCGTCCATGTAGGAGGTCTCTCCGAACAGCAGCCCGGCTGTCAGCTGGAACTGCCGGTCGCTTAGGTAGGGGCGCACCCTTGCGTAGAAACGTCCTTTGAGCACGGACAGTGCGTGGATGAGGGGGCGCTTTACCTCTCCCGCGGTAAAGCGGAAGCGCGAAACGTCCATGACGTGAAAGATCCTGCGGCTCTTAAGGTAGAGGCGGTAATCGAAACAGCCCGGGTTGCGCCTGCCGTCGGGAAGGGATATCATTCCGGCAGCCTCCGCGCGGCGGCCTACAAGATCGTATGGATCCGGAACATCCGCGGAGAGTCTTATCAGTATGCTCTCACGGCCGGTCTTCAGGGTAACGGCCAGATATCCGTCTTTTTCCTCTATGCGCGTTACTACACCTTCCGCGGCATAAACGCTGCCGTCCTGCGCATCTATACCGGTGCGGGGGAGCAGGGCGGTGCCCAGGCCTATTGGATCCGCAAAGTATAAAAAAACGATGACCAGACAAAGGGCCAGAAGCACAAGAAGAAGCGGTCTTCTCATCAGGGACCTCCGTGTCGTCACCTGTTCCATAATACCATAGTGGTAAAAAATGTCAATTCTATTCAGGCGCCAATACAGGATCGGCGCCCTTTCTTAATGGTTTTTATTGTATTGCAAAACCGTTTGATAATTGGTAAACTATAATGTATGGAATTAGTGGAATTATTTCTCTGCTTTGCCAAGATCGGTTCTCTGATGTTCGGCGGAGGGCTAGCCATGCTACCCCTTCTTCAGAGAGAGCTTGTGGGCAGGAAAAAGTGGGTAACGGAGGAGGAGATCCTCGACTACTACGCAATAGGGCAGTGCACGCCCGGCATCATAGCAGTCAATACGGCAACCTTCGTCGGAAGGAAGCGCAAAGGCGTCCTCGGAGGCATATTCGCCACGCTGGGCGTCGTCTTTCCGTCGCTGGTGATAATAACAATAATTGCGGCCTTTCTGGCAAATTTCGCCGATCTGGTCTTTGTGAAGAACGCTTTCGCGGCAATAAGGGTCTGCGTCTGCGCTTTGATACTCAATTCGGTGATAAAGCTGGGAAAGAAGACCATAAAGGACGTTCCCGCGGCCGTCATATTCGTTCTGGTCCTTGCTGCCACGCTGCTTACGGACCTTTCACCGGTGCTGTTCGTTCTGGCGAGCGCGCTTTGCGGCATAGTAATTAAGAATGTGAGGGCACGTGGATGATCTACCTTGTGCTCTTCTGGGAATTTTTCAAGGTGGGCCTGTTCGCGGTGGGCGGCGGCCTTGCCACGCTGCCTTTCCTCTCAAGCCTCGGCGCAAGAACAGGGTGGTTCACGCAGGGAATGCTTGCGGACATGGTGGCGGTATCCGAGTCCACGCCGGGTCCCATAGGCGTCAACATGGCCACCTATGTGGGCTTTACCACTGCCGGCGTGCCAGGAGCCGTGGTAGCGACGATAGGGCTCATAACGCCTTCGGTGATAATAATCCTTATTATCGCGGGCTTTTTGGAAAAGTTCAGGCAGAACAAATACGTGGACCAGGCCTTCTACGGGATAAGGCCCGCGTCCACGGCTCTGATAACCGCTGCCCTGATAGGACTCATGGCCATAAGCCTTTTCGGCACCAGCACTGCCGGACTGCTGCATATTACATCGATAAGCATAAAGCCGCTGATACTCTTTGCAGTGCTCATGGCGGTGACTAACATAAAGAAGGTCAGGGACCTCCACCCGATAGTGTTTATAGCCGCGTCAGCGGTAATCGGTATAATCTTCCGTTTTGCAGAATAGGAGCAGTTATTAATGAAAAACAAAGAATTCAAGATCGCTCCGGTGATCGCCTGTATCATCACGATGCTCTGCGTAGGCATCGTGTACATGTGGAACGTGTTCCAGCAGCCCGTCATGGATTATTACGGATGGGAGAAGACTGCGGTATCCTTCATATCCGCCGTCAACCTCTTCGCTTTCTCTGCGGGCATCTTTCTCGGCGGTGTGATAGTAGACCGTAAGGGCCCTCGCATCGTCAACATGCTCTCCGGCATACTGTTCTTTGCCGGACTGTTCCTCTCCTCCATGCTCCCCAAGAGCGCTCCGTGGCTCATCTACATCACCTACGGCGTTCTCGGCGGCGTTGGAGTAGGACTTGCCTACGCGGGCGCAACCAACTGCCTGCAGAAGTGGTTTCCCACAAGGAGGGGCTTCGCTTCCGCCATCGCCACCTGCGCGTTCGGAACTTCCATAGTAGTATGCGTTCCTATCGCCCAGGCCTTCCTTCAGAAGGGCGTTCCCTTCGCCTTCAGATGGCTGGGGATAATCCTCGGCGCGATAGTGTTCGTATGCGCATTCTTCATCTTTACCCCGCCCAAGGGCTACATGGCTGACAAGATCCCGCCCAGGGCAGAGGAGAAGGCTCCGTACTCCGTCGGCGAAGCGCTCAAGGACCCCAGGTTCTGGTTCATGTGCACCCCGCTGTTCTTCATGACGGTAACATACATGGTAGTTAACCCGATCATCCGTACTCTCGGCGCGGAGAGGGGCTTAAGCCCGGCGCTGCTTACCACCACGTCCATGCTGGTAGGAATAGCGAGCGCGGTATCCAGGTTCATAGTTCCTACCATCTCCGACAAGCTCGGAAGGGCCAAGTCCATACTCGTTATGACCATACTGATGCTTGTGTGCGCGCTGCTGATGATCTTCGTAAGAGGCCCGCTCTACACAGTGGTCATATTCCTCATCGTCTGCGCCTACAGCGGTCCTGCGGGAGTCTATCCTGCCATGACCGGCGACGCCTTCGGCATGAAGAACACCGGTACCATCTTCGGGCTGTCGTTCTTCTGCATAGGTTTCTCCTCGCTGTTCGCCACCTGGATGTCCGGTGTCATCTCCAAGGCCACCAGCGGCTACACCTGGGTATTCATAGCCAGCGCCATCCTCTGCCTCATCCCGATCTACTGCCTTGCCATCTACGACAAGGTAGGCGCCAAGAGAAAGGCCGCAAGGGAAGCAAAGCTTGCTGCCGAAAAAAGCAACGAATAGACAGAAATAGTACAGTCAGACCGCTGCAGGCATCGCTTATCCGATGTATGCAGCGGTCTTGTTTTGCGCTTTTTACGGAAATTCGTACAATTATGTGATTTTACATGCTCTGAGTCCGCATTTTATTGTTTTTCAAGGGATGATAAGCATAAAAACACTCTAAAAAGGCTTCTTTTTTCTGAGAAAAAGGCAATAATTGGCACTTCGTCCCGTGTTTTGACTGCTCGATTAGTCAAAAAGCGGCTCAGCTCGGCAGATCTGCGGACAGTTACGCATCAATTCTTTCCAACTGTACGATTTTTCTTCAAAACTCGTTTCAGGAGTATTCCGCATGCAAAAAGCCCCGCCGTTGCAGCGGGGCTGAATATGTTTTTTAGGCAGATGCCGAAGCAAGTCTGTTATGGGGCTTATGACAGATACCTGAACACGCCTTTTACCAGACCTACTATCTCGCAGTCGTCCACGATTATCGGATCCATGGAGCTGTTCTGAGGCTGCAGCCTTATGTGGCCGTTCTCCTTATAGAAGGTCTTTACGGTAGACTCGGACTCGAAATCCCCCTCTATCATTGCCACCACTATGTCTCCGTTGTTTGCGGTCTTCTGCTCCTGGACGAGTATGTAGTCTCCGTCCATAATGCCGGCCTCTATCATGGAATCTCCGTGGACTGTGAGCATGAAGTTCGTGCCTCTTCCTATGAACTGGGCGGGCAGGGGGAAGCTCCCCTCTATGTTCTGCTCCGCCAGGATGGGCATGCCCGCTGCCACGCGGCCCACGAGAGGCACGTCCACCACATCCGCGCGTTCAGCGGATGGGGCAGGGGCCTTTTCTTCTCCGCCCTTAACTACCTCGAACGCTCTGCGCTTTCCGGCGAGCTTTCTTATGAAGCCTTCCTTTTCCAGTATCTCCATGGATTTTTGAACGGTGGAGGTGGACTTGATCCCGAGCGCCGCTCCTATGTCCCTTACCGTTGGCGGGAACCCGTTCTGCCTTATCTGTTCCGTTATGTAATCCAGTACCTTCTGTTCTCTTTCCTTAAGATCTGCCATAGCCTTTTCCTTTCCGCGGCCTGCGCTTTCCCACAGATAGTATAACACGCGAACAAAAGTTTGTAAACGTTTGTTCACGCCTGCTTTAAAAAAAATATGTTTTCACTTTTTTTTGCAGACTATTTGTATAATGAAAGGGGAGGAGCATGAAGATGAAGAAAAACCCTCTTGTCCTGCTGATCGTTATAGTTCTGGCCGCAGTTTGCCTTTTGTATTATTTCGTTATCCCGCATTCTCTCATACCGGTGAAATACAGCAGATACAGCTGTACGGAGTGCTATATTGCCGGAGCATTCGGCGCCATGACAGATGAAAAGGCAGATAAAATAGTGTCTCTTCTAAGTGATTACAGGGTGCTGGGAACGTTCAGACGAGTTCTTTATCGTAATGATGATCCCACCGTCTACCTCTCTTTTGATCTGAAAGATCCAAACGGAAGGGTAATAAAGGAGATCGAACTCATCCTTAAGCAGACTGAAACAGAGCAGTTTTATTATTCAAAGGGCAGCGTCGCTTCTGGATATGCGGCCAGGATAATAAACGGCAATGTTCTTTATCAGAATATAATCGATATAATCAACAGCAGGTAAAACAGGTGGGCCGGGAACGAG
This sequence comes from Bacillota bacterium, assembly GCA_017442785.1. Classification (GTDB taxonomy): domain Bacteria; phylum Bacillota; class Clostridia; order Peptostreptococcales; family Anaerovoracaceae; genus RUG13409. The sequence goes on from JAFRZB010000008.1 coordinate 8,999, forward strand.
GAGTTAAGAAAAATCTCAAATACAAATTGCTGATCCTGGCAGTGATCACAGTGGTGGCTCTTGCCGCATGGTTCTTTTTGATACCCAAAAAAACAGTTCCATCCGGATATAAAGATACCTATTTGTTGTATTCCTGGGTAGATGGTGTGGAATATTCGATCACGCAGGAACAGGGGCAGCTGATCATGGAGGTGCTGAAGAGCGTCAGCATGCATGGCTCGTTAAATAACCCATACTACAGGGACAGGGAGAGCTGCAGCATCGATCTGGTCTTTTCGTTCCTGGACGAAAAAGGATTCACCAAAGAAGTGAGAAGACTGTCCATCGCCAAAGTGTCCGGAGGAAGGGAAGCTGCCTTCCTCAGCTATAATCCGTTTCCCGGCAGGAGTCTGTTGAGATTGTATGGAAAAGTGACTGATGCAGATCAACTGTATGATAAAATAATAGAGATCATCGGGAAGTAGCATATAAACAGCTCATTTATTGTTTTTAAGAGCAAATAACCCTTGACATCCCTGCCGCATTAGTGTATTCTATGCGGGTATCAAGCAGAAGTTTCCGCTTCTCGCCTTGCGGCAGGGGTCGTCAGGGCTAATAATCCGGGTTTTTTAAGGCAGGATATTTATGCGGCGGAGCTTATGCACCGCTTTTTTCTTTATTACGGAGGACACGACAATTAGCAAAGAAGCGCTCATCAACGAAGAAATTCGCGCAAAGGAAGTACGCCTGATAGATGCGGACGGCAACCAGCTAGGTATCGTAAGCATCCAGGAAGCCATGGAAAAGGCTCACGAGGCGGAACTTGACCTGGTGAACATCTCTCCGAACGCCGCGCCGCCTGTGTGCCGCATAATGGACTACGGCAAGTATCGCTACGACCAGCAGAAGAGAGAAAAAGAAGCAAAGAAAAAGCAGAAGACCACGGAAGTAAAGGAGATGCGCCTGGGAATATTCACCGAGGAGCACGACCTTGATACAAAAGCCAAGCTGGTGGCAAAGTTCCTTGCCGGAGGAGACAAGGTAAAGATCAGCATGCGCTTCCGCGGAAGAGAGATGGGATACGTTAACAAGGGCAGGGAGACCATGCTGGACTTCTGCACGCTGGTAAAGGACTACGGCAACATAGAAAAGCAGCCCGTCCTGGAAGGCCGCAATATGTCCATGGTAATAGCTCCCAAGTCCGAAAAGGAAAAGCAGAAGGCAGCCAAGGCGGCAAAGCTTGCGGCCGAGGAAGCACAGCGCGCGGCGGAAGCTGCCGCTCCGGAACAGTCTGAAGAATAATTTATTATAGAAAGGAAAACTGAAATGGCAAAAGGCGGAAAGATGAAGTCCCACAGAGGGGCCATGAAGAGATTCAAGCTTACCGGCACAGGCAAGGTAAAGAGAAATAAGGCTTACAAGAGCCACATCCTTACAAAGAAGACTCCTAAGAGGAAGAGAGGACTCAGGAAGTCTACGATCCTTACCCATGCGGATCAGAAGAGGATCAAGAGCGTACTCATCGGAAAGTAGGAGGTTTAGAAAATGGCAAGAGTTAAGGGCGGCGTAAACGCCAAGAAGAGACATAAGAAGATACTGAAGGCGGCTAAGGGATTCTATCTTTCCCGCCACACCACATTCAAGGCTGCCAACCCGGCAGTCATGAGAGCCCTGCGTTCCGCACAGATGGGCCGCAAGCTCCGCAAGAGAGAGTTCAGAAGACTCTGGATAACCCGCATCAACGCTGCAGCAAGGATGAACGACATCTCCTACAGCAGGCTGATGGACGGCCTCAACAAGGCCGGCGTCACCGTAAACAGGAAGATGCTCTCCGAGATGGCTATCCACAATCCGGCAGCTTTCACCGAGCTGGTGAACACCGCAAAGGCTGCACTGAACTAATATATAGTCAGCAAACAGGCGGCATGGACCGCTTAAAAAGACCGGCAGAAATGATCTGCCGGTCTTTTATTGCTTTTGTGTTTTCTGCTGCCGGGCTTCTGCCCGAAGATCATCAGAATCCCGGGGTCTCGCCCTTTTCGTTGCGGATCTCTATCATGTCTCCGGCGTTTACGGTAGGCTCGCCCTTGAAGTTGCGGACGGTCTCCCAGTAGCCTGTAGGAGCGTGGTCGAGGCCGACGCCGAGCTCTATCATCCTCTTCCTTACAAGGACGCCGTCGAGCTCTCTTATGGCGTTAAGCTTCTTGTCGATGTACATTGAGCAGCCTATGCCTGCAGCCTGGCCCATGCCCATGGAGGGTCCTATGATCCTTATGTTGCCCATTGCGTGGAAGTCTGCGGAGAAGCAGCGTCCGGCCACCATCAGGTTGTCGACACCTCTGCAGATAAGGGCCCTGAAGGGGATCTCGCTCCAGTCTCTGGGGTCTGTCCTTGCCTCCCACTTAAGCGGCCTTACGAACGGGTGCATCATGTAGTCCTTCTCGTCCTGGCATGGCCTTACAAGGGAGTTCTCAAGCTTCTTGTCGGTGTTGATGTGGCGGATGGCGCAGTGGAAGCCGGGGGTAGGAACGTGGGTGTCGAACGGCTCGGAGTGCTGCCAGATGCCGTCCTCGAACTTCCTTGCGGTTGCAAGGTCTTCGGCGCGCAGGAAGTACTCGCCCTTTGCGTAGCGGCTGTCGCGGACGCCGTTCATCGGAGCCAGAGCCTCAAGCTCGCAGTTCTCGAAGCCCGGAACGTACTCGCGCAGGAAGTCCACGAACCATACCACCTTGCGGTGCTGGTCCACGATCTGTCTGGTGAGGTCCACAACGTCGTCGTTATGGCAGTCGAAGGTATGGGTGGCGTCGAGCGTTACGTCCATGCACTCCTGGTCTCTGCCCGGCATTGGATATACTATGTTGCCCGGGGAGAGGAGCTCATGCAGCTTGCCCTCGGCTATCGCCTGGAACTGCTTGAACACTATGAGGCTGCTCCTCTTGGGGTTGCCGTATTCGAAGTCCTTGGACTTTCTGAACGCCTTGTTGGCCTCCATGAACTTCTTGTAGTTTACGTACGCAAGGCGGAAGCCCATGGTGACGGACTGGTCCAGTCCGCAGTACTCGCCGCTGCTGATCTCAAAGGGAACGCCTGCAGCGTAGATGAGGTCTGCGTCTCCGGTGCAGTCTATGTACGCGTCCGCGAAGATCTCTACCTTGCCGCTCTTGCAGTAGGCTATTACGCTCTTGATCTTTCCGTCTTCCTTGATGCAGTCTACCACGTGGGTGCCGTAGAGTATGCGGGCTCCGGACTGAAGGACCATCTCCTCCAGCATCATCTTTCCGAACTCCGGCTCAACGACGGGGAGGTGGGGCCTTACGACGGCGTGGCCTTCGGCCGCAAGCCTTTCGACCCATTCCTTTGCAAGTCCGTCCACGTTTCCGGCTATTCCGGTGATGTAGCCGTTGGTGCAAAGGCCGCCGAGGGATTCACGAAGCTCCATCAGGATGACGCTCTTGCCCTCTCTTCCTGCCGCTATCGCAGCAGCTGCTCCCGCCGGACCGCCTCCGCAGACCGCAACGTCGCAGTAAAATCTCTTAGCAGTATCCATATTTTTCTCCTTTTATAAAAATAATGAACAACTGAAAATATATCTGTTAATATTTTACCACTTTATATGGCAAAATCAACAATAAACCGGCGTCGATTCTTCTTGACGCCGGCGGGTAAAATCGGTCACGTGTGTAAAAAGAGGGGAGAGGAGGCTTAAGGATCAGCGGAAAAGATATGTTTCCAGGACGCACGCCAGAGCTTCAAAGCCTTCTCTGTCTTCCTCCGAAAAACGCGCAAGGGAAGGGCTGTCTATGTCCAGCACGCCGAATACCTCCCCGTCCTTAAAGATCGGAACTACTATCTCGGAATTGCTTGCGCTGTCGCAGGCTATGTGGCCGCTGAATTCATGTACATTTTTTACAAGCTGAGTCTTCCTCTGAGCCACGGCAGTGCCGCAGACGCCGCTCCCGACTTCTATCTCCGTGCAGGCGACTTTGCCCTGGAATGGCCCCAGGACCAGCTTTCCGCCTTCCATAAGGTAAAAGCCTGCCCAGTTAATGTCGCCCACGTATTCCCGGATGAGGGCGGATACGTTGGCAAGGTTGGCGATAAGGTAAGGGCACTCCGATACCACGGCCCTGGCGGCCGAGATCAGAGACTTTAGATCGGTCTGTTCCTTTGGTATAGTCGTAGATTCCATGGCTATCCTGCCTTAATATATAATTTTGTGCATCCTGACCAAACAGTGAGGCGCTGTTTTGAATATGCCGTCCATTGTCCGGCTCCGGGTTTTCCTGTAAAATGTTATCAGAACGGATCAGAGGTTCTTTTTGAGCAGCGATCTGTCCAGCGGAGGAAGGTCGACTTCCCGCTTGCGGTAGTTCTCTATGTAACGGATGATCATGCAGCTGGAGATGAGGCTGTGGCGAACGTAGGGGTCGTCCATCTTGTCTCCTATGAGAGCCTTGATCTGGTTGAGCTTGTAGATGACAGTGTTCCTGTGGACGTGCAGCTCCCTTGCGGCCTCGCTGATGCTGCGGTCCTTCATCAGGTAGATGAAGAGCGTATCGCGAAGATCGCTGTTGAAGCTTCTGTCGTAGCGCGTAAGCGTAAGAACCGCTGCGTCGCAGAGATAGACAACGTCGCCCGAACCCATGCGGCCCTTGCCGGAATGCTCCGCAAGATAGACCGTGTAGTAGAAGGCATACCTGCTGTAGTTGAGTACACGCTTTTTGGCCTCGCTGCCGAAGCGCACTGTAACGGCTATGGGAAGAGTCTGGACGCACTGGTTGTAGAGCACGCGAAGACCTTTCAGCCACTGGGAGGATCCTCCCTTTATGGCATAGGCGCTCTTCTTCTCCAGAAAGGCCTCGAACTCTCCGGTATCTCCGATCTGGAACTCCGGGATTATCTCGTCGGATGTGCGCATTACATAGACAGCGTCGTCAAGAACGGCTATGTAGTCCTTGGGGAAGAGCTCCTCAAGGCCCGCCGCAAGGCTCTCGGGAGAGTGGTCCATGCCAATGAAAGGCCTGCCGTCCTCGGACAGCGAGCGCACCACCATGCCGCACTTGAAGCGCTTCATTCCGGGCAGGGCGGAGAGCTGAAGATCCAGGGAGTAAAGATCCGCGCCGGACCTTGTAAAGGCGCTGCTGATTATCTCCTGAAAAGGAGTTGCCGGGCCCTTGTGTACGGGCTCACTGTGCTCCGCAAGGAGCTCCGATACGCTCTCGGCGTTTCCCACATAGATGTACGAAGGCTCGGAAGAGGGATCCCTCGATACGAGGATACCCTTTACCGGGATCAGCGGATCCGCCTCGGCACTGAAATTTTCCAAAAGATCGGTAATTGCAGACATCAGTCTTCCTCCGGGATACTGTCTCTGATAGATAAATAATTATACAGGATTTTCATCACTTTTTAAACCCGAAAGGAGAAATTATGAAGTTCGAAAGAGTTGAAAGAATGAGACCCCGCTACCTTGTGGATCACTACCCGATCTGCATCGAGAAGTACAGGATCTATGCGGACGTAGTGGAGAAGAACAAGCACGACGCCCCGATCGTACAGCGCGGAAAGATCCTCAAGGCCTGGACCGAGAGGATGCCTATTGCCATTGCTGACGACGAGCTTATCGTAGGCATCGGCGCTTCCAAGCCCATGGGACTTGAGATAGACCCCAACTACGGCATCTGGTCTCAGGATGAGATCGATTCTCTGGTAGAGGACGGATACCTCATGACCGAAGAGGACCAGAGAGATCTTCAGGAACTCAACAAGAAGCACAACCCGGCCACCCAGATGGGGATGCAGGGAGACATCTACTACGAGCAGGCTGACGAGCACATCATAAAGCTCCTTCAGGAAGGTCTCGTTCTTCCTCCTTGGAAGGCAAAGGGCGAGGGCAGAGGCGTAGGCGGCGGTTACGCTCAGAGCGGACTGGGCCTCGGACCGTCCCTGGTGCTCCTCTGCGTAGACTACGAGAAGATCCTCAAGAACGGAACTCTGGCTCTTATAGAGCAGGCCAAAAAGCTGCAGTCGGAGCTGAGGTTCTTCGACGCCGAGAGCATAGACAAGTTCAGATATTATCAGGGAGTCATCTACTCCTTCGAGGCCATCAACACCCTGGCTGAAAGATACTCCAAACTGGCCGCGGAGATGGCCGAAAAGGAAGCCGATCCCAAGAGAAAGGCAGAGCTTGAGCAGATCTCAGAGATCTGCGCGTGGGTACCCAAGCATCCTGCAAGGACCTTCAGAGAGGCCCTGCAGTGCATGTGGTTCCAGCTTCTTATGCTGTCCCCGAGCACAACTCTTCCGGGAGGACGCTTCGACCAGATGATGTATCCGTACTACAAGGCGGACCTGGATGCCGGCAGGATCACCTACGAAGAGGCTCTTGAGCTTCTCTGCCTGCTGCGCTTCAAGGACATGGAGCTGAACAGGACTTCCGGAAAGATGAACCGCAAGAAGAACGCCGGCTTCGCGAAGTGGCATAACTTCCTTATCGGCGGAGTAAAGGAAGACGGCACGGACGCCACCAACGACATCTCATACATGCTGCTGGAGGCCGCGCTCATTACCCGCACACCGCACCACACCATCACTCTGTGCGTAGCGGATTCCACTCCTCACGAGCTTATAATGAAGGGCGTTGAGTGCCAGGTGGCAGGTCTTTCCATGCCGGCCTTCATATCCGATGCATCCTATACAAAGTTCTTCACCATGCACGGTGTAAAGATAGAGGACGCGCGTGAGTACGCCATTACAGGCTGCCTGGACGCCAACCTCCCCGGAAAGTCCAGAACAGGCCCGGTGCCCATGACCATCATGACCATGATCTTCGACATCATGCGCCACAACGGCTGGGGCGCCCGCACCAACCAGATGGTAGGAATAGAGACAGGCGACTTCACCAAGTTCCAGAGCTTTGAGGAGCTTTGGGAGGCATGGAGAAAGCAGTTCGAGTACTGCATCTCCGCAGTCACCGAAAGAAACAACGTTGAGATCAAGATCACCCAGGAGATACTGCCCGACCCGTTCCGCTCGGCTCTTATGCAGAACGGCATCGAGTCCGGCAAGGACATCTGGTGCAGGCACGACATCCCGTTCGACAACACCGCTTCTGTATGCTCCATAGGCATGGTAAACGTAGGCGACTCCATGGCCGCCATCAAGAAGCTGGTCTTCGACGAGAAGAAGTACACCATGAAGCAGCTCTACGACGCGCTCGAGGCTGACTGGGTAGGTTACGAAGACATGCAGAAGGATTTCCTTGCCGCACCCAAGTACGGCAACGACGATCCCTACGTGGACAAGATCGTGGCAGACCTTTACAAGATGCTTGCGGATTACGTAGTCACCAAGCCGACCATCACTGGCGGCACCACCGTTCCCTGCGGAATCTCCATAACCAGCCACCAGCCGGGAGGCCTTCTTACCGGAGCCACCCCGGACGGCCGCAAGGCAGGCACACTGCTTGCTGACGGCACCATGAGCCCGATGCAGGGCCGCGACGTCAACGGTCCGGTAGCCGTAATGAAGTCCGCTCTGAACATAGATCAGGATCCGTGGCAGGCAACGCTGCTCAACATGAAGTTCGACCCGAACAACCTCAAGACCAAGGAGGATCATGAGAAGTTCGCTGCGCTCATCACCACCTATCTTAAGAACGGCGGCAAGCAGGTGCAGTTCAACGTCGTAACGCAGGAGACCCTGATCGACGCTCACGAGCATCCGGAAGCTCACAGAGAGCTGCTCGTCCGTATAGCCGGATACAGCGCTTACTTCGTGCAGCTGAACAACGAGATGCAGATAGAGGTCATCAACCGCAACATGCAGCACATCTGACACAGGGGACGGTTCTCCGTGTCATCGCAAAACGCGCAATAAAAATGACCGGAGGCGAAAATGCCTCCGGTCTTTTATTGCGTATGATCTTTTATGAGAGCTGTGCTTCCGTGTAGCCCGCGGCCTGCATGTGCTCCAGGACGCGGCTGCCGAGGGTCTCGGAGTACCGGTAGTACCTCGGGAGCTGGCTCTCTTTTGAGAGGGAGTCCATCATGTATTCCACGTTGGACATGGCCTCCTCAAGGGCTTTGTGCACGGCAGGGCTGTCTTCAGCAGATCCCGCTTCCATGTCACAGACGCTTAGGGCTCCGTCAAAGCCGGAGAGGGCGGTGCAGCGACCGGCCCCGAACAGGTCCTCCATGTAGGTGACAGGTACGCGCCCGCGGTATTTTTCGGGAAGCATGTTGATCTCGTAGTACTTCTTTAACGCCTCGTCCGCTTCCAGCAGGACCTTGTCGTTGGCCCCTATGTCGCTTTGCGCAAGGGCGGCCAGCTGTTCCAAAGCGGCGGCTTGCTCCTTATGTCTTTGTATCTCTTCGCGGCAGCCGGCTATCTGCAGCTCGAGCTCCTTGCGGAGGGCATTTTCTTCCTCGGCAGGTTCCGCCTGAACGGGCTCCGGTTCAGGCGTTTCAGTATCCGGCACGCTCTTTCTGCTCCTGCGTATGAGGCCTATTATAAGCAGCACGATAACGCTTATGGCAAGAGGTATGAGGAGGTAATGTATCACCACTCCGAGGAAGAACCCGAACCTGTCCACGAAGTAAGTCCCGAGCTCGAAAGGAGCCTGCATGAAACTGATGTTCGTCTTTTCCCCGGCCCAGCCCGAGAGCATGGTTATAAGCGCTGTAACTATCGCTATGACCACATAGGTCCTCAGCATGAAGCTGAACTCCATCCTGCGGAACGGCTTCGAGGCGGCTTTGGGTTCGGGCTTCTTTTCCGCCTCCTGAAGGCGTTTTTCAAGGTCGGAGATCTTTTTGTCAAGAGCCTTTATCTCAGCTTCCGCAGTCTCCTTCTGCCCGGTGAGGCTGCTGAGCCTCTCCCAGAGCCTGCTCCCCACTTCGCCGAGGGTGTACTTGTTCCATTCGAGCACTTTGGCGCCCATAAGGTAATCCTGTATAAGTCTTGCGTTCTCGCTTGCGGATTCCATCCCGGAACCTCCTTATCGATTTTTTATTATACCATATAAGAGAGTGGAAGATCATTTTTTTATTATATTCTCCGAATGCATAAAACGCCTTGCCTGAAACGAGCTTAAATGGTACAATGAAGTGAATTTAATAACACGTTGCGGTGTTCCGGTGTGCACATTCCGGAGTGAAAAGGGAAACAGGTGTAAGTCCTGTACGATCTCGTCACTGTAAGCGGGGAACGCGGGCGATAAAGTCACTGGCCTATATGGCCGGGAAGGCTGCCCAATGCGTGATGATCCGTAAGTCAGGAGACCTGCCGCAGCGAAGATCGGGCATCTGCCCGGGCCACGAGGAATTGGTCTGCATGTCTTTTTGTTTTGCTGAGCCTTTGCCTTGCGGCAGAGGCTTTTTATTATGGGGCACTAATAGCCCCGTCTCGTGCCTGAGGCACGAGACAAATAAACCACCCGCTATGCGGGTGTGCATCGAAGGTTAAACCAAAACTCTCCAGACTTGATACAATGAGAGTGTTCAAGCCTCAGTGTAC
>JAFRZB010000037.1 GCA_017442785.1 Bacillota bacterium
GTACTGCTGCTTCCCCGTTTAAAACGAGCAAGTAAGCAGCATCGCAGTTGGCAGATGCGTTTACGCGTTGTACGCGTCAGCGTGGGACAAGGGCTATGCCCGATTGTGGAAAACCCCGCGTTGGACGCGGGGTTGGTTTTTATTACACGGGCTGATCTACAGTCCGTATACATCTTTGCACTTGTTCTCGAGGTAGTCCGTGTAGTACGCGGGATCGAACGGAGCTTCGAATACCGCCTGCAGGAGCTCGCCCGGCTCGTACAAACTTCCGTGCTGCCATATGTGCTCCCTGTTCCATGCGTTTACAGGCCCGAAATCGCCCGTTTCAACGCATTTATCCACGTCGACGGACTCTTTCATCTTCGCGAGGAATTGTGCGCCGTAGGCGCTCCCAAGGGCGTAGGAGGGGAAGTATCCTATCATGCCTCCGGACCAGTGGGTGTCCTGCAGGACTCCGCGCTTATCGTCCGGAACGTCCACTCCGAGGTACTCCTTGTAGAGCCTGTTCCATTCGGCAGGAAGGTCCTTTACCTCCAGTTCTCCTGCCATGACGCGCTTCTCAAGCTCGTAGCGTATCATGATGTGGAGGCTGTAGGTGACCTCGTCAGCCTCTGTCCTTATCAGAGACGGCTCCACTCTGTTGACTGCCCTGTAGAGCTCCTCGGCGTTTCTGCCATTCATCTGCTCCGGGAACACCTCGCAGAGGACGGGGAAGATGTATCTGCAGAAGGCTCTGCTCCTTCCGATTATGTTCTCGTAGAAGCGGCTCTGGCTCTCGTGTATGCTCATTGAGACGCCGCCGTCCAGTACGGTGTAGGCGTACTCGTCCTTTGAGCCCGTGTCGTAGAGCGCGTGGCCGCCCTCGTGGATGACGCTGTACATGGACGCAGCGAAATCGTCCTTAAGATACTTGGTGGTGATCCTCTCGTCCAGGTGGGATCCGAGGGACGTTGTGAACGGGTGCTCTGTTGTGGAAAGGCCTACGTGGTCCAGATCCAGGCCTATTATCCTCATGAGCCTGTAGGCGAGGTCCTCCTGAGCGCTGTCCTCAAAGGCTCCGTGCCTGATGCCGTCGTCCGGCTGCGGCATGGAGGAGACCTTCTTTATAAGCGGCACAAGGCGTTCGCGCAGCTTGTCGAAGAAGGTGTCGCAGTCCTTTTTGGTCAGGCCTTTTTCGTATTCGCCCAGCCAGTAATCGTAGGGATCCTTTTCCGGGGCAAGGTAGCCGGCAAAACGCTTCTTGGCCTCGAATATCTTCTCAAGATAAGGGCGGAAGAGCTCGAAGTCCGAGGCTTCCTTTGCCCTGTGCCAGGTGTCCTCCGCGCGCACTACAAGCTCCTCGTAGGCTATGTATTCGTCCTTGGGGATCTTCTGCATGTCGCGGATGTCCTTAAGCAGAAGGTATACCATGCGCTGCTCCTCTTTGGGGAGCTTGTCCTTAAAGGCGTCCAGGAACTCCAGCAGGTCCACGGTATCCTTAGATGTGCCGAGGTCGTATACCTCTGCGGAGAGTATGGAGAGCGAAACGCTCCTGTTCTCAGCCGTTCCTTTGGGGGCGGTGGTGGCGCCGTCGTAGTAGATCACGCCCATGGCGTGTTCGTATGCAGCCATCTTGCGCTGCAGCTCCTTAAGGCGGTCTCTTGCCGCTTTGATGGTCATTATCATAGGTGATTCTCCTTTGCGTTATTTGCATACAGTATACCATAAAAGCCGGATCAGTTTAAATTGCGCCTTTTATTTGACTGAAAAATTGATATAATATAACCGAGAGAAAAGCAATGCTCAGAAAGAGGTGATATTATGGGCAACAAGATAATAACAGTCAGCAGACAGTTCGGAAGCGGCGGAAGGACCATAGGACGCATGGTGGCGGAAAAGCTGGGCATCCCGTGCTACGACCAGGAACTTATCGAAAAGATCGCAAAGGAGAGCGGCCTTGCCGAGGAATACGTTGAGGAGAGGGGAGAGCACATGCCTTCCTCCAGCTGGATAGCCAACGCTCTTGCCGTAAGGAGCGTAAGCGGCATGATCAACGAGGATCAGCTGTGGAGCAGCCAGTGCAAGGTCATCTTCGACATAGCGGACCAGGGTCCCTGTGTTATCATAGGCCGCTGCGCGGACCACATACTCAAGGGCAAGCACGACCTCATAACCGTGTTCATCCACGCTCCGATGGAAAAGAGGGCGGAGCGCATAATAAACGTCTACGGAGAAAAGAACGTCTCCATAGAAAAGCGCATAAACGACAAGGACAAGAGGCGCAAGGCGTACTACCAGCTGTACACGGACTCCGAGTGGGGCGCAGCAACCAACTACGACATTACATTGAACAGCGCGTCCATAGGCTTCGAGAAGTGCGTGGATATAATAGCAGATCTTTACAATAACAAGAAGACTACAGAATGAAGTATTACGTATCATCGATAACGGACGTCATTTCCGAAGAGGCAGACGGGGATTGGGAAAAACTTACATACGTTGACCGTACGGCGGAGCTGGTCTCCGCCAACGGTCTTGGCATAGAGCTTGCCGAGTTCTGCATCTCGGACAACATGGACAACAGCTACGATTACGTTCTTCCTCATGTGCTTAAGAACTGCGAGGCTTCCCCGGACAGGACGCTGCACGCTCCCTACAACGAGCTCTTTCCCATGGCGATAGAGCCCCTTGTAGTAGAGGTGGCATACAAGCGCTACGTCCAGACACTGGACTACTGCAAGCGCTTCGGCGCTAAGAAGATGATAGTCCACGCCAATTACTCGGAATCCCTGTATTTCCCAAACTGGTTCATAAAGAGGCACATAGACTTCTGGAAGCGCTTCCTTGCGGAGAATGATCTTGAAGGCATAGACATATGCATAGAGAATGTGCAGGAGGAGGATCCCGAGCTAATCCTTGGAATACTTAAGGGCGTGGAGGATCCCCGCCTCAGGATGTGCCTGGACGTTGGACACGCCAACCTCTCCGACATAGAGCCCATAGAATGGCTGAGAAGGTGCGCGCCGTACATCTCCCATTACCACATCCACAACAACTTCGGAGCGCCAAAGGAGGGCAGGAGGAGCTGGGGAGACAGGCACCTTGCCCTTGGCAACGGCAACATAGACATGAAGGCCCTGCTGGATCTTGCGGAGGAGCTTACACCGGACGCCACGGCGGCCATAGAGAGCTACGCTCCTGAAGACTGCGTGGACTGGCTCAGGGAGAACGGCTTTATTTAACGAGAAGGTCTATTACCACTATCTCAGAAAAGCATCCGGTCTTGAACTTGAAGGTCCAGCATCCCACACCGGAGGAGACTATGAAATCCGTATCCATGCGCTTTTCATGTCCGTAGCGCAGGGCGTTCTCGCCTATCCATTCTCCCACGTGGTTTATGGGTATGAACTGCCCTCCGTGCGTGTGTCCGCACAGGACGAGATCAGCGCCGGCTTTTGCCTCTGCGTCGAAATCGTGAGGCTGGTGGTCTAAAAGAATGATATATCTGCTGCGGTCGAGCCCCGAGAGGAGCTCCTCCGCAGTTTTTCTTTCGTTCATGGCGCGGCTTTGAGACCGGTCCTTTCTTCCGGCTATGTAGAAGCCTTTGTCGGTAAGGACCGCGGAATCCTCCAGTATCACAACGCCGTTCTCCTTAAGCTTTTCCCGCAGCTGCGCATTGGTCCAGCCCTTTGCTGCCTCGCTGTAGTAGCCTCTGTCGTGGTTTCCGAACACATAGTACACGCCGCAGGAAGTCTTGAGCTCTCCCAGGGCTTCGCACGCCCCGAGCATGTCCTCCGGGCTCGTGTCGTCGTCCACGAAGTCCCCCGTAATGACTACCGCGTCCGGGGACAGGCCGTTTATATCGTCTATGATCTTTCTGAAGCCGTCCGCGTGGAAGGTGGCTCCCACATGGCTGTCAGTTATCTGTACTATGCGGACGCCGCTGCTTATCTTATCCGTAACGAAGGCGTAATCGGTGGTCCTTATGTGGTGGGCGTTGTACCATCCAATTGCCAGCCAGACCGCGCACAGCACTATCGCTGCGGCTCCGGCGAAGTTCCCTGCAGGCTTCTTTCTCCTTATCCTTGATACTATAAAAGAGACAAGGTCGCAGATAAGCCAGAACACCACAAGGTGTATCATGCAGACGGCGGCGTTCATCATGTTCCAGACGAGCCACAGGAAGGCAGTAAGGACGACAAAGAAAGCCAGGCAGATGATGCGGGCGAGGTATCTTCTGCCGCAGGCGAGCTTTTTGACAAAGCCGAAATTTGCAGCCCTGAAGGATACGTAAAGCAGGCCTGCGGAGAAAACTATTATTACCGATCCGATTATCAAGCGCCACATGGAAAAAATCTGGTCATTCCTTTCCCGGAGTAATATAATGATTATACAAAAAAGATATCATCAGCGAAAGGGAAAAGATGACTGTAATTCTCACTTGCAGCTCGCTTAAGGATCATGTGGACGCCGCTCAGAAGGCCATGGGCACGGATCTGCCGGTGGTGGTCCTGGACAGGAGCGACCACGTGGAGCCGGCCCGCATGCAGGCTTCGGTCCTGCGCGCGATGGACGGCCTTGTAAAGGAATATCCCGAAGACCTTACGGTACTTGTATCCATGGGTTTTTGCGGAGGAGTGTGGCACGAAGTGTCCTTCCCATGCAGGGTGGTGATACCGCGTGCGGACGACTGCATTTCCATAATGCTGGCCACGGACGAAGAATACATACCCAACCGCAAGGAGGCCGGGCACCTGTACCTGTACGAAAAGGATCCGGCGGACTTTTCCGCCCTTAAGATGCTGCACGACGGCGGCACCGCGGAGGAGTCCTACAGGAACATGAGCAGGGAGGACCTGTTCCGCTACTGGTTCGGCAACTACTACGCGATGGACATTATAGACACCGGGCTGAATCCCTGCTACGAGGAGAGCTACGTGGAGGCCGCGCAGAAGGAGGCAGACGCGATAAACGCCCAGCTGGGCTACGCTCAGGGAGGCAACGTGATACTGGAAAAGCTGGTGTCCGGGCGCTGGGACCGGCAGTTCATAGTCGCGGAGCCGGGGCAGGTGATAAAACACTCGATGTTCTTCGAATAAAAGAAAAGACTGTCAGAGGTGAAGTGGTAAAACAAAAGTAGACACTTCGAAAAAGCGGCCTTAAAGCAGACATTCGAAAGAGTGTCTGCTTTTTCTTTGCTAGAATGGATTTAGGAGGATAATGACATGGGAAGACCGAAAGGCGGACACAACAGGAC
>JAFRZB010000038.1 GCA_017442785.1 Bacillota bacterium
CACACCGAAGACCGGAACAGACGCCGCAGCGTATGGAGACGGAACATTCGGAACGATCACCATCAAGAACGGAACCGTAGACGTAACTGACAGCTACAACATCAGCACAGATGCCGGTGCACTTACGATCAACAAGAAGGCCCTGACGCTGACCTCCGGGAGCAAGACGAGAGAGTACAACGGAACAGCGCTTACGAATGCCGAAGTAGAGGGTAAGAATGCCAACGGCCTTACAGTAGAGGACGGATGGGTAGAAGGAGAAGGAGCGACCTACAGCTTCACCGGAAGCATCACAGATGTAGGCAATACTCCGAACGCCTTCACCGTAACCGCAAAGAGAGGAACGAACCTTGATAACTACACTATCAGCAAGACCGAAGGAACGCTGACGATCGAACAGAGCACCACACCTGTCACGATCGTATCCGGCGACAATACCTGGATGTACGATGGTGAGGAGCATAGCGAGCCGTCCTACACTGTGACCTATGGTGATCAGTCTGGTAAGGCAACTAATAACGAGGATGGAAGCTACACCTTCACCCTCAGCACCGGCGATGTTATCACTATCACCGATGTCAAGACGGTCAAGAACGTAAGCGATACTAAGGCCAATAACAACACCTTCACTTACGTGCTGGCGAATGCTGATCAGTATGCATCTGTAAGCGTCACTTACGGAACACTCACTATCACTGCAAGGTCCATTACGATGACCTCTGCAACTGATACCAAGAAGTACGATGGCACAGCGCTCACCAACAGTGAGGTCAAGGTTACAGGCGATGGCTTCGTAACAGGCGAGAGCGCCGCCTACGATGTCACTGGAAGCCAGACTCTGGTGGGTTCCTCTGACAATGAGTTCACCTACGAGCTCAACGAGGGTACTCTTGCAGAGAACTACAGCATCACCACTGCGTTCGGAAAACTGACGGTTACCAAGACCGATAAGGTCGTGACGATCTTATCCGGCGATAACACCTGGGAGTACGATGGTAAGGAGCACAGCGAGCCCACTTACACCGTGACCTTCGGTACCGGTGAGGATGCTCAGACCGGAGTTGCCAAGCTTAACGAAAAGACCGGCAAGTACGAGTTCACGCTCAAGACCGGCGATGTGGTAGCGATCTCTGACGTAAAGACAGTCCAGTTCGTAAGCGACACCGCTGCCAATAACAACACGTTCAAGTACACGCTGACCAACGCGGATCAGTACGAGACTGTCACCACCGTTTACGGCACTCTGACTATCACTGCGAAGGCTCTTACCATAACCGCAGACAGCGACAGAAAGGTATACGATGGCAAGGCTCTTACGGCGAACGGTTACACCAACACCGCTCTTGCAGAAGGCGATGCTATCGAGTCCGTAACAGTGACCGGTTCTCAGACCGTAGTTGGAAAGAGCGATAATGTACCGTCCGCAGCGGTCATCAAGAATGCCGACGGAACTGACGTTACCGGATGCTACACCATTACTTATGCTAAGGGATCACTTGAAGTCACTGAGCTACACGTTACCGTCTCCGCCGCAGACGCTCCGAGCGTTGCATATGACGGCAAGGAGCACACCGGTGTCACCGAGTACACCCTCACCGGTGTTGTCAGCGGTCAGACAGCTACTATAACCTACACGCCTGCAAAGGGCACTTTGGTAGGCACCTACACAGGTTCCTTCGACGAGGTCACCTTCAAGGTGATGGCAGGCAAAGAAGACGTTACTGCAAACTATGTACTTGACAAGGCTACGCCGGGCAAGATCAGCATCACGGACGAGGGCGTTTCCGATGATCTCGTTGTCACAAAGACTGCTGAAGATAAGAAGTATGCTCTGGACGAGACGGTCACCTTTGAGATAGAGGTAACCAACATCTATAACGAGCCCAAGACCATAATTCTCAAGGAGATCGCAAACGTAACACTTGCTCAGGGCAAGTTCGAAAACGTTGCTCCGGGCAAGTCCGTAAAGACAACAGCAACTTACAAGATCACCGAGGCTGATATCCTTAAGGGAAGCTTCACCAATACTGTGACTGCAACAGTCGGTACCAAGAGCTGGCAGGCTCAGGCAACAGTTAAGACTGTCGAGCCGGATCCAAGCCTGAAGCTTGAGAAGGAGACGACCTCCAAGGCTGCTTCCGAGGACGGCAAGTATGCACTTGGCGAGGAGATCACCTACAAGATCACTGTGATGAATGACGGCAACCTGACTATCTCTGATATAGAGGTCAAGGACTCCAAGACCGGTGATACATGGACTATCGACTCCCTGGCTCCCGGCGAAAGCAAGGAGTTTACAGCAAGTTACACAGTTACTGAGGAAGACATCCTTAACGGAAGCGTAAAGAACGAAGTCACTGCTACAGGCGTTGATCCTACAGATGATCCTGTCGATCCTGATCCGGACGATGTTGAGGATCCGACTGAAGATCCGAAGCCGCACCTGACGGTCGACAAGGAGACCACTTCCACACCGGCTAACGGCAAGACTTATGCTCTTGGTGAGAAGGTCACTTACAAGATCACTGTGACCAATGACGGTAACCTGACTATCACAGAGATCAAGGTCACTGACGAGCTTACAGGTGATGTATGGACTATCGATTCCCTGGCAGTTGGTAAGAGCGCAGAGTTCACAGCAGAACATGCTGTAACTGAGGATGATATCCTTGCAGGCAAGGTCGTTAATGAGGCAACTGCCGAAGGCAAGAACCCGAGCGATAATCCGACCGAGATCGAGCCTGGTACCAAGGAAGATCCTACCGAGGATAAGGACCCGCATCTGACTGTTGAGAAGGAGACCACCTCCACACCGGCTAATGGCAAGGCGTACCAGTTCGGTGAGAAGGTCACTTACAAGATCACCGTGACCAACGACGGCAACCTGACTATTACAGAGATCAAGGTCACTGACGATCTTACCGGCGATGCATGGACTATTGAGGCCCTCAAGCCAGGCGAGAGTAAGGATTTCAAGGCTGAGTACACCGTTACCAAGGAAGCCGCACTTGCAGGCAGCGTGAAGAACACTGCTAAGGCGGACGGCAAGAATCCGAGCGACGAGCCTACCAAGAATGAACCGGGCACCAAGGAAGATCCGACTGGAGAAGGCAAAGTGAAGTACTGGTTCAGCGAAGGCGTAGGCCAGACCTGGTGGAAATCCAGCGGCGTTGATGCCAAGTTCACGATCTCCAGAGATCCGTTCGACGAGGATGCGTTCAAGCACTTCCTCAAGGATGGCACAGGCATCGAGATCGATGGAAAGGTAGTCGATCCGAAGTACTACACTGCGGTATCAGGATCAGTCAAGCTTTCCTTCACTCCTGAGTTCATGGAGACTCTTGAAATAGGCAGACACACAATTAAGGGTCTGTTCGATGACGGCGAGGCTGAGACGTACTTCTTCGTTGCCAGCAAGGATGTTCCGGACACCGGCGACCACAACGATCTGTTCCTGTGGTCCGGCGCCATGATCACATCCATGCTCGGAATGATCTACGTTGCCACCAAGCGTAGAAAGGAAGAGCAGTAAGCTGCCTGCCGACAGGCTCGGAAAAGAACTTAGCTGAAGCAAAAGCGGCTGTACAAACAGTACGGCCGCTTTTATTATCCGCGGATTTGGAGTATAATATCCTAAAGACCGCGCCGCGGTGCGGATCCTTCAATAATCATTATCAGGAGATACAGTATGAAGCTCGGAATAATAGGCCTTCCAAACGTAGGCAAGAGCACACTTTTCAACGCCATTACAAAAGCCGGAGCGGAGGCCGCAAACTACCCGTTCTGCACCATAGAACCGAACGTGGGGATCGTCACCGTCCCGGATACGCGCGTTACAAAGCTCCACGAGATATATAATTCCAAGAAGACTACCTATGCTGTCATAGAGTTCTGCGACATTGCCGGCCTTGTAAAGGGCGCCAGCAAAGGAGAGGGCCTTGGTAACCAGTTTCTCGGCCACATAAGGGAAGTAGAGGCTATCGTCCATGTGGTCCGCTGCTTTGAGGATGACAACATCATCCACGTAAGCGGCAGGATAGATCCGGCGGAGGATATAGACGTCATCAACACCGAGCTTATACTCTCCGACATGGAGATCCTTGAACGCCGCATAGCAAAGGCCAAGAGCAGCATGAAGGGCGGCAACAAGGACCAGCTTCACAACTGTCAGCTGATGGAAAGCATCTACGAATGGCTCTCAGAGGGCAGGAACGCCCGTTCCATGAGTTTTTCCGAGGAAGACGGGGAATTTATCAAAGGACTCGGTCTTCTTTCGTCAAAACCCGTTATTTACGTCGCCAACGTTTCCGAGGACGACGCCGCGGATCCTGATGCCAACCCATATGTTCAGAAAGTAAAGGCCATATCCGACGCCGAGGGCTCCCAGACCATAGCTATATGCGCAGGCCTTGAGTCAGAGATCGCGGAGCTTGATGACGACGAGAAGATACTGTTCCTGGAGGAGCTTGGGATAAGCGAGAGCGGTCTCGACAAGCTTGTAAAGGCTTCCTACAGCCTGTTGGACCTCATATCCTTCCTTACTGCCGGCGAGGACGAGTGCCGCGCATGGACCATAAGAAAGGGCACCAAGGCGCCCCAGGCGGCTGGTAAGATACATACAGATTTCGAAAGGGGATTCATAAGAGCCGAGACGATAGCCTACGACAAGTTCATCGAGGCAGGCGGGAGCATACCTGCCGCCCGCGAGAAAGGCTGGCTGCGCTCGGAAGGAAAAGAATATGTAATGCAGGACGGAGACATTGTAAACTTCCTCTTCAACGTATAAGCTTTACGCACCGGAGGCACCCATGGCCGGATACATCTACGACGCTTTCATCAGCTACCGCCACCTGCAGCTGGACAAGGCGGTCGCCAAAAAGCTCCACACTCTCCTTGAGACCTACCATATTCCTTCGGACATCGCAAAGATCTGCGGGAAAAAGAAGATGGGCAAGGTCTTCAGGGACGAAGAGGAGCTTCCTCTTGCCGTGAGCCTCTCCGAGAACATCGAGTACGCTCTGGAGAACTCCGAATGGCTCATAGTCATCTGCACCCCGGCTCTTCTGCAGTCAAAGTGGTGCATGAAGGAGATAGACTACTTCATAGCGCACGGCAAGCGGGACCATATCCTTTGCGTTCTTGCTGACGGCAGTCCGGAGACGAGCTTTCCTGAGCAGCTGACCACTGTAGATACACCCGACGGGCCGAAGTCAGTTGAGCCTTTAGCTGCCAATATAGTATCTTCGGACATTAAAGATACATTGAAAAAACTCGGCTCCGAGAAGCTCCGCATACTCGCTCCGATGCTCGGAGTAGGGTATGACGACCTTCGCAAGAGGGCAAAGCGCAGGCGCATGCGCATCCTTGCCACCGCAGCGGCAGCTGTTGTCGTGGTGGGTGCGGCTGCGTCTTTTTATGTCGGCACACAGAACAGGAAGAAGGCGGAACTTTTCCTTGAAACACAGCGCAATCAGATAGGGGAGCTTCTGGAAAAGGCGGACGCATCTGTCGCGGGAAACGAGAAGATAGCCGCCGCCTCTTCGCTGCTTGACGCGCTTGAGATAAGCAAGCAGGCCGGCGGCCTCAGGAAAGACGAGATAATGAGCGGCCTCAGGAAGTCCGTATACATTGAGCCTTTCTCTGTGATCTCCAATTTTGGAAGCCAGAACATCAGGATCCTGGACGCAGTGGCTTCCCCTGACGGAAAGCATGTCCTTGGCATAGTCAACAACAATTCCGTTGCCTGCATGGACTGTGCCACGGGGGAGATACTGTATCAGGTGACCGGATCCAACAGCCAGATAAACTCGCTCTCGATCTCTCCGGACGGGCAGCGCTTCCTCGCCGTATGCGACACAGCAAAGAACGTAACTGTATGGGACATTAAGGACGGCAGCAAGGTGTTCACCTATACAGGCAGGGCCGGCACGGAATACCAGATAGCCAACGCGTTCTTCCTGGGAGACAGCGATACTCTTCTGGTCCAGGATATGGACACACTCTACAGAGTAGGTACCGACGGCTCTGCAAGCAAGATCTATACCATAGGAGACTACAGGGGCAGCTACGACCCCTATGACAACTTCCTTACCCATGTCCTCGGAAAGAGCCTTGGCGATGTCATAACAGTAAATAACGATGACTATATAGGCACCTGTGTAGCAGTCTCTCCAGATGCGTCAAAGATACTCGTTTCCGGAAAGGACGGCAGCTCCGGTGTCGTCGTAATAAGCAGCAGCGGGGAACCGCTTTACGAGATAGCGGACATGCCGGGCGTCTTCTGTGACGACTACAGCTTCTCTCCCGATGGCAAACACATAGTCTGCACATCCATCTACAGCTATTTCGGATCCTGGAACGCAGAGACGGGTGCGTCGGAGTATCTTTACTTCCTCTACGAAAGCGTGGCTCTGGCTACTTTCAGCAACGTGGCGTTCTCTCCGGACTCATCGATGATGGCATTTGCTGCGGATAACTACCTGTATGTCCTTGGAACAGATGCTTCCTTCAGGTTCGGCGGTGGTCTGGAGAATACCAGTGTCACTCCGGTGCTGGTCTTCAGCGGCGACGGTAAATATCTGTTCGTAAGGAGCAGGGACCTTCTGATAATCGATACGGAGACCGCAAGGCTCGTCCAGTCCTTCCAGGCAGAGCTTTCCAGCTCGTACAACAACTCTCTTCCCGTCCTGGGCGGAGACGCGATATTCGTTACAAGGAACAACGGCACAGCTTTCATTTTAAGCTCTCCCGGTCTTTCTTCGGTAAGCGAGGGAAAGCAGTTCGACGGCAAGCTTGCGGAGGCCGCCAAGGCTCCGGCAGACGCTTTCGCGGGGATAACGCTCATGTCCGAGCACAAGCTTACGGACGCGTTTAAAACTACTTATCAGTATCAGAACTATGCCGCGGATCTGTACTTCTCGCCGGACGGCAGGTATGCGGTATATTCTCACGCGGACGGCTTCCTTGAGATATTCAAAAAGGATGACGGCGAAAGGGTAAGCTGCGTGTTCAGCGAGTTCCAGACCAGGGTAAACAGTGTCGCTTTCTGCGGAGACATGCTTGCCGTATCTCATGAGTCCGGCAAGCTCATGTTCTGCGACCTCTCCAGAGGAACGGTAATAAAAGTGTTGGGAACGGACGGATACTATGACCAGATGGTGTTCAGCCCCTCTGGAGAGCAGCTGATGGGAGCGGTGTCTTCCGGTGATCGTCTCGATGTATTATCCGTTAAGGATGGCCTGATGTTCACAATGAGGACAGGGGAAGCCATCAACAGCTTTGCTTTCACCGAGGACGGTTCAAAGGCTGTAGGTATCACATCTTCCGGATATGTGGCAGGAGATCTCTTCACGGACGAGGAGGCTCTTGTGCAGCGCGCCGAAAAGCTGGCCGGGAAGTAGGCCTGCCCCATATTCTTCGTTACTACGCAAAACAAAACAGAGGCCGATGGCCTCTGTTTTGTTGGTGGAGCATAGGTGGAGCATCCTTTGCTGCGCAAAGTCTGCCGTCCTGCGCCCGCTCCGGCGTGCTCGGACCATCAAGGTCCACCGGACCTTGATGCCCTCTCAGGGTTCGATCCCCCAATACTCTTTGATACTACACAAAATGAAAAGGAGGTCAACGACCTCCTTTTCATTTTGGTGGAGCATAGGGGGATCGAACCCCTGACCTCTTGACTGCCAGTCAAACGCGCTCCCAGCTGCGCTAATGCCCCGCAACAGAAAGTATTATAACCGCTGCCGGGCATAAATGCAAGATAAAGATTTATAAATATTGATGCGCTTTTATGTACTACTTGCCTGTCTGTTGTGATAAAATAAAAGCATATAAATAATTCTTTGTTTAAGGAGGAATAATATGCTTATCAATTTAGGTTCGATCGGATTCATGAGAGTGCTCTCCGTCGTCTTATCTGCGCTCGTATACTTCATCATTGCGTATTTCGCAATGAAGCTGATCACTTCCGCTCTTAAGAAGATCCTCGACAAGTTTAAGGTAGATGACATCGTCGCGAAGTTCATCATCTCGCTCGTAAAGGTAGCCCTTTGGGTCGTCACCATACTGATCACTCTGTCCGCCATCGGATTCGACATCAGCTCTCTGATCACCGTTCTTGCTACCTGCGGAGTTGCCATCGCTCTTGCTCTTAAGGACAGCCTCGGCAACATCGCCGGAGGAATACTCGTAATAACTTCCAAGAACTTCGACAAGGGAGATTTCATCGAGGTAGCAGGCAAGGCCGGTACTGTTCAGGAAGTAGGACTTCTCTACACCACCATCCTCACACCTGACAACCAGACCGTCACCATCCCCAACGGAGCACTTACCACCAACAGCGTCTCCAACTACAGCAGGGAAGGGACCAGAAGGGTGGATATGGACTTCGGCATTGCCTACAAGTCCGATATCGCCAAGGCCAAGGAAGTTATCGCCGCCATGGCTCTTCAGGACGAGAGAGTCTTCAAGGAGCCGGCACCGTTCGTCGCTGTCGACAAGTACGAGGACAACGCAGTGGTATTTGCCTTCAGGGTATACTGCACCGCAGGAGATTACTGGGGTGTCAAGTTCGACCTTCAGGATAAGATCAAGGATACTCTTGCTGCAAACGGCATAGCGGTACCCTCCAGACATCTGGACGTTACTGTAGAAAAGTAATCTATCCATCGGGTAATGAGTCTTTCAAAAGAAGATTATCAGGAGCCGGTCTGCGCCTTCGACTCTTCGCAGTGGAAGGATAAGCCGGTGGTAAAGGCCATACCTGTAAACAGGATCATAGAAAAACTGGACGAGCTCTACGGCAGGAACGATCTTCCTGCCGCAGTTCGTCTGGCGGACTATTGGATACAGGAGGCAAGAGCCGGGAACGATCTTTCCGGCGAGTTTGCGCTGCGCAACGAGCTCATGGGCACTTACCGCAAGATGGGAAACAGAGGAAAGGCTCTTGAGAACGCCGCTGCCGCGCTCCGCCTCATTGAAAGCATGGGGCAGAAGGGCAGCATATCCGAGGGAACGGCTCTGGTAAATACGGCCACCGTCTACAGAGCCTTCGACATGCCTGCGGAATCCCTGGAGTTTTTCCGCAAGGCCTCAAATATCTACGAGGCTTTCCTGAAGCCTGGAGACCCCAGGCTCGGCGGACTTTACAACAACATGGGCGTCACGCTCTCTTCCTTGGGCCGCTTTGACGAGGCCATAGAGCTGTATTTCAAGGCCATAGATAACATGCGGCTTACAGAAGGATCGGAAGGAGAGCAGGCGGTAAGCTGGCTTAACATGGCTGATGCCTACTATGAAAAACTCGGACCGGAAGGGTCCGAGGTGGCAGTTTATGAATGCTGCAATAAAGCCATAGATCTTTTAAATACCGAAGGTCTGCAGGATGACGTCAATTACGCATTCTATTGCGAAAAGAGCGCTCCGGTCCTGGGCTTTTACGGTTTCTTCGCCGCTCAGGAGGAGCTCCGGAGCAGGGCGGAAGAGATGTACGGCAGGCCTTAGGCTGTTAAGCGAAAGGCCCGACGTTCTCTTTCTTTATCTCAGGCGGATCCTTGAATTCCATCAGCAGACGCTGATTGTAGAATTCGCGGAACATATTCTCAAGTTCTTCTCTTGTGAATCCGCCGTCAGAAGGTTCATCAGACTTCTCTCTGATGTATTTTTTTGTGCCGAGAGCCACATTGTAGAAGTTGCTCTCGACTATCATGTTAGTGATCTCGCGCCTGTTCTTGGCTACCTTCGTCATGTAGTTTACGTAGGTCTCCTGGGCACTTTCAGACATCGTTATTCCTTCGTTAAGCGTGAACTTCTTTGTGAAGCTGTTGTAGAATCCCTTATCCGACTTCCAGCAGTTGGAAGAGAATACAACGAGACCTTCGGAAGATGAGAGTATGTCGGTCCCGGCCAGCATCCTGGAATCGTACTCCAGTCCCAGAAGGTTGGAGAGCGTGGGAAGTATGTCTACCTGGCAGCAGACCTTGTCTATCTGCTTTGTTTCCTTTATGGACGGGCTCCAGATGGCAAGTGCGCTGTGGTATACCTCAAAGTCTATGTTCCTCTCGTTTATGGCTTCGAAGTCCTTGGAGGAACCGAACTTCTTTCCTGTTATCTCTTCAAGTGAGTCAACATCGAAGTAGGGGATATGGTCCGGCACAACTACGATGACGGTCTTGTCGAGCTTTCCGACTTCCTGCAGCTTGTTGATGAGCATCTCGGCGGCCTTGTCCATCTCCATGGCGGCCATTATGTATGCCTTGGTCTTGTCGGTATACTTCAGAGCCTTTACTCTCTCATCCTCGATCCAGTTGGAACCTGACTTGCCGAACGCCCAGCTGGTATAAGTATACGGAGTGTGTCCGGTGATGGTCATGTAATAGACGTTGAACGGCTTATCGCTGTTGATGTAGTCGTCCCAGGTGTGCTCCACCATGTAGGTGTCTCTCTGCATCCAGCGGAGCTTGCCCTTGTTCTCGCCGCCGGAGCCCTCGTAATCGATGCAGTCGTTGTACTTGGAATAGCTTCCGTTATAGTGTATGTAGCGCCAGTTGTAGCCGAGGTTGCTGTGAGACGCAGCGCGGTTGTACATGTCTATGTTGTTGTGGTAGCCCCAGTTGACATATCCCTCTCTCTTGAGCTGCTGCGCAAGGGAGAAGTAGGCGTTGGTCTTAAGATCTCCGGTGCGGCTCATGGTTATCGGGAAGCCGTTCTTTGGATAGAGGCTCAGCAGGTTCTGGCACTCTCCGTTGGAGGTGCTTGTGAAGTGCAGGGCGGTATAGAAATTGTTGAATACGAAGCCCTCGTGGGTGATCTTGTAAAGGGTAGGCGTCAGTACCGGATCGATCGCGTATCCGGAGAAACCTTCAACGGTAAAGAACACTACGTTGTAGCCCTTGAACATGCCGGTATATTCGTTCTGCCTCGTGGGCTGAACGGTGGAGAAGTACTGTGCCAGATTCTTTACGTTGGAGCTGGAGGAGTCCTTCTGTATGGCGGCAAAGTCGAGGTTTATCATGTTGGGCTCGAACTTGGCCTGGTCAGGCGCGGGGTCCACGGGGTCTACGGGAAGCGGATCGTCCGGAACGTCTATGTGGCTTTCGGCCGGCCATATCATGTGCTTTATGTCCAGTCTGAGCATGTTTATAAGGCCGAGCTGCTCAACCTGGTCGTTGTACTGTCCGTCCATGTTGTAGAGCTCTTTAGGTGTCATGTTTCCCTTGAAGGGGATGGTTATGAACAGCTTTCCGAGGAAGAAGAACAGTATGGCGGCGACAAGGGAGATTATTACCACACCGCGCTTCTTGATCCTGCACTTCAGCGGCATTTTGATGAATATTATGGCCAGGATCACCGGCGCCAGGAACAGGATTATGACATAGAACTTGCGGAGCAGGAAGGCGACTATAGCGCCTATATAGTCCATAAGATGGTTGTCCGCACCCGTCTTGATCATAGAAGCAGGGTAGTAGTCCTGAAGTATGTTCTTTGCCACGAATTCTATGCAGAATACAAGACCTGTAAGCCCTGCGAGGACCTTGGATATAATAAGCGAGACCTTCTTGGGGAAGAGTTTTGAAATGAATGTGAATATGCATCCGTACATTATTCCGTGCAGGATGTATATGGGCGCGTATTTTATCTCATTTCCCATGAAGATGTGGAGCACGAGCTCCAGCCAGACTATGTATGCCGGCAAAATGAACAGGCTGGCGTAGCCCCCCTTTTTCCTGCTGCGCCTGTTTGAGGACGAGGTCCTTCCCGCGGAGCTCTCTGTCCTTGCTGTTCTTCCCGTTCTTTCGGCTGAAGACCTTACGGAAGTGCTCTGGCTGATCCTCTGAGAGGATGCACTGCTGCGCTGTGTTTCCGAAGAGGCTCTGCTTGCAGCGGACCTCTGCGGTACAGTCGTTCTTTTATCTCTGTTTAGCATATCATTCATAATACTGAATTATACTATATGAAGTGGAGAAACACAAACAAAATCGTCAACATATAGTAAAATTTCACAATTGACTACTGATATTTTATTTATTAAAATAGAACTGCTGATAACATCATGACAGTATTTTATGGAGGTAAGATATCATGAAAAAATGGGTGTGCCCAGTATGTGGATATGTTTATGAAGGCGATGAGATCCCCGCAGATTTCAAGTGCCCTGTATGCAAGGTTCCCGGAAGCAAGTTCAAGGTAATGGATACAACTGCTCCGCTCGCAGCCGAGCACGTTTTCGGCGTAGGCAACAACCTTGACGGATGCTCCGAAGAGGACAAGAAGTACATCCTTGAGCAGCTCAAGGCAAACTTCGAGGGTGAGTGCTCCGAGGTGGGCATGTATCTCTGCATGGCCAGAGTTGCCCACAGGGAAGGTTATCCAGAGATAGGTCTCTACTGGGAGAAGGCAGCCTTTGAAGAGGCTGAGCACGCAGCCAAGTTCGCCGAGCTCCTCGGATCCACCCTTGAGCCCAACATGACAGATTCCACCGAGAAGAACCTCAGGTGGAGAGTTGACTGCGAGTACGGCGCAACCGCCGGCAAGTTCGATCTCGCCAAGTGCGCCAAGAAGAACAACCTCGATGCCATCCACGACACGGTCCACGAGATGGCGCGCGACGAGGCAAGGCACGGCAAGGCTCTCGAAGGACTTCTCAAGAGGTATTTCGGCAAGTAGCCGCAAGATCATCATCAGCTAAAAGGCCCTCATTTACGGGGGCCTTTTATTTTATGATTTATAGCGGTGATTATTTATACTAATGGGCTGATTTTTGTTTGCGGATACTATATAATACTAAAAGATATGTTATAAAATTATTTAAGGAGTCACCATGTTTTCTATCTGCAACGACTGGGAGTTCACCGACAGCTGGTCGGACGGTTTCTGCATAGGCGAGGGGGAGTATGAAAAGGTCCGCCTTCCGCATAACGTCAGAGAGCTTCCTCTCCATTACGCGAGCCCGGAATACTATGAGGGCATCTACGGTTACAGGACTACGCTCTTCATAGATCCTCACAACAAGGGGAGAAGGCTGTTCCTGCAGTTCGACGGTGCCGCCCACATAGCTTACGTCTATGTAAACGGACGCCTTGCCGCCGAGCACAGATGCGGCTATACCGCGTTCCGCGTGGAGATTACCGATCTCGTCAACTACGGAGCGGAGAACATTGTGGCCGTAAAGCTGGATTCCACCGAGAACAAGGAGATACCGCCCTTCGGATTCGTAATAGATTATCTAACTTACGGAGGTCTTTACAGAGAGGCATGGCTTGACATCAGGAAGCAGAGCTTCATAAGCGACGTTTTTGTAAGCACGCCGGACCTTAAGACCGCCCATGTCATCCTTACCGTAGACGGAATAGCCGAGCGTGCAAAGGTGACTGTCATGGACGGCGAGGTTGCGGTAGGATCAGCCGAAGGGACCGCTGTTTTCGACATCTCCTGCCCGGACGCTGAGCCCTGGGACATTGACTCTCCCAAACTCTATACTCTCATCTCCGAGCTGTTTGATGAGAACGGCGGCGTTCTTGACAGGGTAGAGACGACTTTCGGCTTCAGGACTGCCGTCTTTAAGGCTGACGGCTTCTATCTTAACGGAAAGAAGCTCTACATAAGAGGCCTTGACCGCCACCAGAACTATCCGTACATAGGCTATGCGGCCGGAAAGCATCTCCAGGAGGAAGATGCAAGGATTTTAAAGGGCGAGCTTGCCTGCAACGCCGTCAGGACCTCGCATTATCCGCAGAGCCAGTGGTTCATAAATGCCTGTGACAGGCTGGGACTGCTTGTATTTACAGAGATCCCGGGCTGGCAGCACATAGGAGACGAAGCCTGGAAGGATCAGGCAGTTAAGAATACCGAAGAGATGGTGCTGCAGTACAGGAACCATCCGAGCATAGTGCTCTGGGGCGTCCGCATAAACGAGTCACAGGACTGCGACGATCTTTACACCAGGACCAACGAGCTTGCAAGAAGGCTGGATCCTTCCCGCCAGACCTCAGGCGTAAGATACATAAAGAACAGCCATCTTCTTGAGGATGTGTACGCGTTCAACGATTTCTCCCACGAGGGGAAAGCTCCCGGATGCCTGCCCAAGGAAAAGGTCATGAAGGAGCAGGACAAGCCGCTGCTTATCTCAGAGGCTAACGGCCACATGTTCCCGACAAAGTCCTTCGATAACTGGGAAAAGAGGCAGGAGCACGCCCTCAGGCATGCAAGGGTGCTTGAGGCCTCCATGTCCGACGGAAAGCACTGCGGCACCTTCCAGTGGTGCATGTTCGACTATCCCACTCACAAGGACTTCGGATCCGGAGACAGGGTGTGCTACCACGGAGTTCTGGACGCATTCAGAAATCCCAAGACCGCGGCTTCCGTGTATTCCAGCCAGGGTGAGGAGCATCCTGTTCTTGACATATCTTCCCCGATGGATATCGGAGACTACCCCGGCGGAAATATCGGCCAGATATATGCCTTTACCAATGCGGATGAGGTAAGGCTTTACAAGAACGATTATTATGTAAAAACATTTAAACCTCAATATAAAGGCGGCCTTAAGCATCCACCGATAGCGATAGACGATCTTGTCGGAGAACTTCTTAAGACACAGGAGGGCTTTGCTGAGGATAAGGCAAGGGCCGTAGCAGCCTGTCTTTCAGACGTTCAGAAGTACGGAATGGACAGCCTTCCTTTAAGGTCCAAGCTGAGATTCGCAGGAGTCATGAAAAAGTATAAGCTCAGCTTTGAGGACGGAGTTGCGCTTTACGGCAAATACGTAGGAAACTGGGGCGGATCCAGTACAGTCTGGCGTTTCGATGCCGTAAAGGACGGAGAAGTCGTATGCTCCGTTTCCAAGGCGCCGAGCGATAAACTACACATAGAAGCCGTCCCAAGTACCTGCTCATTGTTCGAGGGAGATACCTACGACATGGCTGCCGTAAGGGTAAGGATCCTTGACGGTTTTGAAAACATCGCCTGCTATGCTCAGCTTGCAGTATCATTTAAGGCAGAGGGTGCCATAGAGATCGCCGGCCCGTCCTCTGCGGCCGCGGAGGGCGGCATGTGCGGCTGCTATGTCCGCACCACAGGTAAGGAAGGCGGCGGAAAGCTAACGGTCAGTACGGCTCAGACAGAGCCTGTTGAGATATTCTTTTCAGTCAGGGGTAAACAGTCATGAAATTATCACTTAAACAGAAGATAGCCTTCGGCCTCGGCGCCGTGGGCAAGGACATGGTCTACGCGCTTTCCGCAAGCTACGTCCTTTACTATTATCAGGATCTGCTTGGCATCAAGGCTTCTTTCGTAGGTCTCATACTGATGGTCGCCAGGGTCTTCGACGCCATCAACGACCCGTTCATGGGGATAGTCGTAGCCAAGACCAAGTCCAAGTGGGGAAGGTTCCGCCCCTGGCTCTTTACGGGCACAATACTGAACGCCTTCGTCCTCTATGCGCTGTTCGCGGCGCCTAAGACCCAGGGAACTGGTCTGCTTGTGTATTTCGCGGTCATCTACATACTCTGGGGAATGACCTATACCATAATGGACATTCCTTACTGGTCCATGATCCCTGCCATAACCGATACCCCCAAGGACAGGGAGAATCTGTCAGTCATTGGAAGGACCTGCGCCGGAGTAGGCTCTGCGATAATCCAGGTGGGGACCATGCTCTCGGTTGCAGCACTCGGCGGCGGCAACGAAAGACAGGGCTTCAAGTTTGTTGCTCTTATAGTAGGCATAGTCTTCATAATCACCGAAGTCATCTGCTGCCTTGCAGTTAAGGAGACGCACAGGACCAAGATAGAGACTCCTACAGTAAAAGAGATGTTCAAGGGGCTGTTCTCCAACGACCAGGCACTTGTGGTCGTCATTGGAATAGTGCTCATCAACAGCGCTCTTTACATCACGTCAAACCTTATAATCCTGTTCTTCAAGTACGACCTCGGTCCCGCGTCCGGCGGCGACTGGGTAGGAAGTTATACCTTGTTCTCCACCATAGGAGGCGCATTCCAGATAATAGGAATGATGGTAATATATCCGATACTCCGCAAAAAACTCAGCAACACGCAGGTGTTCAGGGTATCGCTCATCGGAGCCATCATTGGTTACCTCATAATCATGGCTCTCTGCTTCACAGGTCTTTCCGGCAACGTGATACTCATCTGCATCCCCGGAATAATCGTGTTCGCCTGCAACGGAATGCTATCCGTGCTTACTACTGTATTCCTTTCCAACTCCGTGGACTACGGTGAGATCAAAAGCGGACACCGCGAGGAGAGCGTTATATTCTCAATGCAGACCTTCGTCGTTAAGCTTGCCTCCGGAATTTCGGTGGCCATTGCCGGCGTAGGCCTGGACATCATCAAGTTCCAGGGCAATTCGGACCAGACCGGTGAGATAGTACAGCAGACCGCGTCCGCAATCACAGGGCTTCGTCTGCTGATGACCATCATACCGATAGTCGTCCTGTTCTGCGCCTTCTTCTTCTTTAAGAAAAAGTTCAAGCTCACGGACGAGGTGGCTGAAGAGAACTCCAGGATACTTTTAGAGAGAAAGGCGGAGAATAAATGAGCCTGCTGAGCTTTAAGCTCCTTGTCGATACATCGGAAGACGTCGAGGCCGTCAAGGGCGATACCGAATTGAGCAAAGGTATAATACGTATAGCCTGTGAGGCTCCGAAAGGCCATATAAGAGAGCTTTCGGCCGAAACCGTGATAGATATCGACGGGGATGAAATGATCTTCGTAAACGGCTATCAGACCTGGACGCACTCGCCGGAGTTTTCGGTGACCGACGTCCAGAAGACCTACGGAAAGAAGCTTCCCGGGGCGCTTAAGAACAGGTTCCACCTGGACAGCTACGGTGATCTTTTCTTCCAGAAGTACAGCGGAAAGCCCGGTGTTTTCATCGGGTATTCGTACTGCTACATCAGAAAGGGAGAAGCTTTCAGGCTCTTTGCCTCGCTTGACGAGGAGCCCGGATATACGGTATTTACTGTCGATGCTGCTTCGGGAAGGCTGCACATAAGCAGGGACTGCCGTGGCGTAAAGTGCGGAGGAGACCTTAAGGCCTTCGAACTGTTTTATGCGGAAGGTGCGGAAGACGAGGTCTTCGACGCATGGTTTTCCGCCATGGAGCTTAAGCCGAGGACTTCCGAAAAGCTCGCCGGTTACACGAGCTGGTACAACAGGTACAACAAGATAGACGAAAAGTGCCTGCTGTCGGATCTTGAAGGCGCAGAAAAAGTGCTTAAGAAGGGCGATCTCTTCCAGATAGACGACGGCTGGCAGACAGCGGTCGGAGACTGGCTCTCCGTAAGAGAGGACAGGTTCCCTTCGGGTCTCAGGGCGTTTACGGACAAGATACACGGGAAGGGCTTCAAGGCCGGTCTGTGGCTGGCTCCCTTCGGGGCTCAGGAGAGCTCGGAGCTTTACAAAAAGCATCCCGACTGGGTGCTCAGGCCCGGCGGAAAGCCCTGGTGTGCGGGTGTCAACTGGGGACCCTTCTACGGTCTGGACATAGACAACGCGCAGTTTGTCGAATACCTGGAAAAGGTGTTCAGGACCGTTACGCAGGACTGGAACTTCGATTTTGTTAAGCTGGACTTCCTCTACGCTGCTGCTCCTTACGGAACAGAGGAGGAGAGCAGGGCGGGGCGCATGATACGCGCCATGAAGCTTCTCAGGAGGATATGCGGCGATAAGCTGATGCTTGGCTGCGGAGTTCCTCTCATGCCTGCCTTCGGCCTTGCGGACTACTGCCGCATAGGCTGCGACGTAGGACCGGACTGGGACAGCACCGCGCTCATGCGCATGACCCACCGCGAGAGAGTCTCCACCAAAAACAGCATAGACGATACCACCTTCCGCAGGCAGCTCAACGGACGCGCTTTCATGAACGATCCAGATGTATTCTTCCTGAGGGACGAGAACTGCAAACTCACGGAAGAGGAGAAGAAGCTGCTCTATACCGCAAACGCCTCTTACGGCGGCCTGCTGCTCACATCGGATGACATGAACAAGTGGGACGGCGCCAAGAAAGAGACCTATAAGAACATCAGAGAGATGTTCGGAGCATAAAAAGAGCGGTCCGAAGTGTCATTTGCACCCGGACCGCTTTTATGTTTTTTGGATCATCTGCTTACGGACAGATAGTGGCAGGAGCCTGATCCGAGGACCTTCTCCATCTTTTCCCGGAAGCTCTCCTTTTCATCCAGAGGGACATAAGCCTGTATCGTTCCTGCAAAGCCCCCTCCGTGTACGCGTACGGCGCCTTTTCCGTTAAGAGCCTTTCTTGCAAGCTCTATGCAGTCCCTGTACTGCGTGGCGGAAGGATCGGACTGGGGAACTATGTTCTGAAGGAGCTCCTCCGAAGAGCGGGCTGACTCGTTGACGAGCCTCAGGTATTCTACGAAGTCTCCGGCCTTCAGCGCTTCAGCCAGTTTTCCTGCACGTTCGTTTTCGGCAAAGAAGTGCAGGGCTCTTTTTATCTGAAGACCTGAAAGCACCGCAGCGGCGCAAAGCACGCAGTCTTTGAATTCTTCCTCCGGAACGTCTCTTAAGACTTCCTTTCCGAAGTATTCGGCCGCCTTGCACATGTCCCTTGGGATAGCTGCGTAATCTCCGGTAAGATCGGCATGCTCCGTCCTTGTGTCTATTATGCAGAGGGCATAGCCGAAATCCTCAAAGCGCCTGTCGATCTGCTCTATTACCGGCTTTTCGGGATCCTTAAAGTCTATTGCTACGATGTTTCCCACCGAGCATGCCATCTGGTCCATAAGACCGCAGGGCTTGCCGAAATACACGTTCTCCGCGTACTGTCCTATCTGTGCTATCTGGACATCGGTCAGATTTCCCTTGCAGTAAAAGTCGTTGAAAATGCGCCCTATGAGAACCTCGTAGGCGGCGGAGGAGGACAGGCCTGAGCCGGTCAGAACATCGGATCTCATGGAAGCCTTAAAACCGCCCGGTTTGTATCCCAGCTGTGATATCCTTGCTGCTATGCCTCTTACAAGTGCAGCGGAGCCGTTCTTTTCTTCCTCTTTCGGATCGAGATCGGAGACGTCTACCGAAAGCTCAGGGTAGCCTTCGGAAGCTATCCTTACGATGCAGTCATCGGTCTTTTCTGCTTCTGCCGTAATGTAAAGATCTATCCCGGCCGCCAGCACTTTACCGTGCTGATGGTCCGTATGGTTTCCGCCGAGCTCGGTGCGGCCCGGCGCTCTGAATGTCTTTGTCATCATTTGGCCCTTTTGAAAGAATAAGTCGTGTTCTGTACGTATGCCTCGCCCTGAATAAGGACTGTGTTCGGGAACTCCGGCCTGTTGGGGCTGTCCGCGAAATGCTGAGCTTCAAGGCATATGTGGGTCTCGGTGTTGTAGAGCTGCAGGCCCGGCTGGTCCGTACTTACCGTCATCTCAATACCGCTGTTCTTCCCTTTAAGAACGGCAGCATTTTTCTCTCCCGGGCGAAGCACGAAGTTGTCGTCGTAGCCGGGCTCGAATGGGATGGGCTTTCTGAAGTCGAAACGCGTCCCTTCAACATCGAGGAACCTTCCTGTCGGAATGAGTCCGGCATCCGTTTCCGTGATGCAGTCCGCGTTTATCTGCAGGATGTGGTCCTTCGCCTTTTCCTCTCCGAGGTTGAAGTAAAGGTGGTTGGTCATGTTTATGACCGTTGGACTGTCAGTATTCGCGTAGTAGCTGATGTTCAGAGCGTCGCCGGATGCTGTAAAGCGTACCTGAGCGTATACTCTTCCCGGGAAGCCCTGATCTCCGTCACCTGATATGATGCTGAAGACGGCAGAGTCTTCCGATAACTTTTCGACTGTCCATTCTCTTTTGGCGAAGCCTCCCGGCCCTCCGTGCAGGCAGTTTGCGCCCTCGTTGGGTATCAGTTGGTATTCTCTCCCGTTAAGGGAAAACCGCGATCCTCCAATGCGGTTTGCGTAACGGCCTATGGTTATGCCGTCCTTTCCGACCCTGACACCGTCGAACCAGAGCTCTTCTATGCATGCGCCTTTACTGCTGATAACGGCGCGCAGCTTTCCGTTTTTTATCTCTATGGTATTCATACCGTAATTGTACTCTTTTTCGCTGGGAATGTGAAGTTTTTGTGGTATAATTACAACAAATGAGGATAGTACTTGCAAGCGCTTCTCCCAGGAGAAGGGAGCTTATAAAAAAGATAACGGAAAGCTTTGAGACCGTTCCTGCGCAGATAGATGAGGCTGCGGTGGAAAGGGCCGTCATTTCGTGTGCGGATACCACGGACCGGACCGTGATAGGGGACAAGGTCGTGCAGGAGCTTGCAAGAGAAAAGGCATTTTCTGTCTTTATGTCCCTCGGGGAGCCGGATGACACACTTGTAATAGGCGCAGATACCGTAGTATGCATCAAGGACGAGATACTCGGTAAGCCCAAGGACAGGGAAGATGCCGTAAGGATGCTGAGAGCTCAGTCTCTGGAACCTCAGACAGTCATTACCGGTGTCGCTCTAGTAAGCTGTACAGGGATCAGTACCTTCTCCGAAAAGACCATGGTGTATTTCCATCCGCTCGACGAGGTCCAGGAGGCAAGGATACAGGCATACTGCGATACCGATGAGCCCTACGACAAGGCCGGCGGCTACGGCATCCAGCTGGGAGGGGCATCTCTCGTGGACCATTACGTCGGAGATTTCGATAATGTCATAGGCTTTCCTACCGGGCGCATCCTCAGCGAATTAAAAGCGCTGGATATCGATATATAAACAATTTAACATAATCAATATTTTGTTTGAAAGGACCATTGAATTGAGTATCTACACAGACAACTGGATAGAAGACCACAAGGATGAGCTTATAGAAGCGCTCAGAGGCGCCGTGAGGTTTCGTACAGTGGAGGGCGTGCCCGAAGAAGGCGCACCCTTCGGAGCCGAAGTAAAAAAGTGTCTTGACTACACGCTTGATAAAGCGTCTTCTCTCGGTCTTTCGGCAAAGTCTCTCGATAATTACTGCGGAATGATCGATGCCGGAGAAGGGGAAGAGATGCTCGGCATACTGGCGCATCTGGACGTAGTGCCCGAAGGGACCGGCTGGGAACACGATCCTTACGGAGCAGAGATAGCAGACGGAAAGCTTTACGGACGCGGAACCCTGGATGACAAAGGCCCCGCCTTCGCCAGCATCTATGCTCTTAAGGCTGTCATAGCCTCCGGCAAGAGCTTCAGGCGCCGCGTAAGGATTATCCTCGGCTGCAACGAGGAGACCAACATGGGCTGCATCAACTATTACAAGTCTCATGAGACCATACCGGATCTTTCTTTCTCCCCGGACGGAGAATATCCACTTACCAACTCCGAAAAGAGCATACTTCACTGCACCTACAAGGCTGAATTCAGGTCTAACATAAAGATGGACGTAGGTGATGCCGCAAATGTTGTCCCCGGCCATGCCTCCTGTATCCTGAGCAGTTATCTTAAGGAAGAAGAGATCAGCGCTGACGGCAGGATAGCCCATGCCTCTCTTCCGTGGGAGGGGGAGAACGCCCTGCAGAAGCTCTTCCTCAAGCTCAGATCAAAGGATCTTCGCGGGATGGACCGCGTTGCGATAGATACTCTCTGCGACGCGTTCGGAAACGAGTATTACGGGCAGTCTATGGGGCTGGACAAGGAGGACGAGTCCGGCAGGCTCACACTCAACGTAGGCGTAATGCACTGGAACAGCGAGGGCTTCGAGCTGACTCTGGATCTCCGCTGTCCTGTATCGCTCCCCGAATTATATATAAAGGAACGCATTGAGATAGCCCTTGCTGCTACCGGAGGAAGGATAGCTGCCTGGGATTACAGACCCGGCTACAGCATCCCCGACGATTCCGAGATAGTAAAGAAGCTCCTTAAGGTCTATGTCGACAGAACAGGAGATACCGAAGCAAAGCCCAAGAGGATAGGCGGCGGAACTTACTCAAGAGAGCTGCCTAACGCTGTCAGCTTCGGTCCGGAAAACTACATGTGCGAAGCTTCCTGCCATGTTGCAAACGAGTTCATAGGCATAGATCAGCTTCTCATGAACGCCAAGATGATAGCGGACGCCATTATTGCGCTCGCATGCGACTGATATGCGCCAGCACGCCATAAGAAACAGAGAAAAGATATTAGAAGAATGCGGGAGCCGTCTCGTTGAAGACGCAGCCTCGCATAAGGGCAGCTGGAGCAGACTTTTCGGCAACGACAATCCGATAAAGCTTGAAGTTGGAAGCGGCAAGGGTCAGTTCATAAGCAATATCTGCCAAAGGGATAAGGACATCAATTTCCTTGCCTGCGAGGGCGGGTACAACGTATTTCCCCGGATACTTCAGAAGGCTCAGATGTTTGAGCTCTCAAATCTTGCTGTAATACCGCAGTACATAGCCGATCCCTGCGATCTTTTCGAAGACGGAGAGCTTTCCGGCATCTATCTTAATTTCAGCGATCCCTGGAAGAAGCAGACGGCTCACAGGAGGCTCACTCACAGGTCTAAGCTTGAAGGCTACCGCAGGATATGCAGGCCCGGAAGCGCCCTTGAGTTCAAGACGGACAACGATGAGCTGTTCGAGTTTTCTCTTGAGGAGATGGCCGCAATAGGGCTTAAGCCGGAGACAGTTGTGTACGATCTGTATTCCAGCGAGTTAGCAGAGGACAACATCCCCACCGAATATGAAGAAAAGTTCACAAAAAACGGATTGAAAATCAAATATCTGAGGCTCATATTCACATAATTTTGACACTTTATAAACTATTTGTGCTATTATAGCGTTGTAAAGCGGCGGGGGTGCCCGTTGCATGAAAGGAGGCCTAAATGGGCAGAGGCGGCGGCGGAGGCGGCGGCTTCGGCGGAGGAGGCAGCTTCGGAGGAGGCAGCTTCGGAGGCGGAGGCGGCGGCCATATAGGCGGCGGATTCTCCGGCGGCAGAGTCGGAGGAAGCAGTCACAGCAGCGGAGGAAGCAGCTGGGGTGGAAGCAGCCACAGCAGCGGAGGCAGCAGCTGGGGCGGCGGTCACAGCTACAGCGGAGGAACGCGCAATTACAACTACAATTCCGGCGGCAACGGTCTGTTCCCGCCACTCTGGTGGTGGATATGGGGCAACAACTCCACAAGGACCCAGCAGAAGGTAGTATACGAAAAGAGAGACGACAACAACGGAGGCGGAGGCAAGGAGCCTCAGCAGCCCAAGCCCGAGAAACCGGAAAAGAAGACTACGGCTGTCGGATGTCTGTCCGTTATACTGATCATAATAGCGATCATTCTTGTAGTGGCCCTGGTAAGCGGGATCAACGCAGCAAAGGACGCCAAGAATCGTGTAAAGCTCAGCGAGAAGGTCACTGTGGACATAGGATATGTTGACGACCAGCTGGCCTGGCTGAGCAACAAGTCCACCGTCCAGAGCGGCATGAAGAGCTTCTATGATCAGACAGGCGTAATGCCTTACCTGATCATAACCGATAACATCGGCGGAGCCAAGAATAATGCAGAGGCCCAGGTATGGATGCAGAAGAAGTACGCTGAGCTCTTCAAGAACGATCAGACGCACCTGCTTGTAGCGTATTACCAGGAGAACGGTTCCGACGACTACGCATTCCTGTACGCTGGCTCATCGGCCAACGGAGTAGTAGACGAGGACGCAAGGGAAGTTATCTACAACTACTTCAACAGGTACTACACCTCGGACCTCTCGGACGACGAGTACTTTGCAAAGGTCTTTGAGGAGTCCGCCAAGGAGATCATGAAACAGTCTGATACCGGATGGAAGGCATATCTCTTCTGGCTGATAGTAGTCATTGCGGTGCTTGTGATCATGAACATCATCGATTACAAGAACACCATGAAGATAAAGAAGCAGGAAGCCGCGGCAAAGATCCTCAACGCCAACATCGAGGATCCCGGCTGGAAGGACGACGCGGAGGATCTTGCGGAAAAATATGTTGATGAGGCAAGCGAGCTTGCTTCCAAATATGATGATAAATAACACAAAGAGTTATCAGGAGGAAAACAATGGGTATTTTATCAAGATTCAGTGACATCATCAGCGCTAACATCAATTCTCTTCTCGACAAGGCAGAGGATCCTGTAAAGATGATCAACAAGTATCTCATCGATGCAAGAGAGGATCTCGCTGAAGTCAAGAAGGAGACCACCGAGGTCATGGCTGAGGAGACCAGAGCGCAGCGCAAGGTCGACAACAACCTGGCAGAGGTAGCAAGGTATGCCGAGCTCTCCAAGAAGGCTCTCAAGGCCGGCAACGAGGGCGATGCCAAGGTATTCATCGCTAAGAAGCAGGAGCTCGAGACCGCAGGCGCAGCTCTGCAGACCGCTTATGCTGCCGCTCACGAGAACGCCATCAAGATGCGTCAGCTCTATGATAAGCTCGCTTCTGATATCGCTCAGCTCGAAGCCCGCAAGGCAGGCATAGAGGCTAAGGCTTCCATAGCCAAGACCCAGCAGAAGGTCAACCAGTACACTTCCAAGGGCGACAAGATCAACGAGGTCATGGGCGCATTCGAGAAGATGGAAGACAAGGTCAACAAGGCTCTCGACGTAGCCAATGCTGCCGCAGAGCTCGATGCCAGCGCTATCGACGAGGCAATAGCTATCGAAGACAAGTACAAGGCAGGCGTTACCGCTTCCGTAGACGAGGAGCTCGAAGCCCTCAAGAAGGAGCTTGGTCTGTAATCAGATCTGAAAAAAACAAAACGAACAGGGACCGGAAACGGTCCCTGTTTTGTTTCTGCCACGGAAACAAAACAACAGAATTTTATACAAAACTTTGACTTCTTTTTGTTAAAATATTAATGGATAAAGTTATAGTTACTTGAAATAAAAGAGGTGATTTGATCATGGGCGTACCGACACTGGAAAAACAGATAAAGGACTTCGTCCTCACCGAATGCCATCAGGAGAAGGTAGGAATAGCAAGCATAGAAAGATTCAATTCCGCTCCTAAGGGCATGCATCCCACGGACTTCCTTCCGGGATGTCAGTCGGTGATCGCTTTCTGCACGCGTCTGCCTGACGGAGCCATCAATGCGGCTCTGAGGGCTTACGAGGACAGAAAATTCAATGTTCACGGGCAGTATGCGCTGTTCGGATACGTAGGGTCTCCGAACTACAATCTGCTGTGGGCAAACTATAAGCTGGCAAGATTCGTTGAAAAGCTTACCGGCGAGATATGCATGCCGATGACCGCAGGTCCTACGCACGGCTCCGGAATGCTCTCCATGAGACACTGCGCCGTTGCCGCAGGCCTCGGACAGTTCGGCTGGCACAGCATAGTCGTAACACCCGAGTTCGGACCCAGAAACCGTTTCGGCGCTGTTCTTACCACAGCCAAGCTGACACCGGATCCGATGATGGGCGGAGAGAGGCTCTGCGATTATACGACATGCCATGTATGCGAGAAGATGTGCCCGACAGGCGCTATCCCGCCGTACAAGGCAGGACAGGAGAGGATAGTTGATTTCGGCGAGGGTCAGATAGAGAAGTACTCCGGTATCAACTGGACTAAGTGCAAGATAGCCTGCGAGGGAGACTATAAGGATTTCAACTTCAACGGTGATTACAACCTTATAGACCCGATAATCGAGAACCCGATAGACGAGGAGTTCTCGGTAACTTCCATGTTCCGTGTGAAGGCAGAGAATACCTACATGCACTTCTTCCAGCACCAGACCTCGTGGAAGTGCGGCAACTGCCTGCAGTACTGCCCGCTCGGAAACTGGAAGGAGAGGTTCTACGACACTAAGATATCCAACGTGAACATCAACCAGTTCATAGACAATTATCCCGATGTCGACATGGATACATATAACGGGGAGGCGAAAAAATGACTAAGACAGAAGCTGTAAAGAATCGTATATTTGCCGGCTCCGATATGGACTATGTGGGCATCTGTCCGTCCTCCGTCCTGGAGGGAGAGCCTAAAGGCCACAGACCGTCCGACCTTCTTCCGAACGCGAAGTCAATTATAGTATTCGGCAGAAGGCTTATAAACGGATCCGTTCAGACCAAGTTCAGGTTCATGGAAGACGGCGTGGGAAACATCGTGGGATCCTATTCCGCGCACTCCTTCGTACTTTCCATAAACCATCTCTGCATGAAGCAGACCTACGACATAGCCCAGTATCTTGAGAACACCTTCGGATGCTTTGCCATGCCGGTCACCAATAACGTGCTCCAGGCCGTCCAGCCCGAGGGCAACTACGCTCCGTTCTTTGCCGATCCATATAAGGCCGGTCTTCCGATCGACTTCTACAAGGCGGCTGTTGCGGCGGGCATAGGCGAGATGGGCTGGAACCACAGGGTCATCACTCCCGACAACGGTCCGAGAGTATATATCTGCGCGATAATCACTTCCATGGAGTTCGAGGAGTACGATAAGCCGTACGCCGGCCCGAAGCTCTGCGACCCCGTCAAGTGCGGCGTCTGCTCCGAGGTCTGCCCGACCCACGCGCTCGATCCCAAAAAGGGAACAAAGGTCACCATATGCGGCAAGGAGTACGACCTCGGCAAGCTTGATGTAAACGGCTGCTCCGTAGCGTGCTTCGGCTTCAGAAGACAGCTGAACCCGCGCACGGGCGTTGTTGTCGATAAAGACAGTCCGACTGATGAAGAGCTTGCGGAAGCGCTCTCAAGGAATTTCGAAAAGCCCGGCTTCCAGACATTGGACCACATTCCGATGTTCCACTGCGAGAGATGCCTCATCTATTGCCCGGTAGGCAACTGGAAGGAAAAGTTCGCCGATCACGGTCTTTCTGACAGGGAGGTAAAGTGATGAAAAAAATAGTGATCCATACCGGTTTCCTGCCTGAAGGAACGATCAAATACGAAGGGCAGTACATTTACAAGGTAAAGGCCTACAGAGAGGGCCGCAACGGACTCGGCGAGGGCTTCCCCCAGCCGGAGTTCCTCGATCTTGAGCTTGAAGGCGTAGGCGGCATAGACGGCAAGCTGGAAAAGACGAAGATGGTCGGAAGCGATCACATCTTCGACTACAAGATCCACAAATATTATCTCCTTGAGCACGAGGTCTGGGTAAAGCACCTCGGAGGAATGAGATACGTATCCGACTGGACACCGGCTGAGGTCTGGGGAGTAGCCTGCGAGGAGACCTACGACGATGACGGAAAGGTGATCGCCGAAAGACCTCTCGGCTTCATAATCATTCACAGCGACCGCAGAGCGGGCTATGTAGTATAGCAAGGGCAGGTGATCGATATGGATAAAATAATCGTAACAAGAGAGATAAAGAACTATCTTTACAAGGAACACGGAATGGACCTTGTGGGCATCTGCCCGGCTTCCGCGCTGGCAAATGAGCCCGAGGGCTACAGACCTACGGATATCCTTACCTGCTGCAAGTCCGTCATAGTATACGGAAGGCGTCTTCTTAACGGCGCGGTGCAGGCACAGTTCAGAAGGCTGGAGGACGGAACTCAGACAGCCGAGTCCATCTATTCCACCTACGGACTTGAGCTCGTCCCCAACTGGACCATGGCTCTTTCCACATTCTATCTTGCGGACTTCCTTGAGAACATGTACGGCGGATCCACTCAGCCCATGGGCTGCGGTCCGGAGCAGGCAACGCTTCCCAAGAATACGCCGCTTCCGATGTTCGCCGGTCCCAACAAGGACGGTCTTATAATGAACATCGCTCATGCCGCGATAGCTGCCGGAATAGCCCAGCCATCCTGGAGCAATTTCCCGGTCACA
Source organism: Bacillota bacterium (assembly GCA_017442785.1). Classification (GTDB taxonomy): domain Bacteria; phylum Bacillota; class Clostridia; order Peptostreptococcales; family Anaerovoracaceae; genus RUG13409. Next base: position 27,699 of record JAFRZB010000038.1, read on the forward strand.
AAGGAATTCGGCCCCAGAGTGCAGTTCGGATGCATACTTACGAACCTTGAGCTCGTCTACGATGAGCCCGACAACGGTCCTGCGCTCTGCGATCCCGATAAGTGCCATATCTGCAGCGACATGTGCCCGATGGACGCTCTTCCGCCCAAGGACAGCGGAAAGAAGACTGTCTGGACCATCAACGGAAAGGACTACGAGGTTGCTCAGCACAAGGTAAATGCCTGCACAGTAGCAGCTCTTGGAATGCGCGACGAGTTCGCCGGCATCAGAAAGCGCGGAGATCTCGTTGAGGGCAAGGATCCTTCCGACGAGGACATAGCAAGGGCAATGAAGGCCTATCCGCTGGACAACAGCAATCTGGATCATTACCCGAAGAACTTCTGCAACAGATGTCAGGTCTATTGCCCGATAGGCAACAGAGATAAGATCTTTAAGGAGACCGGACTTTCAAAGTACTGATATGCACGGAGGTGTGCCATGAGCAATATCGACCCCAGATGGGGAAAGTGGGCGACACCGCCCAAGCCCTATGCAAAAGAGGATTTTGACGAGGAATACACTACAGAGGTACTTGTCATAGGAGCCGGTATCTGCGGCCTGTCCTGCGCGTACAGCGCGGCAGAGTCCGGCTGTGAGGTCACCGTCATCGAGAAGCTTCCGATGTATCATGGCTTTGCTTTCAACGTCGGCGTCGTCAACTCAAAGTTCATGCGCAGCAAGGGCATAGTCAATGACCCGGATGAGGTCGCCCGTGAGTGGATCAAGCGCTGCGGGAACCGCTGCGACGAAAGGCTCGTGCGCAAATTCGTGGATAAGAGCGAAGAGGCCATGGACTGGGCTCTGGATCTGGCAATGAGACCGGAATACGGAGTGCGTCCCAGTCTTCAGGGCGCTGTCTACAAGGGCGAATCCTACTACGAGATATACGGAACGCATATCTTCTATGACGGCCCCATAGCAAGGCAGGGCAAATTCGGCGGTCTGAACGACATTATGGAGCCTATGTATCAGGAGTCTCTTAAGCTGGGCACAAGGTATTTCTACAATACAACAATGGAACAGCTGATAAAGGAGAACGGAAGGGTAACAGGAGCCGCTGCAAAGACTAAGGACGGCAAGCTCATAGCCGTCAGGGCAAGCAAGGGCGTCCTGGTATCGACAGGAGGCATAGGCGGAAACGACGAGATGTGCGAGGACCTCTGTCCTATAGCCAATAAGGTAGCTGCAAAGGTCAACGTTCCAAAGGGAATAGACCTTGGTGAAGGCCATAAGGCTGCTCTTTGGGCAGGCGCTGCTTTTGAGGATGCTCCGTTCCCGACCATGATGCACCCGCAGGCGATACGCCATCCCAATTACTGCTTCCTGTTCGTAACGCCTAAGGGCAAGCGCTTTATGAACGAGGACAACTACCTGCAGGGCAGGAGCTTAGGCGTCATCAAGGCCGGCTATAAGTGGTGCTGGGCCATATTCGACGGCGACTGGGCAGAGAAGATACCCAAGACACTCGATTACGGCGGAGGCATATACTGGGGCGAGAGCTTCGATCTGTTTACCGGAACGCCATTCGATGAAAAGGCCGTAGGAGATAAGATCCAGTGGAGCCTTGACAACGGATTTGCCGTAAAGGCTGACACTCCGCGTGAGCTCGCGGAAAAGATGGGCATAGACGCCGACGAATTCGTTAAGACCTTCGAGCAGTACAATGAGTACTGCCGCAAGGGCCACGACGATGAGTTCGGAAAGAGGAAAGAGCTGCTTATACCGCTCGACAAACCTCCTTACTACGCAAGGAAATTCGGACCGGCACTTCTTTCCGTATGCGGCGGCGTAAAGGTGGATGAGAACTTCCGCGCTCTGGATGAGAACAACGAGGTAGTTGAAGGGCTGTATGTACTCGGAAACACTATGGCAGGCAGATACGGCGTGGATTATCCCATGCTGCTGCCCGGAAACAGCGTAGGCTCCGGACTTACTTACGGATATCTCCTCGGAAGAGACTTCGGCAAGATGAAGTAATTTTCAAAAAAAATAAAAGGGCGGCTCATTTGAGCCGTCCTTTTTTTTACAGGTACATCTCTATGGACGAGGCCAGGTTAGTTATGTTTACGACTTTTCCACCTTCGACCTTTTCCCCGTCGAGAGACCAGTCGGTGCCTTCTTCCATAATAAATGTTATGTCTTTAGCCTTAAAGAATTCGAACATGTCGTTGCTGAAATTGGACTGAAGCACGCCGGTGACCACCTTGTTGGTCTCAGACAGGTTGTTCGGGTATTTAACAAGTATTACTTCGAACAGCCCGTCATGCAGGTCTACTATGCTCTCGGAGAGCTTGACAAGACCTGCAACGGATTTGGTATTGGATACAGAGCAGTAGATGTATTCATCCTCGTATTCCTTGCCGTCTGCAATTACCTTGGCCTTATATCTCTGCATGTTTCCGAGCTGCTTTATTCCTTCTATCAGGTAGGCCATATGGCCGATGGAATTCTTAAGCTCCTGCGGAGCGCTGTATGAGGCAGCGGAAAAGGCTCCGAAAGTAGCTATGTAGCTGAAATGATGATCGTCGTTGAACTGTCCTACATCTATGTGCATCCTTACAGATTTGCATATGTTTACAGCGGCTGCAGTAGGATAGACAGGTATTCCGAGGGTCTCCGCGAAATCGTTAGTAGAGCCTGCGGGAATGTAGCCGAGAGGCACTCTCTGGTATTTGTCAACAGACAGCAGTCCGTCTATGGCTTCGTTAAGAGTTCCGTCTCCGCCACAGCAGACTACAAGATCGTAGCCGTTCTTCTGCGCGTCGCGGGCCAGCTCTCTGCCGTGGCCTCTGTACTGGGTGATGGCAGTAGTAACGATGAATTCGTTATTGCTGAATACATCGATAACATCGAACAGCTCGTTGCGCATCTTAAGTCTTCCTGCGACCGGATTTACTATGAGAAGTATTTTTTTCATGACATCTCCTGTGATCTTTCTTTATGTTATGCTCTATATTAACTCATTATTGTGGTAAAATACAAATGAATTGTTGGAAAAAGGAGACGATATGATCTTATTAGGTACGGATATAGGAGGCAGCAGCGTAAAGCTTGCTCTTATCGATTCGGATGACGGCTGCAGGATCACAGCCCGCGGGAGCTTTCCGTTCGACGGACAGCCTGCAGAGGAGATGTGCCTTCAGATAAGAGGCGCTGCGGACGAAATGCTTGCTGAAGCAGGTCTTAATAACGGCGATATTAAAGGTGTAGGCGTCTGTGTTCCGGGGAACATCGACAAAGACCGCAGCACCGTCGTAAACGCCTATAATCTCGGCTTTCATAACGTTCCACTGAAGGCTCTCGTATCGGAGTGTTTTCCGGGCAGGGAAGTGTCCCTTATGAACGATGCCGACGCTGCCGCTCTTGCGGAGTACAGAGCCGGTGCTCTTGAGGGCTGCGAAAACTCCATACTCCTTACTCTCGGAACAGGTCTTGGGGCAGGTCTCATACTCGGCGGAAAGATCTTCCTCGGAGGATGCGGAAGGGGATTTGAGCTCGGACACGTCCCGTTCAGGAACGGCGGAGATCCCTGCACCTGCGGCCTTAAGGGCTGCATGGAGAGATACGTTTCGGCTTCAAGGCTTGCAAGAGATGGAGCACGCGAGCTCGGAGACACCTTCGGCACAGCCAGGGCTGTGACCGATGCGGCAAGGGCAGGGAATAAGACCGCATGCAGGCTCCTGGATGATTACATAGAAGACCTGTCGGACGCCATAGCCGGCATATGCAACATGTTCGATCCCGAACGTATCGCTGTCGGAGGCGGGCTGAGCGCTGCGGGGGAGATACTTTTTGCTCCGCTGACAGATCTTGTCGAGAGGAAGAACTTCTACAGAGCGCGCTACGAGATAGTCCCCGCAAGGTTCCTCAACGACGCAGGAGTGCTTGGGGCAGCACTGTCAGTCTGTTTGACAAACGCCTGAAATTGGAATATATTTATCTGGTTAAAAATCTGCTTTTACTGCGGATAGGAAATAATTTGTTATTTTTCGGAGGATAAAAAAATGGAAGAAAAGAAGGGAATGATCCAGGAATTCAAGGAATTCATAATGCGCGGCAATGTTCTTGACATGGCGGTAGGCGTTATCATCGCCGGCGCTTTCGGAAAGATCACCGCGTCTCTTGTTAACGATATCCTGATGCCTTTCATCAGTCTCATATTCGGAACCAGAGACATGACTGCTCTTAACATCATAGTAAGAGAAGCAGTTCTTGACGGTGAGGGTAATGTGGTCAAGGAAGCCATCGTTTTAGGCTTCGGCACTCTTGTTGCTACCATTATAGACTTCATACTCATCGCGCTCGTAATATTCCTTATCGTGAAGTCCTTCAACAAGGCAAGGGCTAAGGCAGAAGCCAAGAAGGCTGCTGAAGCAGCTGCCGCTGCAGAAGCTGCAGCAGCGGAAGAAGCTCCTGCAGGTCCTACTCAGGAAGAGCTTCTTGCCGAGATCCGCGATCTCCTTAAGGCGTCCAAGTAATTAGGAAAGGTCTTAAGTAAATGGCGAAATGCGTTAAATGCGGCGCAGAGCTTCCGGAGGGCGCAAGATTCTGCAGAAACTGCGGAACAAGAGTCGAGATACCGGAGCTTAAGCCTGACCTTTTGGAACAGAAGAAGAAAGATATCGAGTCCGCTGCCCTCAGCATGAGGGAACTTAGCGACAAGATGATAGCATCTTACGTTACAGGCATGAAGGATTTCGAGAGCTCTCTTGAGACTGTAAAAAAGGAAGCCGAGTCAAAGATAGCGGAGGCCGAGAAAAAGTTTGCGGACAGAGCATCAAAACTACTCGTTAAGGAGAAGGAATTTGCCGAGCTTAACGAGAAGTACAAAAAGCTCCAGACTATCAATCAGCAGCTTCAGACAGAAAAGCTCGACGCTCAGACAGAGATAGCATCTCTTAAGTCCCGTCTTGCCGCGCTTGAGTCTGCAGCAACTGCTCCCGCCGCCGATCAGAGCGGAGAGAGCAAATGAGCGGATACGGAACCGTAAAAACAAGGATCGCTGCGGTGCTGCTTGCCGCGGCGGTCCTTTTATTGCTCTTTTGCAACTGGCTTGTGACAGGCGGTGAGACCAAAAAGGAATGGGATGAAGCTAAAACTGTCATAGAACGCTATGTCGATGAGGTCGAGAGCTATGAGGACTGGATAGGAATGGATATCGATATCAAAGCTCTTACCGCGGCCGGAAGGCTTATTCTTGACGGAAAGCTTTCACCAGCAGAGCTGTTCAGTATATCTGTTATTGGCAGAAATACCCTTAAAACGCTCTATGACGGCCTTGGACGCTACATAATGGCGGAAAAGGATTATTATACCGTAATGATGGCTTTGGGCTTCTATTCGGTGATTTTTGTATTTGCAGTCCTGTCCGTACTGCTCAGCTTATTCATCCGTATCACGGGAAAGCATGAGAAGCTGGATGTTCTTATGATCATATTCGTCGGGATTCTGTTCGCAGTAATATGTGCCGCATCGGCAGCCCTGAGCTCCAGAGGGATAAGGATGGACATCACAGTGTTCTCCGTACTTGCATTCATCTTTGCGTTGCCGCTTGGGCTAATCAGGAGACTGCCGTTCTTAAGATCAGATCAGTAATATCAACAGTTCAAGGCATTGAAAAAGACCTTCCGGAATATCCGGAAGGTCTTTTGGTGCGGTATAATGGACTTGAACCATCACGGTGTTACCCATACGGCCCTCAACCGTACGCGTCTGCCAATTCCGCCAATACCGCAGGCAACGGAATGATATTAGCACAATCCCCGCTTGTTGTAAAGCGTTTTTTTGAAATCAGGCATAAGTTTTTATAAGCCAGATCACAAGAAGCATAAGCGGGAAATATGCGTAGTAGAATATCCTGACCGCAAGATTATTAGGTCCACGCTTGCCGTTATAGAACCATGTGACTACAGCGCCCAGCATGGCGAAGGACTTGTCGGGGAAGCTGTAATAGAAGCCGTCGACGATTATGTTGAAGTAATTGTCTGCGGCGACATACAGCACTATCAAGCCGAAACATATGAGCTGCAACAGCCTTGAATAGGTGACGTTGCTGCTTATGTACATTATTCCTACTATGGCCATTCCGAAATATGAGATCTCGCAGTTGAGAAGCTCGCAGGCCAGCCCGCCCAGATAGCATAGCGCTACTGCGGCAGCCAGGGTGATTATCATGTTCTCCAGACGGGTCTTGATGATGTCGACAACATTTACGATGATGAATGCTATCAATATCGAGAGCATTATGCTCTGTCTTGACACGTCCCACCAGTTTCCGCAGATCAGCAGATCGTGAGGTATCTCGGAAATGACTGTAAAGAGAACTATGCGCCGGAAATATGCGTACTTGTTTGAAGTCTTCTTTATTCCTTCTATCAGCAGGAATGCAAAGATAGTGAACGAGAAATAGAGCATGTATGTCGGCCAGTCTACCTCATGGACTCCGGTCAGAAGGGTGGAATAGCCGAAAGACATCGCTGCGTAAGCGATAAGCCTCAATACAAGCGCATTGACACCTTTTTTGTTTTTTATCACACTATCTGTCATTACAGGATAAGTATACCACTTTCCGCGCACTTTGTGCGTGTCTCTTCATCCCAGACGGCCGACTGTACTTCGCCTATGTGCGCGCAGCCGAGAAGAAGCATGCAGAGCCTGCTCTGGCCAATGCCTCCGCCTATGGTGTAGGGAAGCTTACCTTCAAGAAGAGCCTTGTGGAACGGAAGATCCTTTCTCTCCGTGCATCCGGATATCTCAAGCTGCCTTGCAAGGCTCTCGGGAGATACTCTTATACCCATGCTGGATATCTCAAGTGCCTGACCGAGGATCTCGTTCCAGAACATGATATCGGCGTTGAGCTCCCAGTCGTCATAGTCCGGAGCTCTCATGTCGTGGGGCTTGCCGCTTCTTAAAGCGCCTCCTATGCGCAGTATGCACGTCGTATGATGATCCTTAAGATATTCGTTCTCCCTGTCTTTTGGGGAAAGCTCGGGGTACATGTCCTCAAGCTCCTGAGAATCTATGAAGCTGACGTTGCGGTCCTTATATGAGAGTGCGTAAAGGGCAGGGTACTGCTTTCTTAGCTCAAGCTCGGTATCGCATATCGCGTAAACGATCCTGCGTACCGTTTCCTTAAGATAGTCCATTGTGCGGTCTTTTACATTTATGACCTTTTCCCAGTCCCACTGGTCCACGTATACGGAGTGGATGTTGTCCAGATCCTCATCGCGGCGTATGGCGTTCATGTCAGTATACAGACCGCGGCCTTCGTAGAAGTTATAGTCCTTAAGGGCCTGTCTCTTCCACTTTGCAAGGGACTGCACCACCTGGCAAATGCGTCCGTCTTCTTTTATGTCGAATTCGACCTTTCTCTCTGTGCCGGAAAGATCGTCGTTAAGACCTGTACCTGCTTCAAGGAAAAGGGGAGCGGACACTCTGCTTAGGTTAAGGGCCTCGGAGAGCGAATGCTCGAATATCATGTGGATCTTGCTTATAGCCTTCTGAAGGTCATAGGAGTCCAGTTTGGCCCTGTATCCTTCGGGAATAATAATGCTGCTCATGCCTTGGCCTCCAGCTGCTCTATGGTGGCTATCTGTGCGCATACCGCGAACACTTCCATTGCAGGTTCAAGCTCTTCAACCGGCGGGAAGGAGGGTGCTATGCGCAGATATCTGTCATCGGGATCGTGGTGGAACGGGTGCGTGGCTCCCGGACCTGTCATTGTAACGCCGCAGGCTTTTACGAGCTCATTTATCCTTGTGGCTGTTCCGTCATTAGCCATGAAGGTAATGAAATATCCTCCCTTGGGCCTGGTCCATGTTCCGGCTCCTTTGCCTTCGAGCTCCCTTGAAAGCACCCTGAATACGGCGTCGAACTTTGGACGCAGTATCTCCGCGTGCTTCTTCATTACGTTCTCAACGCCGCCCTGGCTCTTAAGGAAGCGCACGTGGCGGAGCATGTTCATCTTATCCCAGCTGATAGTTTCGTATTTTACCTGGCTCTCGGTGAACTTTATGTTAGCTTCTGAAGCACCGAAGAATCCTATTCCTGATCCGGCCATCGTTATCTTTGAGGTGGATCCGAACATGTATACCATGTCGGGATTTCCGGCCTTCTTGCACTCGTCAAGGATGTTAAGGAGCTGGACGTCTCCGTAGATGTGGTGCACCATGTAGGAGTTGTCCCAGAATATCCTGAAGTCCTTTGCGGCAGGCTTAAGATTTGCAAGCTCTTTTACTACTCTGTCGGAATAGGTTATCCCGAGAGGGTTGGAGAACTTGGGTATGCACCACATACCCTTGACTGTCTCGTCGTTTTCGACATATTTTCTGATGACATCCATGTCAGGGCCTTCTTCGTCAGTCTGCACCTGTATCATGTCTATGCCGAAAAATTCGCACATGCCGAAATGCCTGTCGTATCCTGGGACGGGGCAGATAAACTTTATCTTGTCGTATTTTCCCCACGGCTTGTCTGATCCGAGGACGCCTTTGAGCATCGCTCTTGAGAGGCAGTCGTACATGAAGTTGATAGAGGAAGCACCTACTACTATGGTCTCTTCAAGCTTTGTGCCAAGGAGCTCTCCGAAGAACTCCCTTGCTTCCTGAAGACCCAGAAGTGCGCCGTAATTCCTGGCATCCGTGCCGTATTTATCCCTGCAGTCGGTATCCGAATTGATCACATCCATCATGGGCATTATCATGTCGAGCTGCTGAACGGATGGATTGCCTCTTGCGATGTTGAGGGAAAGCTTCATGTCCTTGAACTTTTGGTAGCGTTCCAAAAGGACCGCCTTGGCATCCGCGAGCTCCTTTGCTGTCATGTCCTGGTATCTTTTCATTGTCTGATGCCTCCTGTTTCTGTCGTTATTAAAAATATATTTTATTATCTTGAAGTAAAAAGAGCAAGCGATTATACTTATTTTAATAAGAATTTTTGTATTTTAATACAGTAATCGAGGAACAGATGATAACATACGACATTGACCGTTTGGACATAAGAAAGATAGCGGATTCAGGGCAGACTTTCAGGATGTATGACATCTCAGAGGAGTCGGGGGACATCTTCAGATGCATAGCACTGGACAAGATCTGCACTGCCGGCAAAAGCCGGATATACTGCGAGGAAGAGGATATTTCCTTCTGGAAGAACTATTTCGATCTCGATACGGACTACGAGTCCATGACAGCTTCCATCGATCCTGATGACTGCTACCTCTGCGGCTGCGCCGAATACGGCAGGGGGATAAGGATATTAAGGCAGGACCCCTGGGAGATGCTGATAACCTTCATAATATCTCAGAGGAGGAGCATCCCTTCCATAAAGACCTGCGTGGAAAGGCTGTGCAGGAGATACGGAAGAAGGATCGAAGGGGAAATTTATGCATTTCCGTCGCCTGACGAACTGTCCGAAGCAAGCCTTGACGATCTAGCAGACTGCGGCCTTGGCTACAGGAGCGAATATGTATACCTGGCATGCAGAGACGTATGCAGCGGCACTCTGGATCTTGACGCCATGAAGGAGCTTTCGGACGGAGAGCTTTTTCAAAGGCTTACTGCATTAAGAGGGGTAGGGCCGAAGGTCGCCAACTGCGTCTGCCTTTTCGGATTCCACAGGATAAGCGCTTTCCCGGTGGATGTATGGATAGACCGCGTCCTTAAGGAGTATTATCCCGACGGTTTTCCGATGGACAGATATGATGGCTATGCCGGCGTTATGCAGCAGTACATGTTCTACGCTGCAAGGAAGAGATAAGCTATATGACAGAAACACAGATAAGATATTTCATGAAAGCATTCGAGACCGGAAACATCACTTCCGCCTCGGAGGAACTGATGGTGACAAGAGCTGCCGTATCTAAGGCCATAATCTCACTTGAGAACGATCTTTCTCATCGGCTTTTCGTGCGAAACAAGACGGGAATAACTCCCACCGAAGCCGGTGAGGCTCTTTACGTGCGTCTTAATGCCCAGAAGAGCTCCTATGATTCTATAGAAAAATACATAAAGGAGCTCGGAAGCGAGTCCGAGCTTCCTATCAGAGTAGGCGTAACTCCTACGAACATAGATGCCGTATATGATATCCTCATGGAGTATCAGTCGATGCTCAAAGGGCGCAGGATAAACATATCCGAGGCCAAATGGAACGATCTGAAAGAGCTGATCCTTAATGAAAAGGTCGACATAGCATTCCTTCCGATAAGGGATGTCAGCCGTTCACTGCCGGGATATAACGCGGTAAGGGTCTATACAACAAATGTGTGCCTTGCGGTATCTCCGGACCATCCCTATGCCCAAAAGAAATCAGTAGGAGTGCTTGATCTTGTAAGGACTCCACTGGGTTATGTCTCCGGTGTCATACCCGCCGAGAGGATGATCATGACGACATGCAAGTCCGTATTGGACATCGAACCTGACGTGGCGATACGTTCCTCGTCAAGAGAACTGATACACAGGCTTGCAAGGAGCGGCAGCGTAGCGGGCGTAGTATCGGATTCCATGAGAAACGAATGGCCGGATCTGATATTCCTTCCCATAGATTTTGCCCCTCCCGTCGATCATTTCCTTATCTGGAAAAAGGACGATACCGAACAAAGGATCAAGGACATCGTAATGTTCATTCTTGACAATCTCCCGCTCTCACAATAAGCGCAACCTGTAGGTTTCGCCTGCGTATAATTATTGTTGCTTTTCTGTTTCCTACAAAAAATCTATAATATTTTTGTAAGATAGCAAAATATATGCAGGAAGATCAAGGTGCGAAATGCTTAAGTATCTACTTAAAAGGATCGGTCAGACGATTCTTATCGTAATACTGGTATCAGTATTGACGTTTTTCCTCGTGGATCTCATCCCGGGAGATGTCGTTTTGAATGTCGCCGGAAAAGACGACATAGACGAGGCCGAGTATTGGAAGATCTACTACGAGCTTAATCTGGACAAATCAACACCGGAGAGATTCGTTTTGTGGCTCAAAGGTGTCCTTAAGCTGGATTTCGGTACGTCGTACATCTATCATAAACCTGTATGGGATCTTATAAAGACCAACATTCCTCCGACGCTTTATCTTTCGCTGCTGGCAACGCTTATCAGCGTCCCGATAGGAGTCTTCTTCGGGATAATCTCCGCCGTTAACCGGAAAAAGAAATCCGATACCATAATTACTCTTACGGCCAATATCTGCAACTGCCTGCCGCAGTTCTGGATAGGCCTGCTTCTTACTTTCCTTCTTGCAGTAAAGCTCAAATGGCTTCCAACCATGGGCTTTGGCTGGCCGTCTAAAGTGGGACTTGCCAAACACATCAAATATATAATTATGCCTCTCATCTGCCTTTCCCTTGGCGGTATAGCCGGTTTTACCAGACAGACCAGATCCTCCATGCTTGAGGTCATCAGGCAGGACTACATCAGGACAGCCCGTTCCAAGGGTCTGAGTAAGCGCAGAGTGAACTTCAAGCACATGATGAAGAACGGTCTTATCCCGATCCTTACGATACTCGGCGGAAGGATCTCACGCATGATAGGCGGTTCGATGATCATTGAAAACCTTTTCGCCATCCCCGGAATGGGCGTGCTCACCAGGAACAGCATCATGGCAAAAGACCTGCCTACGATACAGGCGATAGTAATGATAACGACTGCTTTTTCCTGCATTGCGTTCCTCCTTACAGATATCGCGTATATGATCGTAGACCCGAGGATAAGCCTCGCGGAGTCGGAAGAGTAGGAGGGATATCATGAAAGATAAAAAAGACCTTAACGCTCAGATCGACTATGCTAAGGAGATCCGCAGAGAGAACCGCAGGAAGTTCATCAGGACAATGTTCTCAAGAAAGCTGGTAGTCTTCGGCGCCATAGGGTTCTCCATTTTCCTGCTGATAGCCATCTTTGCCCCGCTTATTACGAAGTACGATCCCTCGTATATGGATATCAAGGCCATACTGGCCAATCCCTCGGCCGAGCACTGGCTTGGAACGGACGATTTCGGAAGGGACACCTTCTCCAGACTCGTGTACGGAGCAAGGATATCGCTTATCATAGGCGTTCTCGCAGTTTCGCTCGCGGCAGTCATCGGGATCTCGCTGGGCATGATAGCCGCTTACTTCGGCGGCGTTGTGGATCAGGTGATAATGAGGCTAAACGAGGCGCTGCATTCCATACCGCACATCATCCTCTCGCTGGCGCTCGTTGCAGTTATCGGAAATTCCGTTGCTGATCTTGCCGTGATACTTGCAGTTACTACCGTTCCGACGTATGTCAGGATGACCAGGGCAATGACGTTAAACGTAAAGAACAGCGACTACGTAAAGGCCGCCAAAATGGCCGGCGCAAGCAGCTTCCACATTATTATAAAGCACGTGCTGCCGAATATCATGTCGCCCAACATCATCATGATGGTGGGCAACGTAGGCTCCACGATCCTTATGGAATCCGGACTTTCCTTCCTGGGCGTAGGTATTAAGATACCGACACCTTCCTGGGGAACGATGGTATCCGAGGGCAGGGCATACATATACAACAACCCGTACATATCTCTTATACCCGGTCTGTGCGTAGCGCTTCTCGTAATTTGTCTTAACAACCTCGGGGACGGCGTAAGAGACGCCATGGATCCGAGGCTGAGAGGGGAGAACTGATATGTCTGAAAAAGATCTTCTCTACATAAAAGACATCGATACCACCTTCCGGAGCGGCGACGGAAAGGTCACCAAGGTACTTGACGGAGTATCCATCAATCTTCACAGAGGCGAGATAATCGGCCTTGTAGGAGAATCCGGATCCGGAAAGTCAATGACCATGCTTTCCGCGCTTCAGCTGCTTCCGGCAAACGGCTCCACGCCCATGGGCAGCGTTGTTCTTGACGATGACGGAAAGAACCTGCTTGACTATCCGCCTGACAGCAATGCCATGCGCAAGGTCCGCGGCGGAAGGATAGGAATGGTGTTCCAGGAGCCGATGACGTCCTTAAACCCCGTAATGACTGTCGGAGACCAGATAGCAGAGACTGTCATTGAGCATTTCGGAGCATCCAAGGCAGAAGCAAAGGCCAAAGCCATAGAGATGATGAAGAAGGTAAACATTCCGGATGCCGAGGCCAGATATTCAGAGTATCCCATGCAGTTCTCGGGAGGAATGCGCCAGAGGATAATGATAGCGATGGTCCTTGCCGCAGAGCCCGACATACTAATTGCTGACGAAGCTACGACCGCTCTTGACGTTACTACTCAGGCGCTGCTTCTGGAGATGATCAGAGATCTTTCCGTAAACAACGGGATCTCTGTAATAATCGTTACGCACAACCTTGGAATAGTAGCGAGGTATGCTCAGAGGATTTTCGTCATGTATGCCGGCAACGTCGTAGAGGTAGGAAGCGGCATGGACATATTCCACGATCCCATGCACCCCTACACGCTGAGTCTTCTTCGCGCGATACCAAGGCTTGACGATCCCAAGGACAGGATACTCGTTCCAATAGAGGGACTTCCGCCCATACCTTCAGCAAGGCCTAATTACTGTCCCTTCTACGACAGATGCAACTACGCCGAGGAAATGTGCAAGCACAGATCCAAGCCGGGCATTACTCAGGTGGGGCCGGGACATTTCTCATGCTGCCATCTTTCCGTGGATCAGATCAGGGCAAAGACAGAAGCTCTCGGCAAACAGGAGCTTCATAAGAGGGCGGAAAAGAAGATACTCGACGAGGTATGTCTTGATGTCGAAGGAGTATCCAAGAGGTTTGAGATACGCAAGGGAATAATGAAGAAAAAGGTGGCTGAGTTCAACGCCATCGAGGATATCACATTTAAGCTCAGGCGCGGTGAGACCATAGGCATAGTAGGTGAGTCCGGCTGCGGAAAGACCACTCTTGCAAGGACGCTGATGCGCATGTATACGCCCAACACCGGAACTATAAAGATGTTCGGGACTGACATATCACACATGAGCGAAAAGGAGCTTAAGCCTTTCCATAAGAGGATGGCCATGGTGTTCCAGGATCCGTCGTCTTCCATGAATCCCAGGATGTCTGCAGGAGACGCCGTAGCGGAGCCTATAGTCGTACACAACATCTACGGCAGTGCCAAAGAGGTGAGCGACAGAGTAAACGAGCTGTTCAGGCTGGTAGGTCTCGACCCCAATCTCAAGGAGAGATATCCGCATGAGTTCTCGGGAGGGCAGAGGCAGAGGATAGGCGTTGCAAGGGCGCTTGCATCGGATCCGGACATACTGATACTGGACGAACCCATTTCGGCTCTTGACGTTTCCATCCAGGCGCAGGTCATAAATCTTCTTGAGGATCTGCAGTCCAAGCTCGGTCTTGCGTATCTGTTCATAGCTCATGACCTTGCGGTCGTAAAGCATATAAGCGACAGGATAATAGTCATGTATCTGGGAAGGATAATGGAGATCTCCGATTCCGATGATCTTTACGACAACCCGATACATCCCTATACAAGAGCGCTTCTTTCAGCTGTACCGATCGCGGATCCTGCTGTGGAAGCAACAAGAAAATTCGAAAACATAATAGGAGAAGTTCCGAGCGTCCTGAACAGGCCCAAGGGATGTCCGTTCAGCAACAGATGTTCCGAGGCGGATGAAAGATGCAGAGAAGAATGTCCGTCTCTTAAGGATGTAGCAGGCCATATGGTTGCCTGTTTCAAAAGATAGGTATCAAACTTCGTGCAGGAAGTCATTTTCATAGTATTTAAGGAGGTATAAAAATGAAGTCTGTAAGAAGGATCATAGCCATCCTGCTAGCGATGGTCATGGTATTCGGACTCGCTGCCTGCGGTACTCCCACTAACAACGGCGGCGGGAATGAAGGAAACAACAACAATGCGACACCTGTCGATCCGAACGCTCCCCAGTACGGAGGAGATTTCGTGATCGCAAGGTCTACTGCTCCCAGAGGTCTCTTCGGCCTTACCGCCAGCATCAGAGCTGACTATGTCAACCCTGCCATCGAGAGCCTCTGCCGCAGGAACCCCTACACCGAGGAGATAGAGCCTCTGCTTGCAAAGAGCTGGGAAGTAGATAACGAAGCTCATACTGTTATCTTCCATCTCAATGAAGGCATAAAGTTCCACGACGGTTCGGATTTCGACGCCGAAGCAGTAAAGTGGAACTACGACCTGTTGATAGCAAACAAGCTCGGCACTTCCATGTACAACCCTAAAGTCGAAGTAGTCGACAAGTATACCGTAAAGTTCCAGTTCGACAAGTTCTATCTTGACATGCTCAGATCCTGCTGCACCACGGGCCTTTATTCCAAGGCAGCATACGAGAAGAACGGACAGGAATGGTGTGAGAACCATCCTGTCGGAACAGGAGCTTTCATCTTCAAGGAATACATTCCCGACAACGAGATCAGCTATGTAAGGAACGAGAACTACTGGCAGAAGGATAAGAACGGCAACCAGCTTCCGTATCTTGATACCTATACTCTCAAGATCCTTGCTGACGCCAACCAGACGGCAAACTCCTTCGTCAACGGCGATGTTCACGCGATCAACATCACATCAGATGCAGTCGTAGCCAATCTTCAGGGACAGGGATTCGAGCCCGAAAAGACCGTTACCTTCACAAGCCCCACCATATACGGATTTGCTCCTAACGGCAAGGTTGAAGGTGACCCGTGGGCAAATGAGGACGTACGCAAGGCTGTAATGCTCTACGGTCTGAACTATGAGGAGATAGCTCTGCTGGCCGGCGGCAAGAGAGCTGTCAATGACAGGAACATATGCACAAAGGGCTCCCTCTGCTTCGTAGAGGACCTCAACAGCTACTATCAGTATGATCTCGCGAAGGCAAAGAAGATGCTCGCCGACGCAGGATATCCTAACGGATTCAAGACAGTCATCCACACCATCAACATGACCAAGAGCCTTGCGACCGTACTTCAGGAGAAGTTCAAGGATCTCGGCATAGAGGCAGAAGTTGACGAGATGGCTTCCAACGATCCGAAGCGTACCGACGGAGTAACGCCCGGCGTATTCCTCTTCTTCCCGTCTGCTGCTTATGACAGCATCCCGAGGCCGTTCGGAAGCGTTCTGAACCAGACCAGCAAGTCCAACGGTGCCAACATGAAGTTCTCCGATGAGTATCAGGCTCTGTATCAGAAGGCAGTTGATGCAAAGACAGAGGATGAGCGTGCCGTATACGGCAAGGAACTCGTCAAGAAGCTCTGCGTCGAAGAGTGCCTGCTGGCAGTCGGATACATGTCCAACACAGCGATATTCATCAACGAGCACTTCCACGATACCGGTATCGATGCTCTTACGCAGTTCCCGGAGATCACCTGGATGTCCAAGTAAATAAGCCAGATCTAAGACAGCACAGAAAGAGAAAAATGCTATGACACCGGAAAATCAAAAGAAATATGATGAGAAGCTGAAGAGACTTCAGGATGCGCTTGCCATGAAGACCCCTGACAGGGTGCCTATCGACATCGGCGGCGGAGATTTCATGATACAGCGTCTCGGTTATACGATGGCCGAATCCAACTACGATGAGACCCTCGGGATAATCAAAGAGGCTGCGACAAGATTCATGCTGGACTACGATCCCGACACTCTGTCCGGAGTAGGTCTCTCCTACGCGGGAGAGGGCAGAGGACACGAGATGCAGGGCAGCAAGACGTTCTTCATAGCCGGAATGAAAGGCGATCCCATAGGGAAGAACTCCATGCCCCAGTTCATGGAATTCCCGACTCTTTATGAAGATGAGTTCGACGAGTTCAAGAACGATTTCTACAAGTGGGCATTCAACAAGTTCATGCCCAGGGTATCCACTGTTCTGGAGCCCTTCGCCAATTTCTCCCTGAACCTTAACCACAGAGGTATCGGAGATATCGCCGCGATGTTCGGCAAGGATGATATCAGAAAGGCCATCAAGACCCTCTGGGATATCGATGATTTCTACAGAGAATACAGGCCCAAGACCATGAAGATCACCAGAGAGCTCATGGAGCTCGGATTCCCGTCTCTGGGCGGCGGAAGGGCGATAGTTCCGTTCGATAAGTACAGCGACACCTTCAGAGGTCTTGTAGAGGGCTTCGTGGATGTATTCGAGAACCCGGAATTCGTCCTCGAATACTGCGAGAAGTTCCAGAAAGGACAGCTTGAGGAGCTTGCAAACTCCAACAAGGACGGAAAGAAGAACGGAAAGCTCGTGTCCATGGCTCTGCATAAGGGCAGCGACGACATGATGGGCAACAATCTCTACAGGGAGTTCTACTGGAACCACCTGCAGCAGATAATCGATGTCTGCTGGAAGGCCGGAATGATAGCCAGCGTCTTCTGCGAAGGACAGTATGACAACAAGCTCGAGATCCTCTGCGAGGTAGAAAAGGGCTCCGCATACTATACCTTCGACAAGATCGACATCAAGAAGGCAAAGGATACTGTCGGCAAGGTCTGCCCGATAGGCGGAGGCTTCCCGACACCGCTCCTTATCTACGCGACGCCGGACAAGGTAGAAGAAGAGCTCAAGAAGTTCCTCGACATCGCCATGGTGGACGGCGGATACATCTTCAGATGCTCCGCAGGTATCAACGGCGCCAAGGAAGCAAATGTCGAGAGGATGTTCAAGGTCCTCCACGACTACGGCAAGTATTGATCTTTATCAGAAAAGATGCCCCCGGCAGGTAAGCCGGGGGCGTTTTTATTTCAGATGACGGAATATCTCTTCCGCTATGGCTCTGTTTCCCTGAATGTTCGGATGCACTCCCTCCAGGTAATATTCGGGGTGATCCTTTGTGATACTGTAAAGGTCTATCACATCTGCGCCGAGATGCTGCGCAGCTTCCCTGATGATCGGGATCACTTCTTCCGCAAGTATGTACGCGCTTACATCGTAAGCCGTCGTTCCGTCATCGGAAGGGAATATGCACGGAGGAAGCATCAGTATCAGCCTTCCGGAGCCCTCCTTCAGTATCCTGCCGGCTATCGACAACAGGCCTTTTCTGTATCTTTCGGCATTCCAGTATCTGCTCTTAGTATCGTTGGTACCGAGCATCAGTATGCAGATGTCTGCATTTTTCCGAACAGCCTTGTCCAAAAGCCCGGTGTCCACATAAGAGTCCGGGACATCTTCGATGGCTGTCGCGCCGTTCCTTCCGTAGTTGTACACTTCATATCCGCCGCCGAGCATCCTTTGCAGGACGAAGGTCCATGCGTCTTTTTCTCTTGTATCGGCCACTCCGTGCCCGAAGGTTATGCTGTCGCCAAGACAGGCGATCACGGTTTTTTTCATCATATCACCTCAAAAGTATTGTATCACATGAAGGGCGGAAGCGCACGCGGTCCGCGAAACTGATCTGCAAGGGTGTTGCGAATAAGTGCGCAAGCAATTATAATCTAATCAGATGGGTGCTGTCATAAAAGGGAGGATCGGAGTATGGAAAAAACTTTAAAACTTCAGAAGAGGCACTGCTTTTTTACGATGTTCAGCAGCGCGGCCGTTATAATCTGCGTATGCATAGGCGTTACGATGAATCTGACGACTATCTTCGATGAGAACTTCGATCACATGGGGCTCAGGACCTTCTGCATGTTCACGGTCCTTTCCAACATTCTTTGCGCCATAGGCATGGCTCTTGTGTTCCCGTACACTATGGACGGCGCCAGAAAGCACAATTTCCATGTTCCGAAATGGGTAATAGTATTCCTGCACATGGGTGTTACTTCCGTGGCTCTGACCTTTATCATATCGCTCACCATTCTTGCCCCGTTCAAAGGATTCGTCCTTATCTTTACGGGTTCCCGTCTCTTCCTGCACGGGATATGCCCGATACTGGCAATTATCGCATTCTGCTTTTTCATCAGTGAGAAGCGTCTTGGGATAGGGGATTCATTCTATGCCCTGATACCGGTGTTCATCTATACCTGCCTGTATTTCATAATGGTGGTAGTTATTGGAGAGGAAAACGGAGGCTGGGACGACTTCTACGGTTTTGCTACCCATCTTCCGGTATGGATACCTCTAACCGTGGTATTGCCGTTAACGTTCGGGATCGCTACGGTACTGAGGCTGCTCCACAACCGGGCCTACGATATCCGCCATCAAAGGGAGGCAGCGGCGTACAGGGAGATATTCAAGGATATAGATCTGCGCGAGCTGGTAGGAGTAATGGCTACTAACCTTAAGAACAAGGCGAAGGGAAGGGACATAGTAGTTCCGGGAAGAGTCCTGGACATAATGATAGAGAACAACGACGGGGACTGCACCTGGGAAGAGGCCTGCGAGATCTATCTTAAGGAGTATCTTGCCAGCAGCAAGGTGATGGACCTTAA
Source organism: Bacillota bacterium (assembly GCA_017442785.1). Taxonomy (GTDB): domain Bacteria; phylum Bacillota; class Clostridia; order Peptostreptococcales; family Anaerovoracaceae; genus RUG13409. Next base: position 47,026 of record JAFRZB010000038.1, read on the forward strand.
GAAGCTGTGGATATAGTATAAATGACCCCACGTGGGTTCGAATCCATTAGTTTGAATGCAATAACAAAAGGAGACCATTTGGTCTCCTTTTGTTATTGGTGCGCCAGGCGGGACTCGAACCCACAACCTACTGATTCGTAGTCAGGCACTCTATCCGTTGAGCTACTAGCGCATGTGCTTATCGGCACGCGAGATATTATATATCACGAAGTTTTAAAAGTAAAGGATTATTTAGCGCGTATTTAAAGTTCCGTCAAGAAGGCTGTTTATCACTTCAGCCACTCCGTTTTCATCGCAGTTTAGTGTAACGATATCCGCCTTTTCCTTAAGACGGGTAAGACCGTTTCCCATTACGGCGCTTATCCCGGCTGCATCCAGCATGGATTCGTCGTTTCCGCCGTCTCCTATGGCCATGGTCTGTTCTATCTTAAGCCCGAGGTGCTCCGTCAGGACCTTAAGAGCAGCACCCTTATTGGCATTCTCGTTGTTGATCTCAAGGTTGTTCTTAAGAGAGGATGTTGCGATAAGCCCGTCCCAGGTGTTTATTATCTCATCGCAGGTACTTTTAAGGAATGCTCTGTCCCCGGAGAACAGCTGTATCTTCTGAACGTCTGTTCCAAGCGACCTTACCATCTCCCGGACGTCGTCCACAGGAGTCCTCATCTTTTTAATGGTCTCGCAATAGATAGGGTCGGGGAGATAGTCCTCGATGTGGTCGTAATAGCGCCTGGACATGTAGCCCCTGCTGTTGAAATAGCAGTCGTATGCTGTCCCGAGGCCGTCGAAGTGGTCTATAAGCTCCATTGCCTGGGCAAAGGGTATTACTGCGCTGTAGATATCATAATTATTTTTTATGTCAAGTACCTGCGCGCCGTTGATTATTATCGCATAATTAATGAATGAGAGCTCTCTTACAGCTTCAGGCATGCCGAGATAGAACCTTCCGGTGCAGGGGACGAGCTCTATACCGCGGTCCGCAGCTCTTTTCAGCGCACTTCTGTTCTCGTCCGATAGTCTTTTGTCTGTTGTCAGCAGGGTGCCGTCAAGGTCGAATGCTATAAGTTTGATATCCATGTCTATACAAGCCTTTCAAGCATCGTTTTGGTAAGCTCGTTGCAGGTAGTAAAATCTGTTTCTCCGTCCTTTGCAAGCACCGCGTATCCGCTTTGGGTGTTTGCCGAAGGTCCCAGAGCTTCTTCAGGTATCTTAAGCGCCTTAAGATCCGCAAAGGTGTAGCCTTCCTTTTCCTGAACGAATATGTCAAGGCGTATGTGTCCGTCGGATGAGGCCTGCAGGCTGAAGCTATCTTCGTAGAACGCCGCGGGTATGCATGCAGGTTCTATCCTTGCCTTGACGCTCAGCTTTCCCTTGGAAAGCTCGGATGCTCCGGTGAGCAGCTTATGTGTGCTTGTGCCGAAAAGATCTGTTCTTTCAAGCTTTATAAGGAAACCCTTCTCAAAGGCTATCTGCGCGTACGGAAGGAAGGAGAGGGCTCTTGTTATGCCCGCGAGCTGCCTTACGTCATCTCCGTTGTGCAGAAGTATCAGGTCCTTTGCTTCCTCTCTGCCGAGGTTTACGTATTCCGAATAGAGCCTTATGCACTCGTCTCCGCCTATCAAGTCGTCTCTGGACGAGGATATCCCGAGAGCCTCTTCAACAGCCTTTTGCCTTAAGCTGGGCATGGAGGAAGCAAGAGGCCAGTAGTTCTTCAGAAGTCTGTAGACGTCAACGCTTCGCATAAGCGGCAGCTCGTCCGCTATGCCGTATCTTCTTGCCCTTGTAAGCACGAAGGGAAGGTCGAAGCTCTGTCCGTTGAAGGTTATGACGGAGTCGTATCCTGAGATGGTCTCTATGATCCTGGATACAATATAGTCTTCGGAAGAGGAGTCTTCGCAGAAGAACTGCTGCAGGTCCGTACCGTCCGGATCTATGAAGCTTGCTGAGATTATCCTGTCTCTTCCCGGGTACAGCCCGGTAGTCTCTATGTCGAAGACCGTCGATCTTAAGTCTTTTGAATATGGATCGTAATACATTTCTTTCTCCCGGAACGATTATACAATAAAATGCCAAAAAACAAAACAGGCTGCGGGAACAGCCTGTTTTGTTCAAAAGGGGTATTGGGATTAGAGATTTGTAATCATCGGGTTGATTACATTTGAATAATAACAGATTGATTTAGTCTTTTCAATAATTTTTATGTATGAAATTTGTGAAATTTAACATTTTTTCAAGAAAATCGCAGGACTTTTGATTATTCCCCCCAAATTATAGCTATTGAGCAGTTCTTCAAGAATATTTTTTTTAAAATACTATCATTTTCTATTGGCATTTTTCATTTTATTTAATTATAATAGATTTACATAAAACTTTATGATGTATTTAGGATAATAAAATGAATTTCGAAGACAAGTTTGAAGCTTACATGGAAAAAGAGAAGGGCAGCTCCCGCAGCACCCTCAGCGCCTATATCTCCGACATAAGGGAGTTTACGGATTTCCTCGCCGAGCGCGGCAAGGAACCTGAGCAGGCTGTCAATTCCGACGTCGCTGCTTATGTAATGTCCCTTACCGACATGGGCAAGAGCAATGCCACCGTCAACAGAAGGCTGGCTTCCTTAAGAGGCTTCTATTCTTATCTTCTTATGATCGGTGCCGTTAAAGTTAATCCCACTACAGGCATCAAGAGCACCAGGATATCCAGAAAAGAGCTGGAGTATCTCTCCATAAGCGAGGTAGAGCAGCTTCTGGACATAAAGGACGATACCGCGGCAGGTCTCAGGGACAGGGCCATGCTGGAGCTCATGTATGCCACGGGCATAAGAGCTTCCGAGGTCTGCAACGCTAATATATCCGACATAGATCTCCGCATAGGCTTCATATCCGTAAAGTCCGGCGGAAAGACAAGGATGGTCCCCATCGGAAGACCTGCAAGAGCAGCCCTTAAGGAGTATCTGCTTCAGGCCAGGCCCGAGCTTCTTAAGAAAAAGGATGATACCGGCGCTCTGTTCCTCAGCTACATAGGCGAGAGGCTCACCAGGCAGGGCGTATGGAAGATACTTAAGCAGCGCGGAGACGAGGCCGGTCTTACCGACAAGCTCAGCCCGCAGATACTCAGGAATTCCTTTGCGGCCCACATGGTTCAGAACGGAGCGGACATAAAGTCCCTTCAGGACATACTCGGACACGAGGACATTACCGCAACAAGGATATATCTGAGCCTTACAAAAAACAGGATCATAGACGTATACGACAAAGCATTTCCAAGGGCATAAGCTCTTGGAAAGCTTTTTTATTTTCCATACAAAATTTCCCCTTGCAATTGCTTATTGCTTATATTATAATACCGAAGTCGTGTTTCGGACGGTCCGCTGGCAGAGCCCGGGGCATAAGCCTCTGCGCATGCTGCTAAGAACGCCATGTACTAAAAGGAGGATACGATAATGGATCTTATTAAATCTATCACACAGGAGTATGAAAAATCGGACATTCCTGAATTTGGCGTCGGCGATACCGTAAGAGTATCCATCAAGGTCAGAGAAGGAAACAAGGAAAGGATCCAGGTCTTTGAGGGCTTCGTCCTTAAGAGACAGAACGGCGGAATTTCCGAGTCCTTTACAGTAAGGAAGATCTCTTCCGGCGTAGGCGTCGAAAAGACGTTCCCGCTCCACTCCCCGAGGATCGAGAAGATCGAGCTTGTACGCAAGGGCGATGTAAGAAGGGCAAAGCTCAACTACATGAGAGATCGTACAGGTAAAGCTGCCAGGATCAAATCCGTGGAAAAATAATTCAAAAAAAGACCGGAGCGCACGTGCGCTCCTCTTTTTTTATGCTATAATATACAAAAAATGTATATTTATTAACGACGGAGTCTGGACGGAGATGGAAATGAGATACAGCAGACACAGCAAGATACTGGAGCTCGTTAAAACGCAGCAGATCGATACGCAGCAGAGGCTGGCTGCAAAGCTTAAGGCCTCGGGCTTTGACGTGACACAGGCAACGATATCCCGTGACATCAAGGAGCTCGGGCTTATAAAGGTGCCCGGCAAATACGGCAGGAGCGTTTACGCCGTATCCTCAAGAAACGATAACTCAGACAGCGAGCGCTTCCGCAAGATACTCCGCGAGACCGTCGTGGAGATCAATACCGCCGTCAACATCATCGTGATACACACCCTCAGCGGATGTGCCGGAGCCGCGGCGGAGGTAATAGACAACCTCGGCTTTGAAGGCATAGTAGGAACTCTTGCAGGAGACAACACAATATTCATAGCTGTTGACAGTGTGGAGAACGTTCCGGTCGTAAAGAAGCTGTTCGAGGAGAGCATGGCGGAATAGACTATGATCAGTCATATCGAGATCAGAGATCTGGCGATAATTAAAGAGATATCCGCTGACCTTTTCCCCGGACTCAACATCATAACAGGTGAGACCGGCGCAGGAAAATCCGTGGTAATAGAGGCCCTGAGCATGGCACTTGGGGCGCGTGCCGACACGGACTACATTCGCAGGGGTGCGGACAAGGCTGTCATAACTATCGTGGCGGATGCCGAAGGCAGCTCTGTTTCCGCTGTCCTTGACGAGATCGGAGCGCCTGATGAGGAGCCTCTTATCATAAGGAGGGAGATCTCCGCAGGCGGAAGGAGCCTCTGCCGCGTCAACGGGACCGTAGTTCCTTTATCCGCGCTGGGAAAGCTCTGCCGCTGCATCGCGGACATACACGGGCAGTACGATAATCAGACCCTTCTGGATCCTTCGAACCACCTGGAGATACTGGACCGCTTTGCGGGAGAAGAGCTCCTGCGTGTGCGCGGGATGGTAAAGGATGCTTACGAAAAGTATTCGGCAAAGTCCGCTGAGCTTATGCGTCTTAAGAAGACCGTCACGGATTCCGCAAGGCAGAGAGATCTTTATGCCTTTGAAGTAAATGAGATTGATTCCGCAGGCCTTACGCCCGGTGAGGATGAAGAGCTTTCTGAAAAGATAAAGCTGATGCAGAACTCCGAGACTGTATACAACGCTCTTTCGGAGGCTTTTTCCGAGCTCTCATCGGGAGATTCGGACGCTCTCTCCGCGCTCGGTCGCTGCGTAAGGGAGCTCTCCTCAGTCTCTGATCTTTCTGCGGATCTTTTGGGGATATACGAAAGGATATCCTCCGCTTATTACGAGCTTGAGGACGCGTCTTCGGAGGTGAGGAGCCTCAGGGACAGGTCCGAGTTCTCGCCGGAGGAGCTCGACGAAGCCGTCGAAAGGATGGAGCTCATCAACAGCCTCAAGCGCAAATACGGCGGGACCGTTGAAGACATTCTTGCCTACAGGGACAAGGCTGCCGGCGAGCTGTCGGACATAGAGAATTCCGACGAAAGGCAGAAGGAGCTGGAAAGAGCGATACTTCTCTGCAGGGAGGAGTACGATACCGCGGCGGCAAGGCTCAGCAAGCTCAGGAAGGACGCGGCTTCCGTACTGGAGCAGCGTGTCGTAACAGAGCTTGAGGAGCTGAACTTCAGCGGAGCGGCCTTCAGAGTGAGATTTGATCAGGCATCTGTATCCGCGCTTGGAAACGACAGAGCAGAGTTTCTGATATCCGCCAACAGGGGAGAGGATCTTAAGCCTCTTGCAAAGGTGGCCAGCGGCGGTGAGATATCCAGGATAATGCTTGCGCTCAAGAGCATTACCGCCGACATAGATTCCGTGCCTGCCATGATATTCGACGAGATAGACTCGGGAATAAGCGGCAGGACTGCCGGAGTGGTAGCCGAAAAGCTGCGCGCCATCGCTAAGGACCATCAGATAATATGCATAACGCATCTCCCGCAGATAGCGGCAAAGGGAGACCATCAGTTCAGGATAGAAAAGCATTACGACGGAGAGAGCACTCTTACTACTCTCGTGCCGCTCTCTGAAGACGAGAGGACAGAGGAGATAGCAAGGCTTCTGTCCGCATCTGAGATAACGGATGCCGCAAGGAGCGCGGCAAGGGAGCTTCTGGGAAAATGACGGAAAACATCAACTGGTATCCGGGACATATGAAGAAGACTCGGGAGCTCATCCAGGAGAATCTTAAGCTCGTGGACCTTGTCATTGAGCTTTTGGATGCGAGGATACCCGAGTCCAGCAGGAACCCCGTCATAGGGGAGCTGACGGCCTCCAGAACGCGCCTGACGGTCCTTAACAAGTCCGATCTTGCCGATCCCGGGGCAAATATCGAATGGGAGAAAAAACTCGCTGAAAACGGCGATTTTGTAATCTCACTCAATTCAAACTCGGGCGAGGGAGTAAAGAAGCTGCTTGCCGCCCTTGAGAGGATACAGGAAGAAAAGAACCGAGACAGGGAGCGCAAAAAGAACCTGCGAATGATGATAGTCGGGATCCCCAACGTCGGAAAATCCTCTCTTATAAACCGCCTTACGGGAAGAAAGGCTGCAAAGACAGGGGATAAGCCCGGAGTTACAAGAGGAAAGCAGTGGCTTACGCTTCAGAACGGAATGATGCTCCTGGATACACCGGGGATACTATGGCCTAAATTCGAGGATCCTTCCGTGGGTCTGCACCTTGCCTTCTGCGGTTCCATAAGGGACGAGATAATGGACATATCGGACCTCGGACTGGAGCTTATAAAAGAACTGCTGGAAAAGGAGCCGGATAAGCTGAGGGCAAGATACAAGGTCTCTGAGGAGACCGAGGGCGCTCTTCCGGTAATGGAGGAGATAGCCGCAAACCGCGGATTTATAATGTCTGGTAAGCGCATAGATTACGAGCGCACCGCAAGGACGGTCCTGGACGAGTTCAGATCCGCAGCCATAGGGCGCATAAGCCTTGAAAGACCATGAGGATAATCGGAATAGACCCCGGATACGCCATAATGGGCTACGGGATAATAGAAAAGGACGGCAACAGGCACAGCGTAGTGGACTACGGTGTGATAACCACTGACAAGGATACTCCCATGCCGGACAGGCTGAAGATACTCTATAACGGCCTTATGGACGTCATAGCTGAATACCAGCCCGAGGAGGCCGCTGTAGAGCAGCTGTACTTCAATACTAACCAGACCACAGGAATATTCGTCGGACAGGCAAGGGGGGTGGCAATACTGGCCTGCGCCAACAACGGCCTCGGCATCTACGAATATACGCCGCTGCAGATAAAGACCGCCATTACCGGATACGGCAGAGCGGAAAAAAAGCAGATGCAGAACATGGTCCGCATGTATCTTGGTCTGGAGGAGATACCAAAGCCCGACGACGCTGCGGATGCTCTGGCAGCAGCACTTTGCCACGGAAGACACAATGCGGCAAGCAAAAGATCGTTCATAATGAAGTAATTTTACATAAGGATTATTATGATTCACTACATCAAAGGCACAATTACAGAGACAGGAAGCGGGTACGTTGTCATAGAGAACAGCGGGATAGGCTTCATGGTTAGCGTTCCCCTGGGAGATGCAGCGTACAAGGCCATGGAAAACGAGCCGGTGACGCTCTATACGTCCATGCAGGTAAAGGAAGACGACATCTATCTCTGCGGTTTTTCGGACAGAGGGGCGCTTGAAGTGTTCGAGCTGCTCATAACCGTCTCCGGAGTAGGCGCAAAGGGCGCAATGTCAATACTCTCCGCACTGGATCCGGCCGGCTTTAAGAAAGCCGTCGTCTCGGGAGACGTAAAAGCCATCAGCTCCGCCAACGGCATAGGCAAAAAGACCGCCGAGAGGATAATCCTTGACCTCAGGGATAAAGTATCAAAGCTTACCGGACTTAAGGCCGCGGAGATGTCACTTAAGCAGGCTCCCATACTCGGCGAGCGCGCCAAGGCTGTAAGCATGCTGATAGCAACAGGCGCCAACAAGGCTGACGCCGAAAGAGCCGTAGCCTCCATAGAGGATGACAGTCTCAAGGCCTCGCAGTACTTCATGCAGGCCGCAAAGATGTTCAAATAGAGGTTGAAATGGAAGACAGAGTAGTTGGAACATCCCTCCGCTCGGAGGACGAATACATCGAGAACAAGATAAGGCCTCAGCATTTTGAGGAGTTCTCGGGGCAGACTTCAGTCGTGGACAACCTGAAGATATACATGCAGGCTGCCAAGCTTAGGAACGAGCCGCTGGACCACGTGCTTTTCTACGGTCCCCCGGGCCTCGGAAAGACAACTCTTGCCGGGATAATAGCGCGCGAGATGAAAGGACACTTTTACATAAGCTCCGGTCCGGCTCTTACCAAGCCCATTGATCTTGCCGCCGTGCTTACCGGCATAGAAGAGGGCGACGTCCTGTTCATAGACGAGATACACCGCCTCAACAGGGTCGTGGAAGAGATCCTGTACTCTGTAATGGAGGATTTCCGCCTGGACATAATGCTATCCAAGGGCATGGGCGCCGGCGTTGAGAGCATCGACATACCGCGCTTTACGCTTATCGGAGCCACCACCAGGGCAGGAAGCCTTTCCGCGCCGTTAAGAGACCGCTTCGGCATAGTCGAAAAGTTCGATCTCTACAGCATAGAGGAGCTCTCGCAGATCCTGAGAAGGTCTTCCGCCATCCTCGGCGTTGAGATGGACGAGGCTTCCATTGAGCTTCTGGCGAAGCGCTCAAGAGGAACTCCGAGAGTCGCAAACAGGCTGCTCAAGAGAGTCAGGGATTTCAGCCAGGTAAAGGCTGCAGGAGTCGTTGATACTTCAGTTGTAAGCATGACTCTCGATGCCCTGAGGATAGACTCCCTCGGTCTGGACAGCCTTGACAGGCGCATACTCGAATTCATAATCACAAAATATAACGGCGGCCCCGTGGGCATAGATACCATATCCGCGTCTTTGGGCGAGGAGCGGGTAACTATCGAGGACGTATGCGAGCCTTATCTCATGCAGCTTGGGCTCCTTCAGAGGACGCCAAAGGGAAGGATGGTCTCAAACGAGGCGTACAGAGTGATAGGCCTTTCCTCGGACAGGAACAAAAAGGATGACGAAGGAGAGCAGCAGCTCAGACTGATATGAATGTAAGTGATTTCGATTACGAGCTCCCGCAGGAGCTCATAGCTCAGGAGCCTGTCAAGGTAAGGGATTCCTGCAGGCTTCTTGTTCTGCATAAGGACAGCGACGCTCTGGAGCACCGCGTCTTTTCGGATGTCCTTGAATATCTAAAGCCGGGAGACTGCCTTGTCTTCAACGATTCCAGGGTCATCCCGGCAAGGCTCTTCGGCACAAGAAGAGGCACGGGAGCCAAGGTCGAGTTCCTGCTTTCAAGAAGGATAGAAGGAAACACCTGGGAGACGCTCGTGCGTCCGGGCAGGCGCTGCAGACAGGGGGATATGATAGACTTCGGAGAAGGCATACTTTCCGCGGAGATAAAAGGCTACGGCGAGGACGGAACGCGTCTTGCCGAGTTCTCCTGCGAGGGGAACTTCGACGAGGTGCTGGAAAAACTGGGCAGCATGCCGCTTCCTCCGTACATAGAGCGTCCCAGCAGCGAAGCGGATAAAACGGATTATCAGAACGTATACGCCAGGGAGAACGGCTCCGTTGCCTGCGCTACGGCTGGTCTGCACTGGACCCCGGAGCTTATAAAAAAGGCGGAAGACCTCGGTGTCAGGACCGCTTATGTTACGCTGCACGTAGGTATAGGCACATTCCGCCCCGTAAAAGCGGACAAGGTGGAAGACCACCACATGCACTTCGAGTCTTATTCCGTCTCCGAAGAGGCTGCGGGGATAATAAACGATACTAAGGCTGAGGGCGGACGCGTCATATGTGTGGGGACTACTGCCTGCCGCACTCTTGAGAGCGCTGCCGACGAAAACGGGATACTACGCGCAGGGGCTTCAAGCACAGGCATTTTCATATATCCGGGCTACAGCTTTAAGATAGTTGACTGCCTTATAACCAACTTCCATCTTCCCAAGTCCACTCTTTTGATGCTCGTAAGCGCTCTGGCAGGGAAGGACAAAATTATGGATGCATATAAGACTGCCGTGGCGGAAAAGTACAGATTCTTCAGCTACGGGGATGCGATGCTGATAGAATAATGGAAAACGTCGAACAGAATAAAAAGAAGAAGAAAAGGCGTTTGATATGGCTTGTCCTTTTGGCAGTCCTTATCCTTCTTTGCGGAGGATGTTATATCTGTTCTAAGGGATCTAACGGAGAGAAACACGAGCATAGCTGGGAAGATGTGATAGAGATAGTCCACCATGATGCTGAAGTAGTCCACCATGAGGCGGAGTACAAGACGGTCCATCATGAAGAAGAAGTGATACACCACGAGGCGGAGTACAAAACCGAGCACCATGAGGCTGAATACAAGACTGTCCATCATGACGCAAAGACTGAGACCATAAAGCATGAAGCAGAGTACAAGACGGTCCATCATGACGAAGAATACCATATGGAGACCAAGACCACTCCGGCATGGGACGAAAAAGTGCTCGTAAAGGAGGCTTGGGACGAGAAGATTCTGGTCAAAGAAGCATACGACGAGACCGTACTTGTCAAAGATGCCTGGGATGAGCAGGTGCCGATAAAAGAAAGCGTCAGAAAACAGCGTTGTAGATGCGGACAGATATTTGATACAGTAGAGGAAGTAAATGCACATATGGCATCCTATTTTGACACTGCTGAAGAATCCGCACATTCCAGTTCTGGAGGGGTTACTGTTGAAGTTATAACCGGCTATAACACAGTTCACCATGAGGCTGAATATAAAACCATCCATCACGAGGCTGAATATAAAACCGTCCATCACGAGGCCGAATATAAAACCGTTCATCATGAAGCAAAAACCGAACAGGTCAAGGTCGTAGACAAAAAAGCCTGGGATGAAAAGGTGCTTGTCAAGGACGCCTGGACCGAGACAAAGACGACACCGGCCTGGGATGAGAAGGTGCTTGTCAAAGATGCCTGGGATGAACAGGTATTGGTCAAAGACGCTTATGATGAGACTGTTCCGGCGCATGACGAACAGGAGCTTGTAAAAGAAGCCTATGATGAGGTCGTAAAAGAAGCTTGGGACGAAGAAGTAGTGACCGGACAGAAGTGCAAAGAATGCGGAGAGACCAAGCCGCTTAATAAATAATAGCGATCTAAATTTTTATATCATGAACAATGATTCGGAACGCATAGTTTTCAATATTCCGGTCGACATCTCCGCGGAGGAGTTTGCGCCGTACTGCAGGATAAAAAAGGATTCTGCGGCTTTTGAGATGCTGGAAGATGTAATGCCGCTGATACAAAAGCACGGAGCACCTAAGGCCATTATAAAATGGGCATCTGTGGACCGTATAAACGATGATGAGACTACCATAGATGGTATCACCTTCACAAGCAAGGTCGTAGCAGACAAGCTGAAGGAGACGCAAAGAGTCTTCCTGTCCGTTGTAACAGCCGGAGAAGGTCTTGAGCGCAGCGGAGAGTTCGACGGCGATCCCTTCCTTGACACATACAACGGCGCGCTGCTCTTCCACGCATCAAGGTATATAGTACGCTATATGAAAGACGTTTTCGGCTTTGACGGAAGCTCCATGCTGAATCCGGGTTCGCTTCCGGACTGGCCTATAAAGAACAACTTCGCGCTTTTTGACATCATAGGCGGAGTGGATGAGATAGGCGTTTCGCTGAATGACGCGGGCTATATAAAGCCCTGGAATTCGGGTTCGCACATACATTTCCCGGGAGACGGCTACCACAAATGCTCGCTCTGCAGGAAGTACGACTGCATAGGACGAAGAGCCCCCTTCAACAGAGAGGAGTACATCAGGATATTCGGCACGGAGCCGTAAGACAGGACATGAAGACTTACATAGGAATAGATCTCGGGACTTCCGCCGTAAAGCTGATACTTGCGGACAGGTCCGGAAAGATACATAAAACAGTTACAAAAGAATACCCGATATATTTCCCTGAGCCCGGATGGTCCGAGCAGGATCCGAAGGACTGGTGGAACGCCTGCATCTTTGGGCTTAAGGAACTATTAAGCGGAGAGGACAGATCAGCTGTCGCAGGTATAGGCACCGCAGGGCAGATGCACAGCCTCGTCATACTGGATGAGAACGACGAACCAATACGCAGAGCAATACTCTGGAACGACGGCCGCACCTCCGAAGAGACAGAATGGCTGAACACGGAGGTTGGTAAGGACGTCCTTTCAGGATATACCGCAAACATTGCATTTGCGGGCTTTACCGCTCCTAAGCTGCTGTGGCTTAAGAAGCACGAGCCAGATAACTTCAGGCGCATACGAAGGATAATGCTGCCCAAGGATTACATCAATTACATCCTGACTGGCGTGCATTCCTGCGATCTTTCAGATGCCGGAGGGACTCTGCTTTTTGATGTCAGAAACAGGCGCTGGTCGGATGAGATGCTGCGGATATGCGGTGTCTCAAAGGAGTGGCTGCCCAAGCTATATGAAAGCAGCAGCGTTACGGGTACACTTTCTCAGGACATAGCACAAGAGCTGGGGCTGAGCACCGATGTAAGGTTGGCTGCAGGAGCGGGGGACAACGCCGCGGCCGCCGTAGGGACCGGTACTGTAGGAGACGGTGCCTGCAACATAAGCATAGGCACCAGCGGAACGGTCTTCATTACTGCAGATAAGTTCAGGGAGGACCCTTGCAACGCTCTGCATTCTTTCGTGCACGCGGACGGATCCTATCATCTCATGGGATGCATGCTCTCCGCAGCGTCCTGCAACGAATGGCTGTGCAAAAAGATACTTGGCACAGATGATTACGCAGCTGAGCAGAGCGGCATTACAGACGACATGCTGGGAAGGAACGAGGTGTTTTTCCTGCCTTATCTGATGGGAGAGCGCAGCCCCATAAATGATACTGATGCCAGAGGCACTTTCATCGGTCTTTCGATGGATACATCCAGACAGGACATGGTACAGGCAGTAATGGAGGGCGTTGCGTTTGCCATAAGGGACAGCCTTGAGGCCGCCCATTCTCTTGGTATCAGCGTCGGGCGCAGCAGGCTGTGCGGAGGAGGGGCAAAGAGCCCGCTTTGGAGAAGGATGTTCGCAAACGTCCTGAACATGCCCTTAGAGCTTCCTCTTTCAGAAGAAGGCCCGGGTTACGGCGCGGCAATGCTTGCAATGACGGGCTGCGGGGAATACAATACACTTAAGGAATGCGCAGATGCCGTCACAGGGGTAAGGGAGACCGTTTATCCCGATCCAGTCATCTCCGCAAGGTATGAGGAAAGGTATCAGAAGTTCCGCGGGATATACCCCGCGCTTAAGGAGCTTTTCAGTATATTAAGATAATTGTTTACAGGAGGTGTCCCAAATGACTAACATACCGGAAGTAAAGCTTGGAATTATTGCAGTTTCAAGAGACTGCTTCCCGATAGGTCTCTCTATCAGCCGCAGAAAGAACATAACGGCTGCATACAAGGGAGATATCTACGAATGCCCGGTGACCGTCGAGAACGAGGCCGACATGATCAAGGCGGTAGACGACGTATACAACGCCGGCTGCAATGCCCTCGTTGTGTTCCTCGGTAACTTCGGCCCGGAAACACCTGAGACTCTGATAGCCCAGCGCTTCCACGGTCCCTGCATGTTCGTTGCGGCCGCCGAAGGAGACGGAGACCTTATAAACGGCAGGGGAGACGCCTACTGCGGAATGCTCAACTGCTCTTACAATCTGGGCATGCGCCATCTCAGCGCTTACATTCCGGAATACCCGGTGGGAACAGCAGATGACATCGTAAAGATGATAGACGAGTTCATTCCTATCGCAAGGGCTGTCATAGGCGTTAAGAACCTTAAGATAATAAGCTTCGGTCCGCGTCCGCAGGACTTCTTCGCCTGCAACGCCCCTATAAAGGGCCTGTACGAGCTGGGCGTTGAGATAGAGGAGAACAGCGAGCTGGATCTTCTGGTAAGCTACAGAAAGCACGCCGGAGACCCCCGCATAGACGCTGTCTGCAAGGACATGGCAGAGGAGCTCGGCGTTACGGGAAACAGGTATCCCGAGCTTCTTCCCAGGATGTCTCAGTTTGAGCTTACGCTTCTTGACTGGGCGGAGCAGCACAAGGGCGCAAGAAAGTACGTTGCCTTTGCCGACAAATGCTGGCCGGCCTTCCCGGAGGAGTTCGGCTTTGAGCCCTGCTACGTAAACTCCCGCCTTGCAAGCCGCGGCATTCCTGTATCCTGCGAGGTGGACATCTACGGATGCCTTTCCGAGTACATAGGAGCCTGCGTAAGCAGCGACGCGGTAACTCTGCTCGACATTAACAACTCCGTGCCGAAGAGCATGTGGGAGAAGAGCATCAAGGGCACCTACGATTACGAGCTTACAGACACCTTCATGGGCTTCCACTGCGGAAATACTCCGTCCTGCAAGATGTGCGCGGACAGAGCCGTAAAGTATCAGCTGATACAGCACAGGCTGCTTGAGCCCGCCGGAAGCGATCCAGACTTTACAAGAGGCACCCTTGAGGGTGACATCGCTCCGAGCGAGATAACCTTCTACCGCCTGCAGTGCGACAGCGAGGGTGTTCTGCGCAGCTACATAGCTCAGGGCGAGGTACTGCCGGTGGCTACCGGAAGCTTCGGCGGCATAGGCGTATTCGCCATTCCGGAGATGGGAAGGTTCTACAGGCACGTCCTTATCGGAAAGCACTTCCCGCACCACGGCGCAGTAGCGTTCGGGCACTACGGTAAGGCTCTCTTTGAGGTATTCAAGTTCCTCGGAGTTAAGGACATATCCTACAACCAGCCCAAGAGCATACCTTATCCGACGGAAAACCCCTGGAAATGACAAGGATACTCTTCGTCTGCCACGGCAACATCTGCAGAAGTCCCATGGCCGAGTTCGTTATGAAGGACCTGGCAGAAAAAGCAGGCATCCCGGGCCGCTTTAAGATCGCCTCCACTGCCACCAGCCGCGAAGAGATCCGTAGAGATCCAAAGACCGGCACTGACATAGGGAACCCTGTGTATCCTCCCGCAAGGCGCAAACTTGCTGAGCACGGCATAGACTGCGGCGGCAAGAGGGCGGTGCAGCTGACAAAGGATGACTATAACAGATACGACCTCATAATCTGCATGGACAGTGCAAATGTAAGGAACGCTCTCAGGATCCTGGGCTCCGACCCTGAAGGAAAGGTCCGGACACTTCTGGACTACGCGGGAAGCCCCGGAAGGGAAGTCGCCGACCCGTGGTATACCGGAGATTTCGAGGCCACGTGGGAGGATGTGCTTGCCGGCTGCGAAGGCCTGCTTAAGAAGTACAGTTAAATATTTTCCGAAAAAAATAAAGGAAACGAACGTCACCCGGCGAATAATACGCCGGGTGATATTTATGGGCTCAAAAAACTATTCTAAAGCACTGGAAGACATAAAATCCACCGTCAACATCGTGGACGTCATAGGGGGCGCCGTCCCGCTCAAAAGAGCAGGCTCCGGCTACATGGCATGCTGTCCTTTCCACAAGGAGAAGACGCCTTCTTTTTCCGTGTCCGAGTCCAAGGGCTTCTACCACTGCTTCGGTTGCGGAGAACACGGAGATGTGGTCACCTTCGTTGAAAAATACTACAATCTGGACTTTCAGGGCGCTGTAGAGAAGCTCTGTGCGCAGTACGGCATAACCATAGAAGAGACCTCCGGGCCCGACGACAGAAAGCGCAACGAATACTACGAGGCGAACCGCCTTGCCGCAAGATTCTTCTACGACAACATAAGCAAGAAGGCAAACAAGGGCTACGATTACATGGCCGGAAGAGGCCTTACAGCAAAGACCATGCAGTACTTCGGGATAGGATACTGTCCGGAGGAATGGACGGCCCTTACGGACCACCTGAGGGCAAACGGAGTATCTGACAGGACCATGCTGGAGCTCGGCCTGTGCTCTGAAAAGAACGGAAGGGTATATGACAAGTTCCGCGGCAGGGTCATATTCCCGATAATAAACGTCAGGGGCAAGGTGATAGGCTTCGGCGGAAGGATAATAGGACAGGGAGAGCCAAAGTACCTCAACTCCAACGAGTCCTCAGTATACCTGAAGAAACAGAATCTTTACGGCATTAACCGCTCCAAGGACGCGATAGTCCGGGAGAAATACGCGATAGTCGTTGAGGGCTACATGGACTGCGTGAGCCTGTACCAGAGCGGTATAGAGAACGTCGTGGCAAGCTGCGGCACGGCTCTCACCCCGGAACAGGCCAAGCTGATAAACCGCTACGCCAAAAAGGTGGTGCTCTGCTACGACTCCGACAAGGCCGGCATAGCTGCGGCGTTAAGAGGGATAGACGTCCTGCGGGGCGCGGGTATAGAAGTAAGGGTCCTCAACGTGGATGACGGCAAGGATCCTGACGAATACATAAGAAAGCACGGCAGGGAAGCGTTCCTTGAGCTTATAGAGAAAAAGTCCCTGCCTGACGTTGAATACAAGGTGAAGATACTCAGGGAGTCCTTCGACATCTCGGACAGCACTCAGGGCATAAAATTCCTCAAGGACCTCGCAGGGATAATGAGGTCTCTTTCCCCCGTGGAAGCAGACATATACATCCAGAAATACTCCAAGGAGTACAGCATCTCCGAAGGGGCACTAAGAAGAGAGGTGGAGAGCTCCGCCGTAAGCAGCAAGGCCGCGCCTGCGGCAAAGGGATCTGCTCCCGGAAAAACTCCGGCAGACAGCGCTCAGTTTGCAAGAGACGTCAACCTTGAGCGCATGATAATACGGCTGATACTGCTTAAGGGGAGCTATTACGAGACGATCAGAGATTATCCGGAAGCCTTCGTAACTGCAAAGGGCATGGCCGTTAATACGGCTTTTGAGGCACTTTATTCCCCCGGGCGGGACTTCGATGCGGAAGCGCTGAAAAACGAGCTGGGAGAGGACGAGAGGGACCTTCTGGAACGCATCCTGGACAAGGTGGAGGTGGGGGATGACCCCGACAGAGCCTTTGAGGACTGCGTGGCCCGACTTAAGGAAAAGCGGCGCAAAAAGCGCATCCGGGAGATACAGGACATACTCCAGATGGCTGACGCTCTTCCGGAGGAGGCAGTAGATCAGGAACAGATAAGAGCATTGCTCGGTGAACTTCAGGACATAAGCAATTTGAAATAAAAGGAGACTGAAATGGCATTTGATTTTGATGACGACAAGAAACTTGAACAGCTCGGCAATTTCCTCGACAAGGCAAAGAAGGACGGTATCGTAAGCGAGTACGAGATAGACGAGCTCGTTACCGAGTATGAGCTGGATCAGTCCAGCAAGGAGGCAATAATCGAGACACTTGAGACCTCGGGCGTGGAGATAACCACAGCTCAGACCGAGGCGCCTTTCGACCTTATGGATATCGATGACGCCGAGGAAGATCTTGAAGATCTTGTTGATGAGGTGGAGGCCGAGAACTTCGAGGACATCGAAAAGACCATGTCCATAGACGACCCCGTCCGCATGTACCTCAAGGAGATAGGCAAGGTGCCGCTTCTCTCCGCGGACGAGGAGCTGGAGCTTGCAAAGCGCATGGAGACAGGCGACGATGCCGCAAAGCAGAGGCTCTGCGAGGCCAACCTGAGACTGGTAGTCTCCATAGCAAAGCGCTATGTCGGAAGAGGCATGCAGTTCCTTGACCTCATCCAGGAAGGAAACCTCGGACTTATAAAGGCCGTCGACAAGTTCGACTGGCGCAAGGGCTTTAAGTTCTCCACCTACGCAACATGGTGGATACGCCAGGCCATCACGAGGTCCATAGCGGACCAGGCCAGGACCATCAGGATCCCCGTGCACATGGTGGAGACCATAAACAAGCAGATAAGGGTAACGAGGCAGCTGCTCCAGGAGCTCGGAAGAGATCCTTCCCCAGAAGAGATAGCCAAGGAGATGGACATGCCCGTGGAAAAGGTCCGCGAGATCTCCAAGATAGCCCAGGAGCCTGTATCTCTTGAGACTCCTATAGGCGAGGAAGAGGATTCGCACCTCGGAGACTTCATTCCGGACGAGGATGTTCCTTCTCCCGCGGACGCGGCTGCATTCTCCATGCTCAAGGATCAGCTTAACGAGGTCCTTGCCACGCTTACGGACAGAGAGCAGGAGGTATTAAGGCTCAGGTTCGGTCTTGACGACGGCAGGCAGAGGACTCTTGAAGAAGTAGGCCAGCAGTTCAACGTTACAAGAGAGCGCATAAGGCAGATAGAGGCAAAGGCTTTAAGAAAGCTCCGCCACCCGAACAGATCCAGAAGGCTCAAGGATTATCTTGAGTAAAGGAGCATTAAGTGGATAAGCCCGTATTGAGCGAAAGGATGCAGGCGATAGAGGACATGGTCATGCCCGGACTTCCCGTTGCGGACGTAGGCACGGATCACGGCATCATACCTGCAGACATACTCCTGAAGGGCATATGCCCGTATGCTGTCCTTACCGACATCAACTCCGGACCGTTGGAGAAATGCCGTGAGAATCTTAAGGCTTTCGGCGTGGATCCTTCAAGGTTCAGCATTCTGCAGGGTGACGGCTTCGATCCTATCGGAGACGGAGTCTTCGGCACCGTGATAACCGCAGGCATGGGCGGAGAGCTTATCATAAGCATCTTTGAGGAGACAGGCTGGTCCACGGAGCGCAAGGAAGGAGTGCCTCTTGCCCGGCGTTTCGTCGTTCAGCCACGTACGCATGCGGACGATCTGAGAGCGTATCTTACCGGAGCGGAGTTCAGGCTGTGCGATTATAAGCTTGTAAAAGAGCGCGGCCGCATATGCGAGGTATTTGCCGTCGAGCCCTGCGGCGCGGGAGAGCTCAGGTCTGACTGCGGTCTTGTTTCGGAATTCCTGCTTGCGAAGAACGATCCTCTGATAACGGAGTTCATCGACGGCAAGATCAAAAAGGCACAACACATAGCAGAGAACGCTTCCGGCTCCGACAGACCGGACGCCAGATACGCCGCGGATATATGGAACTCCGTGGCTCATCAGCTCGAAGAGATAAGGAAAAACATATGAAAAAGATAGATCTTCTGCAGCTTTTGGATAAGATCGCTCCCTTGTCCCTTGCGATGGAATGGGACAACTGCGGCATGCAGACAGAGCTTGGAAAGACCGAGATCAACAAGGTCTACGCGGCTCTTGAGGTAACGGATCAGGTGATAGAACACGCCGCTTACCTGGGCTGCGACATGATAATAACTCATCATCCGCTCATCCTGCCGAGCTTTGCGCTTACGTCCATAGATGTTCGCAAGCCTTTGGACAGGAATATCACGGAGCTTATAAAGCGCGGCATGGAAGTTTATTCTGCCCATACTTGCTTTGACATTGCTCCGGGAGGCAACAACGACTATCTCTGCAGCATGCTCGGGATAGAAAAGGTCTCGGCTATATGCGGCGGTATCGCAAGGATAGGAGCTCTTAAGAAGGCTGTAAGGCTTTCGGACTTTGAGAGGTCGGTATTCGAAAAGCTCGGAAAGCCTGTAGGATTCCTCTGCGGAGGAGATCCCGCACGGCAGATAAAGACCGTTGCTCTCTGCACCGGAGGCGCAGGGGAATACTGGCCGGAAGCGCTTGCAGCCGGTGCGGACCTGTACATTACAGGCGAGATAAAGCATCACGAGGCTGCTGCCATTAAGCAGACAGGAATGGCGTACATTGCCGCAGGACACGCGGGGACCGAATGGATATTCGTTCCCAACATGGCTGAGCAGCTCAGAAAGGGCTCTCTTGATGCTCTTACGGTATACGAGGAAAAGGATCATCTGATCCCGTTTGACAGAAGCTATTGAAGAAGTTAATATACCAAAGATGAGCAGTCCTGACGGTCGCCGGCACTGCAGGGATGCAGAGCGGGAGGAAAGTCCGGGCTCCACAGGGCAAGGATGCCGGCTAACGGCCGGTGGGAGCGATCCCAAGGAAAGTGCAACAGAAAAGAACCGCCTGTCTTTCAGGCAGGTAAGGGTGAAAAGGCAGGGTAAGAGCCTGCCGGGCGTCTGGTAACAGGCGCCGTCAGTGTAAACCCCATCCGGAGCAAGACCAAGAAGGGAGGATATTCCGAAAGGATAATTCCTGAAAGGGGGCGGCCCGTCCCTTCCCGAAAGGTAGGTCGCTTGAGACCTATGGCAACATAGGCCCTAGAAAGATGATCGTCCACGACAGAACCCGGCTTACGGGCTGCTCATCGCTTTTTGAGGACATGAAGATAATAAGCTGGAACGTAAACGGTATAAGAGCCTGCATGGGCAAGGGGATGCTGGAGTTTTTCAAAGCCGAAGACCCGGACATCATATGCATACAGGAGACAAAGGCACAGCCGGAGCAGGTGGATCTTGCCGACGCTCTGCCCGGATATCTTCAGTACTGGAACAGCGCTGTAAAGAAGGGCTATTCCGGCACCGCAATATTTACAAAACATAAACCTGATTCTGTAAACTTCAATATAAATGCGGAAGGTCACGATACGGAAGGGCGCGCCATTACCCTTGAATATCCTGACTTCTACATGGTTACCAACTACACGCCCAACTCTCAGAACGAGCTCGCAAGGCTCCCTTACAGGCTCGAATGGGAGGCCGCCAACAGGGATTATCTCTGCAGGCTGGACTCCGTAAAGCCTGTCATAATGTGCGGGGATCTAAACGTTGCGCACAACGAGATAGACCTTAAGAACCCGGACACCAACCATCACAATGCAGGCTTTTCGGATGAGGAAAGAGATGCCTTCTCCAAACTACTTGCCTGCGGCTTTACTGATTCCTACAGGTATCTCTATCCCGACAAGGTGGAATACAGCTGGTGGAGCTACCGGATGAGAGCACGCGAGAGGAACGTAGGGTGGAGGATAGACTATTTCGTAGTCTCCGACAGGATAGCGCCCAAAATAAAAGACGTCGTCATAAGAAACGACGTCTTCGGTTCGGACCACTGTCCCGTTATTCTCGATATCGATATCTGATCAGTAGTTCTCGGCCCTGAGCTCGAAATAGGACCTTGCGTGGGCGCATACCGGGCATTCGTCCGGAGCCTTTGTGCCTACGACTATGTGTCCGCAGTTCCTGCACTCCCAAACCTTTACTTCAGACCGCTCGAATACCTGGGCGGTCTCAACGTTTTTGAGCAGCTTTCTGTAGCGTTCCTCGTGGGACTTTTCTATCGCCGCAACGCCTCTGAACTTCGCCGCAAGCTCCGGGAAGCCTTCCTCGTCTGCAGTCTTTGCAAAGCCGTCGTACATGTCGGTCCACTCGTAGTTCTCGCCGTCCGCTGCTGCCGCAAGGTTCTCGGCGGTATTGCCTATGCCCTGGAGTTCCTTAAACCAGAGCTCGGCATGCTCCTTTTCGTTCGCCGCGGTCTTTGTGAAGATGTCGGAGATCTGCTCGAAGCCTTCCTTCTTTGCCTTGGACGCGAAATAGGTGTACTTGTTCCTTGCCTGGGATTCCCCAGCGAATGCTGTCCAGAGGTTCTGCTCTGTCTTTGTTCCTGCGTATTTATTTGCCATAGTTTTCATCCTCCGTTTCCTTGAGATAGTTGTTTCAGAAGTATTATACCACAGATCGCGTCATTTATCTCCAAGTTGATTGGATAACTGAGTGATAAGGAATCCGCTGGAATATGCGTGCAGATCGCCTACGACGACATACACGTCCTTGATGTCGTATTTCTTTATCATGTCTGCTACGGAGCCGCCTACGGTACGTTTATCGAAGTACCTGGGGTCGTAGTAATGGACCTGACCGTAGTTCTGCGTCACCATAGGCACGAATGCAAGTCCGAAGGAGTCCGTGATTACAAGGCAGTTGTTCTCCTTGCCGTTGTCGCACTGAGCGTAGGTCCAGGGGCCTGCAGGGCCGCCGAGGTATACGGTGTACCTGTCGTTCTTCTTTGCGTTCATGTTAAGGAAGGGGATCACCTTGTATTCGTCCGGACCTGTTATGCGCCTCCACTCAAGTCCGAATTTCGGAGTGATGAGGGTAAGGTCGTCCGGATTGTCCCTCATGTAGGAGTTGGGGTTATCCCTGTAATAGGTGCCGCGGAAGGGCGTCTCGACAGTCTTTTCGTAGTCGTCCCAGTCTGCGGGCTTTACCCAGGCAAGGTCCGCCATCTCCCTGTACACAAGATATGTGCCGTAGGGTGTCCAGTGCATGTCTGTCCTGAAGTATACGTATTCGCCGTTCTTCATGGCTTCCGCGAGGATATTGGTGGCGCTTATGGCGTGGACGTTGTCGGCTCCGAAGGCTTCCACGGCTTCCTCTGCTCTGCAGGAAAGGTCTGTCTTTTCCTTTGCGTTTGCAAAGCGTGTTCCTATGGAGCTCTGCGGGACCATCGTAAATACGAGAGTTCCGTCATCCGGAAGCAGCGCGGCTACGCGGTCCAGAACGTTTGTCACTGCAAGGACGCTGCGCCTGCTGAAGCTGTAATAATCATACTTTTTGCCGTCGATCTCCAGATGGACGGGGAAGGACGAGGGAAAATCGTTCTCGGATACGGCAGGCTTAGGCGCGTTCTTCATAAGGGAAGGATCCGTCATACTAATGGAATATGTATCCTCTTCCTCGGTGTTGTGGACAATCTTCCAAAGGTGGGCTCTGGCTGCCGCTGCAAGCTCTTCCTCCGTGACCTCGGGCTCGGACAGAGCATCGTCCGTGCGCGTCATGTCCGCAAGCTGCTCTTCGACGCTTGCAAGGCTCAGGAACTGACGAAGGGAACGGCTGATCCCTATGGTATCCTTTCTGAAAGGAGTATGGTCAGACATCCAGCTCTCCATTCCCTGGCTGAAGCCGCCGCCGAACACGTTCTCGGAGCTTATCTCGGGAAAGGGCGCAAGAGTCCTGTTTTCGCTCTCCTCAACGGTAGCCTTCTTCTCGGCAAAGAAGAACAGGTGTATCCCGAGGAACAGCATCACTCCGACCCAGAGGTATATGAACAGTCTGTAAAGTATCTTTTTCATATCGTCACCTCAGAACCGGAAGTACAGGAAGGGATTGAAGCTGGAGCCGGAAAGGAACACCAGGCTGAGGACGAATACTCCGCTCAGCAGCACGGATCTGATGACGACTGCTGACAGGGCGGTCTTTTTGCTCTCATCAAGGTGCAGGATATCCTTCCAGGGTATACTTGCGATAAGAGCAAGTACCAGTACCCACAGGTAATTCTTAAGGCAGAATACGCTTACAGGATCAGAAGCCGAAGCCGCTCCGAAGCCGAACATTGCAGCAAGGTGAGCGATGCCGTCTGCAAGGCTGTCATGATAGAATATCACCCAGCCGAAGAGCACCAGAAGATCTGTCAGTATCATCCCCGGAGCCTTAGGAAGCCTTGCAAGTCCGCCTTTAAGCAGGTGCTTTTCGATAATAAGCAGAACGCCGTAATAAACGCCCCAGACTATGAAGTTCCAGGACGCTCCGTGCCACGCTCCGGTAAGAGCCCATACCACCATCAGGTTGAATATGTTCCTTGCCGCAGATACGCGGTTTCCTCCGAGAGGGATATAGACATACTCGCGGAAGAAGGATCCCAAAGATATGTGCCAGCGCCTCCAGAACTCGCTGACACTTGTGGATATGTAAGGGTAGTTGAAGTTCTCAAGGAAGGTAAATCCGAACACTCTTCCCAGGCCTATGGCCATGTCGGAGTAACCGGAAAAATCGAAGTATATCTGGAACGCGAAGGCTATGGCTCCGAGCCAGGCTGCAAGCACGCTTATCTCACCGGTAAGCTTCAGCCTGGAAAGGATCTCACCGCACACATTCGCGATAAGCACCTTTTTCCCCAGACCTATCATGAAACGGCTTAAGCCTTCATATACTTTTTTGTAGCTGGTCTTTCTCTCTTTCAGCTGACCTTCGATGTCCCCGTAATTGACTATGGGACCTGCGATAAGCTGAGGGAAGAAGCTAATGTAAAGGGCAAGCCTTGCGAGGTTCTTCTGAGGAGGGACGCTGCCCCTGTACACTTCTATCGTATAAGTGAGTATCTGGAAAGTATAGAAGGAGATCCCTATGGGCAGGGTCTTCGGCGCCGCCTCATACGGTATGGAAAACAGTCCGCAGAAAGAGTTTACTATGAAGGCGTAATACTTGAACCAGAACAGGAAGGCAAGGCTTGCGCATACTCCTATGACCAGCCATGTTATCCTTCCGGATCTGTTTTTGCTCCTGTCTATCATTATCGCCGCGAAATAGTTCACCAGTATGGACAGCACCATCATCACAATGAAGCGCGGCTCTCCCCATGCATAGAAGAGCAGGGAAGCTGCAAGAAGCACTGCGTTCCTCCATTTCGGAGATGACGATACGAAATACAGCAGTATCACGACCGGAAGAAAGAACGCAATGAATGTAAACGAAGAGAATACCAAGTAATATCACTCCTTATCGGCCTGATCCTCATCAGGCAGTTTTTCCACCAGAAGCCTGACCACGCGCCTGTCCTCTATCTGGAGTATCGTCACCTTAAGGCCCTCATCCTCGAAGCTGTCGCCGCTCTTCGGATAGGTCTCGAAATGCTCAAGAGCCCAGCCTCCGGCGGTATCGGAATCGCTCTCGAACTCGTCCTCGGGTATCCCGGTGATCTCGCAGAAATCATCTATGGTAAGGTCTCCGTCAAGCTCAAAGACTGTCTCGGATATCTCCTTTATCTCGTCTTCTTCAATCTCGTCTTCCTCGTCCCAGATGTCTCCGACTATCTCCTCCAGGATGTCTTCCATGGTGATGATGCCGAGAGTTCCTCCGTATTCGTCGCAGACTATAGCCATGTGCTGCTTTTCGGCCCTCAGCTGATCCAGCACGGAGGTAAGCTTGGTGGTCTTATATACATAAAGCGGCTTCATAAGAAGCTCGCGTATGTCCACATCCTCGGATTCGGTGTAAGCCTTAAGGAAATGGTTAAGGTAGAGTATCCCTATGATGTTGTCTATGCTTCCTTCATATACGGGTATCCTGGAGAAGGCGCTGTCCTCCATGATCACGTTGAGGATATCCTCGCGGCTGTCTTCAATGTCTATTGCTTCCACGTCCACACGGCTGGTCATGGCCTCATAGGCTGAAGCATCAAGGAAATCGATGGCGGCTTGTACCAGCTCCGACTGGTCCTCGTCCAGGACGTCTTCGTTCTCTGCCGTCTCTATTATGGTCTGGAGCTCGTCAATGGCTTCCTCCGCGGCCTCTTCATCATCCACATCGGTGTCTTCGCCCTTAAGCTCGCCCGTTATCGCGTTTACCGCCTTTACGACTACGAATACGAAGGGCTTGAGTACGGTCATAAGGGCCGTTACCGGCGCGGAATAGCGCAGAGCAAGGGTATTGGCGCGCTTTTTTGCGCGGATCTTCGGTATGGTCTCCCCGAATATGATCACCAGTATAGTCACTACTACTGTCGACAGCCACGCATAATTGCTTCCGAGAAGGTCTATCACAAGGACGGACCCTATGGAAGAAGCAGCTATGTTTACCAGGTTGTTTCCTGTAAGTATGGCGCCGAGTGCATCGTCGAAGTGCTCCAGGATCCTGAAGGCTCTGCCTGCGCGCCTGTTTCCGGACTCCTTAAGGTTCTCAATCCTTATCCTGCTGCATGCGGAATAGGACATCTCCGAGCCTGAGAAGAAGGAGGAGAGGAAAACGCATATCAGAAGGCCGGCAGCAAGAAATGCTATGTTCATGCCGCACCTCCCTTGTCGTCCTCGTCCCATATCTCGCCTACAAGCTCTTCGAGTATGTCCTCTACGGAGACTACGCCCACGGTATGGCTCCTGCCGTCGGTTACGACAGCAAGGGTGAACTGATGCTCCGCCATTATAGGCAGAAGATCATCTATCTTAAGATCCTTTCTGATGAACAGCGGTTTATTGAGAAGTGGCTCTATGTTGTCCGGAAGATCCTTTTTAAGATAGGACCTGATGAATGTCCTTATAGGCATTATTCCTATGATATGGTTAAGATCGTTCCTGTATACGGGCAGTCTGCTGTGCACCTGGCTCCTGACAAGCTCAAGCACCTCCTCGGGAGAGGCCTCGGCATTGATGGCAACGACTCTTTCTATCGGTGTCATGATGTCTCCGACAGTTACAGTACCGAACTCGATCGCGGACTGAAGCAGGTCTCCTTCGTCCTCCTCAAGAGTTCCTTCCTCAGTCATGTCTTCGATTATATCGTGTATCTCATCCTCCGTTACCGTAAGCTCAGCCTCGGTCTTAGTCAGTTCGGACACGAAGTTTCCTATCTTGGTTAGGATCCAGGAGAGGGGATAGAGCACGGTCATTATGATCCTGAGGGCACCCGCATGGGACAGGGTGAACCTGTTGGCATATTTCTTTGCCAGGCTCTTGGGAAGCATCTCACCGAAAAAAAAGACGAGCACGGTCATTATGAGCGTACTTAAAGTAACGGCGCCCTTGCCGTAGATACGAGTAACAGATACCGTGACTATGGCAGCCGCCGCTATATGGATGATGTTAGTACAGATGAGTATAGTAGTAATGGCCCGGTCGAAATTGTCGAGCACATAGAGCGCTTTGTCGGCGCGAAGGTCTCCGCGTTCAGAAGCAAGTCTTATCCTGTTTCTGTTGGCGGAGGATATGGCTGTTTCGGTAACAGCAAAATACGCCGCAGCGAATAATAAGATTATTACCCATACCCAGGGCAATCGGGGAACTGTGTCCATTGTACTCCTAAATCTTAAAAAATAGGGCTGCAGTATCAACTGCAGCCCTGGATCTGTTTGTTATGCTCTGGAAACTTTTCCGGATTTGATGCAGCGTGTGCAGACGTTGATCCTTCTGGTAGTTCCGTTCTCTTCCACTCTTACAGTCTGGATATTGGCGTTCCACTTTCTCCTGGTATGACGATTGGAGTGGGATACGTTGTTTCCGGATACCTGACCCTTGCCGCAGATCTCACACTTCTTGGACATTTTGTTGACCTCCTTACCGCAAATGGTTGAAATTTCAAGCTTTAAGCACCTTTTGCGGTGCGTGTTTTATTTTCAGACCAAGAAATTATAGCACAAGATTTTTCGTTGAGCAAGACTTTTTTTTATTTATTTGCTATAATATAGCCATGCTTACTAAAGAGAACAACGAATACGGCGTCATCACCTTAAATGACGCACTTATAAGCCAGATAATGTCCGAAGCCATAAAGCCATGGAGCAGTACGGCAAAGTATTCAGGGGAGCGCCAGGTGCGCTTTTCCGATGACGGACTGTATATCCACGCCGGAATAAGCGTAAGGATAGGCTCCAGCATCAGTGAGACCGCAAAGGGCATCATCGACGGCATAGTCAGAGCCGTAAGGGACATGCTTGAGCTTCCTGTAGAGGAGGTCGTCATTGAAGTAGTGCAGATGACCACGTCCAGAAACGCAGTCAGCAGGAATATCATATTCAGTTCCCGCGGAGGGGAAGATGGCCGGAAAGACTGAAGCTCCCGGACTGTTTTCTCCGGTAACATCCCTTAAGGGCGTAGGGCCGAAAAAGGCCGAATGCTTCTCTCGCCTGGGCATCGAAAGGATAGCAGACGTCCTTGAGCTCTACCCGCGGGAATACGAGGATCTCAGGAGCAAAAAGACCATCAGCCAGCTGCGCGACGGTGACAAGGCCGTCGTAACGGCAAGGATATTCATGGCGACCCTCGGCAAGGGCTTCGGCAAAAAGAGGACGCTGCACGTCTACGCCGAGGACGATACTGGACGCATGGAGGTCCTGTTCTTCAACGGGACATATTTTCTTAAGCAGTTCTCTCAGGGAAGCCTTTTCAGGTTCTTCGGCAAAGTCAAAGCGGAGAACGGAAGGGTGGTAATGATGCATCCCTCCTATTCCAAGGCGGATGCGTCGTCCGAGGAAGAGATACTACCGGTGTATCCTCTTACGCGCGGTCTTATGCAAAAAGACGTAAGGACTGTCTCGCGCTTTGCTGTAAAGTGCGCGGGTCAGCTCCCCGAGACACTTCCCGCGGAGGCAATAAAGTCCGCGAGGCTCTGCGGCATAGACTACGCGTATTCCAACATACATTATCCCGAAGGCGATGACGCTTTCCGCGCCGCAAGATACAGGCTCGTATACGAGGAGCTCTTCTATCTGGACGCGGCTCTTGCCATGTCCCGGTCCAGGGGCGGAAGCGGAAGAAAGGGAAATGCGATGGACGTTTCCGGGGCCGGAGCGTTTACGGACACTCTTCCGTACAAGCTTACCGGGGCACAGCAAAGGACTCTCGATGAAGTCCTGAAGGATCTTTCTTCTCCGAACGCGATGAACCGTCTTGTCCAGGGAGACGTTGGAAGCGGCAAGACAGTAATAGCTGCCGCAGCCATGTTCACAGCCGCTCAGAACGGATTTCAGAGCGCTTTTATGGCTCCTACGGACATTCTTGCCAGGCAGCATTTCGAAACGCTTAAAAAGCTTTATAAGCCCTTTGACATCAAGGTCGGACTGCTTACCGCAAACATCCCCGCCGCAGAGAGGAAAGCTGTCCTTAAAGGCCTTTCGGACGGTTCCGTGGACATTGCGGTAGGAACACACGCATTGATATCCGAAGGGACCACTTTCAGGTCTCTGGGGCTGGTCATAACGGATGAGCAGCACAGGTTCGGAGTCAACCAGAGAGAGCTTCTGTCGTCAAAGGGCATAAACCCAGACGTGCTCGTAATGACGGCGACTCCTATCCCGAGGACTCTTGCAGTCGTTCTGTACGCTGACCTTGACATATCCGTAATAGATGAGCTCCCTCCGGGCAGGATACCCATCGAGACAAGGAGATACGACAGATCCACAAGAAAGAACGCCTATAAGCTGCTGCTTTCAGAGGTAGCCTCAGGAAGACAGGCTTACATAGTGGCGCCGTTCATAGAGGATCCCGAAGTGATGGACGGCTATTCCGCCGAGACTCTGTACGCGGACTTCGTGTCGGACCATCCGGACATCAGGGCCGAGCTTCTCCACGGCCGCATGAGCCAGCAGGAGAAGGACGGCATAATGGAGCGCTTCTACAGCGGAAGCATACAGGTACTGATATCGACTGTCGTCATAGAGGTGGGCATCGACGTGCCGAACGCAAGCGTCATGCTCATAGAAAACTCCGAACGCTTCGGGCTAGCTCAGCTGCACCAGCTCAGAGGCAGGGTAGGCAGAGGTAAGTATCAGTCCTACTGCCTCATAGTTACAGGAGATGACAGCGAGACCGCAGTTGAGCGCGCAGAGATAATGTGCTCCACGGGAGACGGCTTCGTTATAGCCGAAAAAGACCTTGAGATAAGAGGCCCCGGAGAATTCTTCGGCTTCCGTCAGCACGGCCTGCCGCAGCTGAGACTTGCGGACCCGATAAAGCACAGACAGGTGGCTGCGCAGGCTCTTTCCGACGTCAAAAAGATGATGGCCGAAGATCCGACTCTTTCGTCCGCAAAGAACGCCGCTTTTGCAGAAAACTTGAGAAATAAGTACATGCAAAGCGATAGACTAACACTGTAAATTATGATAAAATATCGAGCATGAGAATAATAGCAGGCGAGTTCAGAGGGAGACGCCTTAAAACTCCCTCGGATTATTCCATACGGCCCACCAGCGATAAGGTAAAAGAGGCCGTTTTTAGCATTATAATGCCTTACTTATCCGAAAAGACCGTCATGATGGACGTCTTCTCCGGAACGGGTAACCTGGGGCTTGAGGCTCTGAGCAGGGGCGCGTCAAGGGTCTATTTTTCCGATGTCTCAAGGGAATCGCTGCATCTTGTAAAGGAGAACATCAGGATGTGCGGAGCCGAGGACAGGAGCATCGTGCTGAGCGGAGACTTCAGGTCCAACATAGCCAGGGTATCGGAAAAGGTGGACATATACCTCCTCGATCCTCCTTACGCCGACGGCTACATCCTTCCGGCTCTGGACGCCATACTGGACAGCGGCAAGCTGGCGGACGGTGGCATAATAGTCTGCGAATATGAGCACAGGGACGGTCTTCCCGCCGAATACGGCGGTCTTGAAGCCTTTAAGGACAAGAGATACGGCAAGACCGGAGTAATGATATACAGGAAAAAGCAATGAAAAAAGGATTCTGCTGCGGGACCTTCGATCCCATTACGGTCGGACATATCGACATGATAGAAAGAGCCGCAAAGCTCTGCGACAAGCTCGTCGTAGGCGTTGTGGTGAATCTGGCCAAGAACAGCTATTTCGATCTTGAGCAGCGCACCGAGATGGTAAAGAAGGCGACAGAGCATCTTAAAAACGTTGAGGTCGTCCGGTTCTCGGAGCATCTTCCGACCTACGTCATAGAGAACGGCTTCGACGCCGTGATAAGAGGACTTCGCAATGAGAGCGACTTCGACTACGAGATAGGCATAGCGCAGCTCTACGAGCACTTCTTCAAGGGCCGCTGCGAGACCGTATACATAATGACCAGACCCGAATGGTCCTACATCAGCTCGACCATAGTCCGCCAGAACTTCGAGCTGGGGGCGGACGTCAGCGGATGGGTCACCGACGATGTTTATAAACTAATGAAAAAGTATAAAAATATTAAGAAACAGGGGGAATAACTATGAAAGTTCTTGAACTTCTTGACGAACTTGACGAGATAATCGACGTTGCAGGTTCCGTACCTTTGGTAAGAAAGGTAATGGTAGATCCCAACGAGATCACCGAGATCGTGAAAGAGATCAGGCTGGAGCTCCCGGATGAGATCCAGCAGGCCCAGTGGATAAAGAACGAGCGAGACAGGATACTCGACGAAGCCAAGGCCGAGTACGAAAGGATCATTTCCGAGGCCCAGGAGAAGGCTGAGAAGCTCGTCGAGCAGGATGAGATAACCGTTAAGGCCAAGGCCAGGGCGGATGAGATAATGCGCGTCGCCAAGGAGAACAGCCAGGTAATGAAGATGTCCATCCTGGATTACACCGACGGCATGCTCTACAATCTCCAGGAGAAGGTGGACCAGATGTACGCGACGTACTTCACCGACATGTACGATGACCTTCAGAACACCTTCGAGAAGATCAACAACAACATCGCTTCCAGCCGCAACGAGGTAAAGGAGCAGATCTACAAGGCACAGTCCAACGGAGAGGAATAATGACCTCTGCGGGGATCATCTGCGAATTCGATCCTTTCCATAACGGCCACGGATATCTGATAGAAAAGGTGAGGAATGCCGGAGCGGAGTCTGTCGTCTGCGTCATGAGCGGAGACTTCACCCAGAGGGGCGCGCCTGCCATGTGGGACAAGTTCCGAAGGGCTGAGGCAGCTGTTCTCTGCGGCGCGGATCTTGTGCTGGAGCTTCCTGCCGTATATGCCGTCAACTCAGCAGATCTTTTTGCGCGCGGCGGAGTAAGGATACTCAGCGGCCTCGGCTGCGTGGATACTCTCGCCTTCGGAAGCGAGTGCGCGGATCAGGAAAAGCTCAGCCTCGCAGCACGTGTTACGGCTGAAGAACCGGAGGAGTATTCCGCAAGGCTTAAGGAACATCTTTCCGAGGGACTCTCATATGCCGCGTCGTGCCAAAAAGCTCTTGCAGAGCTGTATTCTACGGAGGCAGCTTCTGTCCTTAACGGTCCCAATGATATCCTTGCCGTATGCTATATGAGGGAGATCATCCTTCAGAAGGCCGGCCTTTCTCCGTTCGCCGTAAAAAGAGCAGGGGCAGACCACAAAGCGAAGGATCCCGACGGCCGCTTCGCCTCCGCGGGTGCGATACGCAAAGCTGCAGCCTCAGGGGAGGAGATAAGGGATCTGATCCCGGAAAAGTCCCTGTCCGTCATATCGGATGATGACAGGCATCCGGATAATAAGCTGTTCTACGAGATCGCAAGGCACAGGATCCTTACAGCCGGAAGCAGCTTTCTAAAGGACATCCCCGAAGTGTCCGAGGGCCTTGAGATGCGCATTATACAGTCTGCTCAATGTTCGGAGGATCTTGACAGCTTCCTTGAGAACGTCTCTACCCGAAGATATCCGGCTCCGAGGATCAGAAGGATACTTTCGCGCATCATTCTCGGGATAGACAGTAAAAAGCAGGCTTGTCTTGAAATAAACAGGACTGCATACGCTAAAGTTCTTGCATTCGGCCCTGCCGGTGCTAAAATATTGAAGACAGCCTCTGAAAAGGGGACAGTGGGGATAGTATCCAATGTCAACAAATACGTCCCCAAAGATGCCGCCGAAGAGATATCCCTGGGCATCGACATACTATCGGGAGATATCTACAACATGCTCTGCGGAAGAACGCTGACACAGTATTCCGACAGGGTGAGAATACCGGAAATAATATTGAAATAACAGGGAGGTCACATAATGATTATTCTGGTCGTCAACTGCGGAAGCTCATCTCTGAAGTATCAGGTGCTCGACATGACGGACGAAAGCGTCCTCTGCAAGGGCAATGCCGAGAAGATCGGTCTTGAGGATTCCTTCATCGGTCACAAGAAAGACGGAAAGTCCTGGAACGTCAAGGTCTTCAACAAGACCCACACAGACGCCTTCAAGAACGTCATCAAGATCCTGCTTGACCCCGAGATGGGAGTTATCAAGAGCACGGATGAGATCGGTGCCATAGGCCACAGAGTACTGCACGGCGGTCAGAAGTTCGCCTGCAGCATACTTGTAGACGACGAGGTAATGCAGGCCATAGAGGACTGCATCCCGCTCGGACCTCTCCACAATCCCGCAAACCTCATGGGTATCAGGGCCTGCATGGAGGTAATGCCCGGAAAGAAGAACGTTGCAGTATTCGATACGGCGTTCCACCAGACCATGGCACCGAGCAGCTACATGTACGGACTTCCCTATGAATATTATACGAAGTACGGCATCAGAAAGTACGGTTTCCACGGTACCAGCCACAGATTCGTCAGCAAAAGAGCCGCTGAGTTCCTCGGAAGAGACCCCGAAGGCCTCAAGCTCATCTCCTGCCACATCGGCAGCGGCGCTTCCGTATGCGCCATCAAGGACGGCAAGTGCGTAGACACCTCCATGGGTCTTACACCGCTCGAAGGCCTCATGATGGGCACACGCTGCGGAGACCTCGATCCTGCAGCTATCACCTTCATCCAGAAGAGGGAAGGTCTCGATGCTGATGAGCTTGATACTCTCATGAACAAAAAGTCTGGACTTCTCGGTATCGGCGGATATTCCGACGCCCGCGACATACACAGCGCTGCAGAAGCCGGAGACGAGAAAGCCAAGCTTGCATTCGAGATGTTCGTACACCGTGTGAAGCACTACATCGGAGCTTACATGGCAGAGCTCAACGGAGCTGACGCTCTCATCTTTACCGCAGGCCTGGGCGAGAACGACGATCTCTTCAGAGAGATGACCTGCAAGGATATGGATTACCTTGGGATCGTCCTCGACGAAGAAAAGAACAAGGGCTGCAGGAAGGAAGCTGACGTTACAGGCAAGGGCGGTAAGGTAAAGATACTCATCCTGCCGACAAACGAGGAGCTCATGATCGCACGCGACACCTACGAGATAGTCACCGGAAAGTAATTTTTACGAAGGCGTAAAATTCTTCTTGACAAAGCAAGGCTTCGTCATTAAACTATAGAAGTTGATTTTTCAGAAGAGGAGGAATGTCAGATGGCAACACCTAAGAGAAAAACGTCTAAAGCTATAACAAGCCAGAGGACCAAGGCCAACATGAAGAAGACCGGTCCTGCGCTCTCCATCTGCCCGCAGTGCCACGAGCCCAAGCTCCCGCACAGAGTATGCCCGAACTGCAACTACTATGACGGCAAGGCAGTCGTAGAAGAATAATAAAAGATCATCTACTTTAGCTAAAGACAAAAAACGGAGCTTCCGGACGCGGAAGCTCCATTCTTTTATTTTTGGTGCCGGCGGCGGGGGTCGAACCCGCACGGTATCGCTACCACGGGATTTTGAGTCCCGCGCGTCTGCCAGTTCCACCACGCCGGCAAATACATGGATATATTAACATCAGCCCGGTGCAAAATCAATATTCAGCTTTCCGGGCATTAAAAATATATTGCTTTTAAGCGTTTTTTGTATATAATAAAGAATATAGATTTTTTGGAGGTATAAAATGGCTATAGCATATGCAACTACCGGAGCCGGCACCACAGGCGGAAGCTGGATGACATGGGTAATGATACTCGTCATCTTCGCCGCTCTCTACTTCTTCACCATCCGTCCGCAGAGCAAGAGGGACAAGGAACTCAGGAACCTGAGGAACAGCCTCAAGCCCGGTGACGAGATCGTCACCATCGGCGGCATCTACGGCAAGATCGTAAGAGTCACCGACGACAGAGTCGTCATCATGGTCGGTTCTGACAAGACAAAGCTTGAACTCGCCAAGAGCGCCATATCCGGACTCGCTGATCCTTCATCCGCATCTTCCGCTTCTTCTTCCAAGGCTGCATCCGCCGCTCCCGAAAAGGAGAGCAAGCCCAGCCCGAAGAACATCAAGAAGCTCGGAACTGCCAAGCAGGCTGCGGAAGAAAAGGCAGAGGAAGCTGCTCCTGCAGCTGCCGAAGCTGCTGAAGAGGTCGTCGCTGAGGCTGCGGAAAAGACCGAATAGGATGATCCTATCGCAGGGCATGTGCGTTCTTCAGCGCGCATGCCTTGTTTTTTATAATATCAAGCCAAACAGACAGACATCATGACAGACTATGTAAAAGAACTGCTGGAGATCAATCCCTCTTACGATCCGGATATCCTTGAGAGGGCATTGGCAAAGGCAACAGAATTGCATGAGGGACAGCTCAGGAAGTCCGGCGAGCCTTACATAATACATCCCAAGGCAGTCGGAAAGATCCTTGCCGAGCTGGGCATGGACGACCACACCATTGCGGCCGGCCTGCTTCATGATGCAGTTGAAGATACTCCTTACACGCTTGAGAACGTAAAGAAGGATTTCGGTGATGACGTCGCTCTTATGGTAGACGGCGTCACCAAGCTCACAAACCTTGTATATACGACAAAGGAAGAGGCACAGGCGGAGAACGTCCGCAAGATGTTCCTTGCCATGTCCAAGGACATACGCATCCTTATCATAAAGGTCTGCGACAGGCTGCACAACATGCGCACCATAGAGTATCAGACACCTGAAAAGATAAGGGAAAAGAGCAGGGAGACACTTGAGATCTACGCCCCCATAGCCGCAAGGCTGGGAATGTACAGGTTCAAGTTCGAGCTTGAGGACATAGCCTTCAAGCACCTTTACCCCGAGGCCTACGACCATATCTACAAGGAGATGGAAAAGAGACGCAACAACATGAACGTCACCATCGACACTCTTGTGGAGAGGATAAAGGAGCTTGTGGATTCTCTGGGGATCAAGTCCGAGATATACGGCCGCGAAAAGCACTACTACAGCATCTACAAGAAGATGATCATCCAGAAGAAGGAGATAGGCGAGATCTTCGACCTCACCGCCGTCCGCGTGATCGTCGATTCCGTAAGGGACTGCTACGCCGTGCTCGGAGCCATACATACCAAGTGGACTCCTATATCCGGCAGGTTCAAGGACTACATAGCCATGCCTAAGTCCAACATGTACCAGTCCCTGCATACGACGCTGCTCTCAAAGACCGGAAACCCGTTCGAGGTGCAGATCAGGACCTGGGAGATGCACCGCGTGGCTGAGTACGGTATCGCGGCTCACTGGAAATACAAGGAAGGCATAAAGGACGATGCAAACAACGAGGAAGTAAAGCTCGCCTGGATACGCCAGACCCTTGAGTGGCAGAACGAGGTGAAGGACTCAAAGGAGTTCATGGAGACTCTGAAGGTGGACCTGTTCTCCAATCAGGTATTCGTGTTCACACCTAAGGGAGACGTAATAGAGCTTCCTGCAGGATCCACGCCTTTGGACTTCGCGTATAAGATACACTCCCGCGTAGGCGAAAAGTGCGTTGGCGCCAAGGTCAACGGCAAGATGGTGCCCATAACCTACGAGCTTAAGAACGGCGAAGTCGTGGAGGTCGTAACGTCTTCCAACTCAAGAGGCCCCAGCATAGACTGGCTGAAGATAGTAAAGACCAACTCCGCAAGGGCCAAGATACGCCAGTATCTTAAGAAGGAGAACAAGGTCCAGGGTACCGGCAAGGGAAAAGAAGCTCTCGAAAAAGCAGCAAAGAGAAGGGATCTGGACCCCGAGAAGGTCCTTAAGGCCAGCTTCGTTGAAAGAGCGGCAAAGACTCAGAACTTCAGCAATGTGGACGATCTCTACTCGGCTCTGAGCATGGGAGGCTCAATAATAAACAAGACTCTTCTCATGTGCCTGAGCTACATGAGGGAGGAAGAGCAGGCTCTCATTAAGAAGCAGGAAAGAGAAGAAAGGCGTCTTGAGACCTCCGCCAAAAAGCGCGCCAACAAGAACACCAAAGGCGTTACCGTAAAGGGCGTTGACAACCTTCTTGTAAGGTTCTCCAGATGCTGCAATCCTGTTCCCGGAGACGAGATCATAGGATACACTACCAAGGGCAGAGGCGTAAGCATACACAGAAAAGACTGCATAAACATACTCAATCTTCCCGAGGAAGAGCAGGGCAGGCTGATAGAGGTCAACTGGGAACTCGGCGACGGAGAGATGTTCTTCGAGGCTGGCATCACCATCCTTGCAGACGACAGAAAGGGACTGTTCTCTGACGTTTCCAAGGTCTGCGACGATATGGACATAAACCTCACCGGAGTGAACGCCCAGGCCGACTCCAGCGGAATGTCCACACTTAACCTTCTGCTTCAGATAACGAACACCTCCGACATAGACAAGATAATCGGAAGGTTCAGACAGATAAAGGACGTCATAGACGTCTACAGGACGAATTACTGAGATGAACATACAGAGATTCATAGCAAACAACGGCTTCGGAACGAACATGTACCTCGTATGGGACGAGGATTCCAAAAAGGCCTTCATAGTGGATCCGGGCGCAGAAAGCGTGCAGATGGAGAATGCCGTAAGCGAGAACAAGCTGCAGCCGGAGTACATTATACTTACCCACGCGCACGGAGACCATACCGGGGGAATAGATTCTCTTAAGGAGAAATATCCCGGAATTAAGCTCGTAGCAAACAGAGCGGAGAGAAAGATGCTTGCCGAAAGGTCCAGGATCAGCGGCGGCGCGGGGCACACGGCGGACATAGAGGTCACAGACGGCGATACTCTTGACGTCGGTCCCATGCATCTTTGCTTCATAGACTGCCCGGGCCATACGCCCGGAGGCATGAGCATACTCCTCGGGAAAGTACTCTTTTCCGGCGATACGCTGTTCATGTCCTCCGTAGGCAGGACGGATCTTCCGGGCGGGGACTGGGATACGCTGATGCATACCATAAGGGAGAAGCTCTTCGTTCTTCCCGACGACACCGTGGTCCTTCCGGGGCACATGCAGGAGACTACCATAGGATTTGAAAAAAGGTGCAATCCCTTTGTTAGAGATATCGATAAGTGACGAAAGCAACCGATACGAGCTTACCGAGCTGGCGAAGATGTTCGTCCCCGTGGAGGAGTTGGACCTGTTCGCACAGAGCCCGGAGGCTTTTTGCGTACCTGACGCAGCCTCGGCAGACAGGAACGCCCAGAAAAGGGCGCTGTACCGCTTTCTCTCCGAAAAGACCGGGCGGGAACTTGACTGGGGCATACTTACAGGCGTAAGGCCTCTAAAGCTCTTTTACGCAGCTGTAAGGCGCACCGGAAGTCCCGATGCCGCAGAAAAGCTGATGGCTTCGGAGTATCTCCTGAGCCGCTGCAAGGCGGAGCTTCTGAGAAATACCTGGGATACTCAGCAGACTCTCAAGGTGTCTGCAGACAGCAGAGCAACAGGTCTTTACATTGGGATCCCTTTCTGCCCCACGAGATGCCTGTACTGCTCCTTTACATCCAATAAATACAGCGCCGATAAGGCAGACGCGTACCTTAAGGCACTGCGTAAGGAGATAGACGCTGTCGCGGGGATGATGGAGGACAGAGGGCTCTTTGCGGAGTCCGTATACATAGGCGGAGGCACTCCGACGTCGCTTTCTGAAGCACAGTTCGAGGAACTCGTATGCACCGTCTCCGATGCCTTCAGAAGGCCCGAAACAGCCGAATTCACGGCAGAATGCGGCAGACCCGATACGATCACCGCCGTAAAGCTTAAAACCCTTAAAAACGCCGGAGCAGGCCGCATAAGCATAAACCCTCAGTCCATGCAGCAGAAGACTCTGGACAGGATAGGAAGGCAGCATACACCGGAAGAGATCATCGAGGCCTTCGGTCTTGCAAGGAGAAGCGGCATAGAGCAGATAAACATGGACCTTATAGCAGGGCTTCCCGGCGAAGACAGAGAAGACTTCAGGGACACGCTCGATAAGATATGCGCGCTCGGTCCGGAGAACGTTACCGTCCATACCCTGGCGGTAAAGAAGGGCTCAAGGCTGATAGAGCAGGATAAAGACTACTCCTACAGGCAGGGAGACGCGGTAAAGGAAATGGTTGAGGATGCCGCCGCGATACTCGGAGGCAGGGGATACGCTCCGTACTACCTCTACAGGCAGAAGCATATGACAGGAAACCTGGAGAACGTAGGATACTGCCTTCCCGGGACCGCAAGCGTCTACAACGTAAGGATAATGCAGGAGGACCAGACCATACTGGCTCTGGGAGCAGGAGGCGTATCAAAGCTCTATTACCCGGCGGAAGACAGGATAGAAAGAGTCGCCAACGTCTCCAATTACGAGATATACATCGACAGGATAGATGAAATGATAAGAAGAAAGGAAGCAGCGTTATGATAAGCATTCCTAAAGGCATGAAAGACGTACTGCCTGCGGATTCCGCAAAGTGGCAGTTCGTTGAGGAGCTGTTCAGAAAGACGGCAGAAAAATACGGCTTTACCGAGATAAGGACTCCCATGGTGGAGCACACTGAACTTTTTGCGCGCGGTATAGGAGATACGACGGACGTAGTCCAGAAGGAGATGTACACCTTCGAGATCTCCGAAAGGAGCCTTACCTTAAAGCCGGAAGGCACAGCCGGCGTAGTCAGGTCCTTCATAGAGAACAAACTCTACGCGGAAGGTCTGCCCGCAAAGTACTACTACATCACTCCGTGCTACAGATACGAAAAGATGCAGAAAGGCCGCCAGAGAGAGTTCCATCAGTTCGGGATAGAGCTCTTCGGATCCTCCAACATGCTGGCAGACGCTGAAGTCATACTACTTGCCTATGACTTCCTTAAGTCCGTCGGTCTTGATGACGTAAAGCTGCACATAAACAGCATAGGCTGCAAAAACTGCAGGGCAGAGTACAGAAAGGCCCTCCAGGATTTCCTGCGTCCCGATCTGGACAAGCTCTGCGACACCTGCAAAGGACGCTTCGACAAGAACCCCATGCGCATACTGGACTGCAAGAGTCCCGAATGCAAAAGGATAGCTGAGGGTGCACCGAGGATGCTGGATTATCTCGACGACGAGTGCAGAAAAGCCTTTGAGGATCTTAAGAAGCTCCTCGACATATACGGGGTGCCTTACGAGGTGGATCCCGGCATCGTAAGAGGTCTTGACTACTACACCAAGACTGCCTTCGAGTTCGTTTCCGACAAGCTCGGCGCACAGTCTACGGTATGCGGCGGAGGCAGATACGACGATCTTATCGAAGAGCTCGGCGGACCCGCCACGCCCGGAGTCGGCTTCGGACTGGGGATCGAAAGACTGCTTCTGATAATGGAAGCCTGCGGAGCACTTCCGCAAAAAGCTCCCGGGTGCGACATTCTTGTGGCAGGGCTCGGAGAAGCCGCTAAAACAAAGGCTCTTGAGCTTACAAAACAGATGCGTGACGCAGGCAAAAGAGTTATAATAGATGTTATGGACAGAGGCCTTAAGGCCCAGTTCAAATATGCGGACAGGATTGGCGCCCGTTACGTTGCCGTTATCGGCGACGATGAGCTTGCAAAAGGCGTCGTATCCCTGAGAGACATGGAAAAGTCTTCTCAGACAGAAGTTCCGGCAGATAAAGTCATAGAGGTGTTGAATGGATGAGCTTATGAAGAGGACGCATTACTGCGGTACCTTAAGGAAAGAAGACATTGGGAAAAAAGCGGTCGTTAACGGCTGGGTGGCAAAGAACAGGCGCCTGGGCGCTCTTGTATTTGCGGATATCAGAGACAGAAGCGGCATAGTGCAGGTGGTGTTCGACGAGAACACACCGGATGAAGTGCGCGAAAAAGCCGAGACCTTAAGAGGTGAGTACTGTGTAGGAGTATCCGGCACAGTAAGGGAAAGGGAATCCAAGAACGAAGATCTTCCCACAGGCCACATTGAGATAGTCGCCGACGCTCTTGTGATATACTCGGAATCCGAGACTCCGCCTATTTACATAAAGGACGACGACAACGTATCCGGAGACCTTCGTCTCAAATACAGATATCTGGACCTCAGAAAGCCCGGAATGCAGAACATCCTGTCCTTCAGGAGCAAGATGTACAACGTCATCCGCAACTTCTACTACAAAAACGGCTTTACGGAAGTTGAGACTCCTGTCCTGGCCAAGCCGACACCGGAAGGAGCAAGGGACTACCTTGTACCCAGCCGCGTAAACCCCGGCAAGTTCTACGCTCTTCCGCAGTCTCCGCAGCAGTTCAAGCAGCTGCTTATGATAGGCGGTACTGACAGGTACGTACAGATAGCCAAGTGCTACAGGGACGAGGATCTCAGGGCAGACAGACAGCCCGAGTTCACCCAGATAGATCTTGAGATGTCCTTCGTGGACCAGAACGACATAATAGCCGTCCAGGAGGCCTTCCTTAAGGAGCTCTTCAAGGAGATGAAGGGCATAGAAATCCAGACTCCGCTCCCCAGGATAACATGGGACGAGGCCATGAACCGCTACGGTTCGGATAAGCCGGACCTGCGCTTCGGATTCGAGCTGAAGGACATCGCAGACGCAGTTAAGGACTGCTCGTTTGAGGTATTCACAAATGCCATAAAGGACGGCGGAAGGGTGATGGGCGTCTGCTTCACCGGCTGCAGCGAGAAGTTCTCAAGAAAAGACATAGACAAGATGACGGAGAAGGTCAAGACCTTCGGCGCAAAGGGTCTTGTATGGATAAGAAAAGAAGATAACGAAATAAAGTCTTCTGTAAACAAGTTCTTCTCTCAGGAAGAACTGGCATCCATCTGCGACAGATTCGAGGCAAAGGCCGGAGATCTTATCCTTATCTGCAGCGGTAAGAACACTGTAGTCTGGGCTGCTCTGGGCTTCCTCAGAAGGGATATCGCAGGAAAGCTCGGCCTTCTGGACCCCAACGTATACAAGCTCTGCTGGGTAGTGGATTTCCCGATGTTCGAGTGGTCCGAGGAGGAACAGCGCTACACGGCGATGCACCATCCGTTCACTTCCCCCA
Source organism: Bacillota bacterium (assembly GCA_017442785.1). Lineage (GTDB taxonomy): Bacteria > Bacillota > Clostridia > Peptostreptococcales > Anaerovoracaceae > RUG13409. The sequence continues at coordinate 88,258 of JAFRZB010000038.1, forward strand.
AGAAGGAGCACATGAAGTACCTTGAGACGGGAGAGCTGGAAAAGATATACGCCGACGCCTACGACATAGTCATCAACGGCTACGAAGCAGGCGGCGGATCCATAAGGATACACGACAGCAAGCTGCAGAAGAAGATATTCGAGGTATTAAAGCTCTCGGACGAGGACATAAGGAACAGGTTCGGCTTCTTCATAGACGCGTTCAAATACGGCGCGCCCCCGCACGGCGGACTTGCTTTCGGCCTTGACAGGCTCTGCATGCTGCTTCTGGGCACCGACGACATAAGACAGGTAATAGCCTTCCCGAAGAACCAGAACGCTCAGTGCGTAATGTCCGAGGCTCCGACGACAGTTACCGCGGACCAGCTCAGAGAGCTCTCCGTGGCCATAGACATCAAAGAGGAACAATGAAGAGGATAGGTGTATTCGGCGGCAGCTTCGATCCGATCCACTACGGCCATCTGATACTTGCCGCTCAGGTAAAGGAGCTCTCCGGGCTCGACAAGGTAATATTCATGCCGGCCTACGTATCCCCGTTCAAGGTGGACGCTCCTCCCGCCTCCGGTCCGGCAAGGCTTAAGATGATAGAGCTTGCGCTTAACGGCCTGGAGGGATTCGAGGTCTCGGATCTTGAGATAAACAAGGAGGGTCCGTCCTATACCTTCGATACACTGGATGAGCTTCGCAGACAGATGGGGGATGACGTAAAGCTCGTATTCCTTCTCGGAAGCGACAACCTCAAGAGCATTCTCAAGTGGAAGAAGTCCGAGGAGCTGATAAACGACTTCGGTCTCATAGCTGTCTGCAGGAAGGGCGAGGACAAGTCCGTAATAGACCGCTGCGTAGCGGAGATACGGGAAAAGTATCCCAAAGCGGACATACAGCTGTTCGAGACACCTGAGCTGGAGATATCCTCTGGAGAGATAAGGGACAAGCTGAAGTTCGGACAGGACATAACCTTCCTTACACCGGACAGCGTCATAAGATACATTGACGAGGAAAAGCTCTACGACAGCCTTACAAGAAGGCTCGGGCTCTTCGTAAGGTCCAATGTAAAGCCGTCGAGGTTCGCCCACACGCTGCGCGTTATAAAGAAGTGCAGAGAATACGGAGCAAGATACGGCGCGGACATGGAAAAGCTTGAGACAGCTGCTATCTTCCACGACGCCTACCGGGACGCCGGAAACCTTGAGCACGGGCCTCTGGCCGCGGAGCACATGGAAAAGGACTTCGGAGTTACAGACCCCGAGATACTCGAAGCCGTAAGATACCATACCACAGGCTGCGCCGGCCTTGGAAAGACGGGGATGGTCCTGAAGCTTGCGGACACATTGGAGGACGGAAGACCGTTCAAAGAGGCTCCGATACTCAGGGCGAGAATGACTGACGACCTTGAGGAGAGCCTGCTCATCCTGATGGAAAGACTCAAGGCATACGTCGAAAGCGCAGGCGACAACAGATTCGATAAGAACTCACAGGAATTCATGGACTGGCTTAAGGAAAGGACAGCAGGGAGAAACACATGACAAACAAGGAAATAGCCTTAGAGATCGCAAAAGCTCTGGATGCAAAGAAGGGCCAGGACATAGTGATCGTCGACATCGCCGAAAGATCAGGCTTCGCAGACCTCTTCGTGATAGCGGATGCAGGAAACTCCAGGCTTCTTGAGGCACTTGCCGACGAGGCGGAGGACAAGATGGCCGAGCTCGGAGAAGATCTCCACCACAAGGAGGGCCTGGGAGACAGCGGCTGGATACTCCTGGATTTCGGAGATATAATCATAAACCTGTTTACAAAACAGCAGAGAGACCACTACAACATAGAGAAGGTCTGGTCCGACTGCGATACCGTAGAATATACAGCTGAAAGGAAATAGTCCCAGATGAAAGACCGTTACGATTTTAAGGCCATAGAGGAAAAGTGGCAGAAGATATGGGAAGACACGGACGCCTTCCACGTCACAGAAGATCCTGACAAAGAGAAGTATTACTGCCTTGAGATGTTCCCGTATCCGAGCGGAAAGATACACATGGGGCATGTACGCAACTACTCCATAGCGGACGTCGTTGCAAGGTTCAAGACCATGAAGGGCTACAACGTCCTTCACCCGATAGGCTTCGACTCCTTCGGTCTTCCTGCCGAGAACGCCGCTATACAGCACGGCATACACCCGGCCGTATGGACCAGCTCAAATATAAAGGAGATGGAGACAGAGCTCAAGCGCTGCGGCTTCTCCTATGACTGGGACAGGACCGTCTACACATACACCGAGGAATACTACAAGTGGATGCAGTGGATATTCATCCAGTTCTGGAAGAAGGGTCTTGCTTATAAGAAAGAGAACCCCGTTAACTGGTGCCCGTCCTGCGCTACGGTGCTCGCCAACGAGCAGGTGGTGGACGGAAAGTGCGAGCGCTGCAAGACAGAGGTCACCAAGAAGGACCTCTCACAGTGGTATCTTAAGATAACCGCGTACGCCGACAGGCTCCTGGACGACCTTGAGAAAATGCCCGGCTGGCCCGAGAAGGTCAAGACCATGCAGAAGAACTGGATAGGCCGCTCCGAAGGCACAGAGCTCGACTTCGACATAGTAGGATCCGAAAAGAAGCTTCGTGTATTCACCACCCGCGTGGACACTGTATTCGGCACGACCTTCATGGTAATGAGCCCCGAGCATCCCATGCTGCACGAGCTCGTCTGCGGCACGGAGTACGAAGCCGCCGTCGAGGAATACTCCGAGCAGGTAAAGCACCTCTCCGACATTGAGAGGACTTCCACAAGCAAGGAGAAGACAGGCGTATTCATCGGGCGCTACGCCATGAACCCGCTCACTCACAAAAAGATGCCCATATACATCTCCGACTACGTCCTGATCTCCTACGGTACAGGCGCGGTAATGGGTGTTCCGGCACACGACCAGAGAGACTTCGACTTCGCAAAGAAGTTCGGTCTTGAGATAATCCCGGTAGTAGATCCCGGCAGGGAAGACGTGGATGTAAACAACCTGACAGCCGCGTTCGAGGCAGAAGGCAAGATGATCAACTCCGGCAAGTACGACGGCATGGATAATAAGGACGCCATCATCGCAATAAGGGACGACCTCAAGGCGATAGGGCTCGGAGAAGCAGTTACTAATTACAGGCTCCGCGACTGGCTCATATCCCGCCAGAGATACTGGGGCTGCCCGATCCCGATGATATACTGCGAGGACTGCGGATGGGTGCCCGAAAAGGAAGAGAACCTTCCCGTTCTTCTGCCGACAGACGTTGAATTTACCGGCAAGGGCGAATCTCCGGTAGCAACGTCCAAGACCTTCGTCGACACGGTCTGCCCGATCTGCGGCAAGCCCGCCAAGAGGGAAGTGGACACCATGGACACCTTCCTGGATTCCTCCTGGTACTTCCTGCGCTACTGCGACGCAAGGAACGACAAGGCTCCGTTCGATCCGGCAAAGGCTTCTTACTGGATGCCAGTAGACCAGTACATAGGCGGAGTTGAGCACGCTATCCTCCACCTGATGTACGCAAGGTTCTTCACCATGGTACTCCACGATCTCGGCATGGTCGAGATGGACGAGCCGTTCACCAACCTGCTTACCCAGGGCATGGTGCTCAAGGGATACAACGACGCAGAGGGCAACTGGATAGTAGGCAAGATGAGCAAGTCCGTAGGCAACGTCGTAAGCCCCGAGGAGATAATACAGAAGTACGGCGCGGACACCGCAAGGCTGTTCATACTGTTTGCGGCTCCTCCGGAAAGAGAGCTCGAATGGTCCGACGCGGGCGCGGAAGGAGCCTACAGGTTCCTCGGAAGGGTATACCGCCTGATATACGATCTGGCTCAGGATACCAACGGACTCCCGGCAGTATACAAGACTGAGACCAGGGACGATAAGCAGCTGGCTTACATTTTAAACAATACGATAAAGAGAGTTACCGACGATATAGAGAAGCGTTTCAACTTCAATACGGCCATAAGCGCCGTAATGGAGCTCGTAAACGAGATGTACAGATATAAGGAGCTCGACGACGTCAACATGGGTCTGATGCGCCACGCCGCCGAAAGCGTAGTCCTGCTGCTCTCACCGTTCGTTCCTCACATCTGCGAGGAGCTCTGGGAGGGCCTCGGAAACAGCGAGTCCCTTTACAGACACCCCTGGCCGGAGTACGACGAGGACGCTCTTGTAAAGGACATGCAGGAGATAGTCGTTCAGATAAACGGCAAGGTGCGCGAGAGGATGGAGGTCCCCAGCGGCCTTGGAAGAGACGAGCTCTTAGCTTACTGCCTGGAGCAGGATGCCGTAAAGGCGCTCATGGAGGGCAAGGACGTCGTTAAGACCATAGCCGTGCCCGGAAAGCTCCTCAATATCGTCGTGAAAGGATAATAATGGCGAAAAAGAAACAGACAGTAAACAAATTAAGGATAATACCTCTCGGAGGTCTTCATGAGATAGGAAAGAACATGACCGTCATCGAGTACGGCGAAGACATCATCGCCATCGACTGCGGCATGTCCTTCCCGGACGATGAGATGCTGGGAGTAGACGCGGTAATACCCGATTTTTCCTATCTTGTCCAGAACGCCGGCAAGTTTAGGGGAGTGCTCATAACACACGCGCACGAGGATCATATAGGCGGAGTGCCGTATCTTCTTAAGCAGCTCGACGTTCCGATCTACGGAAGCAGGCTCACGATAGGATTCATAAAGAACAAATTAAAGGAACACAAGCTTTCCGACAAATGCCTCCACGAGATCGAGCCCGGAGAGCAGATACCCTTAGGATGCTTTAAGGCTGAAGCAATACATACGACGCATTCAGTTGCGGACTCCTTCGCCTTTGCGATAAAGACCCCCGTAGGGACCCTGTTCCACACCGGAGACTTCAAGGTGGACTACACCCCCGTGGACGGAAGCCCCATAGACCTCTCAAGGCTTGCAAGAATAGGGCAGGACGGCGTGCTACTCCTGATGGGAGACAGCACCAACGCCTTAAGGCCGGGCTTTACGAAGTCCGAGCAGATAGTAGGAGATTCTCTTGCCAATATCATTAGAAGCACAAAAAAGAGGATCATAATAGCTACCTTCTCCAGCAACGTGCACAGAGTGCAGAAGATAATAGACATCGCGGCAGAGAACGGAAGGAAGATAGCCGTGTCCGGGCGCAGCATGGAGAACATGGTGAACATTGCCCAGGAGCTTGGTTATCTGAACATCCCGCCGGGGACCATGATCCCGCTCAAGGACATAAACAGGATAGACGACCACGAGCTCGTTATAATCACCACCGGAAGCCAGGGAGAGCCCATGAGCGCTCTTTACAGGATGTCCGACGGGTCCCACAAGAACGTACACATAAGGGAGAACGACCTTGTCATCCTCTCATCCAACCCGGTTCCGGGCAACGAGAGAGACGTTTCAGACATAGTGAACTCCCTGATGGAGCAGGGCGCCGAGGTGCTCTACAACGACATAGCGGAGACCCACGTATCCGGCCACGCCTGCGAGGAAGAGCTCAAGCTCATCCACACGCTGCTGCATCCGAAGTTCTTCATGCCCGTACACGGCGAGGTAAGGCATCTGCTGGGACACGCCAGGATAGCAAGAAACCTCGGCATGCCCGACAAGAACATAATATACGCTAACAACGGCGACGTAATAGAAGTCACCCGAAGGAGCATCACCCTTACAAAGGAAAAAGTAGATGCAAACCCCGTACTCGTCGACGGGCTGGGCGTGGGAGACATAGGAAACTCCGTCCTCAACGAGAGGAAAAACCTCTCCGAGAGCGGCCTGATAGTAATAGCGGCCATATTCGATTCCAAGGGCAAGCTCGTGTCCGGACCGCAGCTGCATACCAGAGGCTTCATATTCGTAAAGGAATACGGAGCGCTGCTGGATGAGGCAAGGGCGGAGATCATGAACGCGCTCGAAGACGCCGCAGCGCAGGGAATAAAGCGTCCGGCCATGGAAAAGCTGATGGTAGATAAGCTGAGAAGCTTCATTTATAAGAAAACAAAGAGGAGCCCGGCCATAGTACCGGTGTTCATGGAGGTTTAAGATGCAGAATGTATATGATATCGCTCACGAACTGGTAAGATCTCTCAGGGAGACAGATCAGTACAAGGACTTCGTCGACGCAAAGAAGGCTCTGGACGCCAATCCGCAGATCTCTGCGATGATGAACGATTTCCAGGAGAAGAGCATGGAGTTCCAGACAAAGACCATGTCCGGACAGGAGCCCGATGCCGACGCTCTGGACCAGATCCAGAAGCTCTACGGCATAGTGATGTCCGATCCTCTGGCATCGTCCTATTTCAACGCGCAGTTACAGCTCCAGACCATACTCGGAGACATATTCAAGATAATCTCGGAGGCCGTTGATGTCGAATAGGTTCGAGGAAAGGCTCGGACGCTTAAGAGCCGAGCTCTCTAAAGCCGGAGTTGACGGCTTCTACATAAGCGGAGAGCCGAATGTAGCATATTTCACCGGAAAGAAGGGCAATGACTGCTTCCTCTACGTTACACAGCAGGACGCCTTCATAATAACCGACTTCCGCTACCGCGAGATGGCGCAGCAGTTCACCTGGCTGCAGTATTATGAGCAGTTCTCCGGAAAGACCGTATACGACCTCATTAACTCCCGTACGGAGCAGAGGATAGGTGTCGAGAAGGACAGGATAAGCTATGCACAGGTCCTTGCATTAAAGGAGAAATGCCCGGCAAAGGAATTCGTTCCGCTGGACGACATAGTCCTTAAGCTCAGGGAGATAAAGGACGAGTTCGAGATAGAGGCCACCAGGAAGGCCTGCGCAGTAGCTATGAAGGCCTTCGACCATATGTGCGGGTTCCTAAGGCCCGGCCTTACGGAAAGACAGGCAGCGGCGGAGCTGGAATACTTCATGAAGAAGAACGGCGCGGAGGATCTGAGCTTTGATACCATACTTATAACCGGAGCCAAGACCAGCCTTCCGCACGGAGTCCCCGGGGACGATGTCATAAAGAAGGGCGACTTCGTCACCATGGACTACGGCTGCAAGGTCGACGGATACTGCTCGGACGAGACGAGGACCGTCGCCATAGGAAGCGCCACCCAGGAGATGAGGGACGTCTACAACATAGTCCTTGAAGCCCAGCTGAACGCCTGCAACAACATCAAGGCAGGCATCACAGGCAAAGAGGCGGACAGCCTTGCAAGAGACATAATCGAAAAGGCAGGATACGGTGAGTTCTTCGGACACAGCCTGGGGCACGGCACCGGACTGGAGATACACGAGAGCCCCAGATATGCCCAGACTAACACCTCGCCCATAAAGGCAGGCACCATAGTTTCGATAGAACCCGGAATTTATCTTCCGAAAAAATTCGGAGTTAGAATTGAAGACTTGGCATTAGTCACGGAAAAGGGTATAATAAACTTCGTAACAGCACCTAAAGAGTTGATAATACTGTAAACATACAAGGAAGGATGATAACCAATGATCACAGCAAGCGATTTCAGAAAAGGCATGACCTTCGACATCAACGGAGAACCGCACGTAGTTCTTGACTTCCAGCACGTTAAGCCGGGCAAGGGCGCAGCCTTCGTAAGGACCAAGTACAGAAACATCCTTACCGGTGCAACCAGAGAAGAAGCGTTCAACCCGAGCGACAAGTTCGAGCAGGCTCACATCGAGACCAAGAAGATGCAGTATCTCTACAATGACGGAGAGCTCTACTACTTCATGGACCCGGAGAACTACGACCAGGTACCGCTTTCCTTCGATCTCGTTGAGGACGCCATCAAGTACATCAAGGAGAACGACGAAGTTACCGTCAAGTTCTATCAGGGCAACGCGTTCACCGTTGAGGCTCCGAACTTCGTAGACCTCATCGTTACCGAGACCGAGCCCGGCGTAAAGGGCAACACAGCCACCAACGTCACAAAGGCCGCTACTGTAGAGACCGGCGCAGTCATCCAGGTACCGATCTTCATCGAAGAGGGCGAAAAGATCCAGATAGACACCAGGACCGGTGAGTATCTCGGAAGATCCAAGTAAAGATCAGAGATCAACGACACAGAGGACGAACAGTGCTTTTAAGTACTGCTCGTCCTTATTGTAAGCAGAAATACACGTATGGCAAATAAAGATCAGAAGGAAAAGACGACACTGGAGCAGGCCGAAAAGCTCGTCCGCGAGGCTGTCCTTGCGACTCCCGGCGTGGCATCCATCCAGCCCACTCCGCCCGTAATGGACGGCATATTCATGTCTAACCTGTTCGGAAACCTTGAGATAGACATATTCGTCAACGTGTTTTACGGTTCCAACATCCCGGAGATCTCATGGAACATCCAGGAATCCGTAAAGGAAAAGCTCGAAACGGAGACTACGCTCAGTCCCAAACACATCAACATCCACATAGAGGGGGTAGATCTTAGCAATGTCTGACAGGAACAGCAGCAGAAGAGCGTCAAGAGAAGCGCTTCTGAAGATGCTTTTTCAGATGGAAGTACAGGGAGATTTTTCCGAGAAGGCAAGGAAAAACTTCAGCGAGGAGTTCCTCGGAGAAAAGCTGGACAGGGAATATTTCGACTCGGTCTTTGACGCATACATCACTCATAACGACGAGATCGATGATCTCATAGAGAAATACAGCAGGGGATGGAAGGTCGAAAGGCTCGCAAAGGTAGACCTCTGCGCTCTGAGGATATGCATCACCGAGATGCTCTACCTCAACGATGACACAGTGCCCGAGGCTGCAGCGATCAACGAGGCCGTAAGGATAGTAAAGATCTACGGCACCGAGGAATCTCAGCGCTTCGTAAACGGCATACTCGGAAAGATCTCCAGGGACTTTAAGAAAACCGATGAAAAGTGATCCTGTATTCCTTGGGGTAGATACAAGCAATTACACAACTTCAGCTGCAGCCGTCGATGCGCACGGAAACATACTGGCTGACAACAGGCGGCTTCTGGAGGTAAAAAAGGGAGAAAAAGGGCTCAGGCAATCTGATGCTCTTTTTCAGCATTGGAAGGCTCTCCCGGGCATTCTGACGCCTATCCTCTCGGAATACAGGGACAGGATAGTCTGCGTCTGCTCATCCGTAAGACCAAGGCCCGCGGAAGGCTCATACATGCCCGTATTCACCGCCGGCGCGAACATCGGAAGGGTGATCGCGAAGGCTCTGGGCGCCCGGTATACGGAGACCTCTCACCAGCAGATGCATCTTTACAGCGCCGCACTCGGAAACGATGTCGACATGTCAAGGCCGGTCCTCCTGTGCCATCTTTCCGGCGGCACGCTCGAATTCGTAGACGTCCGCGGAGACATTCACGACATAGCTTTCGCCACTAAGGACATATCCTACGGACAGCTCCTGGACAGATTGGGTGTGGACCTTGGTTTTCCTTTCCCCGCGGGCAGGTATATAGACGAAGCGGCTGTCGGCATGGCCCCGGAAGGCCATAAAAACCCCTTTAAACGCGTTTTCATGGATGGGACGGGTCTGAACCTGTCCGGCCTTGAAACTGCTCTCAGAACGGCTGAAAAAGACCTGAGCCCTCAGGAGTGCGCTTACTATGCAATGGACAGCATAGCTGAGAGCTTCTGCCGTGCCGTTGAGATAGTAAAGAAGAGCAAAGGCACACAGCAGGTCCTCGTCTGCGGAGGCGTCGCGTCCAGCCGCTTCCTCAGGAATTACTGCAAAGGCAGGGGATACATGTTCGGAGATCCGCGGCTCTGCTCCGACAATGCAGCAGGCTGCGCTCTCTTTGCGGCAGCACATTACGATAATGGCTAAGACGATAACAGTATCACAACTCAACAGATATATCGGAAGGATCCTGTCCACAGACGCGCTCCTTATGAACGTAGCCGTAAGCGGTGAGCTTTCAAGGATCACCAGGAACCAGAGCGGCCACTGGTATTTCGACCTCAAGGACAGCACCAGCAGGATAAGATGCTTTTTGGCTGCCTCACGCGTTCCGAGGCTCCGTTTTGAGATAGACGAGGGGATGGAGGTCGTAGTATACGGAAACATAAGCGTATACGAGGCCGGAGGCAGCTACTCGGTAAATATCATCGACATACAGCCGGTTGGGGAAGGGACCCTGGCGGCAGCCTTCGAAAAACTTAACAGAAAGCTTCAGGACGAAGGACTTTTCGACGAGGCTCATAAACGGCCCATCCCTCGCTTTCCGAAGAAGATAGGCGTGGTGACATCCCCTACAGGCGCTGCCGTAAGAGATATCATCACGACTGTCAGACGACGCTTCCCCTATGTGGACATACTTCTTTATCCCGCAAAGGTGCAGGGTGAGGGAAGCGCCGAGACCGTCTGCGCCGGAATAGAATACTTCAACGAAGAGCATCCCGATACCGATGTACTGATAATAGGACGCGGAGGAGGATCGCTTGAGGAGCTTTGGACCTTCAACGAGGAGTCTGTCGCAAGAGCGGTCTACGCTTCGAAGATACCTGTCATATCCGCTGTAGGGCACGAGACTGATTTCGTAATAACGGACAAGGTAGCGGACTTAAGGGCCGCCACTCCGACGGCTGCCGGCATGACGGCTGTCCCTCACATAGATGACATAAGGGACAGGCTCTCTGTCTGCAGTCCGCAGAGCTGCTTCAATCTGCTGCTTACTAAGGTGGAAAGGCAGCAGGCCGAGATATCAAGGCTTAAGGAGAGCGCTGAGAGCGGGATGCTTACCATGCTGAACGAATACTCCTCGCGCCTGAGGATGCTGAAACTCGACATGGAGTCTGCTAATCCCTTAAGCATAATCGGCTCGGGATATGCTATAATAAAGGGTAAAGACGGAGGCTGGAAGACCAGAGCCTCCGACATTGCCGCCGGAGATCTCATAACCGTAATGATGTCCGGGGGAAGTTTGAAGGCTGAAGTAAAGGAGGTGGAGCTCGATGGATGAGAAAATGAGCTTTGAGGAAGCTCTTGAAAAGCTCGAAAATACAGTCAGAAAACTCAGAAGCCAGGAATGCAGTCTGCAGGAGTGCCTCGAGCTCTATGAGCAGAGCGTTAAGTACTATGAATTCTGCGACAGCTTTCTTAAGGAAGCAAAGCAGAAGATAGAGGTCTACAGACCTCAGACAGACACCGTGGAGGACTTCGATGATACCCAGCTCAGGTAAGGATGCATATAAGAGATATAAGGATCTTGTGGATGAGCACATACTGGACTTCATCCCCGAGATAGACCAGCGCAGCAAGGATCTGTATTCCGCAATGAAGTACGCGCTCCTGACAGGAGGAAAGCGCATACGTCCCTGCCTTGTGATGGCGTCCTGCGACATGTTCAACACCCCGATGCATTTCGTGATACCTTACGCATGCGCTGCCGAATACATACACACGTATTCTCTCGTGCATGACGATCTTCCGTGCATGGATAACGACGATCTGAGGAGAGGCAAGCCCACCGTACACAAGGAGTTCGGGGAAGACATAGCCGTTCTTGCAGGAGACGGACTGCTGTCAGCCGCATTTGAGACCATGAACAAGGACATGCTTATGTACCTTGACGACCCGGAGCTCTTAAAGCGCAAGGTAAAGGCAGCCTTCTCCCTGTCCAAGGGCTGCGGCTGCAGGGGAATGGTAGCAGGGCAGATAGCCGACATACAGGCGGAGGGCACCAACTGCTCTACTGATCTTATAACCTATATCAACTACAACAAGACCGCCGCTCTCATAAGGGCCTGCGTAATGGCAGGCGGCTTCCTCGGCGGAATGCCGCGCGAGACCTTCGAAGACCTTTCACGCTACGGAGAGAACATAGGGATGGCCTTCCAGCTCGCAGACGATCTTGAGGACGCAAGGAGCGGACAGGACGAGGGCAGGGCTACCTACATAAACGAGTTCGGCATAGAACAGTCCAGGGAAAGAGCCCTTGAACACATAGACATCGCCAAAAAGGCCGTGGAAAAGTATTACGACCACGCCGAGATATACATGTATCTTGCGGAATATCTGGAAGAAAAACTTAATGTATAAGGAAGATAAAGAACTTCTGAAGTCAATAAAGCTGATGACTGTCCCTGAGCTGAACGCTCTGTCCGAAGAGATAAAGACGGACATGATAGACACCGTATCAAGGACAGGAGGGCACCTTGCGTCATCGCTGGGCGCGGTAGAGCTTACAGTAGCCATCTACCATGTTTTTGACATACCAAAGGACAAGGTCTTCTGGGACGTGGGCCACCAGTGCTACGCTTCCAAGATGATAAGCGGAAGATGGGACAGGATGGAAAGCCTGCGTCAGCTCGGAGGACTGTCCGGCTTTCCCAAGCGCAGCGAGAGCCCGGCAGATCTGAGCGACCCGGGCCACAGCGGAACATCCATTTCCATAGCGCAGGGAAGCGCAGTGGCAAGAGATCTTGCAGGGGAGAACTATTCCTGCGTTGCCGTAATAGGAGACGGTTCCATGACCTCCGGCGTCGCGTGGGAAGCCCTGGACATGATAGGAGACAAGAAGACTCCCGTAATAGTCATACTAAATGACAACACCATGTCCATATCCGAGAACGTAGGAGGCTTTTCCAAGCATCTGCAAAAGCTCAGGACATCGGATTTCTATAACAGGTTCAAGAAGCGCCTTAAGAACAAGAACACTCCAAAAGGCATACACAGGCTCGGAAGCATCAGGAACGCGATAAAGTACTCAGTGCTCCCGAGGACCATATTCGACGAGATAGGCTTTAAGTATTACGGCCCGATAGACGGGCACGACATGGAGAGCCTTATAAACATGCTGAGCTTCATCAAGACTCTTAAGGAGCCCGTGGTGCTGCATGTGCTTACAAAAAAGGGCAACGGATTTGCCCCTGCGGAGAACGATCCCACCAAATTCCACGGGATAGGCAGGTACGACCCCAAGAGCGGAGAGACAGCCGAGTCTTCCGCAAAGAGCTGGTCGGAGATCTTCGGAGAATGCATGGTAAGACTGTCCGAGAAGGACGACAGGCTCTGCGCCATCACCGCAGCCATGGGAGATTCAACGGGCCTTTGCGGATTTGCGCAAAAGCATCCGGAGAGATTCTTCGACGTAGGAATAGCCGAGCAGCACGCCGCAGCCCTTTCCGAAGGCCTTGCCTTAAGCGGACTCAGGCCTGTCGTTGCTATATACTCGACCTTCCTTCAGAGGGCCTACGACCAGGTCCTTACGGAGGTCTGCCTGCAGAAGCTGCCGGTCATCTTCGCAGTGGACAGGGCAGGTATCACCGGACACGACGGGGAGACCCACCAGGGCATATACGACATAGCTTATCTTTCCTCAATGCCGGGCATGACAGTAATGTGCCCGAGGGACGAGGCTACTCTGTTCAACATGATGAATGTCGCCCTCAGGCTCGGCACTCCCGTAGCCGTCAGATATCCAAAGGGGAGACCGCTTTCCTTCGATATACCTGCCGGAAATGGCGCTCCGCAGATGCTAAAGAACGGAAAGGACATGATCATCCTCTCCGACGCCAACAGTCTTAAGGACGCTCTCGGCGCCGCGGAGATCTTCGATAAGAGCATAATAAGCGGCTGGAAGCCCATGAGCTGCGCTGTCTGCGACATAGGGACGTTAAGACCCTTCGACGAGGAGTTCGTAAAGGACTGCTTCGGCAGGTATTCCATGGTGATAACCCTTGAGGACGGCATAGTAAGCGGGGGCTTCGGCTCCGCGGTCTCTTCTCTTGCCTGCGCCTCGGGAGCGGAATGCAGAGTGCTTAACCTCGGCTGGCCGGACGCCTTCATAGAGCACGGCAGCATAGAGGAGCTGCGCAAAAAATACAGACTGGATTCCGAGGGCATCGTGGAACGCATAAGAAGCTTTGCAGGAGGGATGTCTTGAAGAAACGTCTGGATGTGCTCCTCTTTGAAAAAGGCTTCTTCGATTCCAGGGAAAAGGCCAGGATAGCCATAATGGAAGGCCTCGTCTATGTAAACAAGGCCATATCCGACAAGCCCGGCACCCAGGTGCCGGAAGACGCTCTGCTGGAAGTAAAAGGACAGGTCTGCCCCTATGTAAGCAGGGGAGGATATAAGCTGGCCGGGGCCATCGAAGCCTTCGGTCTGGACGTTTCCGGCAAGGTATGCATGGACATCGGATCCTCTACGGGAGGATTTACGGACTGCCTTCTTCAGAACGGCGCTGCTAAGGTCTACGCGGTAGATGTGGGCACTAACCAGCTGGCGTACAAGCTCCGTGTGGATCCACGCGTAGTTTGCATGGAGAAGACCAATTTCAGGAATTTCGACACTGCTTCCGTCGAAGAGAAGATGGACTTTGCCTGCACGGATGTTTCCTTCATATCACTTAAGCATATCTTTCCTAATGCTTCGAAGCTGTTATCAGAAGACGCCTTTATAGTGGCCCTCGTAAAGCCCCAATTCGAAGCCGGAAGGGAGCAAGTGGGCAAAAAAGGCATAGTTAAGGACCCTGCAGTGCACGTACAGGTAATAGAGAACGTCATCGGATACGCCAGGGAGGCCGGTCTTTATCCCTGCGGTCTTGATCACTCTCCGATAACCGGTACTACCGGAAACATAGAATTTCTGCTGCTTTTATCCAAAGATCCTTTGCGTGCTCAGGATCCGGACATTAAGGCAGTCGTTGATAAAGCCCACGGCAAGCTGGAGGTATAGATGGCATACAGCCCTATGATGCAGCAGTATCTGGCAACCAAGGAGCAGTATAAGGACTGCATCCTCTTTTACCGTCTCGGGGATTTCTACGAGATGTTTTTTGATGATGCCGTGACCGTCTCCAAGGCCATAGACCTTGTCCTTACTGCAAAGGCCTGCGGCGACGATGAGAAGGCGCCCATGTGCGGCGTTCCTTTCCATTCGGCGGATACGTACATATCAAGGTTGATAGAGAAGGGCTACAAGGTAGCCATAGCAGAGCAGATGGCAGACCCCGCCACAGTAAAGGGCATAGTTCCGAGGGAAGTCATCAGAGTGGTTACGCCCGGTACCGTCACCAGCTCCGCGATGCTGTCCGAAAAGGACAACAACTACCTTCTTTCCGTTTACTTTGACGATTCAGTCGACCTCTCCTGGTGCGATCTTTCCACGGGCGAGTTCTGCGCCGCAAGGGCAGGGGGAGAGAACAGGACCGAACAGATGCTGGAGTTCGTCGTAAGGATACAGCCCAGGGAGATAATCAGCAACCTGGGGCCGGAGAGAGCTCCCGAGCTCTGGGAGTACGCCCAGCACACGGAGAACGTGTTCATTTCCCAGATAAGCCAGCGCCTCAGCTACGAAAAGAGCGCGCCGGGAATGCTCCTTGCGTATCTTAAGGACACCCAGAAGCAGGACATAGGACATCTTGAGCCTTTAAGGATAATCGACAGCAACAGTACCATGCGCCTGGACAAGGCTAGCATAAAGAACCTCGAGCTTACGGAGACGCTTTTCGAAAAGACCGTAAACGGCTCTCTTCTGGGCGTTCTGGACATGTGCAGGACTGCCATGGGATCCAGAAAGCTCAAGCAGTGGCTGAGAGAGCCGCTGACCGACCTTAAGCAGATAAGGGACCGTCTTGAC
Source organism: Bacillota bacterium (assembly GCA_017442785.1). GTDB lineage: Bacteria > Bacillota > Clostridia > Peptostreptococcales > Anaerovoracaceae > RUG13409. The sequence goes on from JAFRZB010000038.1 coordinate 103,792, forward strand.
GCCGTTGAGACCCTTACTGAAGACATACTCACAAGAAACGACCTGCGGGCACACCTTGCCGGGGTCTACGACCTTGAAAGGCTCGTTGCCAGGATATCCCTCGGCACTGCAAACGCAAGGGATCTCTATGCCCTTAAGCTTAGCCTTTCCGGTCTTCCGGACATAAAATACGCGCTTGAGGGAACATCGTCCGCGCTGCTTGCGGAGCTCGCGTCTCAGATAGACGTTCTTAAGGATATACGTGACGAGCTTGAGAGAGCGATAGTAGACGATCCTCCGTTCTCCGTAAGGGAGGGCGGAATTATACGCCGCGGATACTCCAAACAGCTGGACGACATAAACGACTCCGCAAGAGACGGCAGAAAGTGGATAGCCGGACTTGAGGCTACCGAAAGGGAACGCACAGGCATCAAGAACCTTAAGGTAGGATACAATAAGGTCTTCGGCTACTATATCGAGATAAGCAAGTCCCAGACCTCAATGGCTCCTGCCGATTACATAAGAAAACAGACCCTCGTAGGAGGGGAGAGGTACATAACCCCGGAGCTCAAGGAGATGGAGAGCATAGTCATGAGCGCCCAGTCCAGGACTAACGAGCTGGAATACAGCCTGTTCTGCAGCCTCAGGGACAGCATAAGAGAGCTCATACCGACTATCCAGAGGAACTCATCCGTGCTCGCGAGCATCGATGTACTGTGCAGTTTTGCAGAGGTCTCCGTAAAAAATGATTATGTAAAACCTATCGTCACCGATGATGACGAGATAATAATAAAGAAGGGGCGCCATCCGGTGATCGAAAACACCATATCCGACGGGCGCTACGTCTCAAACGACGTCTACATAGACCGCGGTGACGCCTCCATGCTTCTGATAACCGGCCCCAACATGTCCGGTAAATCTACATACATGAGACAGCTTGCGCTTATAGTCCTGATGGCTCAGGCAGGCTGCTTCGTTCCTGCCCAGGAGGCTCGCATAGGTGTCTGCGACCGCATCTACACAAGGATAGGCGCCTCGGACAACATCTCCATGGGCCAGTCGACCTTCTTTGTGGAGATGTCGGAGCTTGCGTACATACTTAACACGGCAACGTCAAAGAGCCTGATAATCCTTGACGAGATAGGCCGCGGTACCAGCACATACGACGGTCTGTCAATAGCATGGGCCGTCGTGGAGGCTCTTACCAGGCCTGAGCTTAAGGCAAGGACTCTGTTTGCCACTCATTATCACGAGCTGACCAGCCTTGAGGGGGTCATCCCCGGCGTAAAGAACCTCAACGTTGACGTTGCGGAAAAGGATGGCAGCATAATCTTCCTGCACAAAATAGTGGAAGGAAGCGCAAGCAGGAGCTACGGCATACATGTCGCAAGGCTCGCGGGCGTGCCGAGATCCGTACTTGACGCCGCGCAGCAAAAGCTCGATGCCCTGGAATCCGAAAGACACGGAACGGCAGAGCTTTCGAATGTACGCGTAAAGGACAGCTCTGACGAACAGGTACAGCTTTCACTGTTCAACTCTGCAGATTCCGTCGTGGCTCAGAAGATAAAGAACCTGGATCTTATGAATCTTACACCTTCCGGCGCCATAAAGGTGCTCGAAGAGCTTAAAGAGGAGGTCAGGGACATATGAGATATCCTCAGATAGAAGCACTGGCCTCTGATGTTGCCGACAAGATAGCTGCCGGAGAAGTAGTAGAAAGGCCTCTTTCCATAGTTAAGGAGCTCCTGGAGAACTCCATAGACGCAGGAGCGACATCCATAACCGTTGAAACATCAAAGGGCGGCAAGGAATACATAAGAGTTACCGACAACGGCTGCGGCATCCCCAAGGGCCAGCTGGAGCTGGCCTTCATGCGCTATGCCACCAGCAAGCTGAGGACTGCCGAGGACCTTTCCGCGGTAGACACTCTCGGGTTCAGGGGCGAGGCACTTGCTTCGATAGCATCAGTCTCCAGGACGGAGCTGATATCAAGACCGGCCTCGGAAAAGCTCGGTGCAAGGATAAGCATAGCCGCATCAAGCATCCTTTCCATCGAAGACGCGGCCTGCGAGGACGGGACTACCATAATAGTCCGGGATCTTTTCTTCAATGTTCCCGCAAGGCTCAAGTTCCTTAAGCCGGACAACACCGAAGCCGCGCTCATAACCGATTACGTATCCAAGATGGCCATTGCATATCCGGCAGTCCGCATTCGCCTCATATCCAACGGCACCACTCTGTTCTCAAGCCCGGGCAAGGGCTCGCTGAAGCACGCCTTAATGACCGTATACAGTCCCAAGATGTGCGAAAAGCTCCTGGAGCTCGCAAGAGAAGAGGACGGGATGCGGCTTACGGGCTACATATCTTCTCCCACATATTTCGAGAGGAACAGAAGGCGCCAGATATTCTTCGTAAACGGAAGGCTGATAAAGAGCAAGCTCCTTGAGAATGCGGTTGCACGAGCCTACAGCGACAAGCTGTTCGATGGGCAGTACCCCGCGGTCTTCCTGTTTCTGAACATCGACCCGTCCGAGCTGGACGTCAACATACACCCGCACAAGACCGAAGTCAGGTTCTATCAGGAAGGACCTGTGAGCGATTTCATCGTAAGCGCAATAAGAAGGACTCTTCTGGATCCAAGATCTCTTGAGCTTAAAGCGCCTTCTTATGAGGCTCCCGTGCCTGAGGTCAGAGAAGTCCGCGCGGCGGCCGAAGAAGTCGAGAAGGTCTACCTCTTTGAGCCTGAGATAAAGGAGGAGCATCCGGAGCCTTCCGCAGCAGCATCCTTCTTCAGCGCCCAGCGCGCGCAGCAGACCGAAAAAGAAGTCCAGGTCCAGGAGGAGATCTTCGAATACAACACCGACAAAAGGCTCATATTCGCTTCCCTTGAATACATAGGCGAGATATTCTCGACTTATCTTCTGTTCAAGGACGACAGCGGGCTGTACATCATGGACCAGCACGCAGCGCACGAGCGTGTCATGTACGAGAAGCTTCTCAAGGGCTTTAATTCCGAGGAGAACGCTTCCCAGCAGCTGCTTGTTCCGATGATCAAGGAGCTCGGCATCTCCGAGGTCCAGGCATCAGCGGACGCTGCAGTACTTCTTAAGGATCTGGGCTTTGAGATAAGGGAGTTCGGGCCAACTGCCTACGCAGTCAGCGCCGTTCCGGGCTTCATGGACCTTGCTGAGGCCGAGAGCTTCATAGATGAGTTCTTCAGCGCAAGCAGCGAAGGACGGAGCGTCCAGGCCCGCAGGGATCAGATCACCTTGAGGGCCTGCAAGTCCGCAGTAAAGGCCCATGATAAGCTTTCCGTAAGCGAGATAAGGCGGCTTCTGCTGGACCTGGACCGCTGCGAGAATCCTTTCTCCTGTCCGCACGGAAGACCGGTGTTCCTCAAGTACTCCGAATACGAGCTCGAAAGGCTCTTCAAGCGTAAATGATAAGGACATATTTCGTCGTGGGGCCTACGGCCTCCGGTAAAACCGAATATGCCATAAGACTCGCCGAAGACATAGGCGGCGAGATAGTCTCCGCGGATTCCATGCAGATATACAAATACATGGACATAGGAAGCGCAAAACCTTCCGCAGACGAGCTCGCAAAAGTAAAGCATCATCTTATAGGCGAGATAGACCCCAAGCAGCCTTTTAACGTGTCGGATTATCAGAAACTCGCCCTGGAATACATCCGGAGGATAGCCTCAGAGGGCAAGGTGCCAGTGGTATGCGGAGGCACAGGCCTGTACATCAACTCTCTGGTCTATAAGATGGATTTTTCCGCCCCCGAAGGAGATGACGCTTTCCGCCAAAGGATATTCAGGGAAGAAGACGGAGATACGGAAAGGCTCCATGAAAGGCTAAGAAGGCTGGATCCGGACGCAGCCGAAGCGATACATCCCAACAATGTAAAGCGCGTGCTGCGGGCCATAGAAAGGCTTGAGAAAGGGGAGGGGAAGCTTGCGGAATTCGCGGCTGCCACAGAGCCTTCGGATGTCATAGAGCCACTGATGCTGGGCATGGACGTTGAGCGGAGCGTCCTTTACGACAGGATAAACAGAAGGGTAGACCTGATGCTGCAAAATGGCCTTGCGGAAGAGGTAAATAGTCTCATGGACATGGGCTTTACGTCCTCAGATGTTGCAATGAAAGGCATAGGCTACAAGGAGATAATAGACGCCGTAAACAGAGGGGAAGCTCCCGAAAGCGCCGCTGAGACGATAAAGCTCAACACAAGGCACTACGCCAGAAGGCAGATGATATGGCTGCGCAGATATCCTCAGATAAAGTGGGTATCTCCGGAATATGATTCCGAAAAAATTGCATTTTAGGAATAGTTGTGGTAATATGCTAGTATGGCAGATAAAACAGTAAGACTTCACAACAAGAGCGATAAGCCGGACAATGTGGTGGAACGCGAGAACGACGTCCTGGACCGCTGCGAGGCCATAGAGGCCCAGCTGCCGAGCTGGCTGCGGGGCTTTTTCATGTACCTTAAAACAGGTGTGCTTCCCATGACAAGGCTCTCATATCTAAGCGACGTAAAGTTCTTCTTCAGCTATCTGATAAACGAGACAGAGCTTAAGGAGCGCTGCGATGATATCAGAAAGATACAGCCTGAGGACCTGGATAAAATAAAATCCGTGGACGTCAACATCTTCATCGACTACTGCAGAAGATACAAGAAAAAGGACAGCGAGGGCAACACCGTCGTATACGAGAACAGCAACAGCGCGCTCTCGCACAAGAAATCTTCCGTGTCCGTTCTTTTCAAATACCTCTACAGGGACGGCTTCGTAAGCACCAACATCACCGACGGTTTCGACCCCATAAGGATGCCCAAGGCCGGAGAGCGCGAGATCAAGGCCCTTCAGGACAACGAGGTAATGGTGATGCTTGACGCAGTTACGGAAGGCACGGGACTTACGCCTCACGAGCTGCATTACTGGGAAAAGACCAGATACAGGGACAAGCTTATACTGCTGCTGCTTGTTACCTACGGTCTGAGACTTTCGGAGCTGCAGCAGCTGAACATTTCGTCCTTCAACTTCGACAGAGGCGAGTTCAAGATATACAGAAAGCGCGGAAAAGAGTCCATAATGCCTATAAACAGGACCATAACCGACGCGTTCTCGGATTATGTTAATAAGGAAAGGCCTTCGGAGGACCAGCTGGACGACGCCAACAAGGACGCGCTGCTGCTGTCCCTTCAGGGAGCAAGGCTTACCGACAGGCAGATAAGACAGATAGTAAAGAAGTACACATCAATAAGCCTCGGTACAAGCCGGGAGATGGGCTACAGCCCGCATAAGCTTAGAGCCACCGCAGCAACGTCCCTCATTGCAAGGGGCAATTCCATCTACGACGTTCAGGAGCTCCTGGACCACGACAACGTTACCACTACGCAGCTCTACGCTGCTCACAAGCTCAATACAAAGCGCGAGCTCATTAAAAACTTCGAATGGGGAGAGGATCTAAAAAAAGAAGATGAATGACATTACAGTAAAAATATTATGTGAACAATTCCATATAGACAAGGATATCCTTGACATGGTAGAGACTGCCGAGGCTCAGCTTGCAGACGAGTTCAGGAAGACGGACGAGATCTGCGAATACAATCAGTACAGAGTCCTAAACGCCTTCCAGAAGAACAGGATCTCCGACATGCACTTCGGATGGACCACCGGCTACGGCTACGACGACCTCGGAAGAGCTGCCATCGAAAAGGTATACGCTTCTGTCTTCGGAGCCGAGGCTGCCATTGTCCGCACGCAGATAGTAAACGGCACACATGCTCTCGCGAGCGTCTATCTCGGGCTTTTAAGGGCCGGAGACGAGCTGATATACTGCAGCGGAACACCTTATGACACCATGAAGACCGTTATAGGTCTTGATCCCGACAACCAGTCACCGGGAAACCTTAAGGAATACGGCATAATATACAAACAGGTAGACCTTACGGATGATAATGAAGTTGATCTTGAAGCCGTAAAGGCCGCCATAGGCCCAAGGACAAAGATAGCCGCGCTGCAGAGGTCCACAGGCTATTCCTTCAGAAAAGCCTTCTCCACAGACCGCATAAAGGCCTGGATTGACGCCTGCAAGTCCGTAAAGCCGGATATCATATGCATGGTGGACAACTGCTACGGCGAATTCACCGATTATTACGACCCAATAGAGCTCGGAGCGGACATAATGGCAGGTTCTCTGATAAAGAACCCGGGCGGCGGGCTTGCACTCTCCGGCGGATACATTGCCGGCAGAAAAGATCTAATAGACAGGATCTACTACCGTGTGACATGCCCCGGGATAGGCGGAGAATGCGGCCTTACATTCGGCCAGACGAGGACGATGATGGAGGGTCTTTTCATAGCCCCCAGAGTTACCGCAGGCGCAGTAAAGGGCGCCAAGCTGTGTGCTAAGGTCTACGAGAACCTCGGATACGAGACTTGCCCGAAGTCCACGGACAAGAGGTCCGATATCATAGAGGCCGTTGTCCTGGGAAGCGCTGAAAAGGTGGAAGCCTTCTGCAAGGGCGTCCAGCAGGCCGCTCCCGTGGATTCCTTCGTTACACCTGAATACGGAGACATGGCCGGATATAAGGACAAGATAATAATGGCCGCCGGCGCCTTCGTACAGGGATCCTCAATAGAGCTCTCCGCGGACGGTCCAATGAGAGAGCCGTACATAGTTTATTTCCAGGGCGGGATAACCTACGAACACTCCAAATTCGGAGTCATAAAGAGCCTGCAGAGCCTCAGGAGCAGGGGACTTCTCTGAAGAGAAGGGGAGAACAACCGAATAAAAAAGATGCATTACAACAGGCTGCCGGGGCAGACGGCGGCCTGTTTTAGTGTGCAGAAATTTGTACATACAGTATGATATCATAACGACTGTAAGGATCAATAAAAGAAAACAGAACAAATGTTCAGATAGGTATTGACAGACAAACATTTGTTCTGTATAATGTAGACGAACAATTGTTCAGGAGGCGTAATATGAGACATTACAGAATAAAGAACAAATTCAGATTCATAACTTTCATGATAATAGCCGTTCTGATTGCATCCATGTCCATCGGAGCGCTTTTCCCGGTAAGAGCTCTGGATAAGGCTCCCAAGTACACAGAGGTCAAGGTCAAGGACGGAGATACGCTCTGGTCACTGGCAAAGGCATACGGTGATCCGTCAAGAGACATCAGAGAGAGCATCTATGAGATCTGCAGGATAAACGACATCACTGCGGAGACCTTATACGCCGGTGCAGTCATCAGGATACCTAAGTATTAATCGATATATCAAAATACCGTTTTTAGAACTTGAAACAGAAGGATATAAGTATCGACCGCATTTAAAAAAATCGCTCAAATCGGCGATTTTTTTAATGAATAAATAGTTGAAACTACATGAATATGACATAATTAGATTACGGTCACTCACGTAGAGCAAAAGGTCCCCCGGGGCGCTTTTTCGTATATAACTATTCCCAAAATTGATATTTTAGGAATAGTTATATATATCTTAATACTGCCCCCTATCTATGTATCTCTGTAAAAAAACTTGTGTCAGGAGCCTTGCTTTATTATTTCTTTTAAAACTATCCCGTACTCTTCCAGGTCCACTCTGTAGTTGACGACGTAAACGCCATCAGCCAAAAGCCTGCGTCTTTGTTCGTCCTTGCCGCCGAAGCCGAATGCTGCCGCAAGGCGCCCGTCCGAATTTACCACTCTGTGGCAGTGAACATTTGTTTCATCTGGATTTCTGTGCAGAGCGTTGCCGACGGCTCTTGCGGCCCGCGGATGTCCGCAGAGCTCCGCTATCTGTCCGTATGTGGCCACCCTTCCCTCGGGGATCTTTTTTAACACCTCGTATACGTCTCTTTCGAACTCAGTCATAAACGGGACCTTCTATAATGCTTCCTATATCCAAAAGCGGCTTTCCGGGCACAGATCTTATCCCGAGTCCGCAGCTTGTTATCATTTTCCTTATGCTCTCATAGTCCGGATGAGCGCTTATGTCACCGTTGAACCAGATGTCATCGCCTATGCGTCCGCAGCAGCCTCCTATAAAGCCTCTGTCGTAGCCGGGCAGCTCTACATGGCCCGGTCTTATAAGAAGGACTTCGGGTACGTACAAGGGATCCGAAGCCCCGGCCGCCATAAGCGCCCGCGCTATGCCTTCATCCTCTGTGATGAAATGGCTGTCATCCACAGGTATAATATTGCATTTTGTGTATCCCTGCTTAACATCTATGATCATCAGATCAGGAAAGAGCTCTTCTGCCGCGCGGACAAGCTCCCTGCTTACAGTCTTTTTGCTGCATATCATGAACTTTTCGGTGACGACAGCGTTATACAGGACGTCGGCTGGATAAACAGGCCCCAGCAGGCTCTCATCTCCCTTGAAAACAGGCGTTTTCGGCGCTGTTCCGAGCTTGCACATGAATATGTCCGGATGCATGGAAATACCTTGCGAAACGGCCCGTGAGGGGCTTAAAACGCGTATCTTAAAGCCCTCGGACGCAAGCGCGGACGTCAGTTCTTCATATGCAAGCCCGGAGATGTATATCATTTCGTTATTTTGCCCCGTTCTTATCTGCAGCAATGGTCTCTGCAGCAATGTAGCCCCAGGTAAGCGCCCTTCCGTGGCTGTTTCCGAGTATCGTAGTTACATACTCATGTCCGTACAGACCGCCTGTGGTGTCGCCTACTGCAAACAATCCTGCCACAGGCTGCCTGTTCTTATCAAGAGCGCGCATGGAGCAGTCTATGGAGACTCCTCCTACTACCTCCAGCAGAGCGGTACCTATCTTTACCGCAATGAACGGCCCCTTTTCCAGCGGATAGAGCAGTTCTTTCCTCTTTCCGAACTGAGTATCTCTTCCTTCTTTGCAGAACTCATTGTACTGAGCGAAGGTCTTAAGGAAGCCTTCCTTATCGACTTCCATCTTGTCCGCAAGCTCTTCTATAGTATCCGCCTTTACGGCATGTCCTTCATTAAGAGCTCTTTCGACAGAAACATAGCTGGATTCGATAGTCTTTGGATCTCCGTAGCGAAGTCCGGCGTTGCCCCAGAATATTCCTCCGCCGTATTTAAGGCTGTCCTGAACGTTTTCGGCGTAATCACCTGCCAGAATGCTGTAGCAGTAGCCGTCGGGCTGGCGCATTATTGAGGTTGCCCTTCCCTGAACGTAGGAGTCCTCGTTCATGAAGCGCTTTCCGTACTTGTTTACAAAGAGGAAGAAATAATTGCACCAGGCATAGTGCTGCGGGTGCATCATCAGCGGGAATACCTCCTCGGCCATAGCCGCACCTGCCCAAAGAGCCATCTTGTGTCCGTCGCCGGTGTTGCAGCCCACCGGTATGTACTGGCTGGCGAGAGTCCTAAGAGCGTCGGGAGCATAAGCCCTGCACATCTCCTCGTCTCCGCCTATGTCTCCGGTAGCAAGGACGACTCCGTATTTTGCGTCTATCCTGATAATGCCGTTCTCACCCTTCGCATAGGCTCCGCAGACCCTGCCGGAAGCATCCTTAATAAGCTGCGTAACAGGCGTCTTAAAGCGGCATTCGATGCCCATCTTCTGAGCGTAATTGTAGAGCGCCTTGGGCACATAGCTTCCCCTGATGTTCCCCTTGGGCGGGAAGGAATGCGCACCGTAGAACTCCCTGTACGGGGCTATAGGATATATGCAGTCCACCAGCCTCGGAGCCAGTCCGTCCGCCACGGTTATCGGAAGGAGCCAGTCCATGGCTTCCTTAGACCTTTTCAGGAAGGTCCAGAGAAGCTCCTGATCTATGTCGTTTCCGCTCATCACTATCCACTGGCGGGCTACCTCCTCAAGGTCGTTCTTAAGGCCGTATTCCACCATGAGAGATGAGTTCGGAACGCCGAAATGACCGCCTCTTCCGGAGTACGACCCGCTCTTTTCAAGCACCAGAGGCGTGACACCAAGCTCTTTGAGCCTGCAGGCGGCGGAAAGGCCGCCCAGGCCAGCGCCTACAACAAGAGCCTCACATTCAAGAGTCTCGGCTACCTTGCTCTCATCCGGAGCATCAGGGACTATCTGAAAGCTCCACTTTGCCTTGTCCTTTTCCGCTGCTTCGTACATCTCAAATACCTCCTGCCTCAACAGATACTTTCTGTTCCGGAATGTCCGGATCCTCTATATATTTTATCATAAGTTCCGGGAACCTTTCCCGGAAATACCTCTTGTTTTCTGCCTTGTGGCCTATGACAGCAGAGAACCTGTCCGGTCCGGCCTTTATGACAACTTCCGTCCTGAGTCCTGCCGCGGCTTTATCTATCTCTTTGAGCCTTTCCTCTATCTCCTCGCGGGCTATCCTGCCCTCAACGAGCTGCCTGAAAGCGGGGTGATACTCCCCCACTACGCTGCTGCCCTCGGCGTCGCTTATGAGCGCCGTGCTCTTAAGGCCTACCCTTATTACATTTATCCCGGCCCCGGTCAGTATCCTGTACATGTCGGTGGTCGTACGGAGCATCTCCTCGTGGGAAAAAGGAACGAACTCGCCCGAGCGGTACATGCTGCACAGCTCTGTGTCGGAGATTATGACAGTCGGATACAGCCTCGCTATCTCCGGGCCTATGGCAGCAGCCTCCTTTGCGGAGGCGATGCAGCTCTCGTAAGAGTCTCCCGGAAGGCCTATCATAAGCTGTATCCCGAGTGTAAAGCAGCCGTAGGACTTTATAAGTTCGCAGGCGTCGAAGATCTCCTTCCTTCCGTGGCCCCTTCCGGACAGCAGCAGCACCTTCTCATCGAAGGACTGCACGCCGAGCTCTATCACGTCCGCGCCGTAAGCCTTAAGGTTGTCAAGTATCTCCTCGTTTATGTAATCCGGCCTTGTAGAAAGATGTATCTTGTCCACACGCCCGGCGTCCTTAAGCTCCTTTGCTACGGCAAGGAAAGCGCTCTGCTCCTCCAGAGGGATCCCGGTAAAGCTTCCTCCGAAGAAGGATATCTCTGTCTCGTCGAGCCCTCTGCCTTCGAGCGTGGAGAGGTACTGTTCGGCTATCCTTCTGACGTCTTCCGGTGTGACGTCAGCCGTTCTTGCGGTTATTGCCCTCTGGTTGCAGAAAACACAGTCGTGGGGACAGCCCTTGTGCGGTATGAAAATCGGTATTATAGCGTGTTTCTTCATGATTTTACGGGGATGCTACTTCCAAAGCCCCTTTCCGTTTTCTCTTGCCTGACGCTGCAGCGCGGTGAATTCCTCAGAGTATTTGACATTGGGAGGAACAGTCATCACCTGGGCGTAGCCGTCCTCAAGGAGCTTTTTCTGCACCATGGTCTGCTGATCGCTCAGATAGACATATGCAAGGACCCTGCCGTACTGGTCGTAGTTGTCCAGATCGTATTCAAGGTAGATGTTCTTGCCGTCTATCAGCTTCTGCAGGTATTCGGCCGCCTTTTTGCCTTCCTGAGTGTTCTCCTTTCCGGAATACTCCGGAGCGACTGATTCGGGAGCGTCAACGCCCGTCAGCCTGACTTTTGTCTCGGATCCGTCCATCTTTATTACAAAGGTGTCGCCGTCGACTACCCTTATCACCTTGTACGGCCCCTCAAGGACAATGTCTCCCCTGGTCCTTTTTGAAGGCTTGTTGAGATAAAGCGCGTTAAATAAAACTAACGCCAATAGTATTATCAGCGCTAGTACGGGAAATATCAGTTTTCTGCGTCTGTTCGGTTTTTCAGCTTCTGCGGTTAGCATCCATGTAGCTCTGAAGAATTATGACTGCAGCCTGCCTGTCTATTATGGTCTTGCGCTTTTCGCGGCGCATGTTAGCTTCTATAAGCACGTTCTCGGCGATCTTCGTGGTAAATCTTTCATCCTGGAAGACGAAGCTCAGCTTAAGCCCGCTGCTCCTTGCCTTGTTCTCAAGCCTTGTTACGAACTCACGTACCTTTTCGGTCTGCGGGCTGTCGGAGCCGTCGAGCATAAGAGGAAGTCCGGATACCACGGTATCCACCTCGTACTCCTTTATCATCTCGATGAGCCTGGAGGTATCCTTCTTGATCCCTATCCTTTCGACCGTAGTAACGCCATGAGCGGATATAAACAAGGGGTCGCTTACTGCCACCCCTATTGTTTTATCGCCTATATCGAGACCCATCCACCTCATTATTTATCCAGGAACTTCCTGAGCAGCTTTTCTACGAGCTCGTCTCTTTCGATCTTGCGGATGAGGTTTCTGGCATTGTTGTGACCGGTGATGTAGGAAGGATCTCCGGACAGGATGTATCCCACCATCTGGTCTATGGCGTTGTAGCCCTTCTCATTAAGAGCGTCGTAAACAGCATTGAGGATCTCCTCTGTAGTCTGTTCCTTCTTTTTGTCGGGATTGGTGAAAAGTATAGTATTTCTATCCATAACAATGCCTCCTATATCTATATTTTAACGCTCCATGAGTTTTTCGGCAAGTGCAAATGCGTCGGGAAGCTTAGAAATATCTTTGGCACCTGCCTGAGCCATGTCCGCCTTTCCGCCTCCGCCGCCTCCGGCCGCCTTGGCTATCTGCTTTATCATGTTGCCTGCGTGGTAGCCCTTTTCAACAAGGTCGTCGGTAACAGATACCATAAGGGTCGCCTTCTCGCCGTTTACGCTTGCGAACACCATCACAACGCCCTTTTCCGTGGACTTGATGCTGTCGGAGAGCGTCCTGAGATCGTCTATGGAAGCGTTCTCGAAGGTCTTGGTTATGAGCCTTGCGCCGCTTATCTCCTTTGCGGATGCAAGAAGATCCGCTATTCCGGAGTTCATTCCGGCCTTTCTGAGCTCTTCCAGCTCCTTCTTAAGTGCCCTGTTTTCCTCGGCAAGGTTCTCTGCCTTCTTAAGAAGCGCCGAAGGCGTGGTCTTGAGCACGCCGGAGACCTCCGATACGAGCTCCTGCTGCTTTGCAAGCTCTATCCCTACCATGGAGCCGGTGATGGCCTCTATCCTTCTTACTCCAGCAGCAACGCCGGACTCTGATATGATCCTCATGGAACCTATCTGTCCTATGTTGGCAACGTGGGTGCCGCCGCAGAACTCAAGGGAGAAGTCCGGTACGTCAACTACTCTTACCTTGTCTCCGTACTTCTCGCCGAAGAGCATCATGGCGCCGAGCTTCTTGGCCTCTTCTATCGGAAGGACCTTGGTCTCAACGTCCGTGAACTTGAGTATCTCTCCGTTGACTATGTCCTCAACTGTCCTGAGGTCCTCGTCGGAGATGGCTTCAAAGTGAGTGAAGTCGAAGCGGAGCTCGTTCTCGGTGACAAGAGATCCTGCCTGCTCCACGTGGTCTCCGAGTACCATGCGGAGAGCCTTCTGCAGAAGATGCGTGGCGGTATGGTTCCTTGCTATGGCATGGCGCCTCTGAGCATCTACGCATACGGTGACGGTGTCGCCCTTTGCAAGCTCTCCCGAGGTGATCTTTACGTGATGGATGTAAACTCCGTTGGTCTTTGTGGTATTAGTGACAACGGCGGTAAAGCCGTCGGATTCCATTACGCCGGTGTCGCCTGTCTGGCCGCCGCCCTCCCCGTAGAAGGGAGTGCTGTCCAGGACCACGCGCACTTCGTCGCCCTCGGAGGCGGTATCGAGAGAGCTCATGCCCTTGACGATGGCTATTATCTTTGCTTCTCCAGCAAGGCTCTCGTATCCGGTGAACTCCGTTGCGGGAAGATCGTGGTACATCACGGACTCATCCAGCCAGCCTGCGTTGTCCTCAGCGCTCCTTGCGGATCTTGCCCTCTCCTTCTGAGCGGCCATGCAGGCGGCGAAGCCTTCCTCGTCCGCGTCAAGACCCTCATCCTTGGCGATCTCCTTAGTGAGCTCGATCGGGAATCCGTAGGTATCGTAGAGCTTGAAGCACTGCTCGCCGGTGAGCACTGTCCTGCCGGCAGCCTTTGCCTCGGCTACGTACTGATCCAGTATTGCCTGTCCCTGATCTATCGTGGCGGCGAACTTATCTTCCTCAATGCCTATGATCTTTCTGATGTAATCTGCCCTTTCGAGAAGATCCGGGTATGCCTCTCCGGAGGTCTCGAATACCTTGTTGCAGAGCTCCTTAAGGAAGGTGCCCTTAATGCCGAGAAGCCTTCCGTGGCGGGCGGCCCGTCTCAGAAGCCTCCTGAGTATGTAGCCTCTTCCCTCGTTGGAAGGAAGTATTCCGTCGCCTATCATGAAGGACACGGCGCGGATATGGTCCGTGATTATCCTTATCGATATGTCGGAATCGGAAGCGCCGTCGGTGTACTTGACACCGGCCATGCGGCAGACCTCCTGGAGGATGGCCTGCATGGTGTCGACGTTGTATATGGAGTCCACGCCCTGCATTATGCATGCCATGCGCTCGAGGCCCATACCGGTGTCTATGTTCTTATGTTCGAGCTCGAGGTAGGATCCGTCCTCCTGACGGTCGAACTGGGTGAATACGTGGTTCCAGAACTCCATGTAGCGGTCGCAGTCACAGCCGGCCTTGCAATCAGGCTTTCCGCAGCCGTACTCCTCGCCTCTGTCGTAATAGATCTCGGAGCAGGGTCCGCACGGGCCTGTTCCTATCTCCCAGAAGTTGTCCTCCTTGCCGAGGCGTACTATCCTCTCCTCGGGAAGACCTATCTCGTCTCTCCAGATCGCATAGGCTTCGTCATCATCTTCATATACTGTTGCCCAGAGCTTTTCCTTGGGTATCCCGAGCCATTTCTCGGAGGTGACGAACTCCCAGCCCCAGGTAAGGGACTCGCGCTTGAAATAGTCGCCGAAGGAGAAGTTTCCGAGCATCTCAAAGAAAGTGGCGTGCCTTGCGGTATGTCCCACGTTGTCTATATCGTTGGTCCTTATGCACTTCTGGCAGGTGGTCATCCTGTGCCTGGGCGGCTCTTCCGTGCCGGCAAAATAAGGCTTTAACGGAGCCATTCCCGCTGCTATCAGCAGAAGGCTCTTATCGTTCTTGGGTACGAGAGAATAGCTCTCATGCACCAGACAGCCCTTGGATTCCCAGAATTCCAGGAACATCTTTCTTATTTCATTTACTCCGAGATATTTCATTTGCTCTTTCCTCTTTATGTAAAACTAGTTTTTATACTCTTCTATCTCTACAGTCTCAACGACTCGCCTTACCTTCAGGCGGGGATCGTCAGGCTCTACTATCTCTATGGATTCCAGCTGCTGCTTAAAGCGCGCCCTGAAATCATCAAGGAATATCCTGTAGAGTATCTTCTGCTCCGCCTGCTCCTCCGCGGTAAGCCCTGCGGTCCTTTTCTTGCGGGCGAGCTCGTTTATCCTGTTAAGCTGTTCTTTGGTAACGCCTTTTGTCATTCTGCAGTTATGTAGTCCTTTATCTTTTCGTATGTAGCCTCGCCTATGCCCCGGACCTCCATTATCTCCTCGACGGAGACGAAGCCCCCGTAGGCGTTCCTGTAATCGATTATGGCCTGAGCCTTTACAGGTCCTATGCCGGGAAGGCGCTGGAGCTCTTCCGCATCCGCGCTGTTGATGTCCACGGACAGAGCCTCGGATGCTCCTTTATCTTCAGGAGCGGAGCTTTCGGTTTTTGTGTCAAAAAATTTAATTATATCAGGCACTTCCTTGACGGGCCTCATATAATTATACACGCTGCCGGCCGCGAATACAACGCAGATCGACGCCAGTACCGCGGTCTTTATGTATTTGAGCTTCATAATAAAACACCATGAAGCATCCCCACACGGAAATTATATATTTGCCGTTTTTCCCAGTCAAGTCAATTGTTGGCGTGCTTTGCGGAAGCCTTGTAGGCAGCGCAGCATACGAGGGCCGTAAGCGGTATGGTGAGCAGTATCGCCATGCTTCCGACGATGGCGTTCAGAAGCTCCACTACTATGCTCTCCGTATTCACAAGCTCCATGAGAGTATTTGCGTAGGTGACCTTAAGCAGTATGGAGCACAGAGAGCTTCCTATGTAAGCCAGCACCAGAGTGTTAGCCATGGTCCCCATTACGTCGCGGCCTATGTTCATGCCGCTTTTGAAGAGCTCGCGCGGGCTGATGTCCGGAGCATGATGCTTTATCTCATACAGAGAGGACGCAATGTCCATGGCAACATCCATGACAGCTCCGAGCGCGCCTATGGTTATCATGGCAAAGATCAGCGCTCTCAGATCTATCGGAGTGCCCTGCTCCCCCATTACCTGAAGATAAACCGAGTGCTCGTCTATGAAACCTGTAAGGTGCATCATCCTGTCGAAGATGAATGATATCAGAGCCGCGGTGACAACTCCCGCTCCGCAGCCCAGCATCGTCGCAACGGACTTTTTGGAGGTGCCGTTGGTAAGGATGAGCGTCATTATGATAGTGAAGGCGCATATCAGC
The DNA here is from genome assembly GCA_017442785.1 of Bacillota bacterium. Lineage (GTDB taxonomy): Bacteria > Bacillota > Clostridia > Peptostreptococcales > Anaerovoracaceae > RUG13409. Next base: position 120,114 of record JAFRZB010000038.1, read on the forward strand.
ACCGTAAGCACATAGACGTTCCTTCCGGCCAGCACTCCTGGTATGAATACCATGAACACCGCAAGGCAGGTGAATATCAGGGATATTATAGTGTTGACGCCCTTCCGCCTTCCGAAAAGGACTATCAGTACAAGGAATATGATCCCCAGGACCAGTATGTAGTCGAAGCGGGCGAAGTTTCCGAAGACCCAGTCGTCCGTACCGGACTGATACTCGTAGTTGTAGAGTATCACGATATCCCCTGTCTTTACGAATCGCTCGCCGGTGTCCGTGTAGGAATCTATGTGCTGGTAAGCCAGGACGACCTCGCCCTTTCGGCTTCCGGTAAGGAGCTTGGCCTTGAAGAACTGTATCTTTGAGGAATAGCCCGCGTCCTCAAGAGCTTCCTCTACAAGCTCCGATATCTCCGTTACCTTGGCACGCGCAGTGACCTCGGTCTGGTCAAGTATATGGACATCGCCCTTAACAAGCCTGTTTCCGGCAAAGATAAGGACGGCAGATATGACGACGGTAAGAAGCCAGACGATTATTCTGTTCTTAGATCTCCTGGAAACTTTCATAAAGAGGTACGAATCCTTCCTCAGCTGATCCCGTGCAGATGTCGAGTCTTGTTATGCGGCATTCATGCAGGGGCTTATCTATATTATAATACTTAAACATCGATTCGAGAAGCTTTCCGGGGTTAAGAGTCTCGTTGCTTGCGCAGCGGAGCATCATGTAAAGTACGACGCCGCCGTCATCGGAAACAGAAGGCTCGACCGAATAGATGTACTGCTTTATATCCTTCTCGACAGGCTGCTTTGTCTTCTTGTCCTTCTTTGTGATGAAAATCCTGTCCTGAGAGAGGAAGCTGCTTATATCCTCCGGGAACTCTTCCCTTTCAAGGCCCAAAACAGCCCTGTACGAGGCCGATACCGTCCTGTTTGAGAAATTGTTCGACGTGCGCTCAACTTCTCTGCAGGCGGTGAATCTGATGCCGTCAGGCATGCTCATGTTGAGTAGCTCCGGAAGCTTTTCAGCTTCGTATGCCTTAACGGTATCTATCTCGAAATACTCGCTCTCGGACTCGTATCCGAGGGAGAGCGGCTGGACTATGTTTATAAGCTCGTGAGGATTATATCCGTTGGAGAACGCCGGCTCTATACCCGCCCTTCTCATGGCGCGCTTAAAGAGCCTGGCTATGTCCAGGTGCGAGAGAAACCTTGTATTTCCTTTTTTGCAGAACCTTAGGAGATAGCGCTTCATCTTGACAGCACCCCCGCGAAAGCGCATTCAAGGTGTTTGTTTATACCGCAGCCGTTGCATCTTACGCGGCAGTCCGGAGTAGTCTTTTCGGTGAAGGCCTTTTCGTATTCCGACAGCAGATAATCGTGCTCAACGCCGCAGTCTATGATCTCCCAGGGCAGCGGAGCGTCAGTGCGAAGGCCGCTTACGGCAAAGTAAGAGCTGTCCAGGCCGCACTCCGAGAGTGCCTGCTTCCAGGCATCCTCCTTAAAGTGCTCCGTCCAGGAATCGAAGCTGCAGCCGAGCTCCCAGGCCCTCTTTATGACGCCGCAGAGCCTGCGGTCTCCTCTCGCAAGATAAGCCTCCAGAGTGCTTACGAAGCTCTCGTGGTAATGGAGCGTGGCTCCGCGGACCCTTCTCAGCCTGCTCATGAGGAAGTCGTGCTTGCGCTTGAACTCCTCCGGGCTGTCCTGAGGCGCCCACTGGAAGGGCGTAAAAGGCTTGGGCACGAAGTTCGCCACGCTTATAGAGACATTGAACCTTCCGGCGCCGGCCTCCCTTGCAGTCCTCATTATCTTTTCTGCAAGGTCGCAGATGCCTTCAAGATCCTCGTCCGTCTCCGTGGGAAGACCTATCATGAAGTAGGTCTTGACGGAAGTCCATCCGAGGCTTACGGCCTTTCTTATGGCTCCGAGAATGTCATCCTCGGTTATGTTCTTGTTTATGACGTCCCTCAGGCGCTGTGTTCCTGCCTCGGGCGCGAAGGTCAGCCCGCTCTTCCTCATGCCCTGGATCTCGTCCAGTATCTTAAAGGCAAAATTGTCAAGGCGAAGAGAAGGAAGAGATATAGATACCTTCCTCGGCCTGCAGTATTCTATGAGCTCGGTCATAAGAGGCTGAAACTCCGAATAATCCGAAGAAGAAAGCGACAGCAGAGAAAGCTCGCTGTGTCCGCTGTTTTCGAGCTGGGCCTTTGCGATGCGAAGGTTGGTCTTTGCGCCGCGTTCTCTTATCGGACGGTATATCATGCCTGCCTGGCAGAAGCGGCAGCCTCTGGTGCAGCCCCTGAAAAGCTCGCATACAGCCCTGTCGTGGACTACCTCTATGAGAGGGATGATGTTGCGTTCGGGATAATCGCACTTGTCCAGATCCTTTACGAAGGCCCTGAGGATCTTATCCGGTGCTTCGGCCTCCAGCCTGTCATAGCGCAGGAAGCTCCCGTCCTCTCCGTATACCGGTGCGTAGAACGAGGGAACATAGACACCCTGAAGCCTGCTGAGCCTTTTTAATGAATCTTTTTTTGTAAGCCCTTCTTTCCGGCATTCGGAATAGGCCCTGCAGAACTCCGGAAGCAGTTCCTCGCCGTCTCCGACGAGAACAGCGTCGAAAAAGTCCGCAAGAGGCTCCGCGTTAAAGGCGCAGGGTCCGCCTGCTATGATAAGCGGATCGTCCTCTGTCCTTTCGGCGGAAAGAAGCGGTATCCCCGCAAGGTCCATCATGCTCAGGATGTTCGTGTAGGACATCTCGTACTGAAGCGTAAAGCCGACTATGTCAGCGTCCGCCACCGGAGTCTTGGTCTCAAGCGTATACAAAGGAAGACCGGCGGCCTTCATGGCGCTCTGCATGTCTTTTCTGGGCGCAAAGACTCTCTCCATGTAGGTGTGTCCGGTCTTGTTCATTATGTTGTAGAGTATGTTCATGCCGTTCCAGGACATGCCTATCTCGTAGGTGTCCGGGAAACAGAAAGCAAGACGGATGTCGAATGTCCCGTCCTGCTTTATTATCTGGTTCGGCTCGTTGCCTATGTAAGCGGCAGGCTTCTCGACCCCCGGAAGAAGAGGATCGAGCATGCGCTGCACATCATTCCTCGTAATACTCAAATTCGTAATCGAATACCTTGACGGTATCTCCGTCCTCCAGGCCTCTCTCCGCAAGTTCCTCGAAGACGCCCTTGCTGTCTATGTATTTATACAGGTAGCGGAGAGACCCGGTGTCGTTGAAATTGGTGGAATCGAAGATCTTTCTCAGCTGCTTTCCGGTAAGCACGAATACTCCGTCCTCGTCCACTTCTATGTTTATGTCCCTGAAGTCCGGCTCGTCCTCGGGATCCGGAGCAACGTAGAACAATACGGGCTCTTCTTCCTCTTCGGGAAGCTCATTGAGCATCGTAAGCGCCCTGGACAGCAATTTGTCCACGCCCTCGTGTATGGGAGCGGATATCGGGAACACCTCAAAGCCCTTTGACGTCACGTAATCGGTGAAAGCCTCAAGGACGACGTCCTCGGCCATGTCTATCTTGTTGGCGGCTACAAGCATGGGCTTTTTTGAGAGCTTCTCGCTGTAGTTCTTAAGCTCCGCGTTTATCTTTTCGAAATCTTCTATAGGATCCCTTCCCTCCGAGCCGGACACGTCCACGACGTGTATGAGGATGCGGGTCCTCTCTATATGCTTAAGGAAGTCCAGGCCCAGTCCGGCGCCTTCAGAAGCGCCCTCTATGAGCCCCGGGATGTCCGCCATTACAAAGCTCTGATCATAGAGGTTTACGACGCCCAGATTAGGAGTGATGGTGGTGAAGTGATAATCCGCTATCTTGGGATTCGCGGACGTGGATACCGAGAGCAGCGTGGACTTGCCTACATTGGGATAGCCCACAAGGCCTACGTCGGCAATGAGCTTAAGCTCCAGCTCCACATTCCGCTCTACGCTAAATCCACCGGATTCGGCGAAGTTCGGGGCCTGCCTTACGGAATTCTTGAACCATACATTGCCTTTTCCGCCCTTGCCGCCCTTGGCTGCGACGAAGCGCTGTCCGTCCTCCTTGAGGTCTGCCATTATGTTGCCGGTGCTGACGTCCTTTATGACGGTGCCTACGGGGACCTTTATCACAAGGTCTTCCGCGTCCTTGCCGTACTGCTGCTTGCCGCGTCCGTTCTCGCCGCTCTCCGCGACATACTTCTTCTTGTACCTGAAATCCATCAGGGTCCTTAAGTTTCTGTCAGCCAAAAATACGACGCTGCCTCCGCGGCCGCCGTTTCCGCCGTCCGGTCCGCCCTGGGGAACGTAGGGCTCGCGCCTGAACGACACGCTGCCGTCGCCGCCCTTGCCGGACTTTATGAATATCTGTGCTTTATCTACGAACATGTCAGTTAATAAATAAGCCCCCGTATTGCCGGGGGCATGGAAATTAAGCTTCTTCCGGGTAAACGCTTACCTGCTTGCGGGTCTTGTCTTTTCTCTCGAACTTGACAGTGCCGTCTACCTTTGCGAACAGTGTGTCATCACCACCGATGCCCACATTGTTTCCGGGATGATACTTGGTGCCTCTCTGGCGAACAAGTATGGAGCCTGCGCTTACGAACTGACCGTCAGCTCTCTTGACTCCCAGACGTTTGGATTCACTTTCGCGGCCGTTCTTGGAACTGCCGACACCCTTTTTACTTGCCATGTCTATACCTCCTTAGAACGATCACTCTGCTGCCTCAGCAGGAGCGTCCTCTGCCTTCTTGCGGGGAGCCCTTACTGTTATGGACTTGATCTTAAGCTGTGTATAGGGCTGTCTGTGGCCCTGCTTCTTCTTGCTGTCCTTCTTGGCCTTATACTTGTAGATGACGACCTTCTTGGCCTTTCCGTTCTCAACGACCTCTGCCTTGACGCTGGCGCCGCTTACATAGGGCGTTCCGATGAGGGTATTGTCGTCCTTCTCTACTACAAGGACTTCCTTGATGGTAACTGCTTTTCCGGCCTCGGCATCAAGCTTTTCCACGTTGATGACGTCGCCTTCGGTAACGCGATACTGCTTACCACCGGTCTCGATTACTGCGTACATTATTTTTTTACCTCCTACTAACCATCTCGCCATTGCAGGCAGCCAAAGGCATTTGAAAACAAGCCTGATCTGAGCGGCAACATTGGAATGATACCACGCAGAACAAGGCTTGTCAAATGTTTTTTTCTATAGTTTTTACTCTATTATTACTCCGTCCTCGTCCACCTTTATGTCTTCGGAATCGTCGGTAAGAGTATCGTCCCTCTTGGGTATGTATTTCTCCTTTATGCCCTTCTCAAGAGCGTCCATCAGCTGAGGTCTGTCCTCAAGGTACTTCTTGACGTTTTCCCTGCCCTGGCCTATGCGCTCGCCGTTGTAGGAATACCATGCTCCGGACTTTTCTATCAGGCCCGCGTCCACGGAGCAGTCCAGTATGTCTCCGGATCTGGAGATGCCCTTGCCGTACATGATGTCGAACTCTGTCATCTTGAACGGAGGAGCGACCTTGTTCTTAACCACCTTGACCCTGGTACGGTTTCCGATCACGGAGTCTCCCTGCTTTATGGACTCCACGCGCCTTACATCCAGCCTTACGGAGGCGTAGAACTTAAGAGCCCTGCCGCCGGTGGTGGTCTCGGGGTTGCCGAACATTACGCCTATCTTTTCCCTGAGCTGGTTTATGAAGACGACCATGGTGCCTGTCTTGTTGGCAACGCCGGTGATCTTGCGGAGAGCCTGGGACATGAGCCTTGCCTGTGCTCCCACGTGGGAATCTCCCATGTCTCCTTCTATCTCGCTCTTGGGAACGAGAGCTGCTACGGAGTCTATGACTACTATCGAAAGTGCGCCGCTGCGTATGAGCATCTCGCAGATCTCAAGGGCGTCCTCGCCTGTATCCGGCTGAGCAACCAGAAGCTCGTCTATGTTAACGCCCAGAGCCCTTGCGTATACGGGATCCAGAGCGTGCTCAGCGTCTATGAACGCGGCCTTGCCGCCCTTCTTCTGGGCCTCTGCTATTACGTGGAGAGCAAGAGTCGTCTTACCGGAGGACTCGGGTCCGTAGATCTCTATTATCCTTCCCTTCGGAAGTCCGCCTATGCCGCAGGCTATGTCCAGGCTTACGGAGCCTGTGGATACGGCCTCTATGTCCAGCCTTGCGGAATCATCCCCGAGCATCATTATGGAGCCCTTGCCGAAGCGCTTGTCTATCTGAAGGAGCGCGGCCTCCAGAGCTTTGCTTTTTTCATCGTTCTGTTTTGTAATGTTTGCCATTTCGACCTCCGTAAAGAACAAATGTTCTACTGCAAGTATACCCCACGTACCGCACCGAGTCAAGCGTTTTTCATAAAAATGTTAGCATCCGGGAAAGGCTCAGTCAATGCTTCTGAGTATATTGTATACCATTTTAGTCATTTCGGTGCACGCAAGGGAACGCACGTCGTCCCTTGTCTTGCGCCTTGCCATGAACTCCCTGACCGTCACCTTGCCGTCGTACATTATGCCGACGAAGAACTGCCCCACAGGCTTGCCCTCGTCCGCGTCCGGACCGGCGTTCCCCGTCACCGATACGCATACTGAAGCGCCGCTGTAAAGACTGAGTCCCCTGACCATCTCCTCAGCGGTCTGCGCGCTTATCGCTCCGTACTTTTCAAGAGTCTCCGGGGACACGTCAAGCTCGGAGATCTTGGCGGCGTTGCTGTAGGTGACTACTCCCCTCTGGAAGACCTTTGAGGCTCCGGGAATGTCAGTTATCAGCTTGGCGAACATGCCGCCGGTAATGGACTCGGCGCTTGCAAGAGTAAGCCCCTTCTTCTTCATCATGTCCAGAACTACTGAAAGAAGCTCCCTGTCCTCCTCGCTGTAGATGTACTCCCCTACCAGCTTCCTGATCTTTACCATGCACTCTTCCACGGCATCCTGAGCCTCTTTGAGAGTGGGCCTCTTGGAAGCCACCCTGAAGGAGCATTCGAATGTCTTGGCGTAGGTGGCTATGGTGGGATCCGTCTGACCGTCGATAAGGTCCATGAGCTTCATCTCAAGGTCGGACTCGCCTATGCCTATGGTCCTTACTATCTTATAGTACAGGTAACCGTCCTCGTGGGAGCTGAGCTTCGGGGCCACATAGTCCAGGAACATGGGCTTGTTCTCCCTGGGCGGCCCGGGAAGCACGTATATGTGCCTTTTGCCGTCGGTAAGATAGAAGCCGGGGGCGGTGCCGTTAGGATTGGGAAGCACCTCGCTGCCCTCGGGAAGCCAGGCCTGCTTTATGTTGTTGGGGGCCATCACCCTGTTCTGCGCGGCAAACCATGAGGTAAGTATCTCAAGCTGCTCTGCGTCCTCCTTAAGCGGCACGCCGAAGAACTCGGCTATGGTCTCCTTGGTAAGATCGTCCTCTGTAGGCCCGAGGCCTCCGGTGGTAATGACAATGTCGCAGTCCTCAAAGGAGGTCTCAAGAGCCCTCAGGAGCCTGCCGCGGTTGTCACCCACGGTAATGTGCCTCAGAACATCTACGCCCAGCATGTTGAGCTGACGGGAGAGGAATACGGAATTGGTATTGACTATGCTTCCGAACAGTATCTCTGTTCCTATGGTAAGTAATGTCGCTCTCATACGCACCTACATCGAAAAAACGTTCTTGTTCTTTATTATGTACTCCGCTCCGGAGACTATGGTCATGACCAGCGATGCCCAGAGCAGCACCTTTCCGATTATGTCCAGAGCCTTTGCGTACGGCGCAAGGAGCAGGAATATCACCGCGAACATCTGAAGGACGGTCTTGATCTTTCCTGTCATCCCGGCAGCAACTACCGTTCCCTGGGAAGCGGCTACCGTCCTCATTCCCGACACGGCGAACTCCCTTGCGAGGATTATTATCAGCATCCAGCCCGGCATCACGCCCTTCTCGATGAAAAGGCAGAACGCCGCGTAGACCAGCACCTTGTCTGCAAGCGGATCCATTATCTTTCCGAAGTTGGTGACCAGATTGCGGCTGCGCGCTATCCTTCCGTCCAGCATGTCCGTTATGGAAGCGATGACGAAAACTATGCACGCCCAGAGGTTGAGATCCAGATAATACAGGACCACGAATATGGGTACGCATATTACTCTTGCTATAGTCAGTTTGTTTGGCAGATTCACAGCTCCACCGCCTTTCCGCAAAGATCGTAATCGAAGGCATCTGTTATTTCCACGTCCACGATGTCACCGGGCCTGATGCCCTGCGGTCCGGTGAACAGCACGTTATTGTCTATATCGGGAGCGTCCATGGGAGATCTTCCGATGAAGCTTCCGTCTTCGTCTATCTCCTCGACGAGGACAGGAAGAGTCCTTCCTATGAAAGCCAGGTTATGCTCAAGGGATATGCGCTGCTGCTCGGACATTATCCTGTCATAGCGCCTCTGCTTTATGTCGGACCTTATCTGTCCCTTCATCTCCGCGGCCTTTGTTCCCTCTTCCTTGGAGTATGTGAATACGCCCAGCCTGTCGAACTTCGTACCCCTTACGAAGTCCAGAAGCTCATTGAACTGCTCCTTTGTCTCTCCGGGGTAACCTACTATAAGAGTGGTCCTGATGGTTATATTCGGAACTTCTTTACGTAATGTTGTTATGGTATTTCTTATGGAAGCACTCGTGGACTTGCGGTTCATGGACCTTAAGATCTCGTCATTGCAGTGCTGGATGGGTATGTCTATGTACTTGCAGATCTTTTTGTTGTCCCTTATCTCCCTTATGAGGCCTTCGCTTATCTCGTCCTCATAGCAGTACATGAGGCGTATCCACTCTATGCCTTCTATGGCGCTGAGCTTTCTGAGAAGCCCCGGAAGAGCGTCCTTAAGCCCGAGGTCCCTTCCGTAGAACGTAACGTCCTGCGCGATGATCACAAGCTCCCTGCAGCCTTCAGCGGCAAGCTGCCGCGCCTCGGCGAGGATGTCCTCCTCCCTCCTGCTCCTGTACTTTCCCCTTATGGACGGGATTATGCAGTAGCTGCAGACATTGCTGCAGCCTTCGGCTATCTTTATGGATCTGGTCCAGGGCTGCGTCGTGAGCTTTCTTGCGCCGAGCTCCTTGTACTGGGCACCGCACTGCCCTGCGAACACTCTGCCGGATGCGGCCCCCGCGATTATCTCCGGAAGTCTGTCGTAATCGTTTACGCCCAGGATGTAGTCCGCCTCCGGAAGGTCCTTTTCCAGCTCTGCGGCATACCTTTGGGTAAGACAGCCGGACACTATCAGAGGCCTGTCTCCCTTTATCTGCGCTATGTCAAAAATAGTCTGTATCGACTGTTCCTTGGCGTCCTTTATGAACCCGCAGGTGTTTACCAGGAATACGTCCGCCTCATCCGGGTCTTCCGTTATAACACAGCCCGAATCTGTAAGAATACGGGCTGCGTTCTCTGAATCCACTGTGTTTTTTTCGCACCCGAGGGTGCTTATCATTACCTTTTTCAATCTAACAGATCCTCAACAGGTGCATCGTCTTCGCTTGCCATTGCCTCAAGGCGCTGGAACTCAGCAAGAGTCATCAGGACCTTCCTTGGGCGGGCGCCGTCCGGAGGCCCTACTATGCCGCGCTCCTCCATCAGATCCACGAGCCTCGCGGCGCGGTTGTAGCCTATCCTGAAGCGCCTCTGCAGCATGGATACGGAGCACTGCTCCGCCTTCACGACTGTCTCTATGGCATCGGTAAGGAGATCGTCCTCCTCGCCCTCCTCCGACGCGGCTGCGGGGCCTACGCCGGCGTTGTTCATGGCATGGATGACGTCCTCGTTGTAGTTGGCCACCTGATACTGCTGCTTTACGAAGTCTATGACGTTCCTTACTTCATTGTCCGAGACGAAACAGCCCTGGACGCGCAGCGGCTTGCTTATGCTCTGCGGTCCGTAGAGCATGTCGCCCTTGCCGAGAAGATGCTCGGCTCCGCCTACGTCCAGTATTACCCTGGAGTCTGTCTGTGAGGACACGGCGAAGGCTATCCTTGAGGGGATGTTTGCCTTTATCACGCCTGTGATGACGTCCGTAGACGGCCTCTGGGTAGCAACTATCAGGTGCATGCCTGCCGCACGCGCCTTCTGGGCTATCCTGCAGATGGAGTCTTCAACTGTATTCTTTGCAGTCATTATGAGCTCGGCCAGCTCGTCGATTATTATGACTATCTGCGGAAGGACCTTGTCCTCCTCGCCGTTGGCCCTTACGGTCTCGTTGTAGGACTGAAGATCCCTTACGCTCTCGGCCGCGAACTTGTTGTAGCGGTCGTTCATCTCGGATACCGCCCAGCCCAGAGCCGCGGATGCCTTTGCGGCGTCGGTCACGACAGGTATCATCAGATGCGGGATGCCGTTGTAGATGCTGAGCTCTACCACCTTCGGGTCTATGAGTATGAGCTTTACCTCCTCCGGCGCTGCCTTGTAGAGAAGACTTATGATCATGCTGTTTATGCAGACGGACTTGCCGGAACCGGTGGAGCCTGCCACGAGCAGATGCGGCATGGACTTAAGGTCCGCCACTATGGAGTCGCCTCCTATGCTCCTTCCTATCGCCACGGTGATCTTGGACTTGCTCTGCTTGAATTCCTGAGACTCTATGATCTCCCTGAGAGTTACTGTGGAGATGGTGTCGTTGGACACCTCTATGCCCACAGCGGCCTTGCCGGGTATCGGCGCCTCTATCCTGAGGCTCTTTGCCCTGAGGTTTAAGGCGAGGTCGTCGTGCAGGGCGGCTATCTTGGATACCTTTACGCCTGTCGCGGGCTGGACCTCGAACCTTGTTACGGCGGGGCCTCTTACCACGTCAATGACGCTGGCGGATACGCCGAAGCTTGCCAGAGTATCCTCCAAAAGCCTTGCCTGCTCCTGAGTGCTCTGGAGCGATGAACCGCTCTTTCCCGAGCCCTTGCTTAGCAGCTCCACGGACGGATATATGTAATTGGATACAGGCTGCTTGGGAGAGCTCTGAAGCTCCTTTCCGACAGCCTCGTCGGCCTTTTTGCGGTCCTCGGCTGAGACCTCGGAAGCCTTCCTCTGCCTTGTCTGAACCGGCTTTTCCTCCGGTTCAGGCTCCTTTACCGCAGCGGCTGTCTGAGCGGAGACGTCAGGTCTCTTCTGAGATCCGCTTCCGCTGAAGAGATCGTCGTCCATTACCATGTCCAGCACCTTCTGCTGGTTCTCGGTAATACCCTCAACTACGAGGCGTTGCTTTTCGGGAGTCTTAAGGCCTATGTCCTCGGGGGTGAACCTGTTGACCGGAGCAGACTCTTCAGCAGGAGCCTTCTCGGACTCGGACTGGTCGTGGAAGTTCTTTACGGGAGCCATGTCCAGCTTGGGCAGATTGTCCGTATCCACCTTCTGCTGCACCTCTCTTGGGGTCTTAAGACCGGTAATGGTGGCCGCAGCGGCAGCTCTGGAGGTCTCTTCGGTCTTCTTTGCCTTAAGAGCCTCCTCTTCCCTGATCTTCCTTTCCTCTTCCTTCTTCTCGTTCTTCTCGCGCTCTATCTCGTCCAGCTTCTGCTGTTCTTCTCTTGCAAGCTCCCTTGCCTCTTTGCGCGCCTTCCTCTTTATCTTGGCGTTGTCTATGAGCGAAGAGAGAGGTGTGTTGAGTATGAGCAGCAGCGAGATTATGACGCCCGCGGCGCCCACTATGTAAAGGCCCATCTCGCCGATGAGGTTCTTTATGAAGCCTCCGGCGTATACGCCTACTATTCCGCCTCCGTCCGTGCCCATAGCGTAGACGTCCTTAAAGCTCATGGCGAAATCGTAGTGAGCCACGCCCTTAAGAGGCGCCTTGAAATTGGCCACTATGCACGTGAGCAGCACGAACAGTATCACTACGGCTATGATCGAGCTTACCGTAACATATGACGTACGCTGTGCGAATATCAGCACGCCGTATACTATCAGGAAGAACGGCAGAATGTACGAAATGAAGCCCAGAAGCCCGCTCAAAAAGGTCTTGACCGCAGCGCCGACAGCCCCAGTGGTATTCGTGAACATGCTGATCACGAGGAAAAGACCTATGGCTATCACGATGACGGCTATGATCTCATCCTTTACCTTTTTCTTTTTCCTTAAAGCCTCGGCTTTCTTTTCGGCGGCTATCCTCTGCTTTTCCTTTTCCTCTTTTGATAATCTTGGCATTTCAAGCCTCCTTTTAAATCAATATATTATACCATACCCGCATAAAAAATACATCCATAAATAACGGGCAAAGAAACATTTGTTTTTGTGATTTTACCACTTAACAATCTCGGAAAATTTGTGTATAATAGTTAAAATCAATTTTTGAAACAAACAGGAGATGAATATCATGACAAGAAAACCTAATCTGGCAGTAGTAGGTGCGACAGGCCTTGTAGGCTCCACCTTCCTTAAGGTCCTTGAGGAAAGAGATTTCCCGTTCGAGAACCTTTACCTTATGGCAAGCTCCAAGTCCGCAGGAAAGACTGTCACCTTCAGAGGCAAGGACTACATAGTGGAAGAGCTCAACGAGCATTCCTTCGATAAACCGATAGACATAGCTCTGTTCTCCGCAGGCGGCGGAACATCCGAGAAGTACTCCCCCATCGCCGCTGCTCACGGCTGCACCGTAGTGGACAACAGCAGCGCATGGCGCATGGATCCCGAAGTTCCTCTTGTGGTCCCCGAGGTAAACCCGGACGAGATCTGGAAGAACAAGGGAATAATCGCCAACCCGAACTGCTCCACCATCCAGGCTATGCTTCCGATAAAGGCTCTGCACGACGCATATAAGGTCAAGAGGATAGTTTACAACACCTACCAGGCCGTATCCGGCGCCGGAATGAAGGGCCTTTCTGACCTTGCGGAAGGGCTCAAGGGCAACGACCAGTGCAAGGCATTCGCCCATCCGATAGTAGGCAACGTCCTGCCCCACATAGATGTCTTCCTCGACAACGGCTACACCAAGGAAGAGATGAAGATGATCAACGAGACCCACAAGATACTCGGAGACGACAGCATCAGAGTCACGGCCACCACCGTACGCGTTCCCGTGCGCTGCAGCCACAGCGAGTCCATCAACCTTGAGTTCGAAAAGCCGTTCGACCTTGACGAGGCGCGTGAGCTGCTCAGGAATTTCCCGGGCATAGTAGTTCAGGACGATCCCAAGAACGCCGTTTATCCTCTCGCCCGCGAGGCCGAAGGCAAGGACGAGGTATTCGTAGGCCGCATCCGCAGAGACTTCTCCGTTGAAAGCGGAATGAACCTCTGGGTAGTAGCCGACAACATCAGAAAAGGCGCAGCCACCAACGCGGTGCAGATCGCCGAGAAGCTGCTCGAAAGACTGTAAGCGATCTGAAGTTCAGCTGCTCCAAAGTACAGACTGATCAGGCCGGATGTATCCATCAGGAGCCGGGTTACGGATGTAACAGTGAGACCGAAGCGCTCACGGGACAGAATAGACGCTGTTCCGTGAGCGGTTTTATTTCCCGGGGAATATGCACAGACCGGCGGATATCATCATGAAGAAGAACACATCATCCAAAACGATAACCGGAAAAGAATACGAAAAGACTGCAACAAGGGTCTCATGGGTGAGCATAATCGGCAACAGCGCCCTCTCGCTCATCAAGCTCCTTGCAGGCATAATCGCTCATTCGGGCGCCATGATAAGCGACGCCGTGCATTCGGCATCGGATGTTTTCAGCACGATAATCGTAATGATAGGAGTCAAGATCTCCGCGCGCGACGCAGACGAGGATCATCCCTACGGACACGAGCGCTTCGAGTGCGTGGCGGCGATACTGCTCTCCGCAGTCCTTGCCGTTACTGGTCTTATGATAGGAAGGAGCGCAGTGCTGTCGATCATCGAACGCGAGACTTCTGACATAACGGTCCCCGGGCTTCCCGCCCTTATAGCCGCTGCCGTATCCATAATCTGCAAGGAAGCGATGTACTGGTATACCAGGCATTACGCCCTGCTCCTGGATTCAGGCGCACTCATGGCCAGCGCCTGGCATCACCGCAGCGACGCCCTCTCTTCCATAGGCGCGCTCATAGGAATAGCCGGGGCCCGCATGGGATACCCCGTCCTTGAACCTATAGCGAGCCTGGTGATATGCATATTCATCCTCAAGGCTGCCATAGACATCTTCCGCGATGCCATGAGAAGGATGGTGGACCGCTCCAGCGACAGCGCCACCGAGGAGAGCATACGCCGCTGCGTGCTCTCGCAGGACAATGTTCTGGGCATAGACCTGCTCCAGACGAGGGAGTTCGGAAGCAGGATATACGTTGATCTTGAGATCACGGCGGACGCGGACCTTACGCTGCGCGAGAGCCACAGGATAGCCGAGAACGTTCATGATGCCATAGAAAAAAACTTCCCCAAGGTAAAGCATGTGATGATACATGTCAACCCCGGGGAATGTGATAAGACTGATACTGTTAAAAACTGATTATTTGTTCAGGGCCTCTGCGACCTTATTCCTTAAGTCCTCCAGCGTTCCGTCATTATAGATGACGACGTCCGCCTTCCTGATCTTTTCCTCTTCCGGAAGCTGGCTGGCCATGCGCTCGAGGACCTGCTCCCTGGAAAGCCCGTCTCTCTTCATTATCCTTGCTATGCGGGTCTCAAGGTCTGCGGCTACCACCCATACCCTGTCCACAAAGTGCTCCCTGTTCGTCTCAAAAAGCGCGGGGGCATCGAAGAAGACCTTGGAATACAGGCGTTTTGAGCCTGCTTCATCCAGCGCCTTCCTGAAGCGCGTATCCAGTGCCTCTCTCATGAGCTCGTTGAGCTTTGCAAGCTTTTCCTTATTTCCGAAGACTATGCTTCCGAGCTTCTTTCTTATGAGCTCGCCGTTTTCATCCAGGATGTCCGCACCGAAGGTCTCGGCAAGGACGTCCAGCACGGGAGAGCCCTTTGCGGTAACTTCTCTTGCTATTATGTCCGCGTCCACTACCTCACAGCCGAATTCTCTGAGGTAATCCGCCACCGTGGTCTTTCCGGACCCGGTGCCGCCTGTAAGTCCGTATACCATGCCCTGCTCCTTTCTCTGCTAGGAGATCATGTCCTGGAGCCTGCGTACCTTGTACTGCAGCTCCACTGTCATGAAGAACTGCTTTATGTTGTTGAAATCCGTATCCGCAGGAACGTCGCAGCCTGAGGATATTATGAAGTTGTCGTACTTCATGCACTTCTGCAGGAGAGCCTGCGTGCCGCGCCTCATCTTCCATACTCCGCTGCTGCTGTTGAACATGCCGGAGGGGCTGATGTTGCCCATGACTATGCAGTCCTTGGGAAGAGCCTCAAGCAGCGCCGCCATGTCCGCGTTCTCGCCGAAGTGATACATCCTGGCTCCTGTGCCTGCCACTGCAGCGGCGCGGGATTCCAGCCTGTTTGCGCAGTTGTGATAGCATACCACGAAGCGCTCGTCCTGGACCTCATCGATTATCTTCTTTACGTAGTCCGTAGAGAACTCCTGCATCAGAGACGGCGAGAGAAGTCCTGCAAGGGGCTCAGCCATTATGACGCCGTCAGCTCCTGCCTCCTTGAAGGCCTTGATGTAAGTTGTTATGAAGGTGCTGGCCTTTTCGAGTATGGTGTGCACCATGTCAGGATCCTCAAGGGTAAGGAGAAGTATCTCGTTTACATCCAGAAGACGTCCTGCCAGCGAGAACGGTCCGGCGCAGTTGGCGAATACCGGCCTGTCGTTTATGAGCTTTGCGGCCTTCCTTACCGTGTCAAGGCACTTTCCTGTCCTTCCCGCTCCGAGTTCGGGTATCTTAAGCGCGTCAGCGTCTTCCTGAGTCTGTATGAGCTGGCCTACGATAGTGGGAACACCCTCTTCCGAATATACGGCCTTTGCTCCGAAAGCCTCGGCTTCGACGGAAAGATCCATGTAGCTTGTGGCGAAGGCCATCTGAGGATAGTGCTCGGCTATAAGATACATTCCTATTGCCATCATGGTGCTGTCCGCTACGAGTTCCCTCACGGGGATGTACAGAGTCTGCGCTGCCGGGTATGAGATGAGCGGCGCCGCCTTCTTGTTTCTGTCAGCGATCTGATCCCTGATCCAATTGTTCATGTTCATGGTGTTTTCTTCCTTTCTGCGCTTGGCCGGCTGAAATATCTGTCACAAACAGTATAGCACTGAGGATAATGGTTTTCTTTATCAAAACAGGACAATTTAATTACTGTTTTTCATCAAGATGCACTATTTCAGATCGTACCAGTTGTCGGCGGTATTCTCCTCGGCTATCAGCTTTACCTTAAGCTCCGCGGCGCTCTCCATGCACTCCTTAAGGAGCCTTCCTACGCCTTCAGAGTCTTCCTTCCTGGCCTGGATTATTAGCTCGTCGTGCACCTGGAGTATCATGCGTGACTGCGGGTAAGCCTCCTCAAGAGCCTTAAAGACCTTTATCATCGCTATCTTTATGATATCCGCTGCAGTGCCCTGTATGGGGCTGTTCATGGCGAGCCTCTCTCCGAGCTGCCTTACCATGTACTGCCCGGAAAGGATCTCGGGTATGGCGCGCTTCCTTCCGTAGAGAGTGCGCACGCTCCCGCTCCGTTTGGCCTGCTCAACGGACTTGTCCATGAAGGCCTTTACGCCTCTGAACCTGTTGAAATAGTCCTTTATGTACTGCTCGGCCTGCTTCCTGCTTATGGTGAGCTCCTCGGCAAGCCCGAAGCCGCTCATGCCGTAGATTACGCCGAAGTTGACTGCCTTGGCGTTGGATCTCAGCTGCGGTGTCACCTCCTCAAGCGGCACGCCGAAGACCTTTGATGCTGTCTCCCTGTGTATGTCGTGCCCGCCGGAGAAGGCCTCTATCAGCTCTTTGTCTCCTGCCATGTGAGCCATTACCCTCAGCTCTATCTGGGAATAGTCCGCGCCCACCAGAACGTAGTCCGGGCTCTCGGCGATGAAGGCCTTCCTCAGCTGCCTTCCGAGCTCGGTCCTTACCGGAATGTTCTGAAGGTTTGGCTCGGTGCAGCTTATGCGTCCAGTGGCTGTTACGGTCTGCTGGAAGTGAGCGTGTATCTTGCCATCGGGCGCTATGAGCGGCAGCATACCCTCAACGTAGGTGCTGTTGAGCTTGGCGAGCATCCTGTATTCCAGTATCTTGGGTATTATCGGATGGACGTCCCTGAGCTTTTCGAGTATGTCCGCGCTGGTGGAATAGCCTTTTTGGTTCTTCTTCCCTGCGGGAAGCCCCAGCTTTTCGAAAAGAACGGTGCCCAGCTGCTGAGGGCTGTTGATGTTGAAGTCCTCACCCGCAAGCCCCAGTATCTGCTTTTCGAGTATCTTTATCTGCTCCTTGAGCTCTCCGCCGAAGGATATCAGCCTTTCCCTGTCTACCGCGAAGCCTTCCTTCTCCATGCATGCGAGCACCTTGCAGAGAGGAAGCTCAATCTCGTAAAGAACGCGGGAAAGGTCCTCCTCTTCTATCTGTTTTCTCTGTACCTTTTCAAGAGCATCTATGTAAGCGAGCTTTTTGGCACTCTGAGAATAGTCCGCGGCCTGAGCAAAGAGCGACATCTGTTCCTGGCCGCCGCCAAGCTCCGCGTGGAAGACCTCAAGCACCAGCTCCGCAAGGCCCGGAGCCTTGGTACTGGGAGAAAGGACGTATCTTGCAAGGGCGCAGTCGAACTCGGTCTCGAAGCCGCGTATATCCGCTCCTTTGCACGCAAGATAGAAATACACCCTTCCCAGGCCGAAGCCGCGCAGCCTTATCCTCCTTCCGGAGGCTGCCTTTATGAATGCCTCCTCAAGGTCCGGCTCTATTACAAAACAGCCGTTTTCAGCCATTATCTCCGCTCTTTCGAATGAGATCCCGCCCACGTGGTTTTCGTCGCTCAAAACGTCTATTATAAGGCTTTCCGATGCAAATATACCCTCAAGGTCGGATTCCGATGCAGCTCTTATCTCCGGTATGGTAACAGCGGGAACGTCGGCCTGCACGCTTACGGGAGACGGTCCGCCGCCCTCCTTTATCTCCTTCAGCAGTTTGGACAGATAGGTCTTGAACTCCAGCCTGCTGTAGAGGCGTATCAGCTCGTCCGTATCCGCCGGCCTTATCTTAAGATCCTCCGCGGTATAATCCACGGGAACGTTGGTGATTATGGTAGCCAGCCTCTTGGACATCAGAGCCGTCTGAGCGCCGTCCTCTATCCTTTGGCGAAGCTTTGCGTTCTCCACCTTGTCGACGTTGGAGAGCAGCCCCTCAAGGGAGCCGAACTGCTGTATGAGTTTTATGGCGGTCTTCTCCCCTACGCCCTCTATCCCGGGGATGTTGTCGGAGGTATCTCCGCGCAGAGCCTTGTAATCTATGAACTGCTCGTGGTCGAAGCCGTACTCCTCCTTCATGGCAGCGTCGTCGTAGAGCTTGAACTCGCTTATGCCCTTCTTTGTGATGATAACGGAAGTCCTGTCAGTTGCGAGCTGCAGAGCGTCCCTGTCTCCCGTGATGACGAAGCACTCCATTCCTGCGTCCTCAGCCATGCGGGCTGTGGTCCCTATTATGTCGTCCGCCTCGAAGCCGTCGGTCTCGTACTGACTTATTCCCATGGCGGAGAGTATCTCCTTAAGGACAGGGAGCTCCATGGCCAGCTCGTCCGGCATGCGCTTCCTTCCGGCCTTGTAATCCGTATACTCCTTGTGCCTGAAGGTGGGAGCCTTCCTGTCGTAGGCCACGAGCATGTGCGTGGGGCTGTAGTCCGCCCTTATCTTCTGCAGCATGCTTAAAAAACCGTATATGCCCTGCGTATACATGCCGTCCTTTGTTATCATGGGACGCTGTATGGCGTAGTAGGCGCGGTTTACAAGGCTGTTTCCGTCTATTATGACTATTCTGTCCATGGCTGTTTTCTCTAATAAAAAATCCCAAAATGCCGTTGGGCTATAATTCACGCCCTATCAAGAGATAGGTGGGATGCCTGCGCTCCGTCTTCTGTCTTCCACTGATCTTATGAGGCCTGACATAACGGCGGATCTGACATACGGCTTCCCTTAAATGAACTGTAGGTTGAATTAACGCCCTGACGAACATCTCAGGATATAAAAGTTTACTCTTCGTCGTAAAGATCTACTGCGCTGTTTGTATATACCTTCTGAACGTCATCGTCGTCCTCAAGAGCCTCGATCATCTTTCTGAGCTGACCGATGACTGAGGGGTCCGGTTCGGAGGTCATGGACGGTACCTGCTCGACGTCTGCTTCCACGGTCTCAAGACCGGCGGCCTTTACTGCGGCTACGACGTCGTTGAACACGTCCGGCGGGCAGAGGACGTCGAAGCTGTCCTCATACTCAACTATGTCTTCCGCGCCTGCTTCGAGCGCCACCTCCATAAGCTGATCCTCTGTAACACCTGTCTCCTTGTCGAATACAAGGACGCCCTTAGTGTCGAACATGTAGGATACGCATCCCGGAGTTCCGAGGTTTCCTCCGAACTTGTCGAAAGCGTGCTTTACGGAGGACGTGGTCCTGTTCTTGTTGTCTGTAAGCGCTTCTACTATTACAGCTACGCCGCCTGCGCCGTAGCCTTCGAACTTGAGCTCTTCGTATGTCTCTCCCGCGAGCTCTCCAGTGCCCTTCTTGATGGCTCTTGTGATGTTGTCGTTCGGAAGGCCTGCTGCCTTTGCCTTATCTATGGCGGTCCTCAGAGTAGGATTGTAATCCGGATCTCCTCCCGCCTTGGCGGCTACTGTTATAAGTCTAGCGTATTTGGTGAAGCTGGCGGCTCTCTTAGAGTCCTGCGCTGCTTTTCTTCCGGCGATAGTGCCGTGTCTGCCCATTGGAATCAACTCCCTTCAAAATGATAAAACTGTTCTTTCGCTTAGATTTTACCACTAAAGGCTGCAATGTTCAAGATGTCAGTCGATATAATACACCCTGTTACTTTTTCTGGGAACGGGTTTGGGAAGCTCGCAGTCCATGTAGCCTACGCAGCAGTGGCCTATCCCCTCCCACTCTCCTTCTATTCCGAGATCCTTAAGGATGCCTTTGTAATAGTCGGTCTCGAACTCCTCCCTGGCGCGGTGTATCCATATGCTTCCCAGCCCCAGAGCGTGGGCCGCAAGCATCATGTTGCCCATTACGAGGCTGCCGTCGTAGACCCTGTTGTACCAGTCCTTAGGGGCAAGGACGACGAGAACCGCCGGCGCTCCGTAGAAGGGATCGGAATCCCTGTCCCCGCCGAGTATTGCGAGATTATCCTTCGACATCCTGTCCCTGAGCTGCTTATTGGTTATGGCTACTATAATAGGCTTCTGCTGACCTCTGCCGCTGGCCGCGTAGAGCCCCGCCTCTATTATCTGATCCAGCATCTCCTTAGGCGGAAGATCCGGCTTGAACTTTCTTATGCTCCGTCTCTCCAGGATCGCCCTGATCACTTCGTTCATGATATTCCTCCGTTCTCTTCTTCCTCGGGATACTTAAGTCCCCACTCCTCGCGAATGGATGACATAATATGCATTACGTTTTTGGTAAGCTCTGTCTTCATTAAGGAGGGATCACCACTCATGACAGCCTCCTCCATGTCCTCTGTCTCATAGGCGTAAGCCATTGAGGACCTGCCGGCCCTTATCTCCTTCGTCTCTCCGCTTTCCGTAAGCGTAAGATATGCGTTCTCCGCCTTTGGATAGTTGGGGATTTCTATGTAGCCCTTATCGAAGCTTATCATTATTCGCTTGGGCTGCTTGGCGTGCATGCTGAGGGCCACCGTGGCCACCTGTCCGCTGTCTGTCGCCAGAGCAACCGCGGACATCTCGTCAGAGCCCGCAGGCGACGGCACCATGACGCTGAAGACCTTCGATGGATCCTGATCCATAAAGCTCCTGACCGCTGAAAGCGCGTATACGCCTATGTCCAGCAGCGCCCCTCCGCCGAGAGCCATGTTGAAGAAGCGGTTGTTCATGTCGTACTGCTTGAAGCTCCCGAAGTTGGCGCTTATCACCTTTACCCGGCCAAGCTCACCGCTGTCCTTCATCGCCCAAAGCTGCTTAAAAAGTGGCATGTGATATATGGTCTGTGCCTCGGCGAGTATCAGGCCTTTTCCTTCCGCTGTCCCGTAGAGCTCATCGAGCTGCGCGGAGTTGAGGGTTATGGATTTTTCGGCAAGGACATGCTTTCCGGCAAGAAGGCACTCCTTTATATACCCGTAATGCGTATTATGAGGCGTGGCAATGTAGACTATGTCCACGTCCGGGTCCGCGCAGAGATCTGCGCTGCTTCTGTATACTATTTCCGCTCCGTACTTAAGCGCGAAGGCTTCCGCGTGCTCGTATGTCCTGTTGTATATGCCCAGGAAGCGCTTTCCCTTCTCGCTGAAGGTTGTTGCCATCTCGTTGGCGATAGTGCCGGCGCCTATTATCGCCCAGCCCGGCTGTCTTTCCATAGGTGCTCCTTATCTGAAGTTGATGTCGTATACGTGCTCGGCAAGCTCAGCGTTGACGAAATCCAGGATGATCCAGGACTTCGGAAGGCCGGAGATGTTCTCGCTCAGCAGGTTCTTGTTCAGTATCTTGGCATAGGTGAAAGGATGTCCGAACTTCGGCGTGCCGTTGGTGCTCAGGAAATTGATCCTTAGATCTCCGCCGTTTCCCGCACCGAAGGCCGCCTTGAAAGCGCTCCATTTATCGGCTGCGGAATACTTGAACCTGTCCTGTACGGAGAGCACATAGGTATCCTGAGGCTCTCTGGCAGCGTTCAGGGAGGTATCGCTGTTTCCGCCCTGGTCCGTCCAAAGCAGCTGTATGCCCGAAGCGCTGCCCAGAGACAGGACATCCTCGTAGCGCCTCATCAGGACAAGCTTGCCTCTGCACTCTCCAAGCCTGGGGATGCTGTCCGAAAGATACCACATGCCGGGGTCAAGCTCTATGTATCTTTGCAGCACGGTCTGGAAGGCAGCGGTGTCGTCTCCGCGCTCCTGCTTTACCGCAAAAATGATGGTCTCCGTCGGATGCTCCTTAAGGAACACGTAGCATCTCTCCAGCACGTCTCCTATCTCAAGGTCTCTCTCCCAGGGCAGGAAACCTGTCTTGCACTTGCAAAAGCCGTGGTAGAAGATAAGATCGTCTCCGGATTTGTTGAGCCCCAGCCTTATGTCAAGGTACCTGCAGCCGTCTCGCAGCTGCTCGCCTACGGAAAGCGACTGGCACTTGGAGAAGAAGGCAAGCTGGACGTACTGCGTGGCGCTGTAGTGGGTGCCGGGGATGGAGATGTCGCTTATGAGCACGTCGTCCCCCAGCCTTGCCATCCAGCTTTCGGAGTCGTCCGCGGGACCGCTGCTTATCTTTTCCATAAGCGGCTCAAGGAAGACGTACAGAAGAGCTATCACCACCAGCGCCAGGACCACCAGCAGTATTTTTTTAAGCAGTTTTTTCATTCTTACTCCGCTTCAAGCAGTTCTATAGTGAAATTGAGTTCCTTTCCCGCAAGCTCGTGGTTAGCGTCGAAGGTAATGTTTATCTCGTCCTTTGCGGCAACGGTCACAGCCACCGGCCTTCCCATCCTGTCCTGAAGATAGACCCTCTGGCCTACCTCCGCGTACTCGGCCCCGGGAAGATCTGCTATGGCAACGCTGAATATCTGCGCGGGGTCCTGCTCTCCGTAGGCCTCGGCCGGGGAAAGGTGCACGTCTATCTTCTCGCCAACCTCCATCCCGGCGACTGCAGCGTCGAAGCCGGGTATCATCATCCCCGCTCCGCAGACGAACTCCAGAGGCTCTCCGCGGTCGTAGGAGGAATCGAACTGGCTTCCATCGTTGAAGGTGCCCCGGTAGTGGACCTTTACCCTCTTGCCGGAGTTCTTCCCTTCCGCATGATGACCGCAGCCGCAGTGGTCCCCGCCGTGATGTCCGCAGTGGTCGTGGTCATGGTCGTGATGGCTGCAGTTTGCGCCGCTGCTTACAAGCTCGCCCTTAAGGTAGGCTTCAACAGCCGCGTCCGCGTCCCCGGAAGCGCCCGAACATAGTTCTATGCCGCTCTCCGCAAGCGCAGCCTGCGCTCCTGGCCCTATTCCTCCGCAGATGAGCACATCTATGCTGCGGCCGGCAAGAAGCGAAGCAATCTCCTCGTGTCCGTGCCCGTCCGATCCGATCACCCTGGAAGAGACTATTTTCCCGTCCTCGACGTCATATACCTTGAACTCCTCGGTATGCCCGAAATGCTGGAATACCTGTCCGTTTTCATAAGTTACCGCTATTTTCATCTCTAACTCCTTTTATGATCATTTTATTTTCAGCGATCTTAAATATTCTTTCTGCTCCTGCGTTATCCGGAAGCTCTCAAGAGCCTTTTGTATGGCCTTGTTGTGGGTCCATCTCTCCAGCCGCCGCTCTTCTATGTAAGGTATCACGGCGTCGTACTGCTTGGCAAGAGCCGTGGCGAAATACCAGGCCTGCATCATCCTCACGTAGTATTCGTCCGAGCTTATCCCTGCCGCAAGCTCCGGATATTCGGTGCGGAACCCCTCGTCCAGGAAGTGCTGCATCAGCATGCCTAAACCGAAACGGACGGTATAGGTCTTCCCGGAAACAATCCAGACCTTTATGTGCTCAAGAAGTCGCTCCTTATCCTTTTTGAAGACCTTCGGCGACATCTGGTCGCAGGTGGCCCAGTTGTTAACGTACGGAAGGAAGCGCTCGACTTCTGCCATGCATCTGCCGAAGTCCTTTATCTCCGATATGATGAACGCGTGGAGCTGGTCCTCGTCGAAATACCCATGGGGAAGCTCCAGGAGAAAGTCTTCTGCATCCGGCCTTTTAACGTATTCTTTGGCAAGCTTCTTAAGCTGCGGAGTCCTGACGCCTATCATGGCGGAAGGCTCAGTTCCCGGGATCAGCCTGCTCTGGAAGTCCCTGTACTTTATGTCCTGCAGGGAAAAGAGCTCCTGCCTTATCTCTTCGGTGATACTGCTCATCTCAGCCCTTCTTTACCAAAAGCGCCGCGCACTCTATGTGCCTTGTGAAGCTGAAATTGTCGTATGCCCTTATCCGCGCGGGCTCGTACCCCGCAAGCGCCGCAGCCCTAAGGTTAGATGCAAGCGTCTTGGGATTGCAGGATATGTAAACGATGTTTTCGACGCCGTAGGACAGTATCTTTGCAAGAGCCTTGGGCATTATTCCGGCTCTTGGAGGGTCCACGACGATAACGTCGGGAAGAGTCTCAAGAGCGGAAAGGACATCTCCGACATCTCCGGCTATGAACTCGCAGTTGTCAAGGCCGTTGAGCTTCGCGGCGTCCCTCGCCGTCCTGACTGCCTCCTCCACTATCTCCACGCCTACGGCCTTCTTTGCCTTTCCTGCCATGAACTGCGTTATAGTGCCGGTGCCGCAGTAGAGGTCGAAGACGGTCTTGTCCTCAAAGCTGTCGATAAGCGACACAGCGTCCAGATAGAGCCTTTCCGCGGCCTCCACGTTGGTCTGGAAGAACGAGAAAGCGCCGACTCTGAACTTAAGGCCGAGTATCTCCTCGCTGTACCAGTCCCTGCCGCAGAGGACCCGCACCTCCTCCGCCACAAGAGCGTCGGATCTGCTGTCGTTTATGGTATGGAGTATGCCGACGATCTTATTATCAAGTCCTATTGACATAATATGTATTTTGTAACCATCTTCATCGAACTCCCCGTCGGAGCTCGTGACTATGTTTATCAGAAGCTCACCTGTCCTTACGCCACGCCTTATTATAAGGCTCCTCATAAGCCCCCTGTGGAGCTTCTTGTGGTAGTGAGTATATCCTTTGCCGCTCACGTACTCCTGCGTTGCCTTAAGCACGCGGTTGAAGTCCTCCGGCACCAGTACGCATTCGCCGCACGGGGCTATGGATATGAAGCTCCCCACCGCGTGCAGGCCGAGTATCGTGGGTCCGTCCTTCACCTCGTTTCCGAAGGTGTACTCCATCTTGTTGCGGTATCTATATGTCCGGGGCGCGGAAACGATACCCTTAAAGACCGAGGTATCCACCCCCTCGGCCTCAAGGCATCTCAGCACCTGTGCCTCCTTTATCTTAAGGCATTCCTCCTCAGAAAGCCCCAGATAGGTACAGCCACCGCAGCGCCCGAAGGACGGGCAGACTGCCCTTCCCGCTTCAATGTCCCTGATCTCAGCCTTGGCCATACTTCTCCAGAAACTCCTTCTTAAACTCGGTAAAGCGGTCCTGCTCTATGGCCTCCCTCATCTTTTCCGCGAGACGGACGAGGAAGTAGAGGTTGTGCTCCGACAGCAGCATTGCACCGAATATCTCCGGGCTCTTCTGCCTGAAGAGAGACCTTACATAGGCTCTGGAATAATGCCTGCAGCAGTAGCAGTCGCACTCGGGGTCTATGGGCTCAAAGTCGTCGAAATACCTGGAATTGTTGATGTTAAGGCGCCCGCGGCTCGTCATGGCCATGCCGTGGCGCGCAAGCCTTGTGGGCTCAACGCAGTCGAACATGTCCACGCCGCGCTCGACAGCCTCCAGGATGTAGTCAGGAGTACCTATGCCCATGACGTACCTGGGCTTGTCCGCGGGGAGCATGTCCACGGCGTAGTCCAGCACGCCCACGTACTTTTCCTTAGGCTCTCCCACTGAGATGCCGCCTATGGCGTAGCCGGGAAGGTCCAGATCCACTATGGCATCCGCGCTCTCTTTCCGCAGGTCCTTAAAGAAGCCTCCCTGCATTATACCGAACAGCGCCTGGTCCTCGGGCCTTTTGTGCGCCGCGGCGCATCTTCTAAGCCACCTGGTGGTCCTTGCCTGGGACTCCTCTATGTACCTTCGGTCCGCGTCAGGCGGAGCGCACTCATCAAATGCCATGATGATGTCCGCGCCCAGGGCGTTCTGCACCTCCATGCTGCTCTCCGGGGTGAACATGTGCTTAGAGCCGTCTATGTAGGACCTGAAGGATACGCCCTCCTCCGTTATCTTCCTGAGCTTTCCCAGGGAGAATACCTGGAATCCGCCGGAATCCGTTAGGATGGCGCGGTCCCAGTTCATGAAGCTGTGAAGGCCGCCTGCCTTTTGCACCAGCTCGTGGCCCGGACGCAGATACAGGTGGTAGGTATTGGCAAGTATAATGCCTGCGCCTTCGTGCCCCAGGGACGCAACGTCCTCGGGCTTCATGGCCTTTACCGTAGCCTGAGTTCCCACCGGCATGAATACCGGTGTCTGTATGTCTCCGTGCGGAGTATGGATCACGCCCCTTCTGGCGCCTGTCCTGCTGTCTTTCTTTATCAGCTCGTATGTTACCGCGTGTTTCATAAGTCTTTTCCTTTGCTGACATAATTATATCGATTCGGCCTGATTATTGCAACCGCGCGCCCGATATGAGATAATACAGTATATTGAAAAAAGAAGGAGGACGCCATGAACATTTCCAGAGAGCTCGCCCGTTTCGTTGCGGAGCTTAAGTACGAAAACATACCCGAAAACGTCATAGAAGTACAGAAAAGGTCCATACTGGACAACATTGCCATAATAAGCGGCGGCGCGGACGGGAACGGCTGCAGAGAGTTCGTGGAATATGCAGTGGAATCCGCGGCAGGCGGAAAAGGAGAAGCCACCCTGCTCGGTCAGGGCATGAAGCTCCCCGCAGTCTGGGCGGCCTTCGCCAACGCCTCCATGGTAATGGCTCTGGACTTTTCCGATACTTCGGCCACAGCCACCATACATCCAAACACTTCCACATTCACCGTCTGCCTTGCTCTTGCGGAAAAGCTGGGCGGCGTAAGCGGAAAGGACTTCCTTACCGCCATGATAGCCGGCTCAGAGGTTGCCTGCAGGCTGGCGAGAGCCGCAGTCTCCTCAAGATTTGCCATATACGGCTTCTACATGCCGCCGGTGTTCACGTCCTTCGGCGCCACCGCCGCAGCGTGCAAGCTCCTGGGGCTTACGGAAGACCAGATAATAGACGCATGGAGCCTTGATCTTTCGCAGTATACCTGCAGCTCCGAGCTCACCAAAAACAAGGAGACCCCGATAAGGTCCATAAGGGAGGCCTTCGGCGCGCAGGCAGCCATGAGCTCCGCCCTTCTCGCAGCAAAAGGCATCAAGGGCTACAAAGATCCGTTCGAAGGCCAGCAGGGCTTCTACAAGGCATATTTCCAGAACGATTACGACGCCGAGGCAGTACTTAAGGATCTCGGAAAGGACTTCGAGGCCGCAAAGCTGATATTCAAGCCCTGGCCCTGCTGCATGGGAAACCACGGCTGCATAAACGCCGCCCTCAACATCATGAGAGACCACGACATAAAGCCGGAGGACATAACAGCTCTTAAGGCAGAGGCCCCCACTGTGGCAAGAGTGGTCCTGGAGCCCGCAGAGGACAAGAAGGCCCCCAAGAACGCCATAGGCGCCAAGTACAGTATGCCATTTACGGTATCCACTGCCATCATAGACGGAAGCGTAACTCTTGCAAGCTTCGACGACGAGAATCTTAAGCGCAGGGACATACTGGACCTCGCCTCCAAGTTCTCTCACGTCCTCAACGACGAATGGGACAAGAGCATAGAGATGAAGACCGGAGGCAGGCTCACCATAGAGACCAAAGACGGAAAGAGCTACACGGATACCGTATCCAGCACACTCGGAAACCCGGACAATCCCATGACCGAGGACGCCTTCCGCGCCAAATTCTTCTCCTGCATGGACAGAGCCGCAAAGCCGGCGGACAGGTCCGCACAGGAGGCAATATACGAGCATGTAAAGGCTCTGGAAAGGATAGATGACATAAGGGACATAGCGGCTCTGCTGTGATCCCTCGCCTTAAGTGTAATAAATGAGTCCGATTTTTCTTTCGTTTAAAAGCGTATTTCCGCTGTTTGCCTTTTTCCTTATAGGCGCAGCAGTCAAAAAGGCAGGAATAATAACCGACGCAGGCTCCGCCAGCATCAACCGCCTGGTATTCAGAGTATTCCTTCCGATAAACATCATACTAAACATCTACGAGTCGGATATCTCCGAGATATTCGATCTAAAGCTCAGCGTGTTCACCGCTGCAAGCGGAATAATCTCATTCATTATTCTGAGCGCGCTGATCAACAGCAGAGAAAAGGACAGGACCGTAGCTCCCGTAATGATACAGGGCATACACAAGGCGAACTACGGTCTTCTTGCAATACCCATAGCCGCAAGCTTCTACGGCACCAACATAGGGATGACTGCCGCCCTGCTGATAATAGTCTCCCCCATCATGAACACCTGTTCCACCATTGCCTTTGAACGCGCAAGGGGCGGAAGCGCCAGCCTTTCGCACATGCTCATAAAGATCATAACCAATCCCATGGTGCTGAGCAGCCTGATAGGTATACTTCTTAACGTTTCCGGCATACGCTTCCCGGAGTTCATCGTTGACGACATAGTAGGAAGGCTGTCCTCCATGGCTACTCCTCTTGCCATGATAGCCATAGGCGCGGATTTCAATTTAAAAAGCCTGCCCAAATGGAAGAGCAGGCTTTTGATAGTATGTCTGGGAAGGCTGATAATAATGCCTCTCATTCTCGTGCCTATAGCCGTGGCGCTTGGCATCAGGAATGCCAACCTGATAGCGGCTCTCCTGCACTGCGGAGGCCCTACCGCTGTAAATTCCTACAGCACGGCAGTGGCTCTGGGAGGAAACAAGGAGCTGGCAGGAGAGATAGTTGCGATAACCTCTTTCCTCTCCATATTCACACTCTTCGGTTTCCTGAGCATCCTCGGAAGCGCGGGCTTACTTTAGATAAGCCTTACCTCGTCTCCCTCAAGCTTGAGGACTGACGGATCCAGATCCATGGCCGCAGTTATCTTCTTTACGTACTCCACTACCTCATCGAAGCGCTCGTCTCCGGGCTTGCAGATGTAGGTCTGGCTTCCTACGGGCAGATATGCCGGAAGATAGGACACGCCGACTATCTTCTTGTCCTTTATCCTGACCTTGGCTACCATCGTAAGATAGGAATCCATCGGGAAGGACCTTGTAGTGGTCTTGAAGGCGTCGGAGATCTTTGTCATCTCGGTGTGGCTCTTTGAGGTCCTCATGTCCTGGCGCTTCATCTCCTGGTCCTTCTTGAAGTTCATTACCTCTTCCATGCAGAAGTTGCCCAGGCCGTAGAATATCACCTTGCCGTTGTAGATCTCTATTGGCTTAAGGATGTGCTGGTGATGACCTATTATAAGGTCCGCGCCGGCGTCTATCGCGAAGTGCGCGTAGTATCTTTCGTAGTCGGTAATAACTGCTTCCTTGAAATGTATGCCCCAGTGGAAGGATACAAATACGAGATCCGCCTTGGTCTTGGCTTCCTTTACGGCAGCCTGCATACGCTTAAGATCGTCCGGATGCGGGAAGGTATATATCCTGCAGGGCGTTCCCGGCTGATCGTGCTCTACCGGAACGTAGGCTGTGATCCCTCTTGCCGGGTTTACACCGGGCCTCGCCTCCTCCGCCCAGAAACCCTGGGGAAGTATGGAGCCGTAGCCGAGTATGGCAATCTTAGTGCCCTCAACGTCTATTATCGGGTATTCCCTGGCCTTCTCCTCGTTCTCGCCTGCTCCGGTAAGATAGAAGCCTGCATTGCGGATGTTCCTGAGGGTATCCTCAAAGGCTGTGCGTCCGTAGTCCAGGGCGTGGTTGCTTGCAAAGGACAGGACGTCGAATCCGGCGTCCTTGATCGCTTCAAGGCATTCCGGCCTTGAGGAACAGCCCATCCTGGTGCAGCTGGAGAGCTCCAGTCTGTCGGAGAGGACGGATTCCAGCTGGCCGAAGCAAAGGTCGGCCTTTCTGAAATAGTCCCTGATATTTACGAAGTATTCGAAGAAATCGTCCCTGTACAGGCCGATGTCACCTACCGCAAGAAATGTGAGTTCGTCTTTCATCGTCAGTGTCCTTTCGTTAACAATAAGCAGTTTTCTGAAATAATAATAACATCAGGAAGAGCTTTTCGCAAGAAAAAGACCGGTCCGCACTGAACTGACCCCCAAAAGTTAGACCAAGAATCTAACTGGAGGAGGTCAGTTTTGTTATGGCAAAGTATAGTTTTGAATTTAAGATGAGAGTAGTCAAGGAGTATTTAGACGGACAAGGAGGATATAAAAATCTTTCAAAG